>JAFKFM010000007.1:80000-772601 GCA_017308135.1 Alphaproteobacteria bacterium
GACCGCAAGGTCTCCCGGGTTCGCTGGCTGATATCCTGTGCTGTTTGACATGGTGAAGAGGGTATGTTGGTACGTTCTTGTGGAACGTACCCGAACGCAACGGTGATGCGAGCGATCGCAGGCACCGAAGCCGAGGGTATGTGAAGCGGTTCGGCGATTAGTGATGGTTGCCGAAGGAATGTACCGGCGTGTCTGATGGAGAATTCAAGCGCGTAGAGCTTGGGTTTTCGACCTGGTCGCAAGACCGGTTCGGGAGCTTCGACTCTGCGTGCGAAACTGAGCGAGTGCGTGTTGGTCGCCTAGGCCAGCGCACTTAACGACGACATAGACGTAGGTTGCGGTCTTCGGATTGTGATCTGCTTCGACGACTAAGAGATCAAGCGTGACAAGGGCATTTAGTGGATGCCTTGGCGGTAAGAGGCGATGAAGGACGTAGCACGCTGCGATAAGCCACGGGGAGATGCGAGCGATCGTTGATCCGTGGATTTCCGAATGGGGCAACCCCATCCGCAAGGATGATCCCGTCCTGAATACATAGGGGCGTGGAAGCAAACCCGGGGAATTGAAACATCTCAGTACCCGGAGGAAAGGACATCAACCGAGACTCCGTTAGTAGTGGCGAGCGAACGCGGACCAGGCCAGTGATTTTTGCGTAAGAACCGGAACGCTCTGGAAAGGGCGGCTATAGAGGGTGATAGCCCCGTACGGGTAGAAAGCGCAGAGATCCTTGAGTAAGGCGGGACACGTGAAATCCTGTCTGAAGATGGGGGGACCACCCTCCAAGCCTAAGTACTCCTTACCGACCGATAGCGAACAAGTACCGTGAGGGAAAGGTGAAAAGCACCCCGATGAGGGGAGTGAAATAGACCTGAAACTGGATGCCTACAAGCAGTCGGAGCGGGCTTGTCCCGTGACGGCGTACCTTTTGTATAATGGGTCAGCGAGTTAGTTTTAGTGGCGAGCTTAAGCCGATAGGCGTAGGCGCAGCGAAAGCGAGTCTGAATAGGGCGAGTAGTCACTAGGATTAGACCCGAAACCGGTCGATCTAGCCATGGGCAGGTTGAAGGTGCGGTAACACGCACTGGAGGACCGAACCCACTTCTGTTGAAAAAGCAGGGGATGACCTGTGGCTAGGGGTGAAAGGCCAATCAAGGCCGGTAATAGCTGGTTCTCCGCGAAATCTATTGAGGTAGAGCGTCGATTGATTACCCTCGGGGGTAGAGCACTGGATGGGCTAGGGGGGCGCAAGCCTTACCAAACCTAACCAAACTCCGAATACCGAGGAGTACAGATCGGCAGGCAGGCGGCGGGTGCTAAGGTCCGTCGCCGAGAGGGAAAGAGCCCAGACCGTCATCTAAGGTCCCCAAGTCCTAGCTAAGTGGTAAAGGATGTGGGACGGCTTAGACAACCAGGAGGTTGGCTTAGAAGCAGCCATCCTTTAAAGAAAGCGTAATAGCTCACTGGTCAAGCTGTCCTGCGCCGAAAATGTAACGGGGCTTAAGCTAGGCACCGAAGATACGGGTGTGCGCAAGCACGCGGTAGCGGAGCGTTCCGTAAGCCTGTGAAGGTGGACCGTCAGGTCTGCTGGAGGTATCGGAAGTGAGAATGCTGACATGAGTAACGATAAACAGGGTGAGAAACCCTGTCGCCGAAAACCCAAGGGTTCCTGCGCAAGGTTAATCCGCGCAGGGTAAGCCGGTCCCTAAGGCGAGGCCGAAAGGCGTAGTCGATGGAAACCAGGTTAATATTCCTGGGCCTGCTGGGTGTTGACGGAGATGGCAGCTTGTTCGCGGTTATTGGATTCCGCGGGCCGGTCAAGTCTTCCAGGAAATAGCCCCAGCGTATAGGCCGTACCCGAAACCGACACAGGTGGGTTGGTTGAATATACCAAGGCGCTTGAGAGAACGGTGTCGAAGGAACTAGGCAAATTGCTCTCGTAACTTCGGGATAAGAGAGACCCGGCTTAGCGCAAGCTTTGTCGGGTGGCACAGAAATGGGGGTAGCGACTGTTTACTTAAAACACAGGGCTCTGCGAACTCGTAAGAGGACGTATAGGGTCTGACGCCTGCCCGGTGCCGGAAGGTTAAGAGGAGAGCTGCAAGGCTTGAATCGAAGCCCCGGTAAACGGCGGCCGTAACTATAACGGTCCTAAGGTAGCGAAATTCCTTGTCGGGTAAGTTCCGACCTGCACGAATGGCGTAACGACTTCCCCACTGTCTCCGGCACCGGCTCAGTGAAATTGAATTCTCCGTGAAGATGCGGAGTACCCGCGGTTAGACGGAAAGACCCTATGAACCTTTACTGCAACTTCGCAGTGGTATTAGGAACTGGATGTGTAGGATAGGCGGGAGCCAATGAAGTTGGGGCGTCAGCTCTGATGGAGGCACCGGTGAAATACCGCCCTTACGGTTTCTGATATCTAACTTCGGCCCGTTATCCGGGCTAAGGACCCTGCGTGGTGGGCAGTTTGACTGGGGCGGTCGCCTCCCAAAGAGTAACGGAGGCGCGCGATGGTGGGCTCAGGCTGGTCGGAAATCAGCCCTCGAGTGCAATGGCATAAGCCCGCCTGACTGCGAGACCGACAGGTCGAGCAGAGACGAAAGTCGGCCATAGTGATCCGGTGGTTTCCATGTGGAAGGGCCATCGCTCAACGGATAAAAGGTACTCTAGGGATAACAGGCTGATGACGCCCAAGAGTCCATATCGACGGCGTCGTTTGGCACCTCGATGTCGGCTCATCACATCCTGGGGCCGGAGCAGGTCCCAAGGGTTCGGCTGTTCGCCGATTAAAGTGGTACGTGAGCTGGGTTTAGAACGTCGTGAGACAGTTCGGTCCCTATCTGCCGTGGGTGTAGGATACTTGAGAGGAGCTGTCCCTAGTACGAGAGGACCGGGATGGACGCACCTCTGGTGTACCGATTGTCGCGCCAGCGGCACAGTCGGGTAGCTATGTGCTGAAGAGATAACCGCTGAATGCATCTAAGCGGGAAACTCGCCTCGAAACCAGGTATCCCTGAGGACCGTGGAAGACCACCACGTTGATAGGCCAGGTGTGTAAGCGCAGCAATGCGTTGAGCTTACTGGTCCTAATAGTCCGATAGGCTTGATCTCCTCCGTCGTCGCAGTTTCGCACGCAGCGTCGAGGCCCCCGTCCAAGGGGCCCCGGCTTCCGGGTCACGGAAGCCAGCGCTTGCGCTTGAATTCTCCATCCGACACACGCGATACCCTCTGTTTTTCTTGCTCGTTCCGATGGGACGGCTCGGTGGTCTTAGCGAGAGGTGCTCCACCCGATCCCATTCCGAACTCGGCCGTGAAAACTCTCAGCGCTGATGGTACTATGTCTCAAGGCATGGGAGAGTAAGTCGCCGCCGAGCCTTCTCATCGGAGCGATCGCAAGAAGAATAGAGCTACATCGCACTGCTAACCGCATACCCTCTTCGACATGTTCCCTAACAGCGCCCACCTCGGTGGGCGTTTGTTTTTGGGAGATACGATTTTGACGCGGGGTGGAGCAGCCCGGTAGCTCGTCAGGCTCATAACCTGAAGGTCACAGGTTCAAATCCTGTCCCCGCAACCAAATCGAAAAACCCCGGTGCCTCGCGGCATCGGGGTTTTTGCTTTTCGGAGTCGCGATTGATCAGCCGGCGGCCGGGCGCAGATGCGCAAGCGGCAGGGCCGTCTGATAGCGCACCTGTTTCAACGCGAAGCTCGATCTTATGTTCGCGACGCCGGGAATGCGCGTCAGATGCTGTTTGAGGAATCGCTCATAGGCCGCGAGATCCGGCACGACGATTCGCAGCAGGTAATCCGATTCGCCGGTCATCAGATAGCACTCCATCACCTCGGGGCGCTTGGTGACGGCGACCTCGAACGCGTCGAGATTCTCCTCGATCTGCCGATCGAGCGTCACGCGCACGAACACGTTCACCGGCAAGCCCAGCTTGGCCGAGTCGGCCAGCGCCACGTAGCGCGCGATGACGCCTTTCTCCTCCAATAGATTCACCCGGCGCAGGCAGGGCGAGGGCGACAGGCCCACGCGCTCGGCCAGCGCGTTGTTGGTGAGCTTGCCGTCTTCCTGCAGCGCTTTCAGGATCTTCAAATCGATCGCGTCGAGCTCGGTCGCGGTCATTTCGGCCTCGTATTGGCAGATTATGCCAATAAGCTCCGTCTTCTTGGCTGAAATGGCAAATTAATTCCGGCGAATCGGTGGCTTCATCCTTCCATCGGAGGAGGCCCCCATGGCGGACCGGCTGGAAATTCTGCGCGATCTCGAACGCAAAGTGCTGTGGCTGTCGAGCTGGACGATCCACAACGCGAATCGCCTGCGCGCGAATCCGGACGGGCTGAAAGTCGGCGGCCATCAATCCTCGTCGGCCTCGCTCGCCGCGATCATGACGGCACTCTATTTCGACGCGTTGCGCCCCGAAGATCGCGTCGCCGTGAAGCCGCATGCCAGTCCGTGCTTCCACGCGATCCAATATCTCTTGGGCCATCAAACGCGGGCGAAGCTCGAAAACTTTCGCGGCTTCGGCGGTGCGCAATCTTACCCCTCGCGCACCAAGGATATCGACGACGTCGATTTCTCGACGGGCTCGGTCGGCTTGGGCGTGGCGCAAACCGTGTTCGCCTCGATCGCGCAGGATTTTCTGAAGGCGAAGGGCCGGGCCGCCGACCTGCCCGACGGCAAGATGGTGGCCTTGGTCGGCGACGCCGAGCTCGACGAAGGCAATATCTACGAAGCCTTGGTCGAAGGCCGGAAACATGGGCTGCGCAACACCTGGTGGGTGGTCGACTACAACCGCCAAAGCCTCGACGGCGTGATCCATGAAGGTCTCGCCGCGCGTTTGGAAAGCGTGTTCGCGACCTTCGGTTGGGATGTCGTCGTGCTCAAATACGGCGCGCTGCTCGAAGCGGCGTTCGCCAAGCCCGGCGGCGCGACGCTGCGCGCCTGGATCGACAATTGCCCGAACGAGCTTTATTCCGCGCTGACCTATCAAGGCGGGCCTGCGTGGCGCCAGCGCCTGCTCGCCGATCACACGGGCGACAACGCGCTCGCAAGTCTGATCGCTTCCTATGACGACGACGCGCTGGCGCGCTTGATGACCAATCTCGGCGGCCACGATTTGCCGAGCTTGCTCGACGCGTTCGCGAAGGCGCGCACCCACGACCGGCCGGTCTGCTTCATCGCCTACACGATCAAGGGTGCGGGTCTGCCGCTCGCCGGGCACAAGGACAATCACGCCGGCTTGATGACCGATGCGCAGATGGATGCGTTCCGTTCGGCGTGCGGCATTCGCCCAGGCCAGGAATGGGAGAAGTTCGAAGGTCTCGCGACCGGCGCCAAGGCGTTGCAGCGCTTCCTCGATGCGGTTCCCTTCGCCGCGAAGGGCATGCGTCGCTATACGGCCCCGGTCTTGGACGTGCCGGCGATCGCGCCGCCGGCGGAGAAGACGATCTCCACCCAGGCGGCGTTCGGGCTCATGCTTAACGAACTCGGCCGCGGCGACAGCGAATTCGCCGATAGCGTGGCGACGATGTCGCCCGACGTGACCGTTTCGACCAATCTCGGGCCCTGGGTCAATCGGCGTAAACTCTTCGCGCGCGAAGCGGCGGAAGATCTGTTCCGCACCCAGCGTATTCCGTCGACATTCAAATGGGACCGATCGCCCGACGGCCAGCATGTCGAGCTCGGCATTGCCGAATCGAATCTGTTTCTGGCGCTGTCGGCCTTCGGCTTGACCGCGTCGCTGTTCGGCGAGCGTATCGTGCCGATCGGCACGGTCTACGATCCCTTCATCCTGCGTGGTGCCGATCAGCTCAACTACGCCTGCTATCAGGATGCGCGGTTCATTCTGGTCGCCACGCCCTCGGGCATCACGCTCGCCCCCGAAGGCGGCGCGCATCAATCGATCGGCACGCCGCTGGTGGGCATGTCCCAGCCCGGTTTGCTGTCCTACGAACCCGCCTTCGCCGACGAGCTGGCCGCAATCCTGCGCTTCGCGTTCGAGTATGCGCAGCGCGACGGTAAGGATGGCGGCTCGGTCTATCTGCGTCTGTCCTCGCGCGCGCTGGAACAACCGATGCGCCAGATCGACGCGGCTCGCGCGGCCGAAATCGTCGAAGGCGGCTACTGGCTGCGCCCGCCGGGCCCGTCCGCGCGCGTGGTGATCGCCTATACCGGCGCCGTGGCGCCCGAAGCGATCGCGGCGGTCGGGCTGCTCGCCGAGGACCGGCGCGATGTTGGCTTGTTGGCCGTCACCTCGGCCGATCGCCTGCATGCCGAATGGACGCGTGCGAGCCAAGCGCGCGAAGCGGGGCAGGCGGATGCGCTCGCCCCCATCGAACGCTTGCTCGCCGCTGTGCCCGGCGATTGCGCGCTGGTCACTGTCGCCGATGCACACCCGGCCACGCTCGGTTGGCTCGGCGCCGTTGCCGGGCATCGTGTGCGCGCGCTGGGCGTCGATTCGTTCGGCCAGACCGGCACGATCGCCGATCTCTACCGCCATTACGGTATCGATGCCGAAGCGATCCTGCGCGCCGCGCAAGCCATCGCACCCGGCCGCCCGATCCGGCATCTCGCGGGCATCGTCTAGCCGCTCAGTTCGGCCATGATCGGCTCCGGGTCGTCGACCTCGATCAACCGCTTGCCGGCGATCGTCCAAACCCGCGTCGCGACGTTGCGCACGAAGGCCCGGTCGTGACTGACCAGAAGACAGGCGGCGCCTTGCGCGACCAATTCGTCCTCCAACATCTCCTGTCCTTCGATATCGAGATGGTTGGTCGGCTCGTCCAACAGATAGAAATTCGGCTGGGCGAGGCGCAAGAGCAGCATCGCGAGCCTGGCGCGCTGGCCGCCGGAAAGCCGCGCCAGCGGCGCGGTTTGCGCATCGATGCCGATCCCCGATGCCGCAAGCTGGGAACGCGCTTGCGCGTCGGCCAAATCGCTCGCCTGCTTCACCGCCGCCCACGGTGTGGCGAACGCGTCGAGCTGGGATAGCGCTTGGTCGGAAAAGCCGGGCTTGAGGCTTGCGGCCGCGCGGATGTTCGGATCGCCGCCGGCCAGGGCCGCGCGCAACCTTTCGATCAACCGGGTTTTGCCGGTCCCGTTGGCGCCGAGCAGCACGATCCGATCGCCGTTGCCGATCCGCAGTTTGCCGGTGCGGAACAACGGCCGTCCGTCCGGCGTGGCGATGATCGTCTCGTCGATCGTCACCAGCGCTTTGGCGTGCGTGCCGCTATTGGCAAGGCGGATCGCCCCGGCCGAGCGCTCGCGATGCGCCGGTTGCGCGCGCGCTTCGAGCTTGTCGGCGCGTTCGGACAGCTGCTTGGTCTTCACGACAAGCAGATCGGACCCCGAATTGACGCCGATATTCTTGAGCTTCGCGGCTTGCTGGCGCAGCGTCTTGACCTTGCGCATGTCGTTTTCGAACTGCCGATCGCGTGCCGCATCACGCTCGTCCAGCGCCGTGCGCGCACGCGAATAAGGCAGCGCGAAAACCTCGCTCGCCGCCGGACGCAAAAACAAAGTGCGGCTGGTCGCGCTGTCGAGAAAGGCGCGATCGTGACTGGCGGCGATCACCGCACAGCTGCCGGGCAGGGCGGCAAGGAAACGTTCGAGCACGCCGATCCGGCCGATATCGAGATGGTTCGTCGGCTCGTCCAGCAGCAGCAGATCGGGCTCGACGATGGCCGCGCGCGCGAGCAGCAAGCTGCGCTGCCAGCCGCCCGAGAGCGCGCCGATCGGGTGGTCGCGAAGAGCGGGATCCACTTCGAGCGAATCCAGCAGAACGTCGATCCGCCAGGCTTCGGCTTCGGCGATTTCGGGGGCGAGGGCATCGCGCACGCCGTCGCGAAAGCCGAAACTCAAAAGCCGTGCGGGCGGATCTTGCGGCGCGAAGGCGACGGTCAGGCCGCGCATTCGCGTGATGGCGCCGGCGGTCGCTTCCTCCTCCGCCGCCAAAATGCGCAGCAGCGAAGATTTGCCGCGTCCGTTGGCGGCAACGAGACCGAGGCGGTCGCCTTGCGCGATCGAGAAATCGAGGCCCGCGAAAAGCGTTTCGGTGCGGGTGAGGGAAAGGTCTTTGACGGAGAGAAGGGACATTGTGGTCTCATCGAGCCGGAATGGCGCAGCGACCTGCGCCCGAAAAAGGCTGACGACGAGACGACGGCGCGTTCCCTTGTCAGCCCCGCGAGATCAAGCGCGGGGCGAACACAGGTCCACGGCAGCGATGATGGAAGCGCCGGAACGGCAGCTTCTTCCCTTGGGAATCGGACATGCGGGCAATCTAATCCAAACCCCGCCGGATTGACAACTTACCTGCGCCGATACGCGCCGTTGCGCTATCCTCGCCCCATGGTCGAGATTGCGAAAATCAAATCCGGGAACGCCGTGCTCGCCGCCGAAATCGCCGGTTCGGGCGATCCGGTGATTTTTCTCCACGCCGCCGTCGCCGACCGGCGGATGTGGCGCGACACGGCCGCGCTTCTCGCCGCGACGCATCGCACGATCGCCTATGACCGGCGCGGCTTCGGCGAAACGACGGCACCGGTCGAAGATCATTCGTCGACCGACGATCTCGCCGCCTTGATCGATGCCCAGGCAGGCGGCCGGAAGCCCGTACTGGTCGGCTGTTCGCAAGGCGGGCGGATCGTCATCGATGCCGCGTTGCGCTTTCCCGAACGCTTGCGGGGGATCGTGTTGATCGCACCTTCCGTCACCGGCGGATCCGATCCCGTCTATCCGCTGGAGATCGCGCCCTTGATGGCGATTCAGCCCGCCAGCATCGAGTTGAAGGCGCGGCTTTGGCTCGATGGCGCGCTATCGGCCGAGAACCGTGTGGATGGTGCGGCGCGTGCGACGTTCTTCGCGATGAACGAAGCCATCCGCTCGGCGGGCAAGGATATCGACGTGGCACCAAATTACGATCGCCTAGCCGATATCGCGTTGCCGGCGCTGGTCCTGTGCGGCGATCTCGACTTCCCGCATATTCAAGCGCGCTGCCGGCATTTGGCGGCGACGATTCCGGGCGCGAAACTGAAGATGTTGCCGGGGCTCGGCCATCTGCCGAGTTTGGAGGCGCCCGACTCCGTCGCGGGCCTGCTCGCCGAGTTCCGCGCCGCGCGATGACGTCGCTGGCGATCAAGCTTCAGCCCGGTGCGTCCGCCGACCGGATCGACGGCTGGGATGCCGATCCGTCGGGCCGCGCAGTGTTGAAAGTGCGCGTGCGCGCCCGGCCGATCGAAGGCCAGGCGAACGAAGCGCTAGTTAAATTTCTAGCGAAGGCACTCGACCTGCCGAAATCGGCGGTGACGCTGGCGCGTGGGCCCCAATCGCGGCTCAAAATGGTCGAAATCGCGGGGCTCGACGACGCGGCCTTGCGCGCGCGGCTCGACGTCGCGATACGTTGACGGTCAAACCCAATCGACGAATTGGTTAGGCTGCCTTGCGTTCCGGCAAATTGATCCGCCGCCGGAAACGCGATAACTGAAAAGCCCGCGAAATCATCCAGGAGCCGAACGATGCCCGCCTATATCATCGATCCGCCGGCCGTGAACGCCGCCCCCGTCAAGGGCAGCGACAAGCTGTTCCCGGTCCGCCGCGTCTACTGCATCGGCCGCAACTACGCGGCCCATGCGATCGAGATGGGGCACGATCCCAACCGCGAGCCGCCGTTCTTTTTCCAGAAGAACCCGGACAACATCGATTTCACGGGCAAGTTCCCGTATCCGACCAAGACCAAGGACGTGCATCACGAAATCGAATTGGTCGTGGCGCTGTCCAAGGGCGGCACCAATATCGCGATCGACAAGGCGCTCGATCATGTTTGGGGCTACGCCGTCGGTCTCGACATGACGCGCCGCGATCTGCAGGGCATCGCCAAGGATATGGGCCGCCCCTGGGAAATCGGCAAAGCCTTCGAGCGTTCGGCGCCGATGAGCGCCTTCGTGCCCGCGTCGCAGATCGGCCACCCGTCGTCGGGCAAGGTCGAGTTGAAGGTCAACGGCAAGGTCAAGCAAACCGGCGACATGAACCAGATGATCTGGAAAGTGCCGGAAATGATCTCGTATCTGTCGGAGTATTTCGAGTTGAAGGCCGGCGACATCATCATGACCGGCACGCCCTCGGGCGTGGCGGCGGTGGTCGCGGGCGACACGATGGAGGCGACGATCGACGGCGTGGGCACGCTGAAAGTCGACGTGGTCTGAACGAAACGCGTGCCGGCGTTGCGGGGGTCAAACCCCCAGCGCCGGCAGCACGCGGTCGCGCACCGATTTGAGGTGTGCCCGCATCAGCGACGCGGCCGTGACCGCGTCGCGCGACGCGATGGCGGCAATGATCGCGTCGTGTTCGGCGAAGCTGGCGTGATTGCGGGGCGGCGCTTTCGACGCGCGCAACTGTCCCCAGGCGATCGAACGCCGCACCACATTCAGCGTTTCGAACAGATGGAACAGCACCTTGTTGTGCGTCGCTTTGGCGATCGCCAGGTGGAACTTGTTGTCCCACGCCTCGTAGGTGCGCCAATCCTTCGCCTCGCGGCAACGGCGCGCGCACATCGCGATTTCGTCGAAATCCGCCTTCGTGCCGTGCGCCACGGATAGGCGCGCGAGCTCCGGCTCGATCGCCATGCGCGCCTCGATCACCTTGATCGGCCGCGCGAGCTGCTCGAGATAGGCGACGTCGTCCATGTTGATCACCGGCCTTGCGCCGATGAACGTGCCGCGTCCGACATGGCGCCAGATCAACCCGTCGTTCTCCAGCTCCGCGAGCGACTTTCTGAGTTCCCCGCGCGACACGCCGAAATCGCCGCATAGCTCGCGCTCGGGCGGAAGGCGTTGATTATGCTCGTATCCGCCGTCCTGGATGTGGCGGCGCAAACGTTCGGTCAAACCGATCGAATGGTTTTCGGACACGACCACCAATCTCCCAATTGGTTAACCAAGCCGTCTTTTCAGTTCTTCTTCGGCACCCCAATATACATACAACAACGGGTGGCGAAAATGCCCGCGCGCTAACGGGAGGAAATTCGACGATGCGTCTCGCGACGATTCGGCACAACGGTCTATTGGAATGCGCGGCGATTTTGGCCGATGGCTCGGCGTTGCGTTTGGCCGCCGCCGCGCGCGCGACGTCGTCGCCCGCCGACCATTTCGCGTCGATGCAACGCTTGATCGAAGCGGGCGCGCAAGGCCTCGACGCCGTGCGCATGCTGACCGCCAAGGCGGCGTCGCTGGGCGCCGCGATCGTGCCGGCGGCGAAGATCGAACTCGCCGCGCCGCTGCCGCGCACCGCGAAGAACGTGTTCTGTGTGGGCCGCAATTACGCCGAGCACATCGCCGAGGGCGAGCGCGCGCAAAACATCAAGGTCGGCATCACCGAACATCCGGTGTTCTTCACCAAGCCCGCGACCGCCGTGGTCGGCCCGGGCGAGACGGTGCCGTTGTTCGCGCATCTGTCGGCGCAAATCGATTACGAGGTCGAGCTCGCCGTCGTGATCGGCAAACCGGGCCGCGATATTCCCCGCGCGCGCGCGTTCGAGCATGTCTACGGCTACACGATCGTCAACGACGTGACCGCGCGCGACGTGCAGCGCCGCCATGGCGGCCAGTATTTCAAGGGCAAGGGCCTGGACGGCTCGTGCCCGATGGGCCCGCATATCGTCACGGCCGACGAGGTGAAGTCCCCCGGCAATCTCGGCATTCGCCTGCGGGTGAACGGCGAGTTGCGTCAGAACGGCAATACGTCGGCGATGATCTTCGATATCCCGACGCTGATCGCCTCGCTGTCCGAAGGCTTGACGCTGGAGCCGGGCGATCTGATCGCGACCGGCACGCCGTCGGGCGTGGGTTACGCGATGAACCCGCCGTGTTTCCTGAAGCAGGGCGACGTCGTCGAATGCGAAATCGACGGCATCGGCAAGCTTTCCAACGGTTTCGCGACGGCGCAGGCCCCCGCCTCGAGCGCCGCGTGAGAAACGCCCGGCCGATTTCGGCCGGCGCGTCCAACGAACAACAATAACGAATTGAAGGAGAGGAACGTCATGAGCAAGTCGACACGACATGCGTTTGGCCGCCGGACCGTTCTCGCCGGCGCCGCCGCCGCAATCGCCGCACCCGCCGTTTCGTTCCGCGCCGCCGCGCAGGCGCAGAACGTCACCTTCGTTCAGCCGAGTCCGTCGGCGATCAATTCCTTCCCCGTCTTCGTCGCGATCGGCGAAGGCTATTACCGCGAGGAAGGCCTGAATGTCCGCGTCGAATCGATCAACGGTTCGGGGCCGGTGCTCCAAGCCTTGTCCGCCGGCCAAGCGCAGTTCGGCCGCCCCGGCCCGGGGCCCGTGCTGGCGGCCCGCGCGCGCGGCGTGGATGTGATGTTCATCTACAACGTCGCGGCACGTACGAATTTCGGCGTCGTCGTGCGCGAAGGCTCGAACTATCAAAAGCCCGCCGACCTCAAGGGCACGACGATCGGCGTGGGGACGGCCGACGGCGCGGAAGTGGGCTTCGCGCGCAACGTGCTGCGCGGGGCGGGCCTTACCGAAGGCACCGACTTCAAGTTCCTGACCGTCGGCGACGGCGGCCCGGCCACGGCCGCGTTCCAGCGCAACGACATCTCGGCCTATGCGGCCTCGACCGCCGATGCCGCGATCCTCAATCATCGCGGCATGAAGGTGCGCGACCTGACGCCGGTCGAATACCAGTCGTTCTTCGGCAACGGCCTGGTGACGATGGGCCAAACGGTGCGCAACAATCCCGACCTCGTCACCAAATTCGGCCGGGCTTTCGCGCGCGGCCACGCCTTCGCGCTGAAGGCGGAGAACAAGGCCAAGGTGCTGGCGCATATGAAGGCCGGCAACCCGCAGGAAAGCGAGGATCCGGCGTTCGCCTCGGCGCTGTTCGACGCGGTCATGTCGAAGACGATCCCGATCGACGCGTCGAAGGGCCTTGGCTATCAGCCGCCGGAAGTGTGGGCGGAATGGCAGAAGAGCCTGATCGAAACCGGCGATCTGAAAGCGCCGCTGCCCGACCTTTCCGCCGCCTTCACGAACCAGTTCGTGGCGGCGTGGAACGCCGGGATCCGCTGATGTCGGGAGCCGTGGCCTTCGCGCCCGCGCCGCCGCCGGAGCCGGTCGGCAAGACCGTCTACGAGCTTACGAACGTGGGCAAGACCTATGCGCGCAACGCCATCGTGGCGTTGGAAGGGATCAATCTTACCCTGCGCCAAGGCAGCTTCTCGTCGGTGATCGGATCGAGCGGCTGCGGCAAATCGACCTTGCTGAAGATCATGGCGGGCCTCATCCCCCCGAGCTCGGGGCGGGTTGTCCTTCAAGGACAACCCGTCACGGGTGCGCGGCGTGACATCGGCATGATGTTCCAGCAAGCGACGTTGTTTCCCTGGCGCACCACGCTGGAGAACATCGTCCTGCCGATCGAGATCCGCGACGGTCGCGACGCGGCGAAGGCCGCCCACGACCGCGCGCGGGCCTTGCTCGACCTCGTCGGCCTCAAAGGCTTCGAGAAGAACTACCCGAGCGAGCTTTCCGGCGGCATGGCGCAGCGCGCCGCGATCTGCCGGATGCTGATCACCGAACCCGCCGTGCTGCTGCTCGACGAGCCGTTCTCGGCGCTCGACGAGCTGACGCGCGATTTCATGAACATGGAATTGCAGCGTATCTGCGCCTCGCGCGCGGCGACGGCGTTCCTGGTCACCCACTCGATCCCCGAGGCGGTGATTTTGTCGGACGTCGTCTACGTCATGCGCCCACGCCCCGGGCATATCGCCGAGGAAGTGGCGATCGATCTGCCGCGCCCGCGCACGCTCGACATGATCACGACGCCGAAATTCGGCGCGCTGGTCGAACGCATCCGCAGCCGCCTGGACAAAGAGGCGTTCAAATGACGGCTCCCGCCAACACCGCGACCCCGGCGGATTCCGGCGCCGACACGATCTGGGCCGAAACGATCCCGTGGTACGATCGCGTGCCCCGCGCCATCGCGATGATCTTCCTCGCCGCCGTGTTTTTCGGCCTGTGGGAAATGGTCACGCGCCTGGGCGTCGTCTCGCCGATCATTCTGCCCACGCCGGGCGAAACTCTGCGCGATATCGTCTTCGTCGGGCGCAATCTGATCGGCGGCGAATACATGCTCGCGGCGCTGTGGGTCACGATCAAGGAAGTGATCTACGGCTTCGCCCTCGCCATGGCGATCGGCTTTTCGCTCGGCATTCTGGTCGGCGAGACCGGCTTCGGCGAACGGGCGGTGATGCCCTATCTGGTCGCGATCGACACGATGCCCAAGGTCGCCTTCGCGCCCTTGTTCATCTCGTGGCTCGGTTTCGACATCGCGTCGAAAGTGGCGCTGGCCGCGTTCATCGCGACCTTCCCGATCGTCGTGGGCACGGCCGCCGGCCTGCACGCCGCCGACACCAACGCGCGTATGTTGTTCAAGACGATGGGCGCTTCGCGCTGGCAGACCTTGTTCAAGATGAAGCTGCCCACCGGCCTGCCGCAGATCTTCACGGGCTTGAAGATCGGCGCGGTCGGCGTGATGGCGGGCGCCATCACCGGCGAATTCCTGGGCGGCGGGCGCGGCTTCGGCGAATTGATCCGCGTGGCGGCCACCCAGCTCAACACGCCGCGCGTCTTTTCGCTGATCATCTATCTCAGCATCGTCGGCATGACGCTGTTCGGTCTCGTGGTCTGGATCCAGCGCCGCTTCGTGTTCTGGCACAAGGACCGCGTCGTCGGCGGCGATGGCTGAACCGGCCCGCGTTCCGCGCGGGGAACTGGAAGCGTTCCTCGCGCGCGTGTTCGTGGCGCTGCGCGTGCCCGAGGCGGACGCGCGCAGCGTCGCCTATCTGATGGCGGAGGCCGATGCGCTGGGCCACGACACGCATGGCGTGTTCCGCCTGCGTCAATACGTGAATCGCTTGCGCGACGGCGGCTGCAATCCCGCCGCGCGGATTTCCGTGGTGTCCGAAACCTCGGCGACCGCGCTGATCGACGGCGATAACGGGCTCGGCCATCTGGCGATGCGCCACGCCTGCGGCCTGGCGATGGAGAAGGCGCAGGTCGCCGGCATCGGTTGGGTCGGCATTCGCGGCGGCAATCACGCCGGGCCGGCGGCGCTTTACGTGCGCCCGCAAGCCGAAGCGAAGATGGTCGGCCTGTGCGCCGCCGTGGGCAGCGCCAACCATGTGGCGCCGTTCGGCGGCACGGATATTTTGCTTGGCACCAATCCGATCGCGATCGGCGCGCCCAGCGGCGGGCCGGATCCTTTCGTGCTCGACATGGCGACGACCGTCGCGGCGATGGGCAAGATCAAGACGCTCGCCCAGCGCGGGCAATCAATGCCCGAAGGCTGGATGGTCGGCCGCGACGGCAAGCCCCTGACCGATCCCGCCAAACGCGACGATGGGTTCCTGCTGCCGATCGGCGGCGCCAAGGGCTATGGCTTGTCGCTGGCGATCGGCTTGCTCGCGGGCGTGTTGAACGGGGCGGCGTTCGGGTCGAACGTCGTCGACTTCACCAAGGATACGAAGAGCGCCACGAACACCGGCCAATTCGTCGCCGCGATCGATATCGGCGCGTTGGTCGGCGTCGCCGCGTTCGAGACCGCGTGCCGCACGGTATTCGCGGAACTGAAAGCGTCCGCGCCGTTGCCCGGCCACGATCCCGTGCGCATTCCCGGCGAAGGGCGGGGCGGGCGGCTTGCCGATGCCGCCGAGCATGGCGTGAGAATTCACGCCGCCTTGCGCAAGGAACTCGACGCCATCGCCGGCGAGATCGGCGTCGCGGCGCTATAAAAGCCGAGAATCCGCGAAAATTTCGCCGTATTCGGGCCATCTTCGGGCGGAAGACTCTCCTTCGGCCGCCGGAATAGCCGAATCGCTTTCCGCGTTTTCCGGTCGGCCCCGGAAAGGAGTCGCTGTCATGTTCAACCGCCCTCGCGCCACCTTCGCTTTGATTCTTGCCGCCGGCTTCGCGGCAACGCCCGCTTTCGCCGAGCCGCCGTGGAAGCGCGGCGGCGAGCAACGCGACGGCCGCTACGAGCGCGACGGGCGCAGCAACGTGTCCGTTTCGATCGTTATCGGCGATCCCGATCGGCGCGAAATCCGCAGCTATTACGACGCGCAATTTCGCGGCGGCCATTGCCCGCCGGGTCTCGCCAAGAAGAACAATGGCTGCATGCCGCCGGGCCAAGCGCGCAAATGGCAGATCGGCCGTCCGCTGCCGCGCGACGTCGTCTTCCATGCCTTGCCGCGCGAATTGGAACTGCGCCTCAACGTGCCTGCCGGCGGGCGCTATGTGCGCGCCGGCGCCGATATCCTGCTGCTGGCGATCGGTACCGGCATGGTGCTCGATGCGATCGAGAATCTGACCGAAGGCTGAGCGGTTGGTTGCGCCGAAATTAACCCTAAGCGCGGGGGCAGAGACTGCCGGGGCGGCAGATTATGCCGTGTAACAAGCGCCGGGGTGCGTCTATAAGTCGTTTTTAATCAATAGGATAGGTGTGGCACGCGTCCTGCGAAAGACGAAGCCGGGCCGGTGACGACAAGCCGGCCAAGCAAACGAGTCCGAGGTCCGTATCGTGCAGATCAACACGTCTTTCGCCACCGCCGCGTTCGCCAGTTTCGCCGCCCATCCCAAATCTGCCGCCGCCGCCGAGACCGATCCGGCCGCGTCCGAAGCGTCGCCGGGCCGCAAACTCGATTTCACGTCGATGACCCGCAAGGAGTTGATCGATTGGGTCAATGGCGAGATCAAAGGCGGTCGCATGACGCTCGACGAAAGCACGCCCTTCGTCGGTATGACGATCAAGATCTCCGCCTATACGAAGCAATCGGTCGATATCGACACCGACGCGACGCGCTACGACTTCACCGACATCGCCGCCAAGGGGGCCGACGGCGCGCGCTGGTTCGGCAACGAGAAACTGGCGCAGGCGCTGGAATGGACGGTCGATGCGATGCGCCGCGCGCAAGGCGGCAAGGCCGGGATCGTTCTTTCCGTCTAGCGCCGAAGCGTCGACAGCACGAAATCGGCACGCGCTTCCGGCGTCGTTTTCGGCAGCTCGATGGCCGTGTAGCCCAAGCGCGGCAACGTGTCGGCGAGGCGGCGATACTCGCGCGTCGCGTCGTCGAAGCCGTGGCGGCGCTCGGGATCGTTCGCGAAAATTTCCGGCCAGGGCGGGGCAAGGAAGACCTCGCGGCGATAGAGCGACGCGGCATTCACGTCGCGCAACACCGGCGTACCGGTCAGTTCCGCCAAGCCCGATGCCGCGTCGATCACGCCGCGATCGAAGAACACGAAATCCGTCGCGCCGCGCGCCGCATCCAGATCGTTTTGCGCCAGCGCCAATGCCCGGTGCAGAAACGCGGGCAAATCGATCCAGGGCAGAGCATTGCCGCCTTGCGCTTGTTCCGTGCGCACGACGCGCCGCCCCGGCTCTTCGACGACGCGATGGCCGCGGGCGCGCAAGCGATCGAGCAGGCTCGACTTGCCGCCACCCGAGCAGCCGGTGATCAAAACGAGATTGTCGCGCATAACGACCTTTCGTTGCGGATGGCCCGGATTTAGCATCCTTTGGGGAAACAAGGGAGCCGGACCATGATGCTGGGAATGTCGATCGAGGCGTTTACGACGCTACACGTGCTGATCAGTCTGATCGCGATCGCGAGTGGCATCGCATGGCTCGCCGATCTGATCGGCAATCGCGCGCGCCAACAGCTGACGGCGGCGTTCCTGGCGACGACGGTCCTGACCAGCGTCACCGGCTTCATGTTTCCCGCCACGCAATTCCTGCCGTCGCATCTGTTCGGCGTGATCTCGCTGATCGTGCTGGCGGCGGCGATCTACGGGTTATATGGCGCCCAACTCGCCGGGCGCTGGCGCTTGGCCTATGTGATCGGCGGCATCCTGGCGCTTTATCTCAACGTCTTCGTGCTGATCGTCCAAGGCTTCCTGAAAGTGCCGGCGTTGACGGCGCTCGCGCCCACGCAAGGCGAGCCGCCCTTCGCCATCGCGCAAGGCATTTGGCTGGTCACGGCGCTTGGCTTGGGTTATCTCGCCGTGCGGCGTTATCGAGTGTGAATTCATGACGATTCTGATTACGGGCGCGGGGCTGATCGGCTGCCGCACGGCATCGCTTTTGGCGGCGCGGGGCGAGAAGCCGGTTTTGCTCGATCTGCGGCCCAACGCGGCGGCGATCGCTTCGCTCGTTCCCGACGGCCGGGCGACGATCGTCGCGGGCGACGTGTCGGATCGCGCGGCGATGCGCGAACTGTTCGAACGCCACGGCGTCACCAAGGTCGTGCACACGGCGGCGGCGTTGAGCCTGGCGATCCGCGAACGCCCCACGCTCGCCTTCGACGTCAATCTCGGCGGCACGGTGGCGCTGCTCGAAGCCGCGCGCGCCACGGGCGTGAAGCGCTTTCTCTACGCCTCGTCCACCACTGTCGCCTATTCGACTTTCGGCGATCCCCTGACCGCCCCGGTCAAAGAGGATCTGGCGATGCGCGTGGCGAGCCAGGCGCCGCGCTCGCTTTACGCCGCCGCCAAGCTCGCCGGCGAATGGTTCGTGCGGCTCTACGGCGATCAATTCGGGCTCGATTGGGCGGCGCTGCGCTACGCCGCCGTGCTCGGCCTCTGGGCGGGACCGAATAACTCCGTGCCCGGCGGCTTGATGTCGAAGCTGCTGGGGCAGGGTGCGATCGGCGGCAAAGCGCGCGTCGAGGACAAGCTCTATCTTTGGACGCGCGGCGAGGATTTCGTCGATGCGCGCGACGTGGCGGCGGCGAATGTCGCGGCCCTGGATGCGCCGGCTTTGCCCTCGCGCGTCTACAACATCGCGTCGGGCCGGATGACCAGCGTCGCCGATTTCGTCGCGGCGGCCAAGCGCGTGCGGCCCGATCTGGCGATCGAAACGGCCGATGTGCCGCCGACGGGTTTCGCCGGGTTCCCCTGGCCGCGCGATTACGCGTTCGACATTTCGGCGGCGGCGAAGGATTTCGGCTATCGCCCCGCCCATGACGTGGAATCCAGTCTGCGCGACGCGTTGCCGTTCGTTTAGTCGCGGTCGGGGGCGCCCAGCGGGAAGAACTGCCGATAGGGCCGCGCCTCGTCGACGATTTGCGCGAATGCCGGTCGTGCCAACAAGCGCGCGCGATAGGCTTTGAGCCGCGCATACATGGCCGGAATGGGTTGCGTCCAATCGGCGTAGAATAGCGACGGTGCGGCCGCGCAATCGGCCAGCGTGAATGCGGGCCCGGCCGCCCATTCGCGCCCCTCGAGCTTGGCGTCGAGCCAGGCATAGATCGTGTCGAGTTCCTTGCGCGCCTTGGCCACGCCGAACGGATCGCGCGCTTCGGCTGGGCGCAAAGCCTCGAACACGATCGCCTGCATCGGCGTCATCACGTAGTTGTCGAACACGCGATCCATGAAGCGCGCTTCCAGCGCCATCGCCGCATCGGCGGGGATCAACTTCGTTTGGCCCGAATACGCCCGGTCGACATGTTCGAGGATGATCGAGGATTCGACGATCGGCGTGCCGTTCTCGACCAGCACGGGAATACGCTTCATCGGCCAGAGGCGTTCGAGTTCGGCGCCATGTGCCGCGTCGCCGAATTCGATTTTACGATAGTCGAAGGCGATGCCGTTCTCGCGCAAGCCAAGTAAGACCTTCTGGCAATAGCTCGACAACGGATGGGCGTGCAGGACGAGGGACATGTTGTTCCTTCAGGCGACGAGACGCAGGGATTTGCGCATCGTGTCGACGCGCGTCTCGCCCAATTCGCGGTCGAGCTCGGCGTGGGTCGCGCGCCAGATCGGCACGGCGGCGTTCAGCGCCGCGCGGCCGGCCGCGGTGAGCGACGGGCGGCGCACGCGCTTGTCGTCCGCGTCCGTCGCGATATCGACCCAGCCGCGCGCGGTGAGAACTTTGAGATACGCGGTCAGCGTCGTGCGATCCATCGCCAGGAAATCGGCGAGGGGGCCGAGCGGCGGCGGCGCGGGCCGGTTCAACGCCATCATCAGCGAGAACTGGCCTTGCGACAGGCCGATATCGCGGAACGCCGCGTCGAAGCGCCGGGCGAGCGCGCGTGCCGCGCGCTGCACATGCAGGCACAAGCAGCCGTCGCGCACTTCGATCGTCGTTTCGTGGCTGGGTCCGGTCCGGCTCGGCATTTCGCCGTTTACCCCTCGATTTGACTCCGTCAATATATGTTGATATCAACGTATTTGTCAACGAGGAGGAATGGATACATGACCGTCGCGCCGTATTTGTTTTTCGAAGGAAATTGCGAGAAAGCGCTCGAATTCTATCGCACCGCATTGGGCGCCGAGATCGGGATGATGATGCGCTACGACGCGGCCCCCAAAGGCGGGCCCGAACAGCCCGGCTGCCCGGCGCCGCCGCCCGACAAGATCATGCATGCCGAGTTCAAATTGCGCGACACGACGATCTTCGCCTCCGACGGCGGGGCCAGCGGAAAGCCCGAATTCAAAGGCGTCGCGCTCAATATCCTCGCCAAGGATCCGGACGACGCGAAACGTTTGTTCGACGCGCTGGCCGAGGGCGGGAAGATCATGATGCCGTTCGGGCCGACGTTCTTTTCGCCGGCCTTCGGCATGGCGTCCGACAAATTCGGCATGAACTGGATGATCTACGTGCCGATGCCGATGCCCGGGCAAGGCTGAGCCGCGCGCGGGACATTGGCTGTTCCCGATCCCATCGCTTAGTCTAAGCGCTGGGATCGGGGGGTCCCGCCGATGAATTCACGCGCGCCGAGCTTCGCCGAACTTTTCACGCCCAAACTCGTCACCATCCTGCGCGAAGGCTACGGACCAGCGCAGTTCCGCAACGATGTGATCGCGGGGCTTACCGTCGCGGTCGTCGCTTTGCCGCTGTCGATGGCGATCGCCATCGCGTCGGGCGCCACGCCCGCCCAAGGCCTCGTCACCGCCATCGTCGGCGGATTTTTCGTGTCGGCGCTGGGCGGCAGCCGCTTTCAGATCGGCGGCCCGGCGGGCGCTTTCATCGTGCTGGTCGGCGCCACGATCGCCGAACACGGAATGGATGGCGCGATCCTCGCCGTCCTGCTCTCGGGCGTGTTGCTGGTGATCGCGGGTTATTTGCGCCTGGGCACCTACGTCAAATTCATTCCCTATCCGGTGACGGTCGGTTTCACCGCCGGCATCGCCGCGATCATCTTCGCGAGTCAGATCAAAGATCTTCTGGGCCTGACGCTGGCGGGCGAAGAACCGCGCCCGATCCTCGAGAAGATCCCCGTGCTGTGGGACGCGTTGCCCACGCTCGACGGCACGACCGTCGCCCTCGCCGTCGCCACCATCGCGATCGCCGAGGGCGTGAAGCGTCTGCGTCCGCATTGGCCGGGTCTGTTGATCGCGGTGACGGCCGCCGCCGCGGCGACCGCCATTTTTGGTTTGAACGTCGCGACGATCGGCTCGCAGTTCGGCGGCATTCCCGCGTCGTTGCCGATGCCGCAATTGCCCGATCTGTCCTGGGCGAAGATCGTCAGCGTGATGCCCGCGGCCGTCGGTTTCGCCGTGCTCGGCGCGATCGAATCGTTGCTGTCGGCCGTGGTGGCCGACGGCATGACCGGGCGGCGCCATCGCGCCAATTGCGAATTGGTCGGGCAGGGCTTCGCGAATGTCGCAAGCGCCTTGTTCGGCGGGATCTGCGTCACCGGCACGATCGCGCGCACGGCGACGAATGTGCGCTCCGGCGCGCATGGGCCCATTGCGGGCATGCTGCATGCGCTGTTCCTGCTCGCCTTCGTGCTGCTCGCCGCCCCGCTTGCCGCCTATATCCCGCTGGCGGCATTGGCGGGCGTGTTGGCGCTGGTCGCGTGGAACATGGTCGAGAAACACGCTTTCGCCGTGCTGCTGCGCGCGTCGCCCGGTGATGCGGCGGTGCTGATGTCGACCTTCCTGCTGACCATGTTCCGCGATTTGATCGAAGCGATTGTGGTCGGCTTCGCGCTGGGCTCGGCGTTGTTCATCCATCGCATGTCGCAGACGACGGCGGTGGCGAGCGAAACGCCTTTCGTGTCGGAGGATCGCGCCGACGACGCGGACGGTACGCGTCAAGGTTATGACGAGCGCACGGCCAACGATCCCGAGATCGTCGTCTACCGGATCACCGGCGCGTTCTTCTTCGGGGCGGCCGCGTCGATCGGCGCGGTGTTGGAACGCATCGCTGATACGCATCGTGCGCTGGTCGTGGATTTCGCGGCCGTGCCGTTCGTGGATTCCACGGCCGCGCACACGATCGAAGGCCTGATGCACCAAGCCGCGCGGCGGAATGTGAAGCTGGTGATTACGGGGGCATCGCCCGCCGTGCGCCGCGATCTTGCCGCGCATGACATCGCCGCGCCCGCGGTCGCGTTCGAAGCGTCGATCGAAACGGCCCTAGCCGGTTTGCGGACAGGGCCCTCGGCCGCGATCAGCGCCGGCGAACCGGTACGCGGATCGGCTTGAGAACCGGTGGCGGCGCGCCCAGATCGGCAATGGCCTCGCCGAGCTGTTTCAGCGCTTCGAGCACCCGGTCGAGAAGCTTCAGCTGGAAAATCTGGCTCATGGCTTTCCCCTTGCGAGGACCTTTCGCCATCGAGCTTAAGCCCGCGTGAAACGCGCGTCTAGCGCGTCATAAATGCGGGCGCATCTCCTCCGGCGCGGACGCGGCGGTTCCGCTGCGCAGTATTTTGATCGTGGCTGCGACTTCCTCGTTCGCGAAACCCGCCGCCTCGGCTTTCGTCAGCCAGTCATCGACGAGGGTCGGCAGCGCCGTATTCAGGCCAAGCCGTTCCGAGGTCAGCAGAATACGCCGGACGGCCGGTGTGGAAATACGCAGTGGGCTTTCGGTGATGCGAAAATCGCCCGAGGCGATCACCCGACCCTCGTGCTCGAAAAAAGCGCCGAAGCTCGGCGAGATCGCGTTGACGAGTTTTCCGTAGATCGCGACGTCGATCCCGACGGATTCCGCGATCCTGGCGCCATGCAGGAACCCGGCGAATGCGCCGTAAACATAGGACAGGGTGGAAAGATCCATCGCCGCAGCCGCGCCGATATCCTCGCCAAGATGCACGATGTTGCCGGCGAGGATTTTCAGCGATGGCTGCGCCTCGGCGAAAGCGGAATGCGGGCCGGAGACGAGGATCGGTGTGTTGTCCTGCCCCATTTGGCTGGGTGCGGCCTGAATCGCGCCGTCGAGGTAGCGGCCGCCATAACCGCGGATCAACGCGTCGATGCGCCGCGCGTCGTCGGGACTGCCGGTGCCGAGATTGACGATAAGGCGCCCCCGCGACGCGGCGGCGAAGCCCGCGCCGGTCGCGATCGCTTCGACCGCGTCGTAGTCGTAAACGCACACGAGCGTCACCGGGCTTGCGGAAATCGCCGCCGCGGGCGTCGCGGCAAACGCCGCACCCCGCTGGACAAGCGGTTCCGCTTTCGCAGGGCTGCGGTTCCAGAGGCTCACGCGTTTTCCGGCCTTTAGCGCCAAATCCGCAAGCGCCAATCCCATGGGCCCAAGTCCGATTACCGTCACATCGCTCATTCTCGAAGTTCCTTTCCGAGGTTCTGGCGATAAGCTGGCGATCCGCTATATATTCATCAAGTACCGACTATTTTGTCAGGTACATACCTTTAGGTAAGTGATGGAGCGATCCCGGAAAAAGAAGCGGTTGCCCAACTACGATTGCGGCATCGGGCCCGCCTTCGCCGTGGTCGGCGGAAAATGGAAAGCCGCCATTCTTTGGGAACTCGCCGGCGGGCCGCTGCGCTTCGGGGCGCTTCGCCGCCGGGTGCCGGGCGTGACCGAGAAAATGTTGATCCAGCAATTGCGCGAACTCGAACGCGACCAACTCGTCACGCGCACGGTCTTCCACGAAGTTCCGCCGCGGGTCGAGTATGCCCTCACCGCGTGGGGCGTCCGTCTCAACGCGGCGTTGATGCCGATCTGCGACTGGGGCGACGCTTACGCGCGCGCGACGGGGCGCATCACGGCGGCGTGATCGCGCTTGCGGAGAATTTCAGTGCAAGCCGCCGCTGAAGGCGGCGGGCTTGGGCTTGTAACCGCCGCCGCCGAACTTGCCGAACATGCGCTGCACGTCCGGGTGATCGACCGGGCCGTTCTCGGCATCGGGCAGCAAATTCTGCTCGCTGACATAGGCCTGATATGGCCCCTCGCGCTCGTTCAGCGCGTAGAGGTGATAGAAGGGCTGATCCTTGCGCGGGCGCAATTCGGCCGGGATCGAGCGATACCATTCCTCGGTATTCGCGAAGACGGGATCGACGTCGAACACCACGCCCCGGAACGGGTAGACGCGGTGGCGGACGATCTGGCCGATTTGGAATTTGGCGCTGCGCATGGGAGGCGGATTTTATTCGCGGTTGCGCGGCGATCAAGCCTTTCGAACTGCCGAAAAATCAGGCGAATTTCGCCTTGCTGGCGTTGCGCAAGGCAAGGTTCATCGACGAGCGCAGCGCCCCTTCCTCGCCCGGCGGGGTCCACACCCGCACGGTCAGCGTCACGTTGTCGGCCGAATATTTCGACACGATCACTTCCGGGGGCGGTTCCTTCAGCGAACGCGGATCGCCGGCGGCGAGCGACAGCACCTTGGCGAAGGCGGCGTTGATGTCGACCTCGTCGGGCACGGTCACTTCGAAGTCGAGGCGCTTGGCGTTGTAGCTGGAATGGTTGACGACCTTGTCGCCCCAGATTTTGCCGTTGGGCACCAGCACGCGGATATTGTCGTCGGTGCGCAGATCGGTGACGAACAGATCGATCGCTTCGACCTTGCCGGTGACGCCGCCCGCGTCGATGCGGTCGCCCACGCGATAGGGGCGGAACAGCAGCAGCATCACGCCCGCCGCGAGATTCGACAGCGTGCCTTGCAGGGCCAAGCCGACGGCCAAGCCGGCGGCGCCGAAGACCGCGATCAGGCTCGCCGTCTGCACGCCGAATTGCGACAGCACCGCAAGGACGACGACCGTCAGGATCAAATAGCGCACGAGGCTGCCGAGGAAGCGCGCGAGCGTGAGCTCGACCTTGCCGACTTGGCTCAGCGTGCGCTCGACCAGACGCTGGGCGATGCCCGCGACCCAGGAACCGACGACCAGAAGGACGACGCCGAACAGGAAGGGCGGGCCGTAGAGCAGGACCATTTCATTGAGCTGATTGAGGAAATTCATGACCCGGCCCCTTTTTTGCGGCGTATTTGACGCGACCAGGAATGGCGCCCCGCCGCGTTCAAGTCAAGTTTATCCCGAGACGGCGCCCCGGGGGCGGGGTGTAGGATCGGACCCATGGCGGCATCTTCCGGCAAGCCCGCATCCAAGCCCGACCCGGCCGCGAAAAAGCCGCCGCCGGCCAAGGGGAAGGCCGCCCCCGCACCCGACAAGAAAGACGATGCCGCCAAGGCGCCGGCGGCGCCCAAATCCGTCCTGCAACGCTATCGGATGTTCCTGTTCGCGGGCCTCGGCACGGCGATGCTGGTGACATTGGCGACCGCCGCATGGGTCGTCTATTTCCGCGCACCCGTCGAAATCGATCCGCCGGCCCCGCCGCCGCCCGCGTTGAAGCCGACCCCGCCCACGGTGGTGCGCGAAGGCGATCTCGACGACGATTTGTGGCGGCGGATGGGCATACGCCCGAACGGGAATTAATCGCCCAGCGCTTCGCCTTCGCGGCGCGGATCGGCCCCGCCCACAAGGCGCGTCTGGCCTTGGCGGCGAACGACTTGGATCAGGCTCAACCCGCTGGTCTGGTGGTTGAGCGAAACCTCGTGGCCCAGCGCTTTGAGATCGGCGGCGAGATTGACGAGGGGCGTGTCGCGTTCCAGCTCGATCGTGCCGTTGTTCATGCTGACCGCATGGGGCAAAGCGACCGCGCGCTGCGCGTCCATGTTCCAATCGATCGACGCGACCAGCGTCTGCACGACATAGGGGATGATGCGCGGGCCGCCGGGCGAGCCCAAAGCCGCGACCAGGCGGCTTTCGCGGTCGAGCACGATGGTCGGCGCCATCGACGAGCGCGGGCGCTTGCCCGGTTCGACGCGGTTGATATTGGGCACATCGCCGTCGCGCGGGCGAAGTGCGAAATCGGTCATCTGGTTGTTCAGCAGGAAGCCGCGCGTCATCACGTAGCTGCCGAAGGCGCGCTCGATCGACGTGGTGAAGGCGATCGCGTTGCCGGCGACGTCGACGACCGACAAATGCGACGTCGCGGGAAGCTCGCTCAGCGTATCGGCGGCACGGCTGGCGCGCGTGGCGATACGGCCCGGCTCCGCGCGGCCCGACGCGCGCTCGGCGCTCACCAGCTTGGCGCGGCCCGCGAGATATTTGCGGTCGGTCAAGCGGTCGACCGGAATCTGCTCGAACTCCGGATCGGCGAGGTAGCGGTTGCGGTCGGCGAAGGCGAGCTTGGTCGCTTCCGCGATCAGGTGGATCGCCGGGGCCGAGTTGGGCTGCAGCCCGCGCAGGTCGAAACGCTCCAGGATCGTCATCGCCTGGAGAACCGCGATGCCGCCCGACGAAGGCGGGCCCATGCCGCAGATCTTCAGCTGGCGATAGGGCCCGCACACCGCTTCGCGCTTCAAGGCGCGATAGTTCTTGAGATCGTCGGCGGTGAGCTTGCCGCCCTTGCCGGTTTCGCGCACGGCCTTGGCGACCGCGCGGGCAAGGCCGCCATTGTAGAAAGCTTGCGCGCCGCCATTGGCGATCACGCGGAAGGTTTCGGCGAGATCGGGATTTGTGAGCCGCGTGCCCGCCGGCTTGGGATTGCCGTCGGCGTCGAAGAAATAGGCGCGCGTCGCGGCGAATTCCTTCAGTTGCGGCGTATCGGCGATCTGCTTGGCCAAACGCGGCGAGATCGGGAACCCGTCGAGCGCCAAGCGCATCGCCGGTTCGAACAGCCGCGCCCAAGGCAGACGGCCATGTTCGTCATGCGCCAGTTCCAGCATGCGCAGAACGCCGGGCACGCCGACCGCATGGCCGCCGAGTGCGGCTTCGTTGAACGCGAGCGGCTTGCCCTCGGCATCCAGGAACATGTCGGCGGTGGCTTTGGCCGGCGCGGTTTCGCGCCCATCATAGGCGTCGATACGTTTGCGCTCCGCGCCGTAATGCAGCAGGAACCCGCCGCCGCCGATCCCGGAGCTTTGCGGCTCGACCAGCGTCAGCACCATCTGCATGGCGATCGCGGCGTCGACCGCCGAACCGCCTTGACGCAGGATCTGCCGCCCGGCATCGGCCGCCAGCGGATTGGCCGCGACGACCATCTGACGGTCGGCCGTGACGGCGACGCGCGGGGCGGCGATCGCGGCGGTGCCTTCGGGGGCACGCGGTACGGGCGCTTGCGCGACGGCGGAAACGCTCGTGGCGACGATGACCGAAAATGCGAATAGGCGCGCGCCGTGCCCAAGGGCACGCGCGAGATCAAAACCACGCGCGCGGCGGATATCGGGCACGGGCGACCTCGTCAGACGGCCGGTTTTGCGGCCGGAACACGCGAAGCCGGTAATTTAGGCGCCCGCCCCGGGGCCTAGCAAGAGACGAGTCGCGGATTTCCGGGCGATTTAAGCGGTTCCCGCACCGGTTTCGGCGCCCACGGTCGTCAGTGAACGGTGGATGCAGATTTGTTCGCGTCCGCCGCCGCTGGTCATGCCGGCGCGGAACCGTCCGCCGCGCGACGTCGCCTCGGGCAAATGGACGACATAGGCCGGGCAATCCAGCTCGCGCGCGAGTTTGTCCAAGGCGCCGACCAGCGCTTGGGCGGGGATATCGCCGTCGATCAGGTCCATGGCGACGAGATTGTCGATCGTCAGGCGGCGTCCGGTGCGCAGATCGGGTTCGACCGCGAAGCTGCACAGCGCGTGCAGATAGCCGCGCTGATCTTCGACGCCCAGAAGCCCGCGTTGGGCGGGCCCGGGCGCGGTCTTGCGCGGCGCCTTCGTTCCCGGCGGCTTGGCGCCCAAGGCCGCCGCGAAACGCAGCCATGCCGCCAGTGTCAGATGCCCGGCGGCAAGCCGCGCCAACGGAAAGGCGCGCAGCACGTCGCGCCCGGTCAAACGCCGCACGCCGTAGTTTCGCCCGCCGTCATTGGCGGCTTGCGGGGCGATGACCGGATCGCGGGCGGAACGGGCGAATTCCTTCAGCATGCGCGCCAGCGTGCCAAAGCCGGGCATGCCGGTCTTTGATTCAAATCAACGTGCGGCGGAGGCCGCCATATCGCGGCGGACGTAATCGATCCGCGCGCCGCGCGCCGAGAACGACAAGCCTGTCCAATCGCCGCCGGGACCGTAGACAAGATCGGCTTCCAGATCGCCCGCCAAGCGATAGCGCGTGCCGTTGGCATCGGCCGCCAGCGCCATGGCCGAAACGTCGATCAGCTTGCCGCTTTGCGTGTCGAGCAGCGGCGAACGCATCACCTTCTCGCGGTTCCAATAGCTGGTCGGCACCGTCTCGGCCGGGGCGTCATAGCGGCCGCCGCTGCCGTCGATCGCAAGCCCCGCATCGGTCGCGCGGGCGCTGACTTGGGTGCGCGTGCCGTTGTCGTCGGTGCGCGCGTCGAGCGAAACGAGGCGCCCCTCGCGCCACAATTCCGTGCTGCGATGGGTGTAGCGATAGACCGTCACGAAGGCCAAGCGCACGGCCATATCGATTTCGATCGTGGCGCGGGTTTCGGTGCCGTCGCGCTCGATCGTCACGCGATGCTTGCCGATGGGTGCGCCATCGCGCAACACGTCGAATTCCAGCGTCGGCGGGGCGGCGGCGGCGGGCCAGGACAGCACCAGGGCCGCGAAAAGGGCGAGAAGTCTGGACATTTCCGGCTGTATACGCCGCCGCCGGGCCGGAAGATCAACGCCGCCGCGTGATTTTGGGATTTCAACGGTTTGGCGCCGGATTTGCGGCGCCCGGCCGGGCTTGCGCGACGCCCCCTGGCGGGTCCAATATCTCCGACGAATTTACGTGGATTGAGTGGGGGATTCCAGATGGCGGCAGGATCGGCGGCGGGCGCTACGGCGGTTGCGGCGAAGCTGGCGCTGCGCGAGTCGCCTTGCGACGATTGCGCGATCCGCGAGACCAGCGTGTGCGAAGTGCTGGAACCCGCCCAGCTCGCGCGCATGCGCGAGATCGCGACGATCATGTATCTGCAGCCGGGCACGACCTTGTTCCAGGAAAGCGAACCGGCCGAGCATCTGTGCAACGTCGTCGAAGGGGCGGTGAAGCTCTACAAGCTGCTGCCCGATGGGCGCCGGCAGATCACCGGTTTCCTGTTCCCCGGCGACTTCCTGGGCGTGGCGCTGAACAAGAGCTACGCCTATTCGGCCGAGGCGATGGGCAATGTGCGCCTGTGCCGCTTCCCGCGCCGCAAGCTCGAAAATCTGCTGACCGAATTGCCCAATCTCGAGCATCGCCTGTTGGAAGTCGCGGGCAACGAATTGGTCGCCGCACAAGATCAGATGCTGCTGCTCGGCCGCAAGACGGCGCGCGAGCGTCTGGCGTCGTTCTTGATGATGGTTTCGCGCCGCGCCGCCGCGCGCGGCCGGCCGGACTCGCCAATCGACCTGCCGATGAGCCGGGCGGATATCGGCGATTATCTGGGGCTGACGACCGAAACGGTCAGCCGCACATTCACCCAGCTGAAGAAGCAGGGCACGATCGGCCTGCCGTCGCAGACCAAGGTCGATATCCTGAAGCGCGAAGAGCTCGAGGAAATCGCCGAAGGCGGCTGAGCGCGCTTACTTCGCGGCGACAATGGGCCGCACGAACTGCGGCTCGGTATCCCACGGGAACATGATCCAGGTGTCCTGGCTCGTCTCGGTCACGTAGGTATCGACCATCGGCTTGCCTGCGGGCTTGGCGTAGACGGTGGCGAAATGCGCACCCGGCAGCAGGGCGCGCACGATCTTGGCGGTGGCCCCCGTATCGACCAGATCGTCGATGATCAGCCAGCGCGGTCCGTCCTTCGCGTCGATCGTGCTTTCCGCCAGCGGCTTCAGCAGTTTCGACGTGTCGCCGATCTGCTGGCCCTGATAGGTCGCGACCGAAATCGTGTCGATGATCCTAAGGTCCAGTTCGCGCGCGATAATGCCCGCCGGGATCAACCCGCCGCGCGTGATCGCGACGATACCGCGCCAGGGGCCGCCCGCGACCAGCTTCCACGCCAGCGCCTTGCAGTCGCGATGCAGCTCCTGCCAGGAGACGGTGAACATCTTTTTGTAGGTTTCGTCGGCGGTGGCCATCTGGGGCGTGCTCCGGTCGGGCGGGTTTCCAGGGCTCTCTACCCCCGGAATCCGGACTGGGCAAGGCTCGTGCTTTGCATGTTAGAACGAAACAAAGCTTCGAAACGGAGAGTCCCCGAGATGCTCAGCAGTCCCCGCGGCCATGGCGGCATGGTCACCGCCCCCCATCATCTGGCCGCGCAAGCCGGTCTCGACGTGTTGCGCGAAGGCGGCAACGCGGTCGAAGCGATGATCGCGATGGCGGCGGCGATCCCGGTCGTCTACCCGCATATGACGGCGGTGGGCGGCGACGGGTTCTGGCTGATCGACGACGGGCGCGGCAAGCCGGTGGCGATCGACGCGTGCGGGGCGGCCGCCTTGGCGTTGTCGCCCGCCTGGTATCGCCGCCAGGGCCATGAAACGATTCCGTCGCGCGGGCCGCTGGCCGCCAACACCGTGGCGGGCACGGTCTCCGGTTGGGGGGCGGCGTATGCGCTGTCGCAAACGATGGGCGGCACGCTGCCCTTGTCGCGCTTGGTCGAGGCGGGCGTCCATTACGCGCGCGAAGGTTTCCCCGCGACCGATTCCCAGGTGCGTTTCACGACCGAGAAACTGGCCGAATGCATCGACCAGCCCGGCTTCAAGGCGGCGTTCCTGCCCGGCGGCAAGGTACCCACACCCGGCCAGCGTTTCCGCCAGCCCGCCTTGGGCGAAACGATCGCCAAGATCGGCCGCGAAGGGACGGAGAGTTTCTATCGCGGCGAATTGTCGAAGGCGATCGCGGCGGATTTGAAGCGCATCGGCTCGCCGGTGGCGCTCGACGACCTCACGCGCCACAAGGCGAAGGTCGTGAAGCCGCTGACGGTGGGTGTGCCCGGCGCGCGGCTCTACAACATGATCCCGCCCACGCAAGGGCTCGCGTCGCTGTTGATCCTGGCGATCTTCGCGCGCATCAAGCCCGAACGCTGCGACGGCCCCGAATACGTGCATGCGCTGGTGGAGGCGACGAAGCTCGCCTTCCGGATCCGCGACAAGCACGTCAAAGATCCGGCCTATATGACCGTCGATCCGCAAAGCCTGTTGTCGGACGCCAAGGTCGCCTCGCTGGTGAAGGAGTTCGATCCGAACCTCGCGGGCCCGTGGCCGCAGCCGCCCAAGAAAGGCGACACGATTTGGATGGGGGCGATCGACGCGCAAGGGCGCAGTGCCAGCTTCATCCAATCGATCTATTGGGAATTCGGCTCGGCCTGCGTGCTGCCGGAAACCGGTCTGCTGTGGCAGAACCGCGGCACGTCGTTCTCGCTGGAGAAGGGGGCGGCGCAGGAATTGATGGCCGGGCGCAAACCCTTCCACACGCTGAACCCCGCGATGGCGTTTTTCGACGACGGCCGCTCGATGGTCTACGGCACGATGGGCGGCGACGGCCAGCCGCAGACCCAGGCGATGATCTTCTCGCGCTACGCCTTCTACGGCATGCAGCCGCAAGCGGCGGTGACCGCACCGCGCTGGCTGCTGGGCCGCACCTGGGGCACGGCCACGACCAAGCTGCGGCTCGAAAATCGTTTCCCCGCCGGCACGATTTCGGCGCTGAAGGGCATGGGTCACGATCTGGAAGTCACGCCGGCGGACTACACCGATCTGATGGGGCACGCGGGCATGATCGTGCGCACGCCCGATGCCGGCGGCGGCAAGGCGCTGCTGGAAGGGGCGACCGATCCGCGCTCCGACGGACAAGTCGGCACGTTCTAGCTAACGCGCGCTGGCGTCGCTTTTGCCGACCGCGACGGATTTGAGGATCGCGTAGACCGGCATGCCTTCGCGCAAGCCCAGTTCCGCGACCGAGGCGCGGGTGAGGCGCGCGGCGATCGTTTGACCGCCCGCGACGAGGGCGAGTTCCGCGTCGGGGCCGTCCGTGTTTGGCGTCACGCGCGCGATCGTCGCTTCGATCGCGTTGCGCGCCGACAAGCCCTCGGGCTTCCTCGTCGCCACCATCACGTCGCGCGCGCGGACATGCACGCGCACGCGCGTCCCCGGTGCCGCGTCGATCGCGGGCACATCCAGCGTGCCGCCGGCGAATGTCAGTCGCGTCAGCGCATATTCCGGCATGTGATCGGCGACACTCGTCTCTAACACGCCGCCCGCATCGAACCGTCCGGCGATGGCGGCGAAATCCGGGTGCAGCGCCATCTCGGCGATCGTGTCCAGCGCGCGCACTTCGCCGTTCTCGATAAGCGCAATCCGGTCGGCGAGGCGCATCACTTCGTCCGCCGCGTGGCTGACATAGACGATCGGCAGTTTCGTTTCGCTTTGCAGCCGGTCGAGATAGGGCAGCAGTTCCGCTTTGCGCGCGGCGTCGAGCGAGGCGAGCGGCTCGTCCATCAACAGCGCCTGCGGGCGCGCCAGCAACGCGCGGCCGATCGCGACGCGCTGGCGCTCGCCGCCCGATAGCGCAACGGGTTTGCGCGCCAGCAGATGTGCGATGCCGAGCAGTTTTACGATCGCATCGAAATCAGCGCTTCGTTCGCCGCCGGGGGCACGTTTCGCGCCGTAGCGCAGATTGGCGGCGACATCGAGATGCGGGAACAGCCGCGAATCCTGGAATACGTAACCCAGGCGCCGCTTCTCCGCCGGCACGTCGATGCCGTTGGCGGAATCGAACAGCACGTCCCCGTCCAGCGCGATGCGGCCGTGATCGGGGCGCGCGAGCCCGGCGAGGGCGCGCAGGATCGACGTCTTGCCCGAGCCCGAGCGGCCGAACAGCGCCAGCACACCGTCCGACGGCGCCTCGAGTTTTGCGTTCAGCGCGAAATCGCCCAGCTGTTTGCGGATGTCGATCTCGATCATCTTCCCATCATCCGCTTCACGCGGCGCGCGAGATATTCCGACAGCAGCAATCCCGCGAAAGCGAGCGCGATCGATATCGCCGCGAGGCGGGCCGCCATCGCTTCGCCATCGGGGCGTTGCAGCGCCGAATAGATCGCCAGCGGCAGCGTTTGCGTTTCGCCGGGCACGTTCGACGCGAATGTGATGACCGCGCCGAATTCGCCCAGGCTCGCCGCGAAGGCGATCATGCCGCCCGCCAGGATCCCCGGCAGGATCAGCGGAAGCGCGATGGTGAAGAAGCGGTCGAATTTGCCCGCTCCCAGCGTGCGCGCGGCTTCGTCCAGGCCCGGATCGAGCGCTTCGATCGACAGGCGGATCGCGCGCACCATCAGCGGGAACGCCATCGTCGCGGTGGCGAGCGAAGCGCCGGCGGCGGTGAACACCAGGCGCACGCCGAGATATTCGTTGAGCCATCCGCCCACGGGGCCGCGCACGCCGAAAATCAGCAGCAGCAAGTAGCCGACGACGACCGGCGGCAGCACCAGCGGCAGATGCACGAGGCCATCGACGATCGATTTGCCGGGGAATTCGGCGCGCGCGAGCAGCCAGGCGACCGCGATGGCGAGCGGCAGCGAGAACGCGACCGCTTTGGCCGCGATCTCCAGCGATAGAAGCACCGCCGCCCATTCGGCGGGAGAAAGCATGCGCAAAGCCCCGTTCGACGCTATATCCGAATGTATATAGCGCGAGCGAGGCCCGCGACGTCAACTATTGCGGACGGTATTGCGCGATCCCGTGGCCGAAGGACCAATCGATACGATTGGTCTCGCTCAGCGTCACCATCACATCTTCGGGGCGCAATCCCGGATCGGCGGCAAGGTTGCGCGCGATCGCGGCGTAAAGCCCGCGCTTGATGTCGTCGCTGCGCCCCACGCTCCAAAAAATCTGCACCAGCGTGAAATCGGGTCCGCGCGCGATGTTCATGTAATTCGGATCGGCGATCAGCCGGCCTTGCTTGTGTTCGCCGATCACCTGGAAGCGATCGTCGGCGGGCACCGTGCCGGTACCGACCAACGCGGCGTGCACGCCGTCGGCGAGCGCCTTGATCCAGGCTTCGGGCTTGCCTGCGGGAATGTCGATGCGCACGAGCGGCATGGGCTTCTCCTGTCGTTGTCGGCAGAAGATGAGTCCGCTTGGCGCCGGCGCCTAGGGGGTGGGGCGGCGCAAGACTTGTGAACGCAATTCCATAAACGCCCAGCCCCAAAACGCGAAGAGCGGCGACGCCTTTTCAGGCATCGCCGCTCCGCTGGATCGGCAGCTCCGCCCCGAAGGGGAGGAGGAACGGGACGGGCGCTTGATCCGTTCGGCGTTAGGCCGCGCGGGCCGCCGGGCGAACCTGGACGACATTCGCCGCGAGGACCGCCGGGGCGGCCGAGGCGTCGAACGGCGCGTAGCCGTCGCGGACATAATGGCCCGAAGCGATCTGGGCGATCTCGGCGCGGTTGATGCCGATATCGGCCAAGGTACGGTCGTCGAGCGAGTCGAGTTCCGCGAACGTCTGGCGACGCTCGTTCCACGACTTGAACTTCGCGACCAGCGCCTGCACGGCCTCGTAGACCAGCTTGGCGCGCGCACGACGGGCCGCCATCGAGAGCTCCAGCTCGTCGATCCGGGCGCCGTTGGCGCCAAAGGACGGGACGGCATTGAACTGCGACTGGGCGGACATGATTTCTATCTCCTTATCAACTCGTTAGCGGTCTTGCCGACCATTCGGCAGATCATTCGCTAACGAACGAACAAGCTCAATGTAGGGGATTTTGTGCGCCGCAACAGTCGTTGATAGTGCGCCGCAGCAATGCATTTCGCGCATGCAGCATTCTGACACAATTGCGCGGTGCGCAGGGCGGAACGCCGTCGCGCGACCGGCTATTGCCGCAAGGCCTTGGCATGCTTAGGTTTCCCACCATGCCGCCCCGTGATCAAACGACCGCCGCCTGCCGTGAAACCTATCAAGGCGATACCGCGCTGGCGGGATTGCTGGCCAAACACGGCGCCAAATTGGACGTCGCCGGGGTTCGCGCCCTGTTGGACGGCGTATTGGCCGCGCCGGCGGGCGAGGACCCGCAGGCCTGGCACGCGCTGGTCTGCGATGCGCCGTCCGATGCGCTGCGCGCCCAGCTTGATGCGTTGAAGGCGGAACTCGGCGCGAAGGTCGCGTTCGGTCTGGGCGAAGGCGAATGGCGGACAACGCGCGTCGCCGATTTGCGCGGCGAACTCGCGCGGCGCGACCTTGCCGGTTTCGTGCTGCCGCGCGGCGACGAGCATCAAGGCGAATATGTCAGCCCGCGCGCGGAACGCCTTGCGTGGCTCACCGGCTTCACCGGCTCGGCAGGCGCCACGATCGTGCTGGCCGACAAGGCCGCGATCTTCATCGACGGGCGCTACACGTTGCAGGTACGCGCCCAAGTCGACGGGTCGATCTTCGAATATCGCCATCTGGTCGAAGAGCCGCCGCATGAATGGCTCGCCGCGAACGCGCCCAAGGGCGGCAAGATCGGCTACGACCCGTGGCTGCACGGCAGCGACGGGATCGAGCGTTTGCGCCAAGCCTGCGAAACCGCCGGCGCCACGCTTGTGGCCGTGCCCGACAATCCGATCGATCGCGTGTGGCCGGACAAGCCGGCCGCCCCGATCTCGCCGATGGTGCCGCACGATCTCGCTTTCGCGGGCAAAGCCTCGGGCGAGAAGCGCGCCGATCTCGCCGCCGAATTGCGCAAACGCAAACTCGATGCGGCGGTGGTGTCCGCACCCGATTCCTTGGCGTGGCTCTTGAACGTGCGCGGCGGCGACGTGCCGCATACGCCACTTGCTTTGGGCTTCGCGATTTTGAACGCGGACGAGCAAGGCTCGGTCGAGCTTTTCGTCGATCCGCGCAAAGTGCCGTCCTCGACCTATGCGCATCTGGGCAACGCCGTGCGTTTGCACGGGCCCGAAGCCTTCGCCGGTGCGCTCGCGGATCTCGGCAAGCGCAAAGCGCGTGTGCTGACCGATCGCGCGACCTCCGCCGCGTGGATCGATTCCACCCTCGCCTCGTCCGGTGCGGTGACGACGCGCGACGCCTGCGTTTGCGCGCTGCCCAAGGCGCGCAAGAACGCGGGCGAATTGCAGGGCACGCGCGACGCGCATATCCGCGACGGGGCCGCCGTGGCGAAGTTCCTCGCCTTCATCGCGCGCGAAGGCGCATCGGGCACGGTCGACGAGATTTCGGCGGCCGAACGCCTGCTCGCATTCCGCCGCGAAGGCGCCAATTTCCGCGACACGAGTTTCGACACGATCTCGGGGGCGGGGTCCAACGGCGCGATCGTCCATTATCGCGCCACACCCAGCACGTCGAAGCGCATCGCGCCCGACATGCTCTATCTCGTGGACTCGGGCGCGCAGTATTTGGAAGGGACGACCGACATCACGCGCACGCTCGCCATCGGCACGCCGACGGCGGAGCAGAAGGACCGCTTTACCCGCGTGTTGAAGGGCCATATCGCGCTCGCCACCGTGCGCTTCCCCAAGGGCACGACCGGCTCGCAGCTCGACGCGCTTGCCCGTGCGCCGCTCTGGGAAGCGGGGCTCGACTACGATCACGGCACGGGCCACGGCGTGGGGTCGTATCTGTCGGTCCATGAAGGCCCGCAGCGCATTTCCAAAATGCCGAACACCCAGGCGCTGCTGCCCGGCATGATCGTGTCGAACGAGCCCGGCTATTACAAAACCGGCGAATACGGCATCCGGATCGAAAACCTGATCGCGGTGACCGAATTGCCGCAAACGCCGGGCGCCGAACGCCCGATGCTCGGCTTCGAAACGCTGACGCTTGCGCCCATCGCGCGCGAATTGATCGATCTCGCGCTGCTCAATCAAGCCGAGCGCGATTGGCTGGACGCGTATCACGCGCGCGTCTTCGCGACGATCGGGCCGTTGGTGGATGCGCAAACGAAAGCCTGGCTCGAAACGGCGACGGCGAAGCTTTAGGCGATCCCGGCGAGTTTCAGCCAGGCGTCCTCGTCGATCACTTCGACGCCGTGTTTCTGCGCGTCGGCGAGTTTCGAACCCGCCCCCGGTCCCGCGACGACCAGATCGGTCTTTTTCGAGACCGAGCCCGCGACCTTGGCGCCCATCGATTGCGCGCGCGCCTTGGCTTCGTCGCGGCCCATCTTCACCAGCGTGCCGGTGAACACGATGGTTTTCCCGGCGACCGGCGAATCGGTGCGCGGCTTTTCGAGCGGCACGGGGGTCACGAATTTCGCCAAATCGTCGAGCGCGTCCAGATTGTGCTTCTCGGCGAAGAACGCCGCGATATCGGCGACGAGCGCTTCGCCGACCTGATCGATGGCAAGAAGCTCGGCGTGTGCTGCCTCGTCGCCCTTGGCGACGGCGATCATCGCTTCGCGCCATTTTTCCAGCGTTTCGTAATGCTGGGCGAGCAGGCGGCCGGTGGCTTCGCCGACCTGGCGAATGCCCAGCGCGAAAATGAAACGATCGAGCGGCACGCTGCGCCGCGCTTCGATGGCCGCGAGCAATTTCTCGACCGATTTCTCGCCCCAGCCGTCGCGCTTGGCCAATGCGGCCGAATGGTCCTTCAAGCGGAACACGTCGCCCGGGCGCTTGAGCCAGCCCAGCGAATGCAATTCCTCGACGTTCTTTTCCCCGAGACCCTCGATATCGAAGGCCGTGCGCATCGCGAAATGGCGCAGGCGCTCGACGACCTGCGCGTCGCACGAAAGCCCGCCGGTGCAGCGGCGCACCACTTCACCGTCGGGCCGCACGGCTTTCGATCCGCAGATCGGGCAGAACTCGAAAGGCTGGAATTTCGGGCGCTTGTCGTGCGCCTTGTCGGCGACGACCTCGACGATCTGCGGGATCACGTCGCCCGCGCGCTGGATGACGACAATGTCGCCTTCGCGCGCGTCCTTGCGGGCGATCTCGTCTTCGTTGTGCAGCGTGGCGCGCGCGACCATCACGCCGCCCACGTTGACGGGTTCCAGGATCGCGACCGGCGTCAACGCACCGGTGCGGCCGACTTGCACGTCGATCTTGATGAGCTTCGTTTGCGCGCGCTCGGCGGGGAATTTATGCGCGATCGCCCAGCGCGGGCTGCGCGCGACGAAGCCGAGGCGCCGTTGCAGATCGAAACGGTCGACCTTGTAGACCACACCGTCGATATCGTAGGGCAGCGCCGCGCGCTTGGCGCCGATATGGTCGTAAAACGCCAGCAGTGCTTCGGCGCTATCGCAAGTCCGCGTTTCGGGATTGGTGGCGAAACCCCAACCGGCGAGCCGGCGGATCAGCTCCGCTTGCGTTTCGATCGCCGGGCCGTCGTAGCGGCCGATCGTATAGGCGAAGAAACGCAATGGCCGTTTCGCGGTGATCGTCGGGTCGAGCTGGCGCACGGCCCCGGCGGCGGCGTTGCGCGGATTGGCGAACACCTTGTCGCCGGCTTTTTCCTGTTCCGCGTTCATCGCCAGGAAATCGGCGCGGGTCATATAGATTTCGCCGCGCACTTCGATAGCCTCGGGCGCCTTACCGTGAAGCTTGGCGGGAATTTCCTTGATGGTGCGCAGATTGGCGGTGACGTCTTCGCCTTCCTCGCCGTCGCCGCGCGTGGCACCCTTCACGAACACGCCGTTCTCGTAGAGCAGCGAAATCGACAGACCGTCGATCTTCGGCTCGGCGGAATAGGCGAGGGGTGAATCGTCGGGCAGGCTCAGGAAACGCCGCACGCGCGCCACGAATTCGCGAAGGTCCTCCTCGGCGAAGGCGTTGTCGAGCGACAGCATCGGCACCGCGTGCCGGACCTTGGAAAAACCGGCGGCGGCGGGGGCGCCGACTTTCTTCGAAGGCGAATCCGTGCGCGTCAGCAGCGGGAAGCGCTTCTCGATCGCGTCGTTGCGCCGTTTCAGCGCGTCGTAATCGGCATCCGCGATCAGCGGCGCGTCCTTGGCGTGATAGGCGAGGTCGTGTTTGACGATCGCCTTGGCCAAGCGCTCAAGCTCGGCCTCCGCCTGGCCCATCGACAGATCGTCCACGGCGATCGTCGAAAAATCCTTCGCCGCCGGTTTCTTCTTGCGCGCGGTCATGCCGCTTCGCCGGCGAGCAATGCGTCGGCAGCGGCGCGCGCCGCGTCGGTGACCGTGGCGCCCGCCAGCATGCGGGCGATTTCCTCGCGACGCGCGGGCTTGTCGAGAATTGTGACGCTCGTCGCCGCCGATTTGGCGGTGGCGGTTTTGGCGACGCGCAAATGCACGCCCGCGCGTGCCGCGACTTGCGGCGAGTGGGTCACGACCAGCACTTGCGCGTTCTTGGCGAGGCGCGCGAGGCGTTCGCCGACGGCCGCGGCCGCCGCCCCGCCGATGCCGCTATCGACCTCGTCGAAAATCAATGCGGGCATGGCGCCGCGCTTGGCGCCCGCCTGGGCGAGCACGACTTTGAGGGCCAGCATCAGGCGCGAAAGTTCGCCGCCCGACGCGATCTTGGCGAGCGCCCCCGGCTCGGCGCCGGGCAGCGTGGCGATTTCGAACGCGACGCGTTCCAACCCGCCCGCACTCCAGCTTTCCTCCGGCAGCGTTTCCAGACGTGCGCGGAAGCGCGCCTTGTCGAGCTTCAGCGGCGGCAATTCCTTGGAAATGGCTTTCTCGAACTTGGTCGCAGCCGCGCTGCGCCCTGCCGACAACGCCTTGGCCGCCGTGAGATACGCGGCCTTGGCGGTCTTTTCGGCCTGGGCGAGCTTCTTGAGATTGCCTTCGCCCGCGTCCAACGCCGCGAGCTTGGCGACGAAATCGTCGCGCAAGGCGGGCAGAGCCTCGATATCGACGCGGTGTTTGCGCGCGAGGCCGCGCAGCGCATGCAAACGTTCGTCGGTCTTTTCGAGATCGGCGCCGCCTTCGCTCAACGCCTCGCCCGCGTCGTCGATCGCGGCGGCGGCGTCGACCGCTTGTTCCAGGGCTTGTTCGAGGGCCGCGATCGCCGCATCGAACTTGCCGCCGGCATGGGCCGCGACGCGCTCCAACGCGCGCGCGGCGTTGCGCAACGCACCGTCCACACCCTTATGCGCTTCAAGCTCGCCTTTCGCCTCGGCCAAAGCGGCGGCGAGTTTTTCGCGCGCCTGCAAGATCGCGCGGCGTTCGGAAAGCTCGCGTTCCTCGCCCGGCTTGGGATCGGCTTCCTCCAGCTCGCGCGCGGCGTGGCGCAGATATTCCTCCTCGCGGCGCGCGGCTTCGAGCTTGGCTTGCTCGGCTTCCAGCGCTTCTTGCGCCGCATGCCACGCGGTGAAGCTTGTCGCGGTCGCGGCGGCTTCCTTGGCGAGGCCCGCCCATTGGTCGAGGAGGCCGCGATGCGTCGCGGCATCGAACAGGCCGTGCGTATCGAATTGGCCGTGAATCTCGACCAGCAGATTGCCCAATTGGCGCAACAGCCCGACCGAGCAGGCCTGATCGTTGGCGAAGGCGCGGCTGCGGCCGTCGGCGCCCAATTGGCGGCGCAAGATCAACGGCGCGCCGTCTTCGGGCGCTTCCAAGCCTTGCTCGGCCAGCAGCGCGTAAGCGGGGTGGTTGGCGCCCAGATCGAATGCGGCGGCGATGGTGGCGGCGGTCGCACCCTTACGGACCGCGCCGGCATCGGCACGCCCGCCCAAGGCAAGGCCCAGCGCGTCCAGCAGGATCGACTTGCCCGCCCCGGTCTCGCCCGTCAACGCGGCGAGCCCGTCCTCGAAAACGAGGTCGAGCTTGTCGATCAATACGAAATCGCGAATCGAAAGCGTCGAAAGCATGGGCCTGCTTTCTATAGCCAAGCCTCGCGACGCGCTCAAGAACGAAGCGAAAACCTTAGAAGTAATTGAGCGGGTTCAGCGCGTTCAGGGTGCGGCCGACCATGCCCTGGCGGTCTTCGCGCGGATTCTCGCCCGTGCCGACCAGGGCGTAGGAATCGCGATACCATTCGCTGCCCGGATAGTTATGGCCGAGCACGGCGGTGGTGCGGCGTGCTTCGTCCACCAAGCCGAGTGCCATATAGGATTCGGTCAGGCGGTGCAGCGCCTCGGGCACGTGGCTGGTCGTCTGGTACTTGTCGACGACGGTGCGGAAGCGGTTGATCGCCGCGAGCCATTGCTGGCGTTGCAGGTAGAAGCGCCCGACCTCCATCTCCTTGCCGGCGAGGTGGTCGTAGGTGAGATCGATCTTTACCCGCGCGTCGCGCGCATAGGTCGAATCGGGGAAGCGGCGCACCACTTCCTGCAGGGCGTTCAGCGAATTCTCGGTCATGCGCGCGTCGCGCGCGACGTCGACGATCTGCTCGTAGTAGCACAGCGCCTTCAGATAATAGGCGTAGGGCGTGTCGCGGCTGGACGGGTTCAGCTGGATGAAGCGGTCCAGCGCGTTGATCGCGTCGTCGTAGCGATTGACCTGATAGAGCGCGTAGGCGCCCTGCAACTGCGCACGCGTCGCCCAAACCGAATAGGGGTGCTGGCGCTCGACCTCGTCGAACAGGCGCGCCGCCCGGCGATACTGCTCGGTCGACATCGCGTTCACCGCGTCGTTGTAGATCTCCTCGACCGGGCGCTCGACATACTGCTCCTTTTCCTCGCCGCTGCACGCGGCGAGGGCGAAAAGGGCGAAGGCCGCAAGGGCGGGTCTAAGACTTCGAATCATCCGGGGAATATAGGCGAATCGCGGCCCGAACGCCAATCCGGGCAAGTCCGGACGGTTACTGCCCGGCGTCGGCGTGGACGGGGGCGATGGCGGGGGAAACGCCCGCAAAATGCGCCTCGGTCAAGTCGACCATGCGCCAATTCGCCGCGTCGGCGAACAGCGCGTGCAGCAGCGCGTTGTTGTGGCGATGGCCGGTGCGCCGGGCGCGGATTTCGCCCAGCAAGGGCGCGCCCGCGAGATAGAGATCGCCGACCAGATCGAGCACTTTGTGGCGCACGAACTCGTCGTCGAAGCGCAGGCCTTCGGGGTTCAGCAGGCCGCTGCCGTCGGCCGCGATCACGACCGCGTTGTCGAGGCTGCCGCCGCGCGCCAAGCCGGCCGCGCGCAACGCCGCGACTTCCTGCTCGAAACCGAAAGTGCGCGCGCGCGCGATTTCCTGGCGGAACGCGTCGGGCCCCAGATCGAGCGACAGGTTCTGGCGGCCGATCGTCGGCGTGGGGAAGTCGATTTCGAACGTCGCGGCGAATCCGCGCCCGGGGCGAATCTCGATCGCCGCACCGTCGCGCGCATCGTCGAGCGAAATGGGTTTGAGGACTTCGATCGCGCGGCGCGGGGCCGCTTGCTCGATCGTGCCGGCGCAATCGATCAGGAACAGGAAGGGCGCGGACGAGCCGTCCATCACCGGCACTTCGTCGGCGTCGAGCTCGACGATCGCGTTGTCGATCGACGCGCCGTAAAGGGCGGCCATCAGATGTTCGACCGTGCCGAAGCGCGGGCCGGGGGCGGCCCCCAGCAGCGAGCACAGGCGCGTATCGGTCACGTTGCGGTAATCGGCCTTCACCGTGACGCCGGTATCGACGCGCCGGAAGGCGATGCCCGAATTCGGGGCCGCGGGCAGCAGCGACATCGTCACCTTGCGGCCGGAATGCAGCCCCGTCCCCGAACAGGAGATGGGCCCCTTCAACGTGCGCTGGGCGATCGTGCGCGGTTTTTGCTGACGCGGGTTGAACACTTGAACCTGAACTCCGGCGGGGTGGTCGTCATTCGTGGGGCCGCTTTGGATAAACGACCCAGGGACGAGTCTCGTTCCCCGAAAAGAAAAGAGGCTCCGGACTGATTGGGTACCCAACCGGCGCCGGAGCCTCAAGTCACCTTTTATTTCACCATGTTGCAGGTGATTTTCACGCGACCCTTAATTCGCCTGGCGGCGCAGGAAGGCCGGGATTTCGAGGAGGTCGTCCTCGGCCTTCGGCGCCAAGCGATCGGTCGGGTCGAGCCCGCCCAAACGCGGCTGCGCCGGGGCCGGGGCCACCGGGGCGGCGGCAACCGGGGCCGGTGCTGCCGGGGCCGCAACCGGGGCTGCCGGGGCGCTCGCCGCCGGCATGATGCCGCCCTGGGGTGCGACCAGCGTGGGCTGGGCGCGCGGGGCTTCGCCTTCCGTCCGCGCGCCGCCCGAGCGGGTCATCCGCTCGAACAGCGACGGGCGGCGCTTGGGTGCCGCCGCCGCGGCCGGCTTCGTGGCGTTCATCAGCTCGGCTTCCGCGAAGGGATTGACCGGGGCGGGGGCTTGCGCCGCCGCCGGGGCCACTTCGACGGGCTTGGGCGGGATGAAGGCTTCGGCCGGGGCCGCCGGCAATTCGGCCGGGGCGGGTTCGGCCATGACCGGGGCCGGGGCCGCTTCCGCGACGACCGGGGCGGGCGCCGGGGCGACCGGGGCGGCGGCCGGCTCCATCTTCATCGCGACCGAACCCGTTTGCGGGGCGGCCGGGATCGACATCGACGCGGCCGGGGCGGCCATCGCCGGGGCCGTCGCCGTCACCGGACGGATCGTCGGGCGCTGGGCGAGCTTGACGACCGTGGTGGCCTGCGGCGGGCGCTGCACGGCTTGCGCCGCGTCGATACCCGTCGCGACGACCGACACGCGCATGCGGCCGTTGAGGCTTTCGTCGAAGGTCGAGCCGAAGATGATGTTCGCGTCCGGATCGACTTCGTCGCGGATGCGGTTCGCGGCTTCGTCGACTTCGAACAGCGTCATGTCCATGCCGCCGGTGATGTTGATGAGCACGCCCTTGGCGCCCTTCATCGACACGTCGTCGAGCAGCGGGTTGGAGATCGCCTTCTGCGCCGCGTCGATCGAGCGGTTGTCGCCTTCGGCTTCGCCCGTTCCCATCATCGCCTTGCCCATCTCGCCCATCACGGAGCGGATATCGGCGAAGTCGAGATTGATGAGGCCCGGCATGACCATCAGGTCGGTGACGCCGCGCACGCCCGAGTACAGCACGTCGTCGGCCATCTTGAAGGCGTCGGCGAAGGTCGTGCGCTCGTTGGCCACCCGGAACAGGTTCTGGTTGGGGATGATGATCAGCGTATCGACGTTCTGCTGAAGCTCCTCGATCCCCGCTTCGGCCAGCTTCATGCGGTGCTGGCCTTCGAAGTGGAAGGGCTTGGTGATGACGCCGACCGTCAGCATGCCGGCTTCCCGGCAGGCGCGCGCGATGACCGGTGCTGCACCCGTACCCGTGCCGCCGCCCATACCGGCGGCGACGAACACCATGTGCGAACCCTGCACGTGTTCCAGCAGTTCCTGCATGGATTCTTCCGCCGCGACGCGGCCGACATCGGGCCGCGAACCGGCACCCAGGCCTTGCGTCACGCCCACGCCCAGCTGCAAGCGGCGCTCGGCGAGCGACTGCGCCAGCGCCTGCGCGTCGGTGTTGGCGACGACGAATTCCACGCCTTCGAGCTTGGCGCGGATCATGTTGTTCACGGCGTTGCCGCCGGCCCCGCCCACGCCCACGACCGTGATGCGCGGCTTGAGCTCGGCGGGCTGGTTCGATGCGAGAGTGATTGCCATTTTGCTTCTCCGATCTCCTTGGGTTCAGTTCGTAACGCGCCGGCGGCCGGTCCGATCCATGCCTGGCCCGCGCGCGGGTAGACGGGTGCTGTGTTGTCGTTGCGGCGTTGGGTTTCCTCCCGTCATAGGTTGTCCCTCAGCCACATTCTCAAGCCCCCGAAGACGCCCGCGGACGGTGCCGCCGCGGTTTCGGGACGCAGGGATTCGGTTCCTTTCTGATGCGCGTGCAGGATCAAACCCGCGCACGCCGCGAAAGCGGGGCCGCCGGTTTGATCGGCGAGGCCCGTCAGCTGGCTGCTGGGTTTGCCCATGCGCACCTGCTTGTCGAGGATCATGGCGGCGAGCTCGCGCGTGCCTTGAAGCTGCGACGCGCCGCCGGTGAGGACAACGCGCCGGCCCGCGATCTTGTCGAAGCCCGACGCTTCCAGGCGCGAACGCACCAGTTCGAAGGTTTCCTCCAGGCGCGGCGCCACGATCCCGGTCAGGATCGATTTCGGCACATGGTTCGCCTGGGTCTGCTCTTCCTCGCCGACCAGCGGCACGTCGACCAGCTCGCGCTCGTCGTTGGCCGAATGGATGCACGAGCCGTGCAGCGTCTTCATCCGCTCGGCATGCGCCAGCGGCGTGGACAGGCCGCGCGCGATGTCGTTGGTGACGTGGCTGCCGCCGACGTTGATCTGGTCGACGAACACGCAATGCCCGTCGAAGAACACGGCGAAGGACGTGGTGCCCCCGCCCATGTCGATGACGCAGGCCCCCAAATCCTTCTCGTCCTGCACGAGGCAGGCGAGACCGGCGGCATAAGCCGACACGACCGGTTCTTCGATTTCCAGATGGCAGCGCGCGACGGCGGTTTCGAGATTGCGCACCGACGCGCTGGAAGCGCCGACCATGTGCATGTTCACGCCCAGGCGTTCGCCGCACATGCCGCGCGGATCGCGAATGCCGCGGCTGCCGTCGATCGTGAACCCGACGGGGAATTGATGGATGATGCGCTTGTCCGTCGCGGTCTGGGTCTGGCGCGCCTGTTCGATCACGCGGCGCAGATCGGCGTCGCCGATCTCGTGCCCGTTCAGCGCCACTTCGACGCCGAAGGTGCGCGACACCGGCGCGCCGCCGACCAGATTGACGATCACGCTTTTCAGCGTTTCGCCGGCCATCTGTTCGGCCGCGGACACCGCCGACAGGATCGACTGTTCGGCTTCGTCGAGGTCGACGATCGTGCCGCCGCGCACGCCGTGGCTGATCTGATGTCCGATGCCGACGACGCGCGGCGCGCCGTCCCCGTCCGCTTTCGCGACGAAGCAGGCGACCTTGGTCGAGCCAAGGTCGAGGGCGGCGATCGTTCCGTTCCGGCGGGCGCGTTTTTTCTTCGACATGGTGGACGAAGTGCTCCTAAGTCGGCCGGTTGTTGCGGCGTTGGGCGGGCGCGTTGACCGGCGTGGTCGACGGCGCCGCGTCCTTCGCGCGCAGGATCAGGCGGTCGGGCAAACGCAGATCGACGGAGACGAGATCGCGCTCGACCAAGCCGTTGTTGCGTTCGAGTTCGGCGAGGCGCTCGTAGGCCGCTCCCGCATTCGCTTCGGGCAGGTTCACGACCACGCCGTTGTCGAGATTCAAATTCCAGCGCCGCCCGCCGACGCGCACGGCCGCCGATACGCGGTTGCGCAATGCGGGCTCGGTGTCGAGCAGCGCGATCAGGCCGCCGGCATGTTCGGGCGCGTCGTCGCCCACGACGATCAGCAGCTTGGCGAAATTGCCGGGATCGACGCCGGGGATTTCCTTGGCGTCCTGGTCGATCACCGCGAAGCGCCCGCCGCGCTGCCACAGCGCCAGGGGCACTCGTTCTTCCAGGCGCACATGGATCGTGTCGGGCAAGCGCCGTTCGACGATCGCGCGGCGCACCCAGGGCAGGGTTTCGAGTTCGGCCTTCGCCTGATGCGGATCGAAGGTCAGAATGGGCGCGCCGCGCCGCGCATCCAGCACCGCCAGCACGTCGCGCGAACTGGTGCGTTCGCGCCCTTCGACCAGAACTTCGCTCACCTGCAAACCGGCGCGCGTCGTCGCTGTAAGAATGCCGCGGCGCAGATCCAGCGCCATATCTTCCAAGCGATCCGCCCCGCCGGTGCGCCAAGCGTATAAGCCGCCGCCGCCGATCACGGCGGCGATCCCGATCGCGGTCATAATCTTTGCCGCCGCCGCCGACGGGCGCCAGCCGAGGATGCGGCGCCAGCCGGTGCGGCGCGCGGGCTTGCGGGTGTTGCGTTTCGTGCGGCCGAACATCAGGCGGCTCTCCCTTTCGGCCCGTCATGCGTCGCGTGTTCGACCAGCCAGGCGCAAAGCTCGGGAAAAGCGATCCCCGACGCCGCCGCGATTTCGGGCACAAGCGACAGCGGCGTCATGCCGGGCTGGGTGTTGACTTCGAGCAGCACGACGCGGCCGGGTTCGCCGCGCGTGTCGTCGTAACGGATATCCGCGCGGCTCACGCCCCGGCAGCCCAAGGCACGGTGCGCTTCCAGCGCCACGCGCATCGCCTCGTCGTAGGCGACGCGGTCGATGGGGGCCGGGCAAATATGGATCGCTTTGCCGTCGGTGTATTTGGCCGTGTAGTCGTAGAAGCCGTTGTTCGGGCGGATTTCCAGCACGCCCAACGCCTTCGCTTCGCCGTTGAAGCCCATCACCGCGACCGTCAATTCGCGGCCCGGGATATAGGTCTCGACCAGCACTTCCTCGTCGAACGGCCAAGGCTCGCGCGCCAATGCGTCGAGATCGGCCTTTTCCAGAACGATCTTCACGCCGACGGAAGAGCCTTCGTTGGCGGGCTTCATCACGAAGGGCAACGCGATCGCGCGACCCGCCAGCACGTCGGCGCGTTTGAACACGCCGCCTTCGGCGATCGGCAGATCGCGGCCCTTGAACACGGCGCGCGCGACGGGCTTGTCCATCGCCAACGCCGAGGCGAGCAGGCCCGAATGCGTGTAGGGCACGCGCGCGAGATCGAGCACGCCTTGGATCGTGCCGTCCTCGGCCCAGCGGCCGTGCAGCGCGTTGAACACCACGTCGGGCTTATCGGCGAGTGCCGCCGTCAAACCATCGAGCGAAACGAGATCGTGCTCGATCACGTCGTAACCCTTGGCGCGCAGCGCCTTGGCGCATTCGTGGCCGGAGGACAGGCTCACTTCGCGCTCGGTCGATAAGCCGCCTTTGAGGAGCAGGATCTTTTTCATGCCCGCACCCCCACGCGCTTGATCTCCCAGCGCAGATCGACGCCGAATTTCGCGAAGACGCGCGCGCGGATTTCGTCGCCCAAATCCTCCAGATCGGCGGCGGTCGCGTCGCCGTCGTTGATCAGGAAGTTGCAGTGCTTCTCGCTGACCTTGGCGCCGCCGCGCGTCAAACCCCGGCAGCCGGCCGCGTCGATCAATTCCCAGGCTTTCGCACCCGGCGGGTTGGCGAAGGTCGAGCCGCCGGTGCGCGTGCGCACGGGTTGCGAGGCTTCGCGCTTGGCCTGGATATCGGTCATGCGCGCGGCGATGGCGGCGCTATCGTCGGGCTCGGCTTTCAGCTCGGCGCCGATGAAGATCCAATCGTCGGGCATGCAGCTCGACCGGTATTCGAAGCACAAGGCGCCGTTGGTCGCGTAATGCAGCGTGCCGGCGGCGTCGATCGCTTCGGCGGCCAGCACGACATCCTTCATTTCCTTGCCATAGGCGCCCGCGTTCATGCGCAAGGCGCCGCCGACGGTGCCGGGCACGCCGACCAGGAATTCGAGACCGCCCAAGCCCCAATCGCGCGCCGCGTTGGCGACGTTGACGTCGAGCGCGGCCGCACCGGCCTTCACGATGGTCCCGTCGCGCGCGATATCGGCGAAGCCTTTGCCCAGGCGGATCGTGACACCGGGAATGCCGCCGTCGCGCACCAGCAGATTGGAGCCGACGCCCAGCACCGTCACCGGCACGTCGGCGGGCTTGGCGGCGAGGAATGCCGCCAGATCGTCGCGATCGGCCGGGCGGAACAGCACTTCCGCCGGACCGCCGACGCGGAACCACGTCGTCGCCGCAAGGCTCGCATTCTCGCGATAACCGCCGCGCGTTTGCGGCAAGCGATCGATTAGCCGCATCGGCTTGGGGGAAACCATCATGCTTTCCCTCCCGCCGCCGCGACCGCCGCGTCGAGCTCGCCGGGCAGCGCATGCGCCCATTGCGTGATGTTGCCGGCACCCAAGCACACCACCATGTCGCCCGGCTTGGCGATGTCGAGCACGGTGCGCGCGAGCGCTTGCGAATTTTCGAGCGCGATCGCCTTGCGATGGCCATGGCCGCGCAAGCCTTCGACCAGCGCTTGCTTGTTGGCACCGTCGATCGGCTGTTCGCCCGCCGCGTAAACATCGGCGACGATCACGGCGTCGGCGTCGTTGAAGCAGGTGCAAAATTCCTCGAACAGATTCGCAAGCCGCGTATAGCGATGCGGCTGCACGACCGCGATCACGCCCGCCGACGTCGCCTGGCGGGCCGCTTTCAGCACCGCCGCGATCTCGACCGGGTGATGGCCGTAATCGTCGATGACGGTCAAGCCCGCCCCCATACCCGTATTCGTGAAGCGACGCTTCACGCCCTTGATGGCGGCGAGCGCCTTGCGGATCGTCGCCTCGTCGATCCCCATCTCGATCGCCACGGCGACGGCGGCCAGCGAGTTTTCGACATTGTGCTTGCCGACCAGCGGCAGATGCAGATTGCGGATCGTGCGTTCCGGCCCTGCGCGCCCCGAAAGTGCTACGTCGAAATGTCCGCCCGACGCGTCGAGGCGCACATTCACGCCGCGCACATCGGCCTGCGGCGAGAAACCGTAGGCGAGGATCTTGCGGTCTTGCGTCGCCGCGATCAGCGCCTGCACTTCCGGATGATCGACGCACATCGCCGCGAAGCCATAGAAGGGCAGATTCGAAATGAAATTCTGGTAGCCCTTTTTTGCGTTCTCGAACGTGCCCCAGTAATCGAGATGTTCGGGATCGATATTGGTCACGACCGCGATGGTCGCGGGCAGTTTGACGAACGTGCCGTCGCTTTCGTCGGCTTCGACGACCATCCAATCGCCCGCACCCAAGCGCGCGTTGGTGCCGTAGGCGTTGAGGATGCCGCCATTGATGATCGTCGGGTCCATGCCCGCGGTTTCCAGCATCGCGGCGACGAAACCGGTCGTCGTCGTCTTGCCGTGGGTCCCTGCGATCGCCACCGCCCATTTGAGGCGCATCAGCTCGGCGAGCATTTCCGCACGGCGCACGACCGGGATCAGCTTTTCGCGCGCGGCGCGCACTTCGGGATTGTCGGGCTTCACGGCCGTGGACACGACCAGCACTTCGGCGTTGCCCAGGTTCTCGGCCTTGTGGCCGACATGGACGGCGATGCCGAGATTGCGCAAGCGTTGCACGTTCGCGCTGTCGGCCTGGTCGGAGCCCTGAACCTTGTAGCCGAGATTGTGCAGGATCTCGGCGATGCCGGACATGCCGATTCCGCCGATGCCCACGAAGTGCAGCAAGCCGATATCGAGCGGCAGCGCCCTCATGCGCGGCCTCCCGTCGCGAGTTTCGCGACCAGATCGGCCAGGCGTTCGGCGGCGTCGGGCTTGCCGAATTTCCACGCGGCTTGCGCCATCGGCGGCAGCGCCGCCGGATCGGCGAGCAGCGAGGCGAGATGTTTCTCCAGCGCCTCGGCCGTGAAATGCGGTTCGGGCAACAGCCACGCCCCGCCGGCATCGGCCAAAGCGCGGGCGTTTTCGGTCTGATGATCGTCGGTCGCGTGCATGTAAGGAACCAGAAGGGCCGGACGGCCGATGCAGGCAAGTTCGGCCACGGTGGAAGCGCCGCTGCGCGCGATCACCAGATGCGCGTTCGCGATGCGCTGGGGCAAATCGGCGAAGAACGGCGCCACTTCCGCCGCGATGCCCGCCTTGGCATAGGCGGCTTGGACGGCATCGACATCGTCTTTGCGCGTCTGCTGAACGATCTTGAGGCGCGCGCGCGCCTCTTGCGGCAAGCGTGCGATCGCGTCGGGCACGACGCGACCAAAAATCGAAGCGCCTTGGCTGCCGCCGGTCACCAGCAGGCGAAGCTCGCCGTTCTTCTCCGGCACCCAATAGGTGCCGTCGCGCAAGGCAATCACGTTCTCGCGCACCGGATTGCCGGTCAGCGTCGCGCGTTCGGCGTGGCGCGTGGTCGCGAAGGAACTGGCGATCGCATCGACCTTCGACGCGATCAGGCGATTGACGCGGCCGAGCACGGCGTTCTGTTCGTGCAAGGCGGTGGGCACACGGCCGATGGCCGCCGCAACCGTCGGCAGGCTGGGATAGCCGCCGAAGCCGACCACGGCTTGGGGTGCGAGCTTCTTGATCACGCGGCGCGCGGCGAAATAGCCGGGGACGAGCGAAGCGAAGCCGCGAAGTTTCTGTACGACGCCGCCGGTCATTTTACGCAACGGCAAGCGATGGGTTTCGAGCGTGCCCAGGCGCCCGCCATATTGCGTGCCGCGATCGTCGGTGACGAAGGCCAAGCGATAGCCGCGTCTGTCGAGCGCCCCCGCGAGCGCTTCCGCCGGGAATACATGGCCGCCGGTACCGCCGGCCGCGAGGATGACGAGGGGTGCGTTCACAGCGTCTCCCCCTGGCCGAAGCGTTTGCGCGACAGAGCGAGCACGAAACCCATGCCGAGTGCAATCGCCAGCAGCGACGAGCCGCCGTAGCTCACGAACGGCAGCGTCATGCCCTTGGTGGGGATCAAGTGCAGCGTCGAGCCCATATTGACCAGCGCTTGCACGCCGAACTGGACGCACAGGCCGCCGATCGCCAGCACGACGAAAAGATCGGTTTCCTGCAGCGCGCGCGCGAAGCCGCGCAGCACGATGAAGGCGTACAGCGCCACGACCAGCAGGCACAGGATCAGGCCGAATTCCTCCGCCGCCACGGCGAAGATGAAATCGGCATGCGCGTCGGGCAGGAAGGATTTGGCCGTGCCTTCGCCGGGGCCGCGCCCCAGCAAGCCGCCATTCATGAACGCTTCCATCGCCATGTTCACCTGATAGGTGTCGCCCGAGGCGGGATCGAGGAAGCGGTTCACGCGGCTTTCGAAATGCGGGAAGGTGAAGTAGAGGCCGATCGCGGCGGCGGCACCCGCACCGCCCAAGCCCACGACCCACAACATGCGCAAGCCCGCCAGGAAGAACTGCGCGAACCACACGCAGCTCACCACGAAGGCCATGCCGATATCCGGCTGGCCCAGCAGCAGCGCCATCGACAACCCGTACAGCAGGATCGCGAACAGATCGCCGGGGAAGTTTTCCTTCTTGCGGGCGAGTGCGAACAGCCACGCGGTGACGATCGCGAAAGTCGGCTTCAGGAACTCCGACGGCTGAAGGGAGAAGCCGGGCAGGGAGATCCAGCGTTTGGCGCCCTTGATCTCCATGCCCACGAAGAACGTCGCGATCAGGAACAGGATCGAGCAGGCGAAACCCGCCAGCGCCAATTGGCGCACCTGCTTGGGGTTCAGCATCGACACGGCGATCAGCGTCAACGCCGCCAGCGGCAGCAATTGCAGCTGCTTGCGCACGAAATAGAACGTGTCGAGATTGACGCGCGTCGCGACCGCCGGGGACGCGGCCATGATCAGCACCGCCCCCGTGCCGATCAGCAGCGCCAGCGCCGTCAACAGCCACTTATCGACGGTCCACCACCAGCGGGCGATGACGGAATTGTCGGCGCGCGCGAAACTCATGCGGCCGCGCTCCCGGCTTGGGCGATGTCGCGCGCGAGATCGCGGAACGCATCGCCGCGATGTTCGAAGCTTTTGAACTGATCGAACGATGCGCAAGCGGGCGACAGCAGGATGACACCCTTGCCTTCGCCGCGCGCGTCGTTCCAGGCGGCGGCGACGGCCTTGTCGAGCGTGCCGGATTTTTCGTGCGGGACTTCGCCCAACGTCGCCGCGAAATCCTCGGCCGCTTCGCCGATCAGATAGGCCTTGGCGATGCGCGGGAAGAAGCCGCGCAAGGATTCGATGCCGCCGGCTTTCGCCCGCCCGCCCGCGATCCAATGGATGCGCGGATAGCAGCCCAGCGCCTTCGCGGTCGAATCCGCGTTGGTCGCCTTGCTGTCGTTGACGAAGACGACGCCGTCGCGTTCGGCCACGCGTTCCTGGCGGTGGGGCAGGCCGGGGAAGCTCTTCATCGCGTCGGCGATGGTCTTGGCCGATACGCCCAATTGCAGCGCCACGGCCGCGGCGGCGGCCGCGTTCTGCGCGTTGTGGGTGCCGGGCAAAGCCGGGCAATCGGCCAGCGAGGCGAAGCGCACCGGCTCGCCATGGCGCGAATCCCAAAGCCCGCCGCGTTGCGCATAGACGCCGCCTTGCACGCCGCCCTGGCCCGAGATCGGGATCACGATGCTGTCGCCCGCTTCGACCAGATCGGCGTAGATCGAAGCACTGATATCGTCGTCGATGCCGACGACGGCGAAGCGCGGGCTTTTCTGGTCGCGGAAAATGTTGCGCTTGGCGGCGACGTAGCCGTCCATCCCGCCGTGACGGTCGAGATGGTCGGGCGAAATGTTGAGCAACACCGCACCGTCGAAACGCGCGGTGGGCACGAGTTCGAGCTGATAGCTCGACATTTCGATTACGTAGACGCCGTCATGGCCGAGCGGCTCGAGCGACAAGGCCGCCGTGCCGATATTGCCGCCGATCTGCGTCGCGCGCTTGGCGGCGTTCAGGATATGGCCGATCAGCGCGGTCGTGGTCGATTTGCCGTTGGTGCCGGTGATACCGATGAACGCCGCGTCGCGGCGGCTGCGCATCAGCAACTCGACGTCGCTGATCAGGTCGATGCCCAAAGCCTTGGCGCGCGCGGCCACGTCGTGCGGGGCGGGGAAGCTGTGCGGAATGCCCGGCGACATCACCAAGGCGGTCACGCCCGCGAGATCGACGGTCCGCAGATCGGCGAGCGGGATTTGCGCCGCCGCCGCCGCATCGCGCGACGCGGCGTTGTCGTCCCACGCCATCACCTTCGCCCCCGACGCGACAAGCGCACGCGCGGCCGCGAGTCCGGATTTACCCAGACCGAGGACCGCCACGTGCTTGCCGGCGAAGGAAGCGACTTGGATCAATCTTTCCCCCTCACCGCAGCTTCAGCGTCGCGAGACCCGCGAGCGCCAGGATGGAGGCGATGATCCAGAAGCGGATCACGATGGTGGGTTCGGCCCAGCCCTTCTTTTCGAAGTGATGGTGCAGCGGCGCCATCAGGAACACGCGCTTGCCGGTCAGCTTGAACGACGCGACCTGCACGATGACCGACACGGCTTCCAGCACGAACAGCCCGCCGACGATGGCGAGGGTGAGTTCGTTCTTGGTGATGACGGCGACCGTGCCGAGCGCCCCGCCCATCGACAGCGAGCCCACGTCGCCCATGAACACCATCGCGGGCGGCGCGTTGAACCACAGGAAGCCGAGGGCCGCACCGACCAAGGCCGCGCACAGCACGGCGAGCTCGCCCGAGCCGGGGACATGGTGGATCAGCAGGTAATTCGCGAACACCGCGTTGCCGGCGACGTAAGCGAAGGCCGCGAAGCAGCCTGCCGCGATCATCACCGGCACGATGGCGAGGCCGTCGAGCCCGTCGGTCAGGTTCACCGCGTTGGACGAGCCGACCATCACGAACATCGCGAAGGGGATGAAGAACATGCCGAGATCGATCAGCAGATTCTTGAAGAACGGAATCGCGAGCTGGGTGGAGAGCGGTTCGCGCGTGAGATACACGATCCACAGCGTCGCGGCGAGCGCGATCGTGAACTGCACGGCGAGCTTCCAGCGGCCGGGCAGGCCCTTGGAATTGCGCTTGGTCAGCTTCAGGTAATCGTCGCAGAAGCCGATCGCGCCGAAGCCGAACGTCACCGTCAGCACGGCCCAGACATAGCCGTTGGAAAGATCGGCCCACAGCAGCGTCGAAATGCCCATCGATAGCAGGATCAGCACGCCGCCCATGATCGGCGTGCCGCGCTTCTTCAAATGCGTTTCGGGCGTGTCGGCGCGCACGCCGACATGCGGCTGTTTGGATTTCAGCCACCGAATGATCGGCTCGCCCAGCAGGAACGACACGACCAACGCCGTCATCACCGCCCCGCCCGACCGGAAAGTGAGGTAGCGGAACAGGTTGAAGAAGCTGATGTCGTCGGACAGCGGGACGAGGAGGTTGAAGAACATCTGTTGCCTTACCTTCCGGCCGCTGCGCGAGGGGCGAGCGCCAGCAATGCGTCGACGATCGGCCCCATGCGGCTGCCGAGCGACCCTTTGACGGAAACCGCGTCGCCCGCGCGAACGGCGTCGAGAACGATCGGCGCCAACGCGGCTGAGTCGACCGCGTAGGCGCCGCGCTTATCTTCGGGCAATGCGTCGAAAAGACGGCGCATCAACGGCCCGCAGCAGAAAACGAGATCGATTTTTTCGGCCAGGATCGCTTCGGCCAAACCGGCGTGAAGCTCTTCGGCCTGGGGGCCGAGCTCGCGCATATCGCCCAGCACGGCGATGCGCCGTTTTGCGTCGGTCATCGACAAAACGGCGAAGGCCGCGCGCATCGACGGCGGCGAGGCGTTGTAGCTTTCGTCGAGCAACGCGAAACTGCCGCCGCCGGGAAGTTTCAAGTCGTGACGTGCGCCGCGGCCTTTCGGCGGTGCTGCGGTCGCGAGCGCTTCGGCCGCTTGGCGCCAATCCGCACCCAGTGCATGGGCACCCAGCAGCACGGCGAGCGAATTCAGCGCCCAATGCTTGCCGGGCGCACCCACGCGCCACGTGGCGCGCGTGCCCAGGAAATCGGCCGTGACGGTCGAGCCGCCGGCATCGCCATTCCAATCGATCAGCCGCGCATCGGCGCCGGCTTGCGTGCCGAAGCTCAACACGCCGCGCCAATTGAACAGATGGGCGGCCTTGGCGAGCGTTTCGAAATAGCGATTGTCGAAGGGCAACACGGCGGTCTCGCCGCCCTGGCCCGTCTCGAAAATCTCGGCTTTTGCACGAGCGACGCCGTCGATCCCGTCGGGGAAATATTCGGCGTGGACCGCTTCGACCGTCGTGACAATCGCCACATGCGGGGCGACCATCGCGGTCAAGGGTGCGATCTCGCGCGCGTGGTTCATGCCGATTTCGAACACCGCGTAGCGCGCATCCGCCGGCATGCGCGCGAGCGTGACCGGCACACCGATATGGTTGTTGAACGACGCGGTTGCCGCATGCGTCGCGGCTTGCTTGCCGAGAACGAGGGCGAGGCCTTCCTTGGTCGACGTCTTGCCGACCGAGCCAGTGACCGCGACGATGCGCGCCTTCGAACGCGCGCGCGCCGCGACACCCATTCGGCCGAGCGCGTCGAGCGTATCGCCGACGACGAGTTGCGGGCCGCTCGCCGCGATCTCACGCGACACCAACGCCGCCGCCGCCCCTTGGGCGAAAGCGGCGCGCACGAAATCGTGGCCGTCTTTTTCGGCCTTCAACGCGACGAATAGATCGCCCGCTTTCAGCGTGCGCGTATCGATGGAAATGCCGCTGGCGGCCCATGCCGCACCCGCCAAGCGCCCGCCGGTCGCCGTCGCCGCATCGCTTGAGGTCCAGAGGGCGCTCATGCGGCAACCCCGTCGGCCAGTGCTATGGCTTTGCGCGCTTCGTCGCGGTCGTCGAAGGGCAAAACCTTGTCGCCGACGATCTGGCCGGTCTCGTGGCCCTTGCCGCAAATCGCCAGCACGTCGCCTGCTTCCAGCGCGGCGACAGCATCGCGGATCGCGATTTCGCGCGGGGCGATTTCGATCGCGCCGGGCGCTTGCGCCAACACGGCGGCGCGGATCGCGGCGGGATCTTCGGAGCGCGGATTGTCGTCGGTGACGATCACGCGATCGGCATTCTCGACCGCGATCTTGCCCATCATCGGGCGTTTGCCCGCATCGCGATCGCCGCCGCAGCCGACGACGACATGAAGCTTGCCGGTCACATGCGGGCGCAACGCTTCCAGCACGGTCGCGAGCGCGCCGGGCTTATGCGCGTAATCGACATAGATTGCAGCACCGTTCTTGCGCACGCCCGCGCGTTCCAAACGGCCGGGCACGCCTTGCAGCTTGGTCAGCGCCTGCAAGGCTTCATGCGGCGCGGCGCCGGTGCCGACGACGAGACCGAGTGCGGCGAGCGCGTTCATCGCCTGGAACGCGCCGGCCAGCGGCAGCACGAAGCTTTGCTTCACGCCGTAGGCTTCGATTTCGATCGCCTGGCCTTGCGGCAGCGGCGTCGCCGAAATCAGCCGCAGTTCCTTGCCGTGGCGGCCATAGGTGACGACGCGCAGATCGCGCGCGTCGCACGCGGCGCGCAACTGCGCGTATTCGGGAATGTCGGCGTTCAGCACGGCGACGGCGCCGCGCGGCAGCAGCGTATCGAACAAACGCCGCTTGGCGGCGAGATAGCTCGCCATATCGCCGTGATAGTCGAGATGGTCGCGGCTCAAATTCGTGAAGGCGGCGGCCTTCAGCGTGACGCCGTCGAGGCGATGCTGATCGATGCCGTGGCTCGACGCTTCGAGCGCCACGTTGTCGATGCCCGCAAGCGCAAGCTCGGCCATATCCTTGTGCAGCGCCGCCGGATCGGGCGTGGTCAGCGAGCCGTAGCGCTCGAAATCCGGCCCGACGATGCCGAGCGTGCCCATGCTCGCGGCTTTGCGGCCCAGGATCGCCCAGATCTGGCGCGCGAAGGCGGCGACCGAGGTTTTGCCGCTCGTTCCCGTGACCGCGACGATCGTCGCGGGCTGGGCGGCGTAGAAGCGCGCGGCCGTGCGCGCGAAGGCGCGGCGCGGATTTTTGGCGGCGAGATAGGGAATGCCGGCAGGAAGATCCAGGCCGGGTGCGGCGAGGATCGCGGCGGCACCCTTACGTAAGGCATCGCCCACATAGGCGCGGCCATCCTGCTTCGCGCCCGACAACGCGGCGAACAGAAAGCCCTTCGTCACCGCGCGCGAATCCGCCGTCACGCCCGCGATCGCGGGGTCAAGCCCGGCGGCGTTCAGCAGTTCGATCTCGGGGTCGAGAAGCAGGCTCAAGCGCATCGCCCCTACCGGAGATTGGCTGCGGCGAGCAGCGGCTTGGTGAGATCGACGGGAAGATCCTCGGTCGGCGCCACGCCCAGGATCGGGGCGACGCGCGCGATGATGCGCCCGGCCGTGGGCGCCGAAACGACGCCGCCGGTCGCGTAGCCGCCGGTGTCGCGACGGCCCTGCGGCTCGTCGACCATCACCAGCAGCACGTAGCGCGGCTTATGCGCCGGGAAGGACCCGAAGAACGACGAGATACGTGCGTTCTTCTTGTAGCCGCCATTGGCCTGGACCTTTTCGGCCGTGCCCGTCTTGCCGCCGACGAAATAGCCCGGCACTTCGGCGGTCCTGCCGGAACCCTTTTCGGCGTTGAAGCGCAGCAATTGGTTGAGCATGTCCGACGCGCGCTGGCTCATCACGCGTTCGCCCTGCACGGCGGTCGCGTCGTCGCGCGCCAAAATGGTGGGGGCGCGATAGATGCCGCCATCGACCGCGGCCGCACCCGCCGCGACCAGCTGCATGGGCGATACCGAAATGCCGTGGCCGAAGGAAATCGTCAGCATGTTGATCTCGCGCCACGGGCGCGGGATCAGCGGATGGCCGATTTCCGGCAATTCGATGGGCGAGGGCTTGAGGAAGCCGAGCCGGTCGAGGAATTCGCGCTGGCGCGTCGGGCCCACTTGCAGCGACATGCGCAGCGCGCCGAGGTTGGACGAATAGATGAAAACCTCGGGCGTCGTCAGCCAGCGATTCTTGCCCTTGAAGTCGGAGATCGTGAATCGGCCGATCTGATAGGGGCGGCTGGCGTCGAAGGAATCGGTCATGCGCAGGACGCCGTAATCGAAGCCCATCGCGACCGTGAACATCTTGAACGTCGAGCCCATCTCGTAGGCGCCGAGCGTGTTGCGGTTGAACCGCGCATCGGCGTCGGCCAGGCCCGGCGCGTTGGAATCGAAATCGGGCAGCGAGACCATCGAGATGACTTCGCCGGTCGTCACGTCCATCATCACCGACATGCCGCCGATGGCGTTGAAGTTCTGGATCGTGTGCTGCAATTCCTCGCGCACGGCGTGCTGCACGCGCACGTCGATCGACAGGCGCAACGGCTCGTTCGAGGTTTTCAGGCGCTCGTCGAAGCTTTGCTCGACGCCCGCCAAGCCGCGATTGTCGACGTCGGAGAAGCCGACGACATGCGAGGTGAGATTGCCGTGCGGATAGACGCGGCGTTCCTCGCGCTGGAAGAACAGGCCCGGAATGCCCAGGCGGTTGACTTCGAATTGCTGGCGCGGCGTGAGGTTGCGGCGGATCCACACGAAGGAGCGGTTCTCGCCGGACAGGCGGTCGCGCAATTGCTTCTCGTCGATCCCCGGCAGCGTCGCGGCAAGGCGCCGCGCCGCATCGGCCGCGTTCGCGATCATCTGCGGATTGGCGTAGAGCGATTGCGTCGCCAGCGACGTCGCCAGCAGCACGCCGTTGCGGTCGACGATGTCGGCGCGCGCGAGTTCCAGCGGTCCGGTGGCGGGTGCCCGCGCCGCGCGCGGTTCGCGCGCTTCGGATAGCAGCGTCACGTCGACGAGGCGCACGCCGACCACCGCGAAGCACACGGCGAACAGGATGCCGCCGATGACGAGGCGATGGCGCGCCGTCTCCATCGATTGCTTGGCCGCACTTTCCACCCGCAGACGGGCGGGGAAGCCGCGCACGATGTCGAGGAAGTTCGTCGCCATCAGCGCCGCTCCTGCGCGATCGCGCGCGGCTGGGCCGTCGGGACTTGCGGCGATTGCGCGGGCACGGCGTCGACGCGGCCGAACTGGCCGGGCTTCATCGGCTGAAGGTCAAGATGACGCTCGGCCAAGGCTTGCAGGCGCTTGGGCTGGTTCACCAGACTCCATTCCGCGCGCAGCACGTGGATCGATTCCTGTTCCTGCACGATCGCGCGGTTGAGGCGCGCAAGCTCGCGCTCCTGCGCGATGACTTCGTGCTTGATCTGATAGAGCGCCAAGGCACCCGCACCCGCGATCAGAATCCACAGCAGGGTGACGAAGCGGCTCATGCGGCTTCACCCCAGGCGGGCGCGTTCGTGCGTTCGGCGACGCGCAACATGGCGGAGCGCGCGCGCGGATTGCGCGCGGTCTCGGCCTCGCTCGGCTTCACGCCTTTACGTTCGACCAGCTTGAACGACGGCGCACGCTCCACCCCGCGCGACGGCAGATGGCGCGAGCCGCGATCTTCGTTGCCGGCGCGGCGCTTCAGGAAGCGTTTGACCGCGCGGTCTTCCAGCGAATGGAAGGACACGACCGCGAGGCGTCCGCCGGGTTTCAGCAAACGCTCGGCGGCGGCGAGGCCGCGCGCGAGTTCGCCCAATTCGTCGTTCGCCGCCATGCGCAAAGCTTGGAACGTGCGCGTCGCGGGATCGATGCCGTCCTTCGAGCGCGGCACGCAAGACCGCACGATCTCGGCGAGTTCCGACGTGCGCTCGATCCGCTTCAGGCCACGCGCCTTGACGATGTTCTTGGCGACGCGCCGCGCGTGGCGTTCGTCGCCCAATTCGTGGATCGCGTCGGCCAAATCGCGCTCGGGCCAGTCGTTGACGATGTCCGCCGCCGACAGGCCGGCTTTTTCCATGCGCATGTCGAGCGGCCCGTCGGCGCGGAAGGAAAAGCCGCGCGCCGCGTCGTCGATCTGCGGCGAGGACACGCCCAGATCCAGCGCGATGCCGTCGAGGTCGCGTTCGGGCGACAGCTTGTCCATCTCGCCGAAGCGGCCTTCGACCAGCGTGAGCCGTTCGCCGTACTTCGCCTTCAACGGCGCGCCGCGCGCGATCGCTTCGGGATCGCGATCGAAGGCGACGAGCTTGCAATCGGCGGCGTCGAGGATCGCGGTCGAATAGCCGCCGGCGCCGAACGTGCCGTCGAGATAGACGCCGCCGTTCTTGATCGCCAAGGCGGCCAACACCTCGGCGAGCATCACGGGCACGTGGATTTGCGGCTGCGTCATGCCGGTCCGCCGCCCAAAATCGCGCGGCGCTTTTCCGCTTGGTCGGCGGCGAAGGCCTCGGGATTCCAGATTTCGAAGAATTGGATGCGGCCGGCGAACACGGCGGTTTCGCCGAGCGCGCAATGCGCGATCAGCGCTTCGGGAAGGCCGACACGGCCTTCGGAATCGATCTGCAAGGCGACCAAATCGGCGGCCAGAATCGCGGCATGGTCCAGGGACGAGGGACGAAACGCCGCGAGCGGATCCGCGTTTTGGCCGATTTTGGCGAGGACGTCGGCACCGATTGCGCGCACCGCTTTCAGGCCGGAAAGCGGCAGCACATTGAGACCTTCTTCGCCTTTTGCAGACATGACGGCACGGAAATCGGCCGGAACGGAGACGCGCCCCTTCCGATCGATCTTGAACGTATAGGTCGAAATGAACGCGGATTTGGCCATCGCCCGCGTTGACCCTCTCGTGCCGTCCCCATTGTTCAACCCATTGGAAAGACGAGGAGTTTTCTTCCCTTTGGGGTCCCCCGTTACCTGCCTTCGCGAAAGGCGGTTTTCGTGGGACAATATGGGATATCATGGGTGTATATGGGCGTCAACGGGCTAAGTGCTTGTTTTGTAATGGACACGGTCTGTTCTCTCGAGGCGCGACGCCGCCAAATTTACCGAAAATTGGGAACAAGCCCCCTGACCCTAGTGGGGCTTTGGGGCGATACCGCGATCAGAATGTGGAAAAAGCCAGACGGCCTGTAAGCCGGGTTCTGTGACGCCCGTTGCCGGACGACGACGACCATTCCTCTAGGACCGCCATTGCTGGCGGCCTCAAGCAACCGACCCGGGCGGCGGTCCGGAAACCGACCTGCGAAGGTTGCCCTTCGCGTGCCGCCCCTATTTGGTCTTGCTCCGGGTGGGGTTTGCCATGCCGTCCGCGTTGCCGCGTCCGCGGTGGTCTCTTACACCACCGTTTCACCCTTACCGGCCTGGTTTGCGCGAAGTCCAACCCCGCGCACGCCCGGCTTTGGCGGTCTTTCTCTGTTGCACTGTCCCTGGGCTCGCGCCCGCCGGGCGTTACCCGGCACCCTTATCTCCGTGGAGCCCGGACTTTCCTCGCGATGCGCGAAGCACCCCGCGGTCGTCCGGCCGTCTGGCGGGGCGGATATGCGCGCGTTTGGCCCGCAGCGTCAACCCGCGCGACGGCGCTTGGGCTTGGCTTTGGATTTCGCGGCGGGAGCGGAGTGGCGCGCCGAGCGCGTCGCGTCGTCGCGGATCAACGCGGCGATATAGCCCGAGCGCGTATAACCGCGCGCCGTCGCCTTACGGTCGGCCAGCGCCACGATCCCTTCGTCGAGACTGATATTGAGCCGCACCGTGCGGCCGGAAATCTCGGCGGGGATCAACACGCGCGCGACTTCCCGCACTTCGGGATCGACCTCGATGTCTTCGAAAGGCGACGGTTCGGGAATGGGGTCGTTATCCGCCGCCATGCCCGAGAGATGCAGATTCAACGCTTCATGCGCGTTGCCGATCGCTTCGTCGATCGTGTCGCCGCCGCTTGCGCAGCCGGGCAGGTCCGGGAAAAACACGCTGTAACCCGGCGTGTCGCCGCCTTCGATAATCGCGATATAGGCTTTCGTCGCATTCATCAGCGTAACTTCAATCCCGCTTGACGCTCGATGCTTTTGAGCGTGCCGATCCGGATATCCTTATCCGGATGTTTGACCGTCACCTTGCCCGGCTTCGTCGGATGCTTGAATTGGGCGTGGCTGCCGGTTTGACCGACTTGGAACCATCCGTCGTCCGTCAGGGCGCGGATAACCTCTTTGCTGGAAGGGGGCATCGCTGACTACCTTCTATTTGTCGGTCTCTCATATCCCTGGCCCCTCCAATCCCGTGTCAGCGGGTCGCGATGTAAAAAATACACATACATAAAAATTGTGTCAATCGTCGCCTTGGGCCCCTACGGGCGCGATATCCGCGTCCGCCGCCGCGACCAGCATGCGGCGCATGATCAGGCCCGGCTTGTCCGACGGCATGTGGCGCTCGGCGGTCATGTAATCGCGCAACGGCACATAGGGATCGGTCGCTTCGAGGATGTCCTTATCCTCCAGCGTCACCGCGCGGTCGAAGGCGATGGCCTTCTCGGCGGGCACGTCGGCGTCGGTATCGTTGCGATAGACCCATTGCACGAGGCGCGTATGCGCATCGTCCACCGGCACGGTCGCGGTCACGATGCGGTGGCATAGCCCGTTCGGAAACGTGAGTTCCAGCTTGCGCAGGAACGGGAACCAATAACGATGCACCGTGGTCCGCGTGGTGAGCTCGCCCGTCGCACCGGTGTAATCCGCGCCGATCTTGCGGTTTGCCGCGCGCACCACCGCGCGCGCCACGAAACCGCCGGCGAATTCCTCGATCTCGTTCTCCGCCGGAATCGGATCGCGCGTGTTGCCGAACGTCGCTTGGTGCACGTATTCGATATGCGCGTTGTCGAATTCGTTCTCCATCACGCGCAGCGCGCTGCACGCCCAGTTCTCGACGAATTCGGGGATGCGTCGCCACGAAGGATCGCCGTCCTCGGCGAATACGGGAATGTCTTCGACGGGCGTTTCGAGCGCCACCCACACATGCCCGCCATAGGTCTGGGCGTGGAACGCATCGACACGCATTTTGCCGGTGGCGGCCGGGTCCGCGCGCTGCGGAATTTTCACGCATTTGCCCGAGCCTTCGAACGCCCAGCCGTGATAGCCGCAAACGATCGCGCCATTCTCCACAAAGCCGCGCGACAATTTGGCGGTGCGATGCGGGCAGCGATCGCGCACCGCGTTGGGCTTGCCGTCGTCGCTTTTCCACAAGACCAAATCGACGCCGAGCAAACGCTGGGCGAGCGGGCCTTTATCGAGATCGGAATCCTGGCAGAGCGGATACCAGTACCGGCGCAACGCGGGGATATCGGTCAGATTCATGATGCGGGAAGGGCAAGCAACCCGCGTGCCGGAATTCAGAGCATCGCGACGAGGGCGCGCAGCCGCGCATGGGTTTCGCCGTCGAGCCGTCCGTCGAATTTCCAGGGCCGGAAGCGGCGCTGGAAGGCGACCATCACGGCGTGCGTCGCGTTGTCCAGCGTGCCGGTCGCTTCGATGTCGTAGCCGAAGCGCGCCAGCAGATTTTGCGCGTCCGTCACCGCGTCGTCGGATTCGCCGGGCCCGAAATCGCGCGTGCTGCGATGGCGGCGCGCGACGTTGGACGGAAAAAGCCCGATCCCGGCTTCGGCGAGGCGTTCCCACGGAAATAACTCACCGGGATCCTTCTTGCGCGACGGCGCCACGTCCGAATGGCCGACGACATCGCGCGGCGCGATACCGTGCCGGTCGACGATCGCGCGGCAAAGTTCGATCACCGCATCGATCTGGATGGCCGGATAATCGCGATAGCCGAGGCGATGGCCGGGATTCTGGATCTCGATGCCGATCGAACGCGCATTGACGTCGCGCTTGCCCCGCCAGCACGACACGCCGGCATGCCAAGCGCGCTTATCTTCGGGCACCAGCGCCAGGATCGTGCCGTCCATGTCGATCAGATAATGCGCGCTGACCTGTTTGGCGGGATCGAGCAGATAGGACAGGCTTTCCGCGCGATCCTTGGTGTCCGTGTAATGCAGCACCAGGAATTCGGGCGCCACACCGTCGGGCCGCGCGTCGAAATTCGGCGAGGGCTGCGTTTCGAGCTTCACGACATCTTGCTCGTCGACTCGCCGCCGACATCGGCCGGGCGGCGCAGCACGATGATCGCGACGCCCGCGATGGTCGCGGCCGTGCCCGCGATCATCCGCCAGCCCAGATCGTCGCCGTTGAAGATGACGCCCGCCATCACGCCGAACACGGGCACCAGCAGCGTATAGGGCATCGTCACGTTGACCGAATAGCGGCGCAACATGCGGTACCACATCCAATAGGTGCAGATGGTGATCATCACCGACATGAAAACGACGCCGGCGTAAGCGCGCCACGACGCGTTGACGAAGGCTTCGATCTGCCCGGTTTCCAGCATCGCGGAGAACGCGACCTGGAACGGCACGCTCCACAACGCCGTATAGGCGTTGAGGGTGAAGCCGTCGATATGGGTGAGCGACTTGAACTGGAAATTCGCGACCGCCCACATGAACGACGCGAACAGCACCAGCCCGACATAGAAAGGTGCCGCCCCCGAAACGGCGCCGCCGGTCGCGAGCCAGATGCCGAAGAACGCGAGGCCCATGCCGGTCCAGCGCCGCCAGCCGGGATAATCCTTGAGGATGACGGCGGAGAGCAGGGCCGCGAACGGCACCTGGCTTTGCGTCGCGATGGCGGCGAGCCCGGCGTCGAGATTCTTCATGCCGGTGAACATCGACGAGAAATGCAAGCCGCCCAGCGTGAAACCGAGCAAGGCGATCGCCTTCATGTCCTGGCGGCTCGGCATCTTCACGAAGGGCAGCAGCAAGATCGCCACCAGCGCGAAGCGCAGCGACATGGTGAAGATCGCCGGCAATTCCGCGAGCGCCAATTTCGCGACGACGAAATTGAGGCCCCAGATCATCATGATCCCGACGGTCAGGGCGGAGTCGATCGGTCTCATGCCGCGTTCCGCCGTTCGAGAATGTTCTCATAGGCGGCGTTGATCGCGGCCAAGCGCTTCTCGGCCAGCGCCACGAATTCGGCGGGCATGCCTTGGCCGGTCAGCACATCCGGATGATGCAGGCGCGCCTGTTCGCGCCACACGCGCTTGATCTCGTCGAGATCGGCCTGCGGCGAGACGCCCAAAACTTCGTACGGATCGTTCGCGTCGGGCCCGATATGCGCCTGGCGGATCGCGCGATAGACGCCTTCGTCGAGACCGAGATGGGTCGCGACCGCGCGCAGATACTCAAGCTCGTCCTCGGTGATCGCGTGATCGGCGCTCGCGATATGAAAAAGGCAGTCGAGCAATTCTTCCAGCGCCGGGGCGCCCTTGTCGAATAGCCCGGCCACTTGGCGCGCATAGGCTTCGAAGCCGTGCGTCGAACGCGCGGCGAAATCGAAAACGCGCTCGACATTCGCGCGCTCGGCCGGATCGAAATGGAAGATGCGCGCGAAGGCGGCTTTTTCGCGATCGCACACCGCGCCGTCGGCTTTGGCCATTTTCGCGGCCAGCGCCACGGTCGCGATGGTGAAGGCGATTTTGCGCTTCTCCTGTTCGCTCTCCGGCGATTTGTTCGCGCGCAAGACGCGATCGACCGCATGGCCGGCGGCGAGCCCGATCAGCGCGCCCAAAGGGCCGCCCAGCGCATAACCCGCCGTGCCCCCCAACAAACTTCCCCAGATCGACATCTTCCGCGTAATTCCGAATCCAACCACGTGAAAATCGAGAGCGTCGCGCCAAGCTATTCGCCGTTGCGAAAAGGAACAAGGCGCCGTTCCGCAGATCGGACTGGCGGCCTTCGGGGGTGGCATCCCCGGGGTGTCCCGTGCTAGGGATCAAAAAAACACGATAAATGCGAACAGTCGAGGCGCCCGCTTTGAGCGATTCCAACGTTCTGTTGTCGGTCGAGGATTTGCACGTCCATTTCGTCACGTCGCGCGGCGTCGTGCGCGCGGTCGAGGGTGTGTCCTATCAGGTCCGGCGCGGCGAAGTCCTGGCGATCGTCGGTGAATCGGGCTGCGGAAAATCCGTGTCGTCGCTGGCGATCATGCGCTTGCTGGCGAAGCCCGCCGGACGCGTCGTCCACGGCAAGATCATGTTCGAGGGCGTCAATCTTCTCGACCTGACCGACGAGGAGATGCGCGAGCGGCGCGGCCGCGACATCTCGATGATCTTCCAGGAGCCGATGACGAGCCTCAACCCGGTCCTGCCGATCGGGCTGCAGATCATGGAGCCGCTGTTCATCCATCTGAAGATGACGGAGGAACAGGCGCGCGCCCGGGCGGTGGAATTGCTCTCGCTGGTCGGCATCACCGATCCCGAACGCCGGCTCGACCAATATCCGCATCAATTCTCCGGCGGCATGCGCCAGCGCGTGATGATCGCGATCGGGCTTGCCTGCAACCCCAAGCTCATCATCGCCGACGAGCCGACGACCGCCCTCGACGTCACCATCCAGGCGCAGATCCTGGAGTTGATGAAGGAATTGTCGCGCAAGCTCAACATCGCGCTGGTCATCATCACGCATAACCTTGGCGTCGTTGCGCGCTACGCCGATCGCGTCAACGTGATGTACGCCGCGCGCGTGGTGGAAAAGGGCACGGCGGACGACGTGTTCCTGCGCCCGCGCCATCCTTATGCGATGGGCCTGATGCGCTCGGTCCCGCGCCTCGACCGGCCGCGCGGGGCGAAGCTCGAAACCATCGAAGGCTTGCCGCCCAATCTGCTCGACCCGCCCAAGGGCTGCCGATTTGCGGCACGCTGCCAGTTCCGCGCCGATATCTGCGCGAACGATCCCGCACTCGAGGAAATCGAGCCCGGGCATTTGTCGGCATGCTTGCGCGCCAAGGAAATCGCCGCGGGCGAAATCGGCCGCGAGAAGCCCGTCATCGAAGCCGGCGGCAAACGCGAAGGCCGCGCGGGCGAGAAATTGCTCTCGGTCAGCGGCCTCAAGAAATTCTTCGAAGTGTCGCGCAAGACCGGCACGTTCAGCTCGGTCAAAAGCGAAGTGCGCGCGGTCAACGACGTGTCGTTCGATATCTCGCCCGGCGAAACTTTGGGGCTCGTCGGCGAATCCGGCTGCGGCAAGACGACCGTCGGCCGTTTGATCCTGCGTCTGGAAACGCCGACCGAAGGATCGATCACGTTCAAGGGCCAGGATATCTCCAAACTCGGTGCGGCCGAGCTCCGGCCCATCCGCCGCAAGATCCAGGTGATTTTCCAGGACCCGTATTCCTCGCTCAATCCGCGCATGACGATCGGCCAGATCATCGCCGAACCGCTGCTCGTCTATAAAATCGTGCCCGACGCCGCCGCCGCCAAAAAGCGTGTGGCCGAATTGCTCGAAGCCGTCGGCCTGTTCGCTTATATGGCCGAGCGTTATCCGCACGAAATGTCGGGCGGCCAGCGCCAGCGCGTGGGGATCGCGCGCGCCTTGGCGATGGAGCCCGAATGCATCGTCTGCGACGAGCCCGTCTCGGCGCTCGACGTGTCGATCCAAGGCCAGATCATCAATCTGCTGGAGAACCTCCAGAAGAAGCTCGGCCTCACATACCTCTTCATTGCCCACGATCTGGCGGTGGTGCGCCATATCTCGGATCGCGTCGCGGTCATGTATCTGGGCCGGATGATGGAGCTCGCCGACGGCGACGCGCTCTATGCCGAGCCGCTGCATCCCTATACGAAGGCGCTGCTCGACGCCGCCCCCATTCCCGATCCGGCGATCGAGAAATCGCGCGCCGCGCGCACGTTGGGCGGGGAAATCCCGTCGCCCTTGCGTCCGCCGTCGGGTTGCGTGTTCCACACGCGCTGCCCGCTGGCCGACGATGCCTGCAAAGCCACCATTCCCGAAATCCGCGAGGTCAAACCCGGCCATCTTGTGGCTTGTCTAAAAGTTTGAACGAGGCGCCGCAGAGCGCCCGTTTCCACCGAGTCCAAAATAATCAAAACAGGAGGAACGTCATGAATCAGGATTATTTGAGCTTCGGACGCCGGCAGTTTTTGCAGACCACGGCGCTGGCCGCCGCCACCGCCGGCCTCGGCCTTTACGACGCGTCGCCCGCTGCGGCGCAAGGTGCGCCCAAGCGCGGCGGCAATTTCACCTTCGCGATCTCGGCCGAAACGCCGCATTACGACGCGCACGGCTCCGACACCTTCGCCACGCTGCATTTCGGCGCGCCCTTCTATTCGACGCTGCTGCAATTCAACCTTGCCGATTATCCCAAGGTGAAAGGCGATCTCGCCGCGTCGTGGGACGTCGCCGCCGACCTCATGACCTACACGTTCAAGCTGACGCCGAACGTCGCCTTCCATGACGGCACGGCACTGACCTCGGCCGACGTGAAGGCAACTTATGACCGGATGCGCAATCCGCCCACCGGCGTGGTCTCCACCCGTCAGGCGACGTTCATCGATATCGATACGATCGAAACGCCCGATCCGCTGACCGTCGTGTTCAAGATGAAGGCGCCGAACCCGGCGATGCTCGAACATTTCGCCAGCCCGTGGAACTGGATCTACGCCGCCAAGGACCTCGCCGCGAACGCCAACGCCCCGCGCACCGCGATCAACGGCACGGGCCCGTTCCGCTTCGGCGAACATGTGCGCGGCAGCCACATCACCGGCACCCGCAACGACAAATACTTCCGCCAGGGGCGCCCCTATCTCGACGGATTCCGCGGCGTGTTCATGACCCAGCCCGCCGCGATGATGAACGCGATGCAGGGCGGCCAAGTGCTGGCGGAATTCCGCGGCATTTCGCCCGCCGAACGCGATCGTCTGGTGCAGGTGATGGGCGACCGCATCCGGACCGAGGAATCGAGCTGGACGCTGAACCTGATGGTCGTGTTCAACACCGAGAAGAAGCCGTTCGACGACGTGCGCGTGCGCCGCGCGCTGCATCTGGCCATCGACCGGCGCGCGGGTGCCCAAGGCCTTGCGCGTACGGCGACGTTGCGCGATCCGGGCGGTCTGGTCCGCCCCGGTTCGCCCTTCGCGATGAAGGACGAGGATCTGTTGAAGGTCCCGGGCTTCGGGCGCGACATCGCCGCCGCGCGGGCGGAAGCGCGCCGGCTGCTGCGCGAAGCGGGCGTGCCGAACCTCACCTTCGTTCTGCATAACCGCAATCTGGCGCAGCCCTACACGCCGGCCGGCATCTTCCTGGTCGACCAATGGCGCCAGATCGGCGTGAACGTCGAACACCGCCAGTCGGAGACGTCGCCCTATCTCGCGGGCATGTCGAGCGGCAATTTCGACGTCGCGATCGACTTCTCGAACCTGTTCATGGACGAGCCGTCGCTCGCACTGGCGAAGTATCTGTCGTTCAACAAGGCGCCGGAAAACCGCAGCCGCGCGATCGACGCGGAGATGGACCGGCTTTACGCCGCCCAAAGCCGCGAGCGCGATTTCCAGAAGCGCTTCGATCTGATCCGCCAGTTCGAGAAGCGCGCTTTCGACCAGGCCTATCAGGTGCCGCTGTTGTGGTGGCACCGCATCGTGCCGACCCACAAGGTCGTCATGGGCTGGCAAATGTCGCCCAGCCACAATCTCGGCCAGGATTTGGCCGATGTTTGGCTGAACACGTAAAGGACGCTCGATGTTCGGCTACCTCGTCAACCGCATCCTTCTGATGATCCCCACGCTTTTGGGCGTGGCGGTCCTCATCTTCTTCATGCTCCGGGTCGTGCCCGGCGACATCGTGGAAGTGAAGCTGCGCGGCGACGGGGGATCCGTCACGCAGGAGACGATCGACGCCGAGCGCGCGCGCCTCGGCCTCGATCGTCCTCTTGGCGTGCAATTCGCCGATTGGATGGTCGGGCTGGTCACGCTCGATCTCGGCAAGTCGATGTGGACCGACCGTCCGGTGACGGAGGAGATCGGCCTGCGTCTCGAACTCACCATGCAGGTCGCGATCATGGCGACGATCTTCGCCGTCCTGATCGCGATTCCGCTCGGCACCATATCCGCGTTGTTCAAAGACACGTGGATCGATTACGCGGTGCGTTTGATTACGATCGCCGGGCTCGCCGTGCCCAGCTTCTGGCTGGGCATGATCATCATTTTGGGCCTGCTTTATTGGTTCAATTGGCTGCCGCCGATCACCTACACGCCGATCTATGTCGATCCCGTGGCCAATATCAGCCAATTGATCTGGCCCGCGCTGGCCGTCGGCTACCGCTACTCCGCCGTCGTCGCGCGCATGGTCCGCTCCTCCATCGTCGAGGTGATGAAGGAGGATTACATCCGCACCGCGCGCGCCAAGGGCGTGTACGAAAAACTCGTCGTCGCGCGCCATGCGATGCGTAACGCTTTGCTGCCCGCGATCACCGTCATCGGCCTCGAATTCGCGTTCCTGATCGGCGGCTTGGTCGTGACCGAGCAAGTGTTCAACCTCAACGGCATCGGCAAGCTGTTCGTGCAGGCGGTCAGCCGCAACGATTTCACGCTGATCCAGGCAATCGTCATGCTGATCGCGGTGGTGTTCATCGTGACCAATCTGATCGTCGATCTGCTCTACGCGCTGTTCGATCCGCGCATCCGGTTGGGAGGGAAGTGACATGGCCGAGGCCGTCTCCCAGCCGAACGTGACCTATGCGGCGCCCAAGCGCCATTCGGCGCTGGCGATGTTCTGCCTCGCTCAGCCGCTGGGCGCCATTTCGGGCGTGGCGATTTTGATCATGCTGTTCGGCGGCGTATTCGCCGATTTCGTGGCGCCCTACGATCCGTTGGCGATCGATTTCAGCGCGATGCTGGCGCCGCCGTCCTGGGAGCATTGGATGGGCACGGACGCGTTCGGCCGCGACATTTTCAGCCGCGTGATCTTCGGGGCGCGCACCGCGCTGACGATCGGCTTCTTCGCCTCGCTGATGGGCTGCGTGTCGGGCGCCATGATCGGCGTGGCCTCGGCCTATTTCGGCGGGCGCATCGATATGATCGTGCAGCGCTTCATCGACGTGATGCTGTCTTTCCCGATCATCGTTCTGGCGCTGGTCGTCGTGGCGATGCTGGGCCGCAATCAGATCGGCGGCATCGACATCAATCTCGTCTTCGCCATCGCGATCCCGATCGTGCCGAAGGTCGCGCGCGTCGTGCGCTCGGCGGCGCTGTCGATCCGCGAAATGCCCTATATCGACGCGGCGCGCGCCGCGGGCTTCGGCCATATCCGCATCATCCTGCGCCATATGGTGCCCAACGTCGCGGCCCCGTTCCTGATCATGTTCACGGCGTTCATCGCGCAGGCGATTTTGCTGGAAGCGTCGCTGTCGTTCCTGGGGCTGGGCGTGACCGAGCCCACGCCCGCCTGGGGCTTGATGCTGTCGGGCAACGCTTCGGATTTCTATCGCGAGGCGCCGTGGATGATTCTGTTCCCGGGGCTCGCCATCTCCGTCGCCGTGTTCGCCTTCAATTTGTTCGGCGACAGTCTGCGCGATTGGCTCGACCCCAAATTCAAGGTTTGACGTTCGGGGCGAATTCGCTTTAACTGCGACGCATGACGATGTGGATCGCCATTTCCGCGCGACGACGTAGCACCCGGGTGCCGGGTGCGCTTGCGTTCGTGCGCGGATAAGGTCCATCCGTCCTTTTCCTTCCCTCGCGAATAAGCGTCCTCCGCAGCACCCGTTGTAGGGCTCTGCAACGCATTGTTTTCGCGAGGAAAATTCCATGTTCGACATCACCACCGAGCGGCCCGGCGACGGGACGCGGATCGAGCTTCTGCTGAACCGGGCCTTCGGGCCGGGGCGGAAATCGAAGAAGAGCTATCGCTATCGGCAGGGCGTGGACCCGCTCGCCGAACTTTCCTTCGTCGCGCGGGCGAAGGACGACGGGGCGATTCTCGGCACGCTGCGCTTCTGGCCCGTCGCCATCGGCGCGCATGGCGCGCTGTTGCTGGGCCCGCTGGCGGTTGAGCCCAAACTCAAAGGCCAAGGGATCGGGGCGGCGTTGATGTTCCACGGCCTCGACGCCGCCGCCTGGGCGCGGCATTCGCGAATCGTGCTGGTCGGCGATCTCGATTACTACGCGCGCTTCGGTTTCGCGCCGGCCGCCCCGATGGGCTTGGTCATGCCGGGCGAACAACCGCACCGGCTGCTCGCCTGCGAATTGGCGAAGGACGCGTTCCAAGGGGTGTCGGGCGACATTCGCCGCCACCCCGGGAGGCTGGTTCGCGGGCGCGGCGGATTGATGGCCGCCTGATCGTAAGCGATACTCCGTCGACGTTTTATCGACGGAGTATCGCCTTATGGCCAAGCGCAAGGACAAACCCGCGCCCAAAATCGTGTCGTCCGCGCATCTCGCGGGTAACCGCGTGGCCGAATTGTCGGAATTCGAATTCGCGCTGACGCCGATCTTCCATGCCTATGGGCGCTGGATCGTGCGCTGCACGGCGGCCGCCGGGCAGGGCGATCTCTCGCCGCTCGACGTGCTGATCCTCCATCACACCAATCATCGCGACCGCGCCAAGACGCTCGCCGATCTCGCCTTGGTGCTGAATGTCGAGGATGACCACCTCGTCAATTACGGCCTCAAGAAGCTGAAGCGTCTCGGCCTCGTCTCGGGCGTCAAACAAGGCAAGGAAGTCCATTGGGCGGCCACGCAGAAGGGCCGCGCCTTGTGCGACCGCTACCGCGCGATCCGCGAAACCTGCCTGGTCGATGCCGTGGCGCGCATCGGCGAACCGCATGACGCGATCGCCCAAGTCGCCGCGTTGATGCGCGCCTTGTCGGGGCTTTACGACCAGGCCAGCCGGTCGGCGGCGACGCTCTAGGAACGTTGACGATTCGTCAACGTTTTGTCATAACCGAGGCCGGAGGGATTCCCGATGACGGCGCAGTGGCAATTCTGGATCGATCGCGGCGGCACGTTCACCGATATCGTGGCCAAGCGCCCGGACGGCACGCTCGCCACGCATAAGCTGCTGTCGGAAAACCCGGAGCGCTACAAGGACGCCGCCCTTCAAGGCATTCGCGAACTCCTCGGCCTCGCCAAGGATGCGCCGCTGACCGGTGCGCCGGTCGAAGCGGTGAAGATGGGCACGACGGTCGCCACGAACGCGCTGCTGGAGCGCAAGGGCGAGCGCGTGGCCGTCGCCATCACCAAGGGCTTCAAGGACCAGCTGCGCATCGCCTACCAGAACCGGCCGAAGCTGTTCGTGCGCCGGATCGTGCTGCCCGAATTGCTGTACGAAACCGCCGTCGAAATCGACGAGCGGATGGACGCGCAAGGCAATGTGCTGCGCACGCTCGACGAAGCCGCCGCCGAGCGTGATCTGCGCAAGATCTACGATCAGGGGATTCGGGCGCTGGCCATCGTGCTGCTGCACGGTTATCGCTACCCGGCGCATGAAAAGGCGCTGGGCGATATCGCGCGCAAGATCGGCTTCACGCAGATTTCGATCTCGCACGAAGTCTCGCCGCTGATGAAGATCGTCGGGCGCGGCGACACGACCGTCGTGGACGCTTACGTCTCACCGATTCTGCGCCGCTATGTCGACCGCGTCGCGGGCGAGCTGGGCGGCACACGGCTGATGTTCATGCAGTCGAATGGCGGTCTGGTCGACGCGCGCTATTTCCAGGGCAAGGATTCGATCCTGTCGGGTCCCGCGGGCGGGATCGTGGGGGCCGCGCGCACCGCCGCGATGGCCGGCTTCGACAAGATCATCGGCTTCGACATGGGCGGCACGTCCACCGACGTGACGCTCTATAACGGCGAATACGAGCGCACGTTCGAGACGATCGTCGCGGGCGTCCGCATGCGCGCCCCCATGATGAAGATCCACACGGTGGCGGCGGGCGGCGGCTCGATCCTGTTTTTCGACGGCACGCGCTTCCGTTGCGGCCCCGAAAGTGCGGGCGCCAATCCGGGCCCGGCCTGCTATCGCCGCGGTGGCCCGCTGGCCGTGACCGACGCGAACGTGATGGTCGGCAAGATCGTGCCCGACTTCTTCCCCGCCGTGTTCGGGCCGAACGGCGATCAGCGCCTCGACGCCGAAATCGTGCGCGCGAAATTCGCCGCCCTCGCGGCCGAAGTGGAAAAAGCCACGGGCGAGAAGCGCACGCCCGAAGCGATCGCCGATGGGTTCTTGAAGATCGCGGTCGAGAACATGGCCAACGCGATCAAACAGATTTCGATCCAGCGCGGCTACGACGTGTCGGGCTATGCGCTCAATTGCTTCGGCGGGGCGGGCGGGCAACATGCCTGCAAGGTCGCGGATGCGCTGGGCATGACGACCGTCTTCGTCCATCCGCTGGCGGGCGTGCTCTCGGCCTATGGCATGGGCCTCGCCGATTTGCGCGTGATGCGCGAGAAGGCGGTCGAAGCCAAACTCGCCGACGCGATCCTGCCCACGCTGGAAACCGAACTCGCGGCGCTGGCGGAAGAAGGCCTCGCCGAAATGCGTCGCCAGGGCATCGACCCGGCGAAGATCGAGGTTCGGCGCAAGCTGCATCTCAAATACGAAGGCACGGATTCCGCGCTGGTCGTCGATTTCGGCACGATCGAAGCCGCGAGTGCCGCTTTCGTCGAGCAGCATCGCCAGCGCTACGGCTTCTCGATGCCCGGCAAGGCGGTGATCGTCGAAGCCGTGGCGGTTGAAGTCGTCGGCCATACCGAAAGTGCGGACGATGTCGTGCGCGAAATCGGCGCCGCCGCGCCGCCCGCCCCGGCGGCGACGGTCAAGATGTACGCCGACGGTGAAACGCATTCGACGCCGGTTTTCTTACGCGACGCGTTGAAGCCGGGCATGAAAGTGCCCGGCCCCGCGATCGTGTCCGACCGCAATGCGACGACAGTGATCGAACCCGGCTGGGCGGCGGAAGTCACCGCGCGCGATCATCTGGTGTTGCGCCGCGTGGTCGCGATCCAGCGCCAGCACGCGATCGGCACCAAGGTCGATCCGGTCATGCTGGAAGTGTTCAACAATCTGTTCATGTCGATCGCCGAACAGATGGGCGTGGCGCTCCAGAACACCGCGTACTCGGTCAATATCAAGGAGCGTCTCGATTTCTCCTGCGCGCTGTTCGATCGCCAGGGCAATCTGATCGCCAACGCGCCGCATATGCCCGTACATCTGGGTTCGATGGGCGAGAGTGTGGCCGCCGTCACGCGCGCACGCGAAGGCACGATGCGCCCCGGCGACGTATTTGTGCTGAACGCGCCCTATAACGGCGGCACGCATCTGCCCGACGTCACGGTCGTGATGCCGGTGTTCGACGAAGCGGGGAAGGACATTCTGTTCTTCGTCGCGAGCCGCGGTCATCAGGCCGATATCGGCGGCCTCACGCCCGGTTCGATGCCGCCCGGCTCGACGACGGTCGAGGAAGAGGGCGTGTTGATCGACAATTTCCAGCTCGTCGATCAAGGTCGCTTCCGCGAAGCGGAAATGGTCGCGCTGTTGAAATCGGGCAAATATCCCGCGCGCAACCCGGCGCAGAATATCGGGGACCTCAAAGCCCAGATCGCGGCGTGCGAGAAGGGCGCCCAAGAACTCCGCAAGATGGTTCGCGAATTCGGCCTCGACGTCGTGCGCGCCTATATGGGCCATGTGCAGGACAACGCCGAGGAGCAAGTGCGCCGCGTGCTCGACGTGCTGAAGGACGGCGCATTCGCCTATCCGATGGACGACGGCGCGGTCATCAAGGTCAAGGTCTCGATCGACAAGGCGACGCGCAGCGCCATTCTCGATTTCACGGGCACGTCGGCGCAGCGGCCGAATAATTTCAACGCGCCCGCGTCGGTCTGCATGGCCGCCGTGCTTTACGTGTTCCGCACGCTGGTCGAAGGCGACATTCCGATGAACGCGGGCGTGATGAAGCCGTTGAAGGTGATCATCCCCGAAGGCTGCATGCTGCGCCCGCAATATCCCGCCGCCGTCGTGGCCGGGAACGTCGAAACCTCGCAAGCCGTGACCGACACGATCTACGGTGCGTTGGGCGTGATGGCGGGCGCGCAGGGCACGATGAACAACTTCACCTTCGGCAACGACAAGCACCAATATTACGAGACGATCGCCGGCGGTTCCGGCGCGGGCCCCGGCTTCGACGGTTGCGACGCCGTGCAGACGCATATGACCAATTCGCGTCTGACCGATCCCGAAGTGCTGGAATGGCGCTTTCCCGTACGCGTCGAAAGCTTCGAAATCAGGCGCGGCTCGGGCGGCAAGGGCGAATTTCGCGGCGGCGACGGCACGATCCGCAAGGTGCGTTTCCTCGAAGACATGACCTGCGCGATCCTCGCCAACCGGCGCAAGGTCGAACCGTTTGGCGCCAATGGCGGCGGCAACGGCAAGCTCGGCCGCAACTGGGTCGAACGCACGAACGGCACGATCGAGGAGAAGGGCGCCACGGCCCAATGGGACGTGAAGCCGGGCGACATGTTCGTGATCGAAACGCCGGGCGGCGGCGGCTACGGCAAGGCGAATTAGCCTATAGCCATTCCGGCTTCGAATTGCCGAAGGGCTCGGGCGGCCGCGCGTAGAAGCCGGGCGTGCGGTCGAGTTCCAGCACCGGCTTGAAATGGCCGATGCGCCCGAAGGGCGAGTCGACTTCGATCATCAGCTTGGCGATATCGTCCGGCGGCAGATCGGCGGCGGCCTCGCGCGCGTCGAGCGTGCCGAGGCTTGCGAGGAAATGCCCGATCTGGGCGAGCGACGTGCGCACGCGCCAGGTGCCGCCTTCTTGCGCTTGGCGCGCGAGGGCCAGCATCGTGCCGAGGGCCGCGACATAGCCGCCGATATAGTCGAGCGCTTGCACGGGCATGTTCTTGGGTGCTGCGAGCGCGCTTTGCGTCGCCGCCAAGCCCATCGCGTTCTGCACGACCGAGTCGAAGCCGCGCCGCAATGCCCATGGCCCTTCATGGCTATAGGCACAAAGCTCGGTCACCACGATGCCGGGACGCAAGCGCGCGAGGTCTTCCGCCCCGAAACCGCGCTTGGCGAGCGCACCGGGCCGATAGGATTGCAGGAACACATCGGCCCCGGCCGCGAGATCGCGCAATTGCGCGGGGCCTTGCGCCGTATCGAGATCGAGCCACGCGCAACGCTTGCCGGGCCCGGTGTCGTAGAGCAATTCGGTCTGATAGGGCGTGTGCGGGGCGGCGAGATGTAAAACGTCGCCGCCATGTTCGGCGAGCAAACGCCCCGCCGCCGGGCCCGCCAGAACGCGCGTCAAGTCGAGCACGCGAATGCCGGCGAGCGGCCGCGCGGCGTCGGGCAATTTGCGCGGCGATGCCTCGCCGATCTTGTCGATGGTGAACAAGGGCAACGCGGCGACCGCCTTGCCTTGCGCCGATTCGTTCCATTCGTCGAGCGTGCGCGTCACCGCGCCGATCCCGTCTTCGTTGGCCAACGCGGTCTCGAACGCGAACGCGTCGAGCTTCGCGACCGCCGCTTCCAGATCGGCGCGTGTATCGCCCGCCGCGCCGGACAGCCGCAACGCCGCCGCACGATGATGCGCGTGATTGGTGTGCAGGAAGATATGCCGGCCGTCGCGCGTGCGGTAATGGCCGACGAGCGGATCCCAGAATATGGGTTTCACACCGTCGCGTGTGACATAGACGCTGGAACGTAAACTCGCCGCCGCCGATTTTGTATCGATACGCGCGCTTTGCGCCGCATTGCCGCGCAATCGCCAGAGATCGCTTAGCGCCAAGCCCGCGGCCCCCAGCACCGCGCTTGCCGCCGTTGCGATGCGAAACGGCGTGGGAAAAACGGGATCGCCGTCGCCGGAAATCTCCAACACGTCGTCGTTGCGCGGGAGCCGGCCGCCAAGTGCCAGAATCGAATGCGTCAGCGTCGAGACATTCATGCGCGATCCGCCGAGATTTTGTTGGTCTATATCGAGTATAGACGTTGCACCCATGACGAACCCCGCAACAGCAGCAACCCAGCCCCCGGCTCCGCGCAGTCGAATCGGCCGCTCCGATCGTCCGCTCCTGGGCATCGCGTCGATGGCGTTCGGCGTCGTGCTGCTGTCGGTGATGGATGCCGTCACGAAATACGCGATTCAACATCTGCCGACCGGGCAACTGATGGCGATCCGCTCGGTCTTCGTGCTGCTGATCCTCACGCCCTTCGTGATCCGTGCCGGCGGCTTCGCGGCGCTGCGCACCAAACGGCCGCTGGGCCATTTGCTGCGCGCGGGGCTGTCAGTCTGCGCGATGTACACGTTTTTCGAAAGCCTGCGGCATCTGCCGCTCGCCACCGCCATCGCGATCGGTTTCGCGGCACCCTTGTTCATGACGGCGTTCTCGGTCCCCGTGCTGAAGGAGAAGGTCGGCGTCCATCGCTGGTCGGCCGTGGCGATCGGCTTTATCGGCGTCGTGGTCATTATCGGCCCGGGCATCGCCGACGGCGAATTCGGGATCGGCGCGATGCTCGCCTTGACGGCGGCGGTGTTCTACGCGGGCGGGATGACCTGCGTGCGCTGGCTCGCCTCGACCGAGACGGATCTTTCAATGATGGTGTCGCAGAACACCGCGATGCTTTTCGCGGGCGCGGCCGGGGCGGCGATCGTCTCGGCCCCCGTGCCCGGCCATATGTGGCTGGTCATCGTCGCGATGGCGGTGCTGGTGCTGCTCGGGCAGTTGTTCACCATCCGCGCGTTCCGCCTCGCCCCGATCGGCGCGGTGGCGCCGTTCCACTATACCGAGCTGATTTGGGCGGCCATTCTCGGCTGGTTCGTCTGGGGCGAATGGCCGTCCGACAATGTCTGGTGGGGGGCGGCGATCGTCGTCGCGGCCGGGCTTTACACGATCTGGCGCGAGCGCGTCCGGGCGGCCGAAAAATCCCGCGAAGCGGCGGTTGCCGCGCAAGGCCCGGCGGCGTAATTTCGTCGCCTTCAGGGAGAAGAAACGACATGGCCAGTGCCGCCGAGATTACAGCGACCGAACCCGCCGCGCGCGACGCGGCGATCGCGGAGATCCGCGCCATTCTCGGCGACCGTTTGACCACCGCGCTCGCGGTGCGCGAGCAGCACGGCAAGGGCGAGGCCTATCACAAGCCCGCCCCGCCCGATGCCGTCGCCTTCGTCGAAAGCACCGAGGAAGTCGTCGCGGTGGTGAAGGCCTGTGCCAAGCATCGCATTCCGGTAGTCCCCTTCGGGGCGGGCACCGCGCTGGAAGGCCATACGGCGGCGCTGCATGGCGGCATTTGCGTGGACGTCACGCGCATGAACAAGGTGCTCGCGGTCAACACCAGTGATCTCGACGTGCGCGTGCAGCCGGGTGTGACGCGCAAACAGCTCAACGAATATCTGCGCGATACCGGCCTGTTCTTCCCGATCGATCCGGGCGCGGACGCCTCCATCGGCGGCATGACCGCGACGCGCGCCTCGGGCACCAATGCCGTGCGCTACGGCACAATGCGCGAGAACGTGTTGGCGCTGGAAGTCGTCACCGCCGACGGGCGCGTGGTGCGAACGGCGCGGCGCGCGCGCAAATCCTCGGCCGGTTACGACCTCACGCGTTTGTTCGTCGGCTCGGAAGGCACGCTGGGCGTCATCACCGAAATCACCGTCAAAGTCTACGGCATTCCCGAAGCGACCAGCTCGGCGATGTGCGCCTTCCCGGATGTGAAGTCGGCGGTAGATACCTGCATCGCCACGATCCAGGCCGGCATTCCCGTGGCGCGCATCGAACTTGCCGACAAGCTGCAGATGGAAGCCATCGCCGCCTATTCGAAGCTGAACATTCCCGCCGCGCCGACGCTGTGGCTCGAATTCCACGGCAGCGAAACGGGCGTGAAGGAACAGGCCGAGTTCGTGCAAGCCATCGCCGCCGAGCATGGCGGCGAGGATTTCCGCTGGACGACCGATCCGGCCGAGCGCAAGAAAATCTGGCAGGCGCGCCACGACGCCGCCTATTCCTGCAAGGCGCTGCGCCAGGGCTGCTCGATCTGGGCGACCGATGTGTGCGTGCCGATTTCGCGTCTGGCCGATTGCATCGTCGAAACGCAAGCCGATCTCGAAGCTTCGTTCATTCCGGCCCCCATCGTGGGCCATGTCGGCGACGGGAATTTCCATCTCTGCTTCGTCCTCAACATGGACGACCCGAAGGAAGTGGCGGAGGCGAACCGCCTCAACGACCGCTTGGTCGCGCGTGCGCTGTCGATGGACGGCACCTGCACCGGCGAACACGGTGTGGGTTACGGCAAGATCGACTTCCTGACCGCCGAGCACGGCGAAGCCGTGTCGCTGATGCGGATGATCAAGAAGTCGCTCGACCCCGACAACATCATGAACCCGGGCAAGATCGTCCGCGTTTAGCGCCGCCACAGCACCGGAAAGAGTTCGTCGCGCGCGGACAGCGGCGCGCCGTGCGCCAGATCGGCTTTGCGCAAGCGGCTGAAGGTCGAAATACCGCGCCGCCAGCGTATGTCGTCGCCCGTAAAGCGCAGGGCGATCGTCCGGCGCGGCCGATCGGCGCTGGGATTGCCGGGGGCGCCGTGCACCATACGGCCGTGGAACACGACCGCGTCGCCCGGTTCGAGCTTGAACGAAACCAGCGTGGCTTCGTCGGGCGCTTCGACGACCGGCAACGCCGATCCCGCATAACGCAGCGCGTTGTCGGCACCCGATCGGAACGGGGCGGGGCGGAAATCGCGGCCGGGCAAATGACTGCCGCGCGCATAGCGCACCGCCCCATTGCCGTCGTCGATCGCATCGAGCGCCAGATAGACCGTGCACGCCATCTCGCCCGAAATCGGCCAATAGGGCCCGTCCTGGTGCCAGGGCGTTTCGCGCTTCGTGGCCGGCGCCTTGGCGAAAATCTGATCGTAGAACAGCCGCACCTCGGCCGCCTCCATCGCGCGCCCGGCGATTTCGGCGCAGGGCGTTTTGAAGAACAGCGCACGAAAATCGGCGTCGCGCCGGTGCATGAACATGTCGCCGAAAAAACGCCCGCCCTCGCCCGGAGGGACGAATTCCATCGCGTCGTTGGATGGTACGGCCATCGCGCGATCGACCGCCGCGCGCATGCGGTCGACCCATGCCGCGTTCAAGGCGCCGGGCACATGCGCGACACCGTCGCGCGCATAAGCGGCGGCGAGGGCGGCTTTGTCGAAGTCGAAAGACGGCGCCATCGGACGGCGCTTAGCATGCGCCGGGCGCGGCGTCCAAGCGGCGCCAATGACGCGACGAATCCGATTTGAACACGGCGATTTTGTGCAACCAATCGCGGCGCTTGCGTGCCGCGCCCGCCTTCATGCAAAGTCGATCCCGCGAGCGGGTCCCGACCGGAATACCGGCGGCGATCCGATAGCGGCGAATGCGGGCGGGGTTTCGATCCCGGCAGGCGCGCCGCAGGAGTGGAGGCGCGATGGAGGTCGGCGTCTTCGCGGTGCGCAAAAATAGGCCTCCGACAGGAGGAGAGCCTTTATGACAACGAAGAAAGCTTCCGCTTCGCGTCGCGGCTTCTTGGGCAAATTGGCCTTGGGCGGTGCGGCCGTCGCGACGGCCACGCTGGCGTCGCCGCAGGTGAGCCGCGCGCAAACGACCGTCTTCCGCTTCCAATCGACGTGGCCGCAGCGCGACATCTTCCACGAGATGGCCGGCGACTACGTGAAGCGCGTGAACGAGATGACGGGCAGCCGCTTCCGCCTGGAACTGCTCGCGGCGGGTGCGGTCGTCGGCGCGTTCCAAATGCAGGATGCGGTGCATTCGGGCTCGCTGGACGGCGGCCACGGCGTCGCCGCCTATTGGTACGGCAAGAACAAGGCCTATTCGCTGTTCGGCACGGCGCCGCCCTTCTTCGGCGACGCGAACTCGCTGCTCGCCTGGTATTACTACGGCGGCGGCGAGGGGCTCTATAACGAGCTGCTCTACGATATCACCAAGGTGAACGTCGTCGCCTATCTGACCGGCCCGATGCCGACCCAGCCTTTCGGCTGGTTCCGTCAGCCGATCACCAACCCCGATCAGCTGAAGGGCTTGAAGTACCGGACGGTCGGGCTGGCGGCCGATCTCTACCGGGCGATGGGGGCCGCGGTGACGATCGTCGCGGGCGGCGAAATCGTTCCGGCGCTGGAACGCGGCCTGCTCGACGCGGCGGAGTTCAACAACCCGTCGTCGGATCGCGTGCTCGGCTTCCCCGACGTCGCGAAGAACTACCTTCTGCAGAGCTTCCATCAGAAGGTCGAGTGCTTCGAAGTTCTCTTCAACAAGCAGAAATTCGACACGCTGCCGACCGAGATCAAGAACATCCTGCGCTACGCGTCGGAAGCCGCGTCGTCGGACATGCTGTGGAAGGCGCACGAACGCTATCCCAAGGATCTGCAGGCGATCCGGCAGGCCGGCGTTCGCGTGGCGGCGACCCCGCGCTCGATCCAGGAAGCCCAGCTCAAGGCGTGGGATACGGTCATCACGGAACTGTCGTCCGACGCCTATTTCAAGAAGGTGGTCGACAGCCAGCGCGCCTGGTCGCAGCGCGTCACGGGCTTCTTCCTCAACTACGAAGCCTCGGACTCGCTGGCCTACAACCACTTCTTCGCGCGCCGCGGTTAGTTCGACGCGCGATACGCGAAATCCCCGCGCCGGTACGCCGGCGCGGGGACGACGCTTCCGACCGGACGGTTCCCCGTGCAGAAATTCCTTCTGACGATCGACAAGATCAGCAATTTCTTCGGCAAGACCTTCGCCTGGACGATCGTCGCGCTGACCGTCGCCATCGCCTACGAGGTCTTTTCGCGCTACGCGTTCCGCGCGCCGACCACCTGGGCATTCGACGTCAGCTACATCCTCTACGGCACCTTGTTCATGATGGCCGGCGCCTACGCGATGGCGCGCAACGGCCATGTGCGCGGCGATTTTCTGTACCGGAATTTCGCGCCGCGCCGTCAGGCGGCGCTCGATCTCGCGCTGTGGCTGCTGTTCTTCTATCCCGCCATGGCGGCGATGGCCTGGATGGGCTGGCGGTTCTTCCTGCAGAGCTACGCCCAGAACGAGCATTCGGCCTTTTCCCCCGAAGGCCCCGTGATCTGGCCCTTCAAATTCCTCATTCCGTTCGTCGGCGTGTTGATGTCGCTGCAAGGCGTCGCTGAAGTCGTGCGCTGCGTGGTCTGCCTTCGCGACGGCGAATGGCCGGCGCGCCTGCACGACGTCGAGGAGATGGAGAAGCTGATTCTCGAACGCGCCGAAGCCGAGCGCCAAGGCCGGGCGTGAAAATCACCTCTGTCAACGAAAGCCGCGTTCCATGAGCGATCCCGCCCTAGGACTCACCATGCTGGTGATGTTCATTTTCGTCATCATGCTGGGCTTTCCCATCGCCTTCAGCCTGATGGCGCTGGGTTTGTTCTTCGGCTACGTGGGCTCGCTGGGCGACAACGTGTTCATCCTGTTCGTCCAGCGCACCTACGCGGTGATGGCGAACGACGTGCTGATATCGGTGCCGTTGTTCGTGTTCATGGGCTACGTGATCGAACGGGCGAACATTCTCGACCGGCTGTTCCGAAGTCTTCAGCTCGCCTCGGGCGCCATTCCGGGATCGCTGGCCGTCGCCACGCTGGCGACCTGCGCGCTGTTCGCGACGGCCACGGGCATCGTCGGCGCGGTCGTGACGCTGATGGGGCTGCTCGCGTTCCCCGCGATGCTGCGCGCGGGCTACGACGTGCGCCTGGCGGCGGGCGTCACCTGCGCCGGCGGGTGTCTGGGCATCCTCATTCCGCCGTCGATCATGCTGATTCTCTACGGCGCCACCGCGGGCGTATCGGTCGTGCAGCTCTACGCCGCCGCCTTCATCCCGGGATTGATGCTCGCGGGCCTCTATATCCTCTATGCGATCGGCGTCGGCCTCGTCTATCCCGACCGCGCGCCGCGTCTGCCGCTCGAGGAACGCAACGTTCCCGTCTTGCGGATTCTGGCGGCGCTGGCGACGTCGTTCTTTCCGCTCGCCGCGTTGATCGCGATGGTGCTGGGCGCGATTTTGATGGGGCTCGCCACGCCGTCGGAAGCGGCGGCGATGGGCTCGCTGGGGTCGCTGGTGCTGGCCGCGTGCTATCGCGCGCTGACCTTCGATCGACTGAAGGAATCCGTGCTGCTGACCGCGCGCACCTCGGCGATGGTGTGCTGGCTGTTCGTCGGCTCGTTCATCTTCTCGTCGGTGTTCGGCTATCTCGGCGGCCAGCAAATGATCGAGAATTTCGTCGAAAGCCTGAACCTCAATTCGTTCACGTTCATGCTGCTCGCCCAGGCGATCATCTTCGTGCTGGGCTGGCCGCTCGAATGGACGGAAATCATCGTCATCTTCGTCCCGATTTTCCTGCCGCTTTTGGACAATTTCGGGATTTCGCCGCTGTTCTTCGGCGTGATGATCGCGCTCAATCTTCAGACCAGCTTCCTGTCCCCGCCGGTCGCGATGGCGACCTTCTATCTGAAGGGCGTGGCACCCCGGCATGTCACGCTCGAGAACATTTTCGCGGGCGTCATGCCGTTTATCTACATCGTGATTTTCTGCATGGCGCTGGTTTATATTTTTCCCGAGATCGCGCTGTGGCTTCCGGACTATCTTTACGGCAACGAACCGATGACGCCGGAAGCGTTGAACGAATTGGAGGGAGCGCCGCCGCCCGCCGCCGAGGAAATCAAGCCCGAGGGCGATTTCTTCGACGCGCCGGTCGAAGGCGAGAACGACTGAGATGGCCGCGAAGCGCAAAGCGGGCGGGCGACTTGCACCCGCCGTCGGATACTTGTCGGAAGTCTGGCGCATGGGCCAGACATTGCCTGCACTGCCGGCATCGTGCCGGCCGCGCGATCTGGCGGAGGCCTATCGGCTGCAAAGTCTGGTCGCGGCCGAGCTGGGGCTGACGCGGGCTGGCTGGAAGATCGGCTGCACCAGCGAGCCCGCCCGCAAGATCATGAAATCCGACGGTCCCTTCGCGGGGCGCGTGTTTCTGTCGCGCTGCTTCGTCTCGGGCACGTCGTTCGCCGCGGCGCAGTACCGGCTGCGCGGTGTCGAGGGCGAGTTCGCCTTCGTGCTGGGCAAGAACCTGAAGCCGCGCAAAAAGCCGTATAGCCGCGCCGAGGTGCTGGCGGCGATCGAGGATTTGCATCCGGCGATCGAGGTCGTGGACAGCCGCTATACCGATTTCCGCAAAGTGACGTTGCCCGAACTCGTCGCCGACATGGGCTGCAACGGGGCACTCGTGGTCGGCCTGCCGGTCAAAGGCTGGCGCAAACTGGACCTCGCCAAGACCAAGGTTGCGATGCGTGCGGGCCGCAAGATCGTCGGCAAGGGCACGGGCGCGGCCGTGATGGACGAAGATCCGATCGCGGCGCTCGTTTGGCTCGCCAACAATCCGTGCACGCCCGAAGGGTTGCTGGCGGGCGAGATCGTCACGACGGGCACTTGCACGGGCCTGCATATCGCCGCCGCCGGCGACAAGATCGTCGCCGGCTTCGACGGAATGGGCGAGGTCGCGCTGAACTTCGTTTAGGCGCCCGCGACGGCGGCGAAGACTTCTTGACCGCCGTCCCAGACCATCTTGGCGGCGATGTACAGGATCAGCACCAGCCCGACATAGGCGATCCAGCGGTGCTTTTCGATCAGCTTGGCGATCGCGGCGGCAGCAATGCCCATCAGCAGGACCGAGACGATCAACCCGACCGCCAGCACGAACGGGTCGCTGCGCGCGGCCCCGGCGACGGCCAGCACGTTGTCGAGCGACATCGACACGTCGGCGACCAGGATCTGCCACAAGGCTTCACCCATCGTCTTTTGCGGGCCGACATGTTCGACCAGCTCGCCGCCGAGCAGGGCCGCACCTTCGGCTTCCTGAACGTCGTCGGCGGGCGAGATTTCGCGATAGAGCTTCCACGCCACCCAGAGCAGCAAAACGCCGCCGGCCAGCAGCAGGCCGACGACTTGCAGTAGTTGCGAGGCGAGCAGCGCGAAGGCGACGCGCAAGACGGTCGCGGCGACGATGCCGAACCACAAGGCTTTCTGGCGCTGTTCCTTGGGCAGGCCCGACGCGGCCATGCCGACGACGACCGCGTTGTCGCCCGACAGCACGAAATTCACCATGATGACGGTCCCGAGCATCGTCCATTGCGCGATGCTCAGACCCAAAAGCAGATTATCGGCATCCATTATTTCGACTCCCCCTCGTGAAATCGAAATTAGCGGGCGGGCCGAAAATAACCAAGCCCGGCGCGGGGTATGGCAGACCCGCGCCGGGCTTGGAGGTGCTTCAGTCGTTGTTCCGAATCAGGCCATGCCGGCCAGGGTCAGGATTTCCGGCAAGCCGTCCCACATCATCTTCAGCGCGACGTAGAGGATCAGGAGCAGGCCGACATACGCGATCCAGTGATGCTTCTGCAGCAGGCGCGCGATGTAGATCGCCGCGACGCCCATCAGAATGACCGACACGGCCAAGCCGAAGATCAGGATCAGCGGATAATCGCGCGAAGCGCCCGCGACGGCGAGCACGTTGTCGAGCGACATCGACACGTCGGCGACGATGATCTGGATGACGGCGGCGCGGAAAGTTTTGCGCTCGGCGGTCGGCGCTTCCTGACCTTCGAGGGCGGCTTCGCCTTCCTGCCGGTCGTGGGTTTCCTGTTCGCGGATTTCGCGCCACAGCTTCCACGACACCCACAGCAGCAAAACGCCGCCGGCGAACAGCAGGCCGACGATTGCGAGCAACTGCACCGTCACGCTGGCGAAGGCGATACGCAAAACCGTCGCGGCGACGATGCCGACCATGACGACTTTGTTGCGCTGATCCTTGGGCAGACCCGACGCGGCCATGCCGATGACGACCGCGTTGTCGCCGGCCAGAACCAGGTCGATCATGATGACCTGCCAGAGCGCGAACGCCGCGTCCCACGTGTAGTAAATCGACAAATCGGCGAACATTCTTCCTCCAGCGTCCGGGGGCGATTGCGGAAAGCAACGCGACATAGCATGCCAACCCCCTTTAGTAGAAGGGAAACCGGCCCGGACTTGAATGCCTGGGCCGCGCCGCCCAACTGCTTGGTGTGATGGCGAAATCCAACGATTTCGAATCGGACGCTCGGAGCGGCGAAACGGTTCCGCCGCATTTGGTCGCCGCGGTGGACCGGTTGGCGCGTTTCGCGCGCGTGATGGACACGGCCGTGCGAATCCCCGGCACGCGCCGCTATATCGGCCTGGATGCGGCGATCGGGCTTGTCCCGATCGCGGGCGACGCGTTCACCGCCGCCGTCGCGACCTGGATCGTGGTCGAATCCGCGCGGCTGGGCGTGCCCAAGCGCAAGCTCGCGCGCATGATGGCGAATGTCCTGATCGATGCCGGGGTGGGGATCGTGCCGGTCGCGGGCGATATTTTCGACGTCTACTTCAAGGCCAATTCGCGGAATCTGGAAATTCTGCGCGATCACCTGCGCGCGGGTTAAACTCGTTTCCATGCGCCGGACCTTGCTGCTGGCGGTGCCGGCGCTGATCCTCGCCGCCATCGCGATCTTTTTCCTGTCGCGTCCCGATCCGGTGACGCGCGCGGCCGAATTCGCGGCCGCTTTGCGCCGCGATACGGGGCTGGAAACGCGCATCGTGGGCAAGCCCGAACTGCGCGGCTGGTTCGATGTGTCGCTGCACGTGCCGCGGGTCGAGATCGCGGATATCGGCACGCTCGACGATCTGGTGCTGGCGGCCGACGGGACGGGAACCGCGCGCGCCGCCTTGTGGCGGCGCGACGGCGCGCTGACCTTGAAGCAGACCGAGGCGCGCTTCGCCGCCCCGGATCTGACGATCGCGTTTCAGCGCGACACCAAGCGCCTGTCGATCGCTGCGTCGGCGGCGGGACTGCCGTTGACGCTGGAAGGCCGCGCGGCGCTGGGCGGGCTTGCCGATCTCACCGCCGAATGGGCGGGGATCAAAGGGACGGGCGGTATCGACCCGACCGGCGGCATTTCGCTGGGCGGCCCCAATTGGCATCTCGACGGGCGCATCGGCGCCGACCGCGTGTTCCAAGGCCGCGCGCATATCGTCGACGCGGCGTTGGGCGAATTCGACGCCGATCTGCGCCTGGATGGCGAAAATTTCGACGTGCCCGATCTACGTTTCACGGGCGGCGGGGGCACGCTCGCGCGCCAGAACGGGCGCTGGGCGCTGGATCTGCGCTTCGGGGAGATCGAACTCGCCAAGCTCGCCGATCTGCTGGCGCGCGGCGGCGACGTGTTGGCGGGTGACTTGGATTTGCGCGCGCGCATCGGCCGCGCGACATGGCAAGCGGGCGACGCGCAAGGCGCCATTCTGACGGCGGGGCGCGAAAACGGCGTTTGGGCGATCGACGAATTGGCCGTGCGCGATTTGGGCGGCGCCAGCTTGCGCGTGCGCGACGGCATCGTCGATCTGCGCAGCCCCGATGCGCAGCGGTTTTTCGAGACGTTGGGCGTGCCGATCGCGCGCCATCTGGGCGAACTCAGCGTACGCGGCAAGATCGATCCGGTGGCGATGCGCGTCGCCCCGCTTGAGCTGGGTCTCGCCGGTCAGCGCATGGCGGGATCGATCCTATGGCGCGACGGGCGCTTGGTCGCCGAATTGGCGGGCGAGCGTATCGATCTCGACCCCTTCTTCCTGCGCGCCTTGCCGCGCCCCGTGCAGCGCGGGCCGTTGCTGACGCGCAGCCAGCAAGCCCAGGCGGCGCGCGCGGCCCAAGGACCCGCCCCCGGCCCCGGCGGGTGGAGCCGCGTACCCTTGGCCTTCGATCTTGCGGGCGCGATCCCGCTCGACCTTTCCATGCGCGCGCGCGAATTGATCGTCGGCGGCGCCACGCTGGGCGACGCGCTGGTGCAAGCCGGTTTCGGCGACGACGGGATCGATGTGCGGCAATTGTCGGGCTCGTTGTGGCGCGGCCGGTTCGACGCCAAGGGCAAGCTCGCGGGCGGCGACAATCCCGGCTTCGTCGCCGAATTCGCGGTGACGGATTTTGAGTTGGGTGAAATGCTCAACGCTTCGGGGCTTACGCCTGTGCTACGCGGCCCCGCCAAATTGTCGGGCCGTGTGGAATCGCAAGGCGGCACCTTCTCGATTTGGGCGGGCAACCTCAAGGGGGCTGCGGCGTTGTCCGCCCCCGGCGCCATCATCGACGGTCTCGATCTTGGCGCCATCGCGCGCCGTTATGCGGCCCCCGGCAATCCGCCCGATATCGCCGAGCTTGCCCGGCTTGCCGGGCGCGGCGGACGCAGCGTGCTCGACGAATTCGACGCGCGCTTGCGCATCGAATTGGGGCATGCGCGGGTCGAACGTTGGCGCGCCGCCGGGGCGGGGGCGACGATCGACGGTTCCGGGCAGATTGATATCGGCGCGTGGGCGCTGGACCTCGTCGCCGAATTCGCCTTCGCGGGGAAGAAATCCTGGCGCTTTGCCGCACAAGGCCCGTTCGCCAATCCGCGTCTGAATTTCCAGCCGCCCGCGCAAATCCCTAATTCTGGCGGCGCGGCGCCGCGGGCGGATTCGGCCGCACGGTCGCGGCCGGCGGGGCGTCCGGCGTCTCGATAATCGTACGCGTGCGCCCGCCCGCCAGCGCGGTTTCGACGCGATTCAACGCTTCCTGCGCGCGTTCGTGACCGCTGCGCGCCGCGCGCGCATACCATTGGCGGGCTTCCAGCAAATCGGCGGGGACACCGTTCCCGGTTTCCCACACCACGCCCAATTGATACTGCGCTTCGTCGAAGCCTTGGGCGGCGGCCGCTTCGTACCAGCGGCGCGCTTGCACCAAATCGCGCGGCACGCCTTCGCCGCGCCGATACATCTGGCCCAGATTGAACTGCGCCTCGCGGTCGCCCATGCGCGCAAGGCCCCAAAAACGGAACCAAGCGCTTTCGTAATCGCGCGATTGGAACGCCGTCACGCCCTGATCGAATTCGTCGTCGCGATCGAAAGCGGCGGACGGCGAAAAAGCGCTCGCGGCGATCAAGGCCGCGAGTGCCATCGCCCTCAGAGCGGCTTTTGCGCCGGTTGCGCCGTCGCCGCGGCCGCGACCACCGGGGCGATCGCCGGCAGCGTGCCGGTCAGCGCCTGCAACACATAGACGCGCAACGCGCTGGACAGGTTCCCCGCCTGATCGCGCGCCGCGCGCATCTTGTCGATCTCGGTCACGAGATCGTTGATCGATGCGTTGCGCTTGCGCGCGATGTCTTTGAGCGCGGTCCAAAATTCCGGCTCCAACGAAATGCTCGTCCGGTGCCCTGCGATAACCACCGAGCGTTTGCGAATCGATCCGGCCATTTTCTACTCCCCCGATTGTTTTTTGTCCCGCGGGCTCAGCATGTCGATCGGCTGAACCCAGCGGTCGAAATCCGCTTCAGTGACAAGACCCAGACCGACGGCGGCTTCCTTGAGCGTCAGGTTATGGGCATGGGCGTGTTTGGCGATTTTTGCGGCGTTGTCGTAGCCGATATGCGGGTTGAGCGCCGTCACCAGCATCAGCGAGCGCTCGAGATGGTGGGCGACCGTCGCCGGGATCGGCGCCATGCCCGCGATGCAGTTCTCGGCGAAGGACAGGGCGGCGTCGCCCAGCAATCGGATCGATTGCAGCACGTTATAGGCGATCACCGGCTTGAAGACGTTGAGCTGCAAATGGCCGCTCGCGCCCGAAATCGTGACGGCGACGTGATTGCCCATCACTTGGGCGCAGACCATCGTCAGCGCTTCGGCCTGGGTCGGATTGACCTTGCCGGGCATGATCGAGGAGCCGGGCTCGTTCTCCGGCAAGGCGAGTTCGCCCAGGCCCGAGCGCGGGCCCGAGGCGAGCAGGCGCACGTCGTTGGCGATCTTGAACAGGCCCGCGGCCAGCGTGTTGAGGGTCCCCGAGCATTCGACCATCGCGTCGTGGGCGGCGATCGCCTCGAACTTATCCTCGGCGGGCATGAAGGGAAGGTTGGTCAGCCGGGCCAGTTCCTGCGCGAAACGCGCGGGAAATTGCTTATGCGCGTTCAGCCCCGTGCCAACGGCGGTCCCGCCTTGGGCGACGCGATAGAGGCGCGGCATCGTCTGCTCGACGCGCGTCATGCCCAGTTCGACCTGGCGGGCCCAGGCGCCGATTTCCTGGCCCATCGTCATGGGCACGGCGTCCTGCAAATGCGTGCGGCCGATCTTGATCAGCCCCGCCGTTTCGGTCGCCTTGGCGAGCAGCACTTCGTGCAGGCGCTGAAGGGCGGGCAGCAGGTGATCGTGAATTTCCGCAACGACCGCAATGTGCATCGCGGTGGGGAAGGAGTCGTTCGACGATTGCCCGCGATTGACGTGATCGTTGGGGTGCACCGGCTTCTTCTCGCCGAGCTTATGGCCGAGCAATTCGTTCGCGCGATTCGCCACGACCTCGTTGGCGTTCATATTGGTCTGGGTGCCCGACCCGGTCTGCCAGACGACCAGCGGGAAATGATCGGACAGCACGCCGGCGATCACTTCGTCGCAGGCCTTCAGCAGCATCGGCCCCAGCTCGGCCGGTAACTCGCCCAAAGCGAGATTAGCCAGGGCCGCCGCTTTTTTCTGGGCGCCGAAAGCGCGGATCAGCGGTTCGGGGATGCGCTCGTCGCCGATTCGGAATAGCTCGACGCTGCGCTGCGTCTGCGCGCCCCAATACCGGTCGGCGGCCACCTCGATGGGCCCGAAACTGTCGCGTTCGATCCGCGTCGCGGCTCGGTCCGCCATGACGGTCTCGATCTCCCCCAAAGCCGGTTCGTGCCGGGCGGTCAGATTGATATGTCAGTTAACCGCCCGCGATTTAGGCACGCGCAGAGTGGGTTATTCAATAGGTATTCGTATGACAATAAGGCATAGCGACCCCGCCGTGCGCCGAATCCCGCCTATCGCACCCGGGTAGGTGCGGCGGGGCTTGTCACGGGGCCCCGCCAAACGTATGAGATAACCTAAGTTTTACTGCCGACCTCCGTGATTCGGAACGATGCCCGAAAAGATCGATTTCAGCAAAATCCGGTTTTTGATCTGCGACCCCAACGCGCTGTCGCTGACGATGCTGGGCGATATCCTGTCCATGCTGGGGGCGAATTACGTCCGCCGCGTGAACGATTTCGAGAAGGCGATGGGTGTCCTCAAAGAGGGCAATATCGACATCGTCATCACCGAATACGACCTGCCGGTCGAGGGCGGGAACAAGCTGTGCGACTATATCCGCAACGATCCCGCCTCGCGCGACCGGTTGATGCCCGTCATCATGCTGACCGCGCGGTCGGAGGAGCAGTACGTGATCGAGGCGCGCGACCACGGGGTGAACGAGTTCGTCGCGAAACCCTATACGGTCGACTCGCTCTATAAGCGTTTGTCGTCGGTCATCGCCTATCCGCGGCCGTTCATCTCGGCGCCCGGCTATTTCGGGCCCGACCGGCGGCGCAAGCAGATGCCTTTCAACGGCAAAGAACGGCGCGGGGTCGATCCCAACGCCAAGCCGAGCTAAGCTCGGCCGGTCCTCGCGGAGAATCCGAACGTGGCCAAACCCAAAGTCCAGATCATTCAGCCGTCGCTGGATCTGCGCAAACGCGCGGTCAATTTCAAGACCGGCTTCGGCGTCATCCTCACGCCCGAGGAGACGGTGAAGCTGCAGACGGTGGTCGAGAAATCCTCCGACGGCTTCGTGCGGCAGATCGCCGCGAAGCTGAAGCAGCTGCGCGAGGCGCTGGCCGCCCTCGACGACGGCGTGGCGCCCAATCCGGGATTGATCGAGCGCGTCGCGTCGGACGCGCTGGAGATCAAGGGACTCGGCGGCACGTTCAAGTTTCCGCTGCTCACGCAGATCGCCAAGTCGCTGCACGACTACGCCGCGCAGATCAAAGACGCGAATGTGTGGCACGGCGTGATCTTCGCCCATCACATCGACGCGCTTTACGTCGTGCTCGCCCAGCGCATCACCGGACTGGGCGGCAAGGTCGAAGCGGAACTGCTCAAAGCGCTGCGCCAAGCGTCGACCAAGTACAAGTAAGCGCCCGCGCGGGCGATGCGCGCGCGCAACACGCCGTCGCCGACTTCGTGAAATTTTCCCCGCAGCCGCGATTTTCACTTGCGCGCCCGCGCGTTTGTGTTATTTGCGCTTTTACGACGCACGCACGTGCCCCAGGCCCACGAGGCAGCGCTAAGAGGCAGGGCGGGAAGTTCGCGAAGAACCTCCACGTCTCTCGGTCCCAAGCGCTCGAGGTCAAGCAACGACAAGCGTCCTTTTCGGTACAAGCCGGTCGCCAGTGGGCCGGTGTCCTTAAGGGGTGTTGACGATGGTTGCGGCCAAGGACGGGGCTTCGCTCCCTCCGCTTACGCAAGGATAACCGCCGCAGGGCGGCGACGCGGGCTTTCCGGTCCGTTTCGTCCGCCCCGCCGGTGCCGCCGGGAAACGACCCTTCGGGGTCGAGGCGGGCCGGAAGCGGCAGGGTCTCTTGCGGAAGGCGGATGCGATCGGAGCATCGACTTCCCGACAAGCAGCAGAGTGGAACAGCCGCGACGGCCGATGCGCCCCCGGAGGGGAACGACGCATCGCCCGCGGGTAAGGCGCCCTACCGGGCGCCCGTGGAGAGCGATACGCGTCGATGACCGAGTACAAGAAGCATGTGACGTTCGGCGGCCGTTTGGTGATGGTGGGCTTCGGCTCCATCGGCCAAGGCGTGCTGCCGCTCATCTTGCGCCATGTTGAAATGCCCAAGGACCGCATCGTCATCGTGACGGCGGAGCCGCGCGGCATCGACGAAGCGGCGGAATACGGGATCGAGTTCGTCCAGACCGCGCTGACCCGCGACAATTATCGCGCGGAACTGACCAAGCGCCTGGGCAAGGGCGACTTCCTGCTGAATCTGTCGGTCGACGTCTCGTCGGTCGCCTTGATCGAACTCGCGCACGAGCTGGGCGCCTTCTACCTCGACACCTGCATCGAGCCCTGGGCCGGCGGCTATACCGACCCGTCGCTCACGCCCTCGCAGCGTTCGAACTACGCGCTGCGCGAATCGGCGCGCAAACTGCGCGGCAAATTCGCCGGCGGTCCGACCGCCGTGCTGACCCACGGCGCCAATCCGGGCCTGGTGTCGCATTTCGTCAAGGAAGCGCTGCTCAAGATCGCCGCCGACACCGGCCGCAAGGCCGCGATCCCGGCGAGCCGCGAGGGCTGGGCGGCGCTGGCGCGCGACCTGGGCGTCAAGACGATCCATGTCGCCGAGCGCGACACCCAAGTCGCCGCCGTGGCCAAGCAGCCGGGCGAATTCGTCAACACCTGGTCGATCGACGGCTTCGTGGGCGAAGGCCAGCAGCCGGCCGAATTGGGCTGGGGCAGCCACGAAAAGCGCCTGCCCGAAGACGGCCGCCGCCACGATTTCGGCTGTGACGCGGCGATCTATCTGATGCGCCCGGGTGCCGCGACGCGCGTGCGCACCTGGACGCCGAACGAAGGGCCGTTCCACGGCTTCCTGATCACGCATAACGAGGCGATCTCGATCGCCGATTACTACACGGTCGCGCAGGCCGGGAAGCCCGTGTACCGGCCGACCGTCCACTACGCCTATCACCCGTGCGACGACGCCGTGTTGTCGATCCACGAGATCGCCGGCAAGAATTGGCGCCTGCAGCCTTCCAAGCGCTTGATGATGGAAGAAATCATCAAGGGCGTGGACGAGCTGGGCGTGCTGCTGATGGGCCATGCCAAGGGTGCGCTTTGGTACGGCTCGCATCTATCGATCGACGAAGCGCGCAAACTGGCACCGCATAACAACGCGACGTCGCTTCAAGTCACGGCGGCCGTTCTGGCCGGCATGATCTGGGCGCTGGAGAACCCGAATTCGGGCGTGGTCGAAGCCGACGAAATCGATCACGTGCGCTGCATGGAGATTTGCCGCCCGTATCTGGGCGAAGTCTCCGGGACCTACACCGATTGGACGCCGCTACAGGACCGCGAAAAACTGTTCCCCGAACAGCTCGATCGCGAATGCCCGTGGCAATTCGAAAACTTCCGCGTCGCTTGACGCGTTTTCCTGGGAAAGAAAAGGGTACTGGGAAATGACCACCAAGAAGATCCAGCGCTTCCTCGCCGAACGACGCGCGACGCCGTATCTGGTCGTCGATCTCGATCTGGTCGCGGATAACTACCGCAAGCTGAAGGAAGCCGTGCCGCAGGCGGGCATCTATTACGCCGTCAAGGCCAACCCGGCGCCGGAAATCCTGGCGCTGCTGGCCAAGCTCGGCTCGGCGTTCGACACCGCCTCGGTCAACGAGATCGACATGGCCCTCAAGGCCGGTGTGGACGGCAAGCGCATCTCGTTCGGCAACACGATCAAGAAGCAGAGCGACATCGCCGCAGCGCATGCGCGCGGCGTGACGCTGTTCGCCTTCGATTCGGAAGCCGAGCTCGACAAGATCGCCAAGGCCGCCCCGGGCGCCAAGGTGTTCTGCCGCATCCTGACCTCGGGCGAAGGTGCGGATTGGCCGCTGTCGCGCAAATTCGGCTGCGACGTCGAAATGGCGCGCGATCTTTTGATCGCCGCGGCCAAGCGCGGCGTCGTGCCGCACGGCGTGTCGTTCCATGTCGGCTCGCAGATGAAGAACGTCGACGCGTGGGATTCGGCCGTGGCGCAAGCCGCGTGGATCTTCCGCGAATGCGAAGCGGCGGGTGTGACGCTCAACATGCTCAACATGGGCGGCGGCTTCCCGACCAAGTATCGCAAGGACATCCCGGTGATGGGCTCCTACGGCGCGGCGATCCATGCGGCGTTGGCCAAGCATTTCGGCAACCGCATCCCGCCGGAAATCATCGTCGAGCCGGGCCGCCAGATGGTCGGCAATTCCGGCGTGATCGACACGGAAGTCGTGCTCGTCAGCCGCAAGTCGGCCAAGGATGCGCGCCGCTGGGTCTATCTCGACATCGGCAAGTTCGGCGGTCTCGCCGAAACGATGGACGAGGCGATCCAGTACCCGATCGTCTCGGCCAAGAAGGGCCCGAGTGCGCGCGTCGTCATCGCCGGCCCGACCTGCGATTCGGCCGACGTGATGTACGAGAAGGCGGATTACCGCCTGCCGCTCGACCTCGAAGCGGGCGACCGTTTGGAGATCCGTGCCACCGGCGCCTACACGACGACCTATGCGGCCGTCGCGTTCAACGGCTTCGAACCGATCAAGACCTACTGCATCTGAACGCTTTGTAGCCGCCGCGTTCGGCCAGACGCTCGACACGGGTGAACACCGTGTCGAGCGTTTTTTCGTAGGGCAGATGCGCGTTGGCGACGGCGTAGAACGCCCCGCCCGGCTTCAGCGCCTCGGCCGCCTTGGTCGCGAAGGCGGCGGCCAGCGCGCGGTTCTCGCCGCGCGCATCGTGGAAGGGCAGGTTGGAGACGACCGCGTCATAGCCCGCGCGCGGCAATCCCTTCGTCACGTCGTGCCAATGCGCGGTGACGCTTGGCAGATTGGCGCGCAAGCACGCGACCGACACGGCGTCGGCCTCGTAAGCGTCGATCGTCGTGGCGGGATTGCGCGCCAGGATCGCGCGGGCCAGCGCCCCCCAGCCCGCGCCCAGATCGGCGATGTGTCCGCCAAGCGGCGGCAACGTTTCCAGCAGCAACGTCGTGCCCGGATCGATCCGGTCCCAGGCGAACACGCCCGGGGCGCTTCGGGCGCCGATCGCGGGGACTTCGCGCGGCGCATCCAGATCGACGAAGCGCGCGAGATCGAGCTTCGCGGGGCGCGCCGCCACGACCAGCCGGCATTTGTGCTTGGAGGTGGATTTGCCTTCCACACCCATCTCGGCCAGATCGTCGGCAAGCCTGGCGCCGCCCATCGCATTGAGCCCGCACACGGCCAGAATGCCGCCGGGTTTGAGGGCGCCGAGCGCGCGGGCGAGCGTGCCCAGATGGCGCTGCCGCTGGCGTTGCAGGCGCACGAAAGCGGCGTCGTAGGGGCCGGTCGCGGCGTCGACCAGTTTGGCGCCAGATTGGGTCAGCGCGTCGGCATCCGGCTTCCAGTCCTGGCGGCAATCGAGATGCGAACCCCACGCGGCGAGGGCCGGATGCGCGGCGGCGTTGGCGAACAACGCGCGCGCCTCGTCGCGCGGTTTGATCGCCGCCAGCAGCAAATCCAGATCGTCGCCGTTCTCGCGCATTGTCCCGTGTCCGGTTTCCCGTCACATTACTCGAACATGGCCACGATCCAACAATTCGGCGTCGACGTCGTGCCGGTCGAAGACCGGCTTTTGCTGAAAATGAACGCGGCCGGCGAAGCGACGATGCGCTTCTGGCTGACGCGGCGGTTTCTGGCGCTGTTCTGGAAGGGGCTGACGGAGGAGCTGCGCAAGACGGTGGCGGAGGCGAAATCGCCCGCCGCGCGCGACTTCCTGCTCGATATGGCCGAAACGCGCCTGACCGCGAAGGCCGATTTCGCGACCGCGTTCGAGGATCGCGCCGCGGTGCGCCCGCCGCGCCAGTCGGCGCCAACCGAGGCCGCACCGGCCGCGCCGCCACCGCCGGCCGCACAAGCCGCCAATGCCTTGCCGCCGCCGCGCTTGCTGTGGGGCTTCAACATCAAGCGCCAGCCGGATGCGCGCACGGCGATCGTGCTGATCGCGACGGACAATGCGCGCATCGATATCGCCTTGGCCGATGACGGGCTGTTCGGCTTGATGCGCATCTTGCGCGACGCGGCCGCGAAGGCCGAATGGGAATTGCCGCTCGCCTGGGGGGCTGGCCTGCCCGGGGCCGTTTCGCCCGGCGAGACGCGCTCGATCAACTAGCCGCCGTTTATTTCGTTGCGCGCCATTTCTTCCAGCCCGCCGCGCGCAATTCGCAAGCCGGGCACACGCCGCAGCCATAGCCCCAATCGTGGCGTTTGGTCCGGTCGCCCGCATAGCAGGAATGGGTGTGTTCGACGGCCAGATCGACCAGTTTGTCGCCGCCCAGTTCGCGGGTCATTTCCCAGGTCGCGGCCTTGTCGATCCACATCAACGGCGTTTCGATCACGAGACGCTTGTCGAAGCCGAGCGATAACGTGACTTGCAGCGCCTTCATCGTGTCGTCGCGGCAATCGGGATAGCCCGAGTAATCGGTCTCGCACATGCCGCCGACCAGGCGCTTCAAGCCGCGCCGATAGGCGATCGCCGCCGCGAAGGTGAAGAACAGCAGATTGCGCCCCGGCACGAAGCTGTTGGGCAGGCCGTCGCGCGCATATTCGAACGCCGTTTCGCGCGTCAGCGACGTCTGCGAGATCGCGCCCAGCGCCGCCAGATCGACCATATGGTCCTCGCCCAATTTGGCGTCCCATTCGGGAAACGCGGCGCGGATCGCGGACAGCACGTCGCGCCGGCAATCGAGTTCCACGCGGTGGCGTTGGCCATAGTCGAATCCAACGGTTTCGACGCGGGCATAACGGCGTAGCGCCCAGGCCAGGCAGGCGGTGGAGTCCTGCCCGCCGGAAAACAGAACAAGGGCGGAGTCAGACATATGTAATCCTTCGTGAACGAGGCCAATCGTAACCTTTTCTTAAGCTACGGGGAGAAACCATTACGTCCCTTTCGCGGAGACGATTCTTGGATTTGAAGGCCGAAATCGACGGGCTGCCGGCGGAAGACGCGCTCGATTCGCGCGGCCGGCATTTGTTCGATTATTGGGCCGCCAAGCGGGGGGCGCGGAAAATGCCCGCGCGCGCCGATCTCGAACCCGGCGATATTCCCGGGCATCTGCCCGATATCGGCCTGGTCGACGTGCTGGGCGAGGATCCCTATTTTCGCTATCGCTTGCTCGGCACGCGGCAGGTCGCCGCGCGCGGTTTCGATCCGACCGGGCGGCCGGTGGTCGAAGGCTATCTCGGCCAAGACGTGCCCGGCATGCGCGAACAGGTTCTGTCGAATTATCGCAGCGTGATCGCCGGCGGGCGGCCGCTATTCCGCGACACGTCGGTGCGCGGGCAGGACAATCGCGGCGATATGCTGTGGGGCGGGCGCTATATCGCGCGCTATACGCTGTTCCTGCCGCTGGCGGCCGACGGTGCGAACACGGACATGGTCCTGTTCTTCACCAATTTCGAGAATTGCTAGGCCGGTTCCCGCTTACGACGGCGGGATGAAGACCTGCGAAATCTCCCGGAACACCGGCAACGCTTCGCAAAGCTGCGAATGCGCGGCGAGGGCGGGCAGGCGATCGAACGGGATCAAACCCGGATGCGCATCGCGCGCGTGCCGCAGCGCGCAGGCGACCGCGATATCGGCATGCCCGATCGTCGCGCCGAACCAATATGGCGTGGCCCGCGATGCGCGGTCGGCTTCCAGCGCGTTCAACGCGCCGCCGATCTGGTCGCGCCAGCGCGTGTCGATCATCGTGGACGCCTTGTCGTGCAGCACTTTTTCGTAGAACAGGCTGACCGCCTTGTCGGCGAAGCCGGTGGCCAAGGCCGCGACCTTGATCGCGCGATGGCGATCGGGCTCGGCCACCGGGTATAGGCGCTTTCCGGCCGGCACCAGCGAGTCGACGTAATCGAGGATCGCGTGGCTTTCGATCAGCACGTCGCCATCCGGCAGCACCAGCGTGGGCACGCGCAGCAGCGGGTTATAGGCGCGGATCTTGTCGGCCTCGCCGAAGGTCGACCACGGGCGATGCTCGAAAGCCAGGCCGTAGAGCTTCAGCGCGATGCCGACCCGGCGCACATAAGGCGAGTCGAATTGGCCGATCAGGATCATGCGCGTCAGCCGCTCCACTTGGCGAAGAAGTCGTTGCCCTTGTCGTCGACGACCAGGAAGGCCGGGAAATCGACCACGTCGATCTTCCAGATCGCTTCCATGCCGAGATCCGGATACGCGATGCACTCGACCTTCTTGATGCAATGCTCGGCCAGCAACGCGCCTTCGCCGCCGATCGAGCAGAGATAGAAGCCGCCATGCTTCTTGCAGGATTCCGTAACCGCCTTGGACCGGTTGCCCTTGGCGAGCATCACGTAGCTGCCGCCGGCGGCCTGGAATTGCTCGACGAAGCTGTCCATACGGCCCGCCGTCGTCGGCCCGAAGGAGCCGGAGGCGTAGCCCTGCGGTGTTTTAGCGGGGCCGGCGTAATAGACGACGTGGTTCTTGAAATAATCGGGCAGCGGATTGCCCTTTTCGAGTTCCGCGCGCAACCGCGCATGCGCCAAATCGCGCGCCACGATGATCGTGCCGGTCAGGTTGACGCGCGTGGTGATCGACAAGCGCGACAGCGTTTCGCGGATATCCTTCATCGGCCGGTTCAGGTCGATCTGCACGGGCGCACCCGCCAGTTTCGAGACGTCCACATCCGGCAGGAAGCGCGCGGGGTCTTGTTCGAGCTGTTCGAGGAACACGCCGTCCTTTGTGACGCGGCCCAGCGCCTGACGATCGGCCGAGCACGACACGCCGATCGAAATCGGCAGCGATGCGCCGTGGCGCGGCAGGCGCACCACGCGCACGTCGTGGCAGAAATACTTGCCGCCGAATTGCGCGCCGATGCCGTTCATCTGCGTCAGCTTATGGACTTTTTCTTCCATGCCGCGATCGCGGAAGGCTTGGCCGTGCTTGTTGCCGGCTTCCGGCAAACCGTCGAGATAGCGGCACGTCGCGAGTTTCAGCGTTTTGAGATTCTGCTCGGCCGACGTGCCGCCGATGACGATGCCGAGATGGTAGGGCGGGCAGGCGGCGGTGCCGAGCGTCTTGATCTTGGCGTCGAGGAAATCGAGCATGCCCTTCTCGGTCAGGCGCGACGGCGTTTCCTGGAACAGGAACGTCTTGTTGGCCGACCCGCCGCCCTTGGCGACGAACAGGAATTCGTATTCGTCGCCTTCGGTGGCGTAGAGGTCGATCTGCGCGGGCAGATTGTCGCCGGTGTTCGTTTCTTCGAACATGCCCAGCGGGGCCACCATCGAATAGCGCAGATTGCGCTCGGCATAGGATTGCCACACGCCCTTGGCGAGCGCTTCGGCGTCGTCGCCGCCGGTCCACACGTTCTGGCCCTTCTTGCCCATGACGATGGCGTTGCCGGTGTCCTGGCACATCGGCAGCACGCCGCCCGCGGCGATATTGGCGTTCTTCAGCAGATCGGCCGCCACGAACTTGTCGTTGGCGGAGGCTTCCGCGTCGTCGAGGATCGCGCGCAATTGGCCCAGATGGCCGGGGCGCAGCAAATGCGCGATGTCGATATAGGCTTGACGGGCGAGAAGGGTGAGGGCCGCCGGATCGACCTTCAGAATATCGCGGCCTTCGAATTTGGCTTTCGAGACGGGGCCGTCCGCCAACTTACGCATCGGCACATCGTCATGCGCCACGTCGATCATTTCGCGATATTCGAATCCGGGCATTCTGTCGGCTCCCCGAGCTAAGGAAGGCCGCACTCTACCCAAACGCCTCCCCCCGCGCAAAGCGGGGGGAGGGTAACCGGGTTACATCGCGCGGACGGTCGCCACGAAGGCGTCGACGCGCCCGGACAGATCGCTCGTTTGGCCGGAAAGGTTTTCGGCCAGCGTCTGCATCGACACCAGCGATTCGCTGGTGCTGGCCGCCGATTGGCTGACGCCCGTGATGTTGGACGACACCTCGCGAGTCGCGGCCGATTGCTCCTCGACCGCGCCCGAGATGGAGGTGCTGATGCCGTTCACGCGGCCGATGATTTCGCCGATCTCGCGGATCGCGTCCGCCGTCGTGCGGCTCGCGTTCTGGATGTCGGCGATTTGGGCCGCGATCTCCTCCGTCGCCCGGGAGGTCTGGTTGGCGAGCGACTTGACCTCGGACGCGACGACCGCGAAGCCTTTGCCCGCGTCGCCGGCGCGTGCGGCTTCGATCGTCGCGTTGAGCGCGAGCAGATTGGTCTGCCCCGCGATGTCGGTGATCAGCTTCGTGACGCTGCCGATTTTCTCGGCCGCCGCGACGAGCGTGGCGACCATCGATTCCGACTGCTTGGCGCGATCGACGGCGGCGCCGACGATCGTGGTCGAGTCGGAAAGCTGGCGCGCGATCTCGCTGCTGGACGCCGAAAGCTCCTCGGTCGCCGCCGACACGGTCGAGGCTTGCGAGTTGGTCTCTTCGGCCGCCGACGCCAGGCTTTGCGTCGTGACGCGCAGATCGCCCGATGCGGCGGCGAGCGTTTGGACCAGCGATTTGACGTTTTTCTCGAAATCGTCGGCCAGCGCGCGGGTCTGCGCCTTGCGCGGCGACAGGTCGGTGGCGAATTTGATGACCTTGTAGGGCTGGCCATGTGTGTTGAAGATCGGATTGTACGACGCTTCGATCCACACTTCGCGCCCGCCCTTGCCGATCCGCTTGTACTGTGCGGCCTGGAATTCGCCGCGCCGCAGATTCGCCCAGAACGTCTTGTACTCGCCGCTCGCCGCGAAGGCCGGCTCGACGAACATCGAATGGTGCCGCCCTTTGATCTCGTCGAGGGCGTAGCCGAGCGTCGTCAGGAAGTTCGCGTTGGCGTCGAGAATCATGCCGTCGAGGTCGAACTCGATCGTCGCCTGCGAACGGTCGAGCGCCTTGATCTGGCCCTCCTGCTCGATCGCCGCGTTCTTCGTCGCGGTGATGTCGGTCGCGAGTTTGACGACTTTCACCGCCTTGCCGGACGCGTTCAAGATCGGGTTGTACGACGCCTCGATCCATACTTCGCGGCCGCCTTTGCCCAGGCGCAGATACTGCGCGCGCTGGAATTCGCCGCGATTGAGTTTCGCCCAGAATTCCTTGTATTCCGGGCTCGCGGCATAGGCGGGCTCAACGAACATCGAATGATGCTTGCCGCGCACTTCTTCCTGCGAATAACCCATCGCCTTCAAGAAATTCTCGTTCGCCGTGACGATCGTGCCATCCAGTTCGAATTCGATGATGGCTTGCGACTTATCGAGCGCAGCCAAGATTGTTTTCGCGTTGGACGCTTGTGACCCGAACATCTGGTTCTCTCTCCCGCTTCGGCGCTATCGCCGTCGGCAATCGCTGGATTGCGACTGCGCTACGGGCGGGAGAGTGATGTCGTTGTCTTATTCTTGTCTTAAAAATCGGCGGCGATTCGTACAATCGCGTTTTTTCCGCTGCCGGTTCGCAGCATACGAACGTATCCTGCGTGTCGCGGATCGACGGGCCGATTTCGCAACTCTGTAGACTCGATGTCAGTTTTTCTTGCGAAATGCATCAAGCGCCACAACGCGCGCGCCGCTTTCGGGTTGTTCGGCCGGCGTTTCGGTTTTCGCTTCGCTTTTTGCGATTTCTTTCGCCGGCGCGGCTTCCGGCTTCGCGGCCGGCGGCGTGCTCGCCGGGAATTGCAAACCGAACTGGACCGACGGATCGACGAAGGCGGTGATCGCGGCGTAAGGCACGATCAGGCGTTCATGAACGCGATCGAAGGACAAGGTCACGCCGAAGCGATCGGCATCGACCTTCAAATCCCAAAACTGGTGTTGCAGCACGATCGTCATTTCGTCGGGGTGGCGCTGCTTCAAGCGCGCGGGAATATCGACCTCGGGAAATTCGGTGCGGAAGGTGATGTAGAAATGATGCTCGCCCGGCAGCCCGGTCGCGGCGGCCGTTTCCAGCGCCTCGCGCACCACGCCGCGCAGCGCGTTCTCCATCATCCGATCGTAGTGCAGTTTGTCGTTCTTTTCGCTGCTCACTGGCCGCACCCCGTCGGGAATCGTGGTCGGGAATCGTGCTCGTCCGCCCGGCTTCGTGCCGGTCGAAAGTGGGGGGCTTCTGTTGCCCGGCGCCCCCCGAGCCGCGCTTTAGGACATACGTCAGGCGCCGTTAGGCGGCCAGACGCGCTTCCGAAGCGAGAGCCACGTTGTCGTTGGCATCTCTAGATTGGCCCGATATCGGCGGTACCATGCCGAGCGAAAGTCATACCTTTACCCGCGCGTCGATCCTGGTTCGCCCCCGTAGATGGTGGAGGCGCCGGGCACTGCCCCCGGGTCCGCATCGGCTATTACGTAAGCCGTTTATCGCCATAGCCGGTTGCCCGGCACCCCGAATATAGGCGTTCGGCGGTTCCGGGGAAAGGGGGCGGGCGGTACACTCCGCCCCCATAAAATACCAGCCCCGAGTCGCGCCGATGTCCAATCTGAACGCCGAACAACAAGCCGAGATCGATGCCGCCCGCGCGGCCCAGGCGACCACCCGCCGTCCGACGGTGCCCGCGTTGGAGGAAATCCTCTATTCGGCGTTGCCCGTGCTCGATAGCGGCTTCGTGCGGGTGATCGATTATTTCGGCGACGATGCGGCGATCGTGCAGGCGGCGCGCGTCTCCTACGGCAAGGGCACCAAGAAGGTTTCCGACGACCGGAACCTGATCCGCTACCTCATGCGCCACCGCCACTCGACCCCGTTCGAGATGTGCGAGATCAAGCTGCACGTGAAGCTGCCGATCTTCGTCGCGCGCCAGTGGATCCGCCATCGCACGGCGAATGTGAACGAGTATTCGGCGCGATATTCGATCCTCGACCGCGAATTCTACGTGCCGGTCCCGGGCCAGCTTGCCGCGCAATCGACCGTGAACCGCCAGGGGCGCGGCGATTTGTTGCAGGGCGCGGACGCCGAGAAAGCGCTGTCGGCGATCGAGAATCTCTCGGCCGAAGCCTATCGCGTCTACGAGGAATTGCTGAACGAGACGCGCGACGGCACGACGATCGTGCCGGGCAAGCCGGGCCTCGCGCGCGAGCTCGCGCGCATGACGTTGCCGACGAACTACTACACGCAATGGTACTGGAAGGTCGATCTCAACAACCTTCTGCATTTCCTGTCGTTGCGCGCCGACGCCCATGCGCAATACGAAATCCGCGTCTATGCCGATGAGATCTGCAAGATCGTCGAGCGCTGGTGCCCGATCGCGTTCGAGGCGTTCCGCGATTACCGGATGACGGGCACGGCCGTGTCGGGGCCGGGCATGGCGGTGATCAAGCGCTTGCTGGCGGGTGAAAACGTCACGCAGGAAAACTCGGGCCTCGGCAAGCGCGAGTGGACCGAGTTGATGGCCACGCTGGAGCGTTAATCCCGGCGGCGCGACGTATTTTATAAGCCTGGAAGCGGGCGTTTCGCTTACCCATATCCCGCGTCATGGTCGACGATCGGGAATTTCGTTGCGCCGATATTCGCGAACGCAACCGCCGCTTGGCGCAGTGGGCCGGTCGGCGCATGGGCTTTTCCGGCGCCTGGATGGACGCCTACGAACAGGAAATCGTCACCGCCGATTACGAGGCGCCGGGCTGCGAAGATGTCGTTCGCAAAATCGCGGCGGATTTCGCCAATCATGATATCGCGGTCGACGCGGCGGAAATCCGCGCGCAAATACGCCGCTTCGGCGGCTGATTTACTGCGGAATGCCCGTGTTGCTGGGCTGACGGCGCGGCGGTAGCGGCGGCGCCAAGGGCGTCGGCGCGCCGTTGGCGGCGGGTGCGGCTTGCGGTGTCGGTGCTTGCACCGGCGCGGGCGGCGGCGGCGTCACCGTCGCGGCCGGTGCCGGCATCTGCGCCGGTGGCGCGGCCGGGGCCGGCATTTCGGCCGCCGGTTGCGGCGTGCCGCGCGGCTGGCGTTGGCGCTGCATCGTTCCCGACCCGGGCGTGGCGGCGGGGGAAGCGGGTGAAGCAGCCGGCGCATTCGCGCGCGGCATCTGCGCATTGGGCTGACTCGCCGCGGCGACGGGCATCGGCACGCAATACATGCGGTTGGAGCGCGCCCAATTGCAGAAGCGGTTCACTTCCTCGGCGTTCGGGAAATCGCCCGCCAGCAAGCGGATCCACGGCTGGCCGTTGATCGTGACGGGCACGAAATAGGGCTTCAGCGTCTGCAAGGCGGGCTGCTGGCGGACATATTGCTGCCAGCCGGCTTGCGCGCTTTCGGCCGTGCGATAGGACGCAAGATGCCCGGCCAGCACCATCGACGGCGCTTGCATCGCTTGCGGGGCGGGGGCCGCCGCCATCGGGGCGGGGGCCATGGGGGCGACTTGCGGCACCGGCGCCATGGCACTGGGCGGCGGGGGCGGCGGGGCCACGACGATGGCGGGCTGGGCCGCCGGCATGCGCGCCGAATCGTCCGCGCACGCCGCCAACGCGACGAGGGCGGCCCCGGCCAACAACATTGATTTTTTACGCACGCGCATCGTCATGGACCGATCCCGAATCGGACTAGTCCCGGATTGTACTCGCGAAATCGCGGTTACTGAACGACGATGCGCGGACCCGCCGGCCGGGACGATTTAAGGCCGGGTTCGACCTTGGCCCAAACCTGATCGGCGATCGCGCGATAGGCGGCGGCATGGGCGCTGTCGGGCTGGCTCGCGACGATCGGCGTGCCGCCGTCGGAGGTTTCGCGGATCGCGATATGCAGCGGCACTTCGCCCAGGAACGGCACGCCCAGCTTGTCGGCCTCGGCACGCGCGCCGCCATGGCCGAAGATGTGCTCGCGATGGCCGCAACTCGAGCAGACGTGGTAGCTCATGTTCTCGACGATGCCGAGCACCGGCACCTCGACCTTGCGGAACATGTTGAGGCCCTTGCGCGCGTCGAGCAGTGCTATGTCCTGCGGCGTGGAAACGATCACCGCCCCGGCCAGAGGTACACGCTGCGCCATGGTCAACTGCGCATCGCCCGTCCCCGGCGGCATGTCGACGATCATGATGTCGAGCTCGCCCCACGCCACGTCGCGCAGCATTTGTTCGAGCGCGCCCATCACCATGGGCCCGCGCCAAATCATCGGCGTGTCTTCGGGGACGAGGAATCCCATCGACATGCACGCAACGCCATGATTGGTCATGGGTGCGAGGATCTTGCCGTCGGGCGAATCCGGGCGGCCCGACAGGCCCAGCATGCGCGGCTGCGACGGCCCGTAGACGTCGGCGTCGAGCAAGCCAACCTTCAAGCCCTTCTGCGCCAGCGCCACGGCGATGTTGGTCGCGGTCGTGGATTTGCCGACACCGCCCTTGCCCGAGGCGACGGCGACGATCGCCTTGACGCCGGGAACGAGCTGCTTGGCGCCCGCACCTTGCGCCGGGCCGTGGCTATGTCCGTGGCCCTTCTGTGCCGCGGGCGCGCCGCCCTTTTGCGCCGTCAGAACCGCCGTGACCGACAGCACGCCGGGAATTTTTTCGACCGCTTGCTCCGCCGCTTTGCGCAAAGGCTCGAGTTTGGGGCCGCGCGCCGGATCGACTTCCAGCGAGAAACCCACATGCCCGTCGCGTACCACCAATCCTTGGACCATGCCGAGGGTGAGAATGTCCTTGCCGGCGTCCGGGTCGACGATTTTCTTCAGGGCTTCGAGGATTTGGGCTTGGGCAACGCTCACGGGCGGGGGTCCTTCATCGGGCGGGAACTTGAAACGCTGTAAAACTTGCTTAAATCCGTGCGCGTCCTGATTTGATCCGGGGCGCTTCGGCGTTTATATAGGCGCGCACTCGATCCGGGGCCACTTGTTCCGGAAGATCGGTTTTAGGAACGGACGTTGCGGAACATTCGCAACGTCTCACGACAGGGAAAGGAAGCACATCTCCATGCCGTGGAATCAAGGTGGTGGCGGCGGCCCATGGGGCGGCGGCGGTGGCGGCAGCAATGGCGGCGGCCAGCGCCCGAACAACCCCTGGGGCGGGCGTCCGCCGGGCGGCGGGGGTGGCGGGTCCAAGGGCCCGGATTTCGAGGATCTGGTCCGTAAAGGCCAGGAACAGCTGCGCCGTTACTTCCCGGGCGGACCGGGCGGCGGCAGCCAGGGCCTGTCGGCCAAGGCGCTGGCGCTGGGCGCCATCGTGCTGGTCGCGGGCTGGCTCGCGACCGGGTTCTACCGGGTCGAGCCCGCCAATGTCGGCGTCGTGCTGCGTTTCGGCGAAATGGAACGCATCACCTATCCCGGCCTCAACTGGCACATGCCCTATCCGGTCGAGAGCGTGATCCAGACCAACGTGTTGCAGGTCAACCAGCTGTCGGTCGGCTTCCGCGAAGGCAACGAAGCGCGCCGCGATCGTACGATGCTCGACGAATCGCTGATGCTGACCAGCGACCAGAACATTCTGGACGTGCGCTTCACGGTGCAATGGCGCATCGCCGACGCGTCGAAATTCCTGTTCAACGTCGCCTCACCTGAGATCACCGTGAAGTCGGTTGCCGAAGCCGCGATGCGCGAGACGATCGGCCTCACGCCCATGCAGCCGATCTTCCAGAATCGTAACTCGGTCGAAACGCGCGTGAAAGCGGCGATGCAAAGCCTGCTCGACTTCTACGAAGCGGGCATCGCGGTCGATCAAGTGCAGTTCCGTGCGGTCGAGCCGCCGCAGCAGGTGATCGACGCGTTCCGCGACGTGCAGCGCGCGATCCAGGATCGCCAGCGCGCGCAGAACGAGGCCGAATCCTACCGCAACGACATCGTGCCGCGCGCGCGCGGCGAAGCGCAGCGTTTGGCCCAGGAAGCCGAAGGTTATCGCCAGCAGATCGTGGCGCGCGCCACCGGCGACGTCGCGGGCTATCAGGCGCTGCTCGAAGCCTATCGCACGGCGCCGGATGTCACGCGCCAGCGCCTCTATCTCGAAATGATGGAAAACGTGTTGCGCGGCAACCAGAAGGTCATCATCGACCAGAACGGCGGCGGCGCAAGCGGTCAAGGCGTCGTTCCGCTTCTGCCGCTCAACGAATTGCTGCGCCGGCCGGCCCCCGCGACGGCGCCCGCGGCCGGGCAGCAGCCCCAGCAGCAAGGAGCGGTGCGATGAGCCAAGTGAAACTCGCGGCGATCGCGATCGTCCTGGGCGGCCTCGCCATTCTGGCGTCGTCGGCTTTTTTCACCGTGGGGCAGGCGCAGCAAGCGCTGGTCCTGCAATTCGGCGCGCCCGTGCGCGTGGTGCAGGAGCCGGGGCTTCAGGTGAAGATCCCGTTCGTGCAGAACGTGCTCTACTTCGAAAAGCGCTTGCTCGATTTCGACGACACGCCGCGCGAAATCGTCATGGGCGACCAGGCGCGTATCGTGGTCGACGTGTTCGCGCGCTATCGCATCCGCGATCCGCTGATGTTCTTCACGGCCGCGCGCAACGAAGCGGGGATGCGCCAGCGTCTGGCGAACGCCGTGCAGTCGAACCTGCAGAACACGTTCGGTTCGGCCCCGCTGGGCGCGTTGTTCAACGAACGCCGTGCGGCGTTGATGCGCCAGATCACCGAAGGCGTGGTGTCGGAGACGCGCTCCTTCGGTATCGACGTGGTCGATGTGCGCATCATGCGCGCCGATCTGCCGACCGATAACTCGAACGCCATCTTCGCGCGCATGCAAACCGAACGCGTGCGCGAAGCGACGTCCGAGCGCGCGCAAGGTGCTGAATCGGCCCAGCGCATCCGCGCCGAGGCCGATCGCGAACGCACCGTCGTGCTGGCCGACGCCCAGCGCGACGCGGCGATCACCCGTGCCAAGGGCGACGAGGAAGCGGCGGACATCTACGCCAAGACCTACGGGGCGAACCCCGAATTCTTCGCGTTCTGGCGTTCGCTCGAGGCCTATCGCAAGTCGCTGTCGGAGTCGAATTCGACCATCGTGCTGTCGCCGGATAGCGATTTCTTCCGCTACTTCCGCGAACAGCGCCCCGGCGGCGCGCCTTCGCCCCGTCGCTGACGGCCCCCTGCCGACGGACACCGCGATCCGTCGGACAAAACGACGCCCGGCCGGGAATTCTCCGCGCCGGGCGTTTCCTTTTCCGGGGGCGGCGGCGGGGTAACGGCGGGTAACGCCGCCGGCGCCGCCGCGATTTGGCCGTAATCGGCGGGCAGAAATCGACGGTCCGGGGTTTCCGCTTGAACCGCGTCGTCCGCCGCCTAACTCCCTTGAGGGCCGGTCTGGCGCTGCGTCGAGCAGCCCGGCATAATCGGCCGCAAGGCCCCCTTCACGATCCGAGGATTAGAACCTTGGCCAAGTCGCTCGCAGCCTCCCTCCGCATCGCCGCCGTCGCGGCGATGACCGTTTCGGCGATCTTGCCGGCCTATGCCCAAGCGCCGCAGGCGGTACCCGCCCCAGCGGCACCTTCGCCCTCGCTCGCCGCACCTTCGCGCCCGATCGCGACGACGCTCGCTCCGTCGACCTTCGCCGATCTCGCCGAGCGTCTGCTGCCGGCGGTCGTGAATATTCAGGTCGTGACGGCCGCGCCTGCGCAAGCGCAGGGCCAGCGCCCCGGCCAAGGCCAAGGGCAGCAGCAACCCCAGCAGCGCCGCCCCGACGCGCCGCAATTCCCGCCCGGCTCGCCGTTCGAGGAATTCTTCCGCGACTTCTTCGATCGCCAGAACCCGCAAGGCCAAGGCCCGCAAGCGCAGCGCCGCGGCCAGTCGCTGGGCTCGGGCTTCGTCATCACGGCCGAAGGCTTCATCGTCACCAATAATCACGTGATCGACGGGGCGGAGGAAATCCGCGTCGTCTTCCACGACAATCAAACGCTCCAGGCCAAGCTGATCGGCAAGGACCAGCGCACCGATTTGGCGGTGCTGAAGGTCGAAAGCCCGAAGCCGCTGCCCTTCGTGCGCTTCGGCGACAGCGATCGCGCGCGCGTGGGCGATTGGGTCGTCGCCATCGGCAACCCGTTCGGGCTTGGCGGGTCGGTGACGCAAGGCATTATTTCCGCCCGCCAGCGCGACATCAACGCGGGGCCTTACGACGATTTCATCCAGACCGACGCCTCGATCAATCGCGGCAATTCGGGCGGGCCGTTGTTCAACCTCGCGGGCGAAGTGGTCGGCGTTAACACCGCGATCTATTCGCCCACCGGCGGCTCGGTCGGCATCGGCTTCTCGATCCCCTCGGCGATCGCGCGCAACGTGGTCGAGCAATTGCGCACCCAAGGCCGCGTGCGGCGCGGCTGGCTGGGCGTGAATATCCAAAGCGTGACCGACGAACTCGCCGAAAGCGTGGGGCTCGACAAGGCGCGCGGCGCCATGGTCGCGCGCGTGCCGGAAAACGGTCCCGCCGCCAAGGCCGACATCAAGGCCGGCGACGTGATCGTGAAGTTCGACGGCAAGGACGTGACCGATATGCGCCGCTTGCCGCGTCTGGTCGCCGAAACGCCGGTCGACAAGGCGGTGAAGGTCGAAGTCTGGCGCAACCGTTCGACCGTCACGCTCGACGTGAAGCTTGGCGAGCTGGAGGAGGAGCAGGCCCAAGCGGCGGCCCCCGTCCAGCGCCAGCCGCAAAGCCCGGCGGCCCCCGCCGGTCAGATCGAATTGCTCGGCATGACCATCGCGCCGATCACGCCGGAAACGAAGCAGCGCTTCAATCTGGGAGACAAGGCCAAGGGCGTCGTCGTGGTGACGGTGGCCGAAGGCTCGGTCGCGCAGGAGCGCGGTATTCGTGCCGGCGACGTGATCGTCGAAATCGCGCAGACCGAAATCGGCACGCCCGCCCAGGCGCAGGACAAGGTGCGCGAGCAGCGCACCGCCGGGCGGCGCTCGGTGTTGATCATGGTCGAACGCGGCGGCGAGCAGCGCTTCGTCGGCCTGCCGGTGTCGCCCGGCTGATCGCGTTCGATCGCGGAAAGGAAAAGCCCCGTGCCTAGGCGCGGGGCTTTTTCATTTTGGGGCCGGACTTTTCGCCCCAGCGTTTGACGCGGCCGGTGTCGATCTCGAACAGATCGAGCGCGCGGCCGATCGTGTGATCGACGATGTCGTCGATCGTCTTGGGCTTCGTATAGAAGGCCGGGACGGGCGGCACGATGACGGCGCCGATTTCGGCGGCCTGCGTCATCGCGCGCAGATGGCCGAGGTGCAGCGGCGCCTCACGCGCCAGCAGCACCACGCGGCGGCGCTCCTTCAATTGCACGTCGGCCGCGCGCGTCAGCAGCGTCGTCGTGTTGCCATAGGCGATTTCGGAAACCGAGCGGATCGAGCACGGGGCGACGATCATGCCCAGCGTCTTGAACGAGCCCGATGAGATCGCGGCCCCGAGATCCTCGTTGGCGTGCACTACGTCGGCCAGTTTCTTGACGTCGGCGAGCGACAAATCGGTCTCGTACGCAATGGTCATCGCCGCCGTGCGCGTCAGGACCAGATGCGTTTCGATCTTGGCCGCGCGTAAGGCTTCCAGCGCGCGGATGCCGTAGATCGCGCCCGACGCGCCCGAAATGCCGACGATGATGCGGTTCTTGGCCATGACGCGCCCGAGCCTACGCCACGAAGGCGTCGGCGGTATAGCCCTGCAGGAACAAGAGCGCGGTCAGATCGCCGTGATCGATCCGGTAGCGGGCTTGTGCGGCGACCATCGGCTTGGCGCGGAAGGCCACGCCCAAACCGGCGGCCCCGAGCATTTGCAGGTCGTTCGCACCGTCGCCCACGGAAATCGCGTCGGCGACGGCAATCCCGATTTCGGCGGCGAGCGATTCAAGCGTGGCGAGCTTCGCCTCGCGGCCCAGGATCGGCTCGGCGACGCTGCCTTTCAACTTGCCGTTTTCGATCTCCAGCACATTCGCGTAATCGCGATCGAAGCCGAGTGCCGAGCGCACGCGCGCCGTGTAATAGGTGAAGCCGCCGGAGACGATGGCGGTGAGCGCCCCGTTCGCTTTCATCGTGCGTGCCAGCGTGGCGCCGCCCGGGATCGCCGCGATTCCTTCACCGGCTTTTTCGAGAATGGAGTCGGGCTGGCCCTTCAGCAGGCCCACGCGCTCGGCAAGGGCTGCGCGGAAATCCAATTCGCCGTTCATCGCGCGGCGTGTGATTGTCGCCACGCGTTCGCCGATGCCGAGCAACACGGCGATGTCGTCGAGCATCTCGTTGTGGATCAGGGTCGATTCCATATCGGCGACGAGCAGCTTCTTGCGCCGCCCGGCAAGAGGCACCGCGTTGACGTCGATCTTGCGATCGCCGATCAGCGTTTGCGCGAAGGCGATCAAGCGTTCGGGATCGCCGCCGCCGGGCAGGAATTCGGCCGCCGAATGCGCGTCCAAACGGCGGGGCGGGGCGGCCTCGCCGAATTCGGCGGCGAGGCTTGCCCGCAAATTCCGGTATAGGTCGTCGGCGAGTTCCCCCGCTTGGGGGTTCGAGGTAAGAACGAGGGCGTGGGTCATGGGGCCGGGATCATGGTCGGGCCGCTAGGCGAAGGCAAGAAAGCGTTGATCGTCGCGGGGCCCACGGCCTCGGGCAAATCGGCGCTCGCGGCCGCGATCGCGCGCGAATTCGACGGCGTGGTCATCAACGCCGACGCGATGCAGGTCTATCGCGAATTGCGCGTCGTTTCGGCACGCCCCACGGCCGAGGAAGAAGCGGCGGTGCCGCATCGGCTTTATGGCATATGGCCCGCCGCCGAACACGGCACGGTCGGCAAATGGCGCGCGGCCGCCTTGGCCGAAATCGCCGCCGCGCATGATGCCGGGAAACGGCCCATCCTGTGCGGCGGGACGGGCATGTATTTGAAGCTGATCGTCGAAGGTCTGTCGCCGGTGCCGCCCGTGCCGCCGGAAATCCGCGAACGCGCGCGGGCACGCCACGCCGAACTCGGCGCCGTCGCATTTCACACGGAACTCGCGCGCCGCGATCCGGTCGCGGGCGCCAAGCTATCGCCCAACGACACGCAGCGCGTGCTGCGCGCCTGGGAAGTCGTCGAAGCGCATGGCGCGGCCTTGTCGGATTTCCATGCGGCCGCACCGTTGGAGAATTCGAGCTGGCCGACTTTGCTGCTCGATCCGCCGCGCGATTTGTTGGGCGAACGCATCGATATTCGCGTCGATCGTATGATCGCGGACGGCGCCGTCGACGAAGTCCGCGCCCTTTTGACCCAGAATCTGCCCGACACGCTGCCCGCGATGCGCGCTTTGGGCGTGCCCGAACTTGCCGCGCATATTCGGGGGGAATGCGATTTACAGAATGCGATCAACGCCTTGAAGGCGAGCACGCGGCAATTCGCCAAGCGCCAGCGCACCTGGTTCCGCAACCAGCTCAAGGCAGCTACCCGGCTCGATGCGCAATTTTCGGAAAGTCTGCTTCCCGAAATTCGCATGTTTATTAGAAAAATGGGTTGACGGGCGTAGGTCACCTCCCTATTTTGCGCCGCCTTGCCATACCGCAAGCGTGCAAAGGAGAAGACAATGTCGACCGCCGCCAAATCCCCCACGACCCAGGACACCGCCCAGATGAATGGCGCGGAAATCGTCCTCAAGGCGCTGGTGGAGCAAGGCGTCGAGGTTATCTTCGGCTATCCCGGCGGGGCGGTATTGCCGCTCTACGACGCGATCTTCCTGCAGAACTCGGTCAAGCACATCCTGGTGCGCCAGGAAGGCGGGGCCGTGCATGCCGCCGAAGGCTATGCGCGTTCGACCGGTAAGGTCGGCGTGGTGCTCGTGACCTCTGGTCCCGGTGCGACCAACGCCGTGACCGGCTTGGTCGATGCGTTGATGGATTCGATTCCGATCGTGTGCCTGACCGGCCAGGTGCCGACGCATCTGATCGGCAACGATGCTTTCCAAGAGGCCGACACGACCGGCATCACGCGGCCCGCGACCAAACACAATTACTTGGTCAAGGACATCACCAAGCTCGCGCAGACGGTGCACGAGGCTTTCCATGTCGCGCGCTCGGGCCGTCCCGGCCCGGTGGTGATCGACCTGCCCAAGGACATCCTGATGGGCAAGGGCGAGTACAAGAGTGCCGAAGCCTTCAAGCGCGTTTCGTACACGCCGCGTTTGGATCCGGACCCGAAGGCGATCGCGCAGGCGGTCGATCTGATGCTGTCGGCCAAGCGCCCGATTTTCTACACGGGCGGCGGGGTGATCAATTCGGGCCCGGAAGCCTCGGCGGCGTTGACCAAATTCGTGCGCCAGACGGGCTTCCCGATCACCAACACGCTGATGGGCCTGGGTGCGATGCCCGCCGCCGATCCGCTGTTCCTGGGCATGCTGGGCATGCACGGCACCTACGAAGCCAATCTTTCGATGCATGGCTGCGACGTGATGGTGAATATCGGCGCGCGCTTCGACGACCGCGTCACCGGCCGTTTGAACGCCTTCTCGCCGAATTCGAAGAAGATCCACGCCGATATCGATCCGTCGTCGATCAACAAGAACGTGCGCGTCGAGGTGCCGATCGTCGGCGATGCCGGCCGCATCATCGCGGCCTTGGCCGCCGAATGGGATCGTCGCATCGCCGCGGGCGCCAAGCCCGACAAGAAGGCGCTGGCCGAGTGGTGGGCGCAGATCGAGACGTGGCGCAAGCGCGATTGCCTCGCCTATCGCAAATCCGACACGATCATCAAGCCGCAATACGCGCTGGAACGCTTGCAGGCGATCACCGCCAAGCGCGACGACGTGTTCATCACGACGGAAGTCGGCCAGCACCAGATGTGGGCCGCGCAGTATCTGAAGTTCCAGAAGCCCAATCGCTGGATGACCTCCGGCGGTCTCGGCACGATGGGCTATGGTCTGCCGGCGGCGATGGGCGTGCAGATCGCGCACCCCGATGCGCTGGTCATCGACGTCGCGGGCGAAGCCTCGACGCTGATGAACATTCAGGAGCTTTCGACCATCGCGCAGTACCGTTTGCCCGTGAAGGTGTTCATCCTGAACAACCAATATATGGGCATGGTGCGCCAGTGGCAGGAATTGCTGCACGGCTCGCGCTATTCGGAAAGCTACACCGAATCGTTGCCCGATTTCGTGAAGCTCGCCGAAGCCTTCCATTGCGTGGGCTTGCGCGCGACCAAGACGTCCGAGGTCGACGACACGATCAACGAGATGATCGCGATCAAGAAGCCGGTCATCGTCGATATGTGCGTCGATCAGAAGGAAAACTGCTTCCCGATGATCCCGTCGGGGGCCCCGCATAACGAGATGCTGCTCGGTCCCGACGATACGAACAAAAAGGGCGGTCCGATTTCGGAGGAAGGGATGGTTCTGGTTTGAGGCGAACGCGCTTCATCCGTTAGAACCCTTCCGTCGAAAGAGAATTCCCATGTCGAAAAACGAACCCATCGAACGCCACACCATCGCCGTGCTCGTGGACAACGAGCCCGGGATTTTGGCGCGCGTCGTCGGCCTGTTTTCGGGCCGCGGCTACAACATCGAAAGCCTGACCGTCGCCGAGACGGATGCCGAAGGCCATCGCAGCCGCATCACGATCGTGACGCGCGGCACGCCGATGGTGATCGAGCAGATCAAGGCGCAGCTCGACCGTCTGGTCCCCGTGCATCGCGTCAGCGATCTCACGATGGAAGGTGCGCATGTCGAGCGCGAATTGGCGCTGGTCAAGGTCGTGTCCGCCGGCGAGAAGCGCGTCGAATCCTTGCGCATTGCGGATATTTTCCGCGCCAAGGCGATCGATTCGACGATCGGTTCCTTCACCTTCGAGATCACCGGCTCGGGCGAGAAGATCGACGCCTTCGTCGGACTCATGAAACCGCTGGGGCTGGCCGAAGTGAGCCGCACCGGCGTGGTTGCCATCGCCCGCGGCGAACGCGGGATGTGATTTCCAAACCAAGAGGAAAAAGAAGATGCGCGTTTACTACGATCGCGATGCCGATGCGAACCTGATCAAGGGCAAGAAGGTTGTCGTCGTCGGCTACGGCAGCCAGGGCCACGCCCATGCGCAGAACATGCGCGATTCGGGCGTCAAGGACGTCGCCATCGCGCTGCGCCCGGGCTCGGCCACGATCAAGAAGGCCGAAGCGGCGGGCTTCAAGGTGATGAGCCCGGCCGACGCGGCCAAGTGGGCCGACGTCATGATGATCTGCACGCCGGACGAGCTCCAGGCGCAGCTCTGGAAGGACGATCTCAAGGCCAACATGAAGCAGGGCGCGGCGATCGCTTTCGCCCACGGCCTCAACATCCATTTCAACCTGATCGAACCGCGTCCCGACATCGACGTGTTCATGATCGCGCCCAAGGGCCCCGGCCATACGGTGCGTTCGGAATACCAGAAGGGCGGCGGCGTGCCGTGCCTCGTGGCCGTGCACCAGAACCCGTCGGGCAACGCGCTGGAAATCGCGCTGTCCTACGCGTCGGCCATCGGCGGCGGCCGCTCGGGCGTCATCGAGACGACGTTCAAGGAAGAATGCGAGACCGATCTGTTCGGCGAGCAGGCCGTGCTCTGCGGCGGTCTGTCGGCGCTGATCGTCGCGGGCTACGAGACGCTGGTCGAAGCCGGCTACGCGCCCGAGATGGCGTATTTCGAGTGCTTGCACGAAGTGAAGCTGATCGTCGACCTCATCTATGAGGGCGGCATGGCGAACATGCGCTACTCGATCTCGAACACGGCCGAGTACGGCGACTATACGCGCGGTCCGCGCGTCATCACCGACGAGACGAAGAAGGAGATGAAGCGCATCCTCGACGACATCCAGTCGGGCCGATTCGCCCGCGATTGGGTGCTCGAGAACGCCGCCGGCCAGGCTTCGTTCAAGGCGATGCGCCGCCGTCACGCCGCCCACGACATCGAAAAGGTGGGCGAGCGCCTGCGCGGCATGATGCCGTGGATCGGCAAGAACAAGCTGGTCGACAAGGCCAAGAACTAAGCCTTCCCGCCTTCGGGCGTTGCGCTTGGGGAAACCCCGCCGGTCCGCCGGCGGGGTTTTTTCGTTTCCGATCGCTACTCCAATCTTCGATTGACGCGCATCGAGGGCGATTCCAAGATTTACGCAATGAGAGCGTGTGTTCGTGCCGGAGGTCATTCCGCCCGTGTCGAACTCGATCAACACGAATGTGGGCGCGATGGTCGCGCTGGCGTCGCTGCGTACGACGCAGTCGGCCCTCCACGCGGCGTCCAAGCAGGTGCAGACCGGCTATCGCGTGTCGGACGCGTCAGACGACGCGTCGACTTTTTCGGTCGCGCAAGGCATTCGCGGCAATCTGCAAGCCTTCCAGGCCGTGCAAGGCTCGCTCGCCAACGGCGTGGGGCTCGGCCAAGTCACGATGGCCGCGCTGACCAACATCTCCGACCTTATCGGAAATCTTCAGGCGAAATCGACGCAATATCTCGACGGCTCGATTTCCGCCAACCAGCAGAATATCTACGGGCGCGACGCGATCCAGCTCTACAACCAGATCAGCAATTTCATCTCGCAGGCGAACTACAACGGCGTGAATCTGCTGTCGTCCGGATCGGTCGCCAAAACTTTCCTCGCCGATGTCAGTGCCACCACGCTGCCGATGTCTTCGCAATCCTCGATATCGACGGCGCTGACCACCTATCAGCCCGCGATGCCGACTTTGTTCACGGTGTCGCTCGGCACGCTCGCGACGTTCAAGGAGGCGGTCGACAATGCGCTTGGGCAGGTCGCCGCCGAGACGCGCACGCTCAAACTGCAATCGGGCTTCATCGATTCGGTGATGGACGCGACGACGACCGGACTTGGCGCGGTCGTCGACGCCGATATCGGCAAGGCGGCCGCGTCGGTGCAGGCGCTCCAGGTCCGCCAGCAACTGGGCATCCAATCGCTGTCCATCGCCAACCAGCAACCTTCCGTGCTGCTCGGCCTGTTTCGCTGATCCGCGGGCAGCTTCCCGGCGTGCCGGCCGAGTTTTCGTCCCTCGGTAGGTAAAATTAAGCCTCTGATTCGATTTGGCTATCCGGCTTGCCTAGGCAGTCGCGGGGGCGATCTGGTACCTTGTTCGGATCGCCGCTTTGCCGGGGTTATCCACAGGGCCGGATGGCGGGACAGGGCTTCATCAGGGGTGCAGTCAATGGCGCAAACCCGGGCCGAAATTTTGCCGGTGTCGCCGCCGCGATCGGCCGCTTTCATGCGGCGGCGCAGCGCAGTCGACAAGTCCGGCGCTTTGGGCTTAATTGCGCCGAATTCCGCTTGTATGGAAGGGAGTTAGCGCCGGGCGACCGGACCGCTCCCCAAAGTTTCTTCTGAAAGGCACTTCGTTTCGATGTTCTCGCGACTTCTCGGAATGCTCTCGGCCGATATGGCCATCGATCTCGGCACCGCGAACACGCTTGTGTACGTGAAGGGCCGCGGCATCGTTCTTAACGAGCCGTCGGTCGTCGCGATCGCCGACGTGAAGGGCAAGAAGCAAGTGCTTGCGGTGGGCGACGAAGCCAAGCTGATGCTCGGCCGTACGCCCGGCAACATCACCGCCATTCGTCCGCTGCGCGACGGCGTCATCGCCGACTTCGAAGTCGCGGAGGAGATGATCAAGCACTTCATTCGCAAGGTTCACAACCGCCGCTCCTTCGCGTCGCCGCAGGTGATCGTGTGCGTGCCGTCGGGTTCGACGGCCGTCGAACGCCGCGCGATTCAAGAATCCGCCGAGAGTGCCGGTGCGCGCCGCGTGTTCCTGATCGAAGAACCGATGGCCGCGGCGATCGGCGCCGGCTTGCCGGTGACGGAGCCGACGGGCTCGATGGTCGTCGATATCGGCGGCGGCACCACCGAAGTCGCCGTGTTGTCGCTGGGCGGCATCGTCTATTCGAAATCCGTGCGCGTGGGCGGCGACAAGATGGACGAAGCCATCATCGCCTATATCCGCCGCAACCATAATCTTCTGGTCGGCGAATCCTCGGCCGAGCGCATCAAGAAGGAAATCGGTTCCGCCGCCCCGCCCGAAGAGGGCGAAGGCCGCGTGATGGAGATCAAGGGCCGCGACCTGATGAACGGCGTGCCCAAGGAACTCGCGATTTCCGAACGCCAGATCGCCGAATCGCTGTCGGAGCCCGTCTCCGCGATCGTCGAAGCGGTGAAGGTGGCGCTGGAACACACCGCCCCCGAACTCGCTGCCGACATCGTCGACAAGGGCATCGTGCTGACCGGCGGCGGCGCGTTGCTCGGCAATCTCGATTTCGTGCTGCGTCACGCCACGGGCCTGCCCGTGTCCGTCGCGGACGATCCGCTGTCGTGCGTCGCACTCGGTACGGGCCGCTGCCTGGAAGAGATGAAGACGCTGCGCAACGTTCTGATCACGATGTACTGAGGCTTCGCCGATGGCGCGACCCGGGACCACCATGAAGCTGACGGCACCGCTGAAGGTGCTGCTGCAGCGCATGGCGTTCACCGGGTTGATCGGCGCGTCGGTGGGGCTGCTCGTGCTCGGCAAGGCGGAAGCGCCGGTCGTGGAGCGCGCGCGCATGACGGTCGTCGATGGGGTGGCGCCGATACTCGACGCGATCGGCAAGCCGATCGACACGGCCGCGCGCATGATCGACACGGCGCGCCACTACGCCGACGTGCACGAGGAAAACCGCCGTCTGCGCGAGGAAAATCTCCGCCTGCTGCATTGGCAGCAAGTCGCGCGCAATCTCGAAGCCGAAAACCGCGCGATGCGCGACATGCAGCGCGTGGCGACCGAGCCGGGCCTCACCTTCGTCACCGCGCGCGTGATCGCGGATGCTGGCGGTGCCTTCGTGCGTTCGGTGCTGATCGCGGCGGGAACGCGTGATGGCATCGCGAAGGGCCAGCCGGCGCTGGTGCCCGACGGTCTGGTCGGGCGCGTGGGCGAAACGGGCGAGCGTGCGGCGCGCGTGTTGCTGCTGACCGATTTGAACAGCCATGTGCCCGTGCAGATCGAGGGCACGCGCGATCGCGCGATCATCGACGGCGACAACTCCGATATGCCCAAGCTCACCTTCCTGTCGTCGGGGGCGCGGCCCCAGCTGGGCGATCGCATCGTGACGTCGGGCGATGGCGGCGTGTTCCCGCCGGGCCTGCCGGTGGGCATCGTGGTGCAGACCGGCGAACACGGCGTGCGCGTGCGCCCCTTCGCCGATTTCCATCGCCTGGAGGCGATCCGCATCGTCGATTACGGCCTGGCCGGCACGCTGCCGGTCGCCGCACCGCCGCCGCAGCCCCGGCGCGGGCGTTAGGGCGCGGCGATGGTCGGCGCTGTCTTCGCCCAGCTCGACCGGTCGTTGAAGCTGGCGCTGCCCGTCATCTCGACGGTGCTCGCCGTGCTGCTCTCGGTCGTGCCGTTGCCGATCCCCGAATATTCGATGCTTGCCCCCAATGTCGTGCTGATCTGCGCCTTCTATTGGATCGTGCACCGGCCCGATCTGTTTCCGGCGTGGTGCGCTTTTCTGGTCGGTCTGCTCGACGACGCGTTGTCGGGCGCGCCGCTGGGCCTCAACGCGCTGGTGCTGCTGCTCGTGCACTACGCCATCGTCGCGCAGCACAAATTTTTCCGCGGCAAAGCGTTCTGGCTGATCTGGGCGTCGTTCGCGTTGATCGCGACGGGGGCGGCGATCGTCACCGCGATCGTCGCCTATGCGGCGGCGCATCTCTCGGTCCCGGTCGCGTTGTTCGCGACGCAACTCGCCTTGACCATCGCGATCTATCCGGCGATCGGCGCGGTGCTGGGCCGTGTGCAGCGCCTCTTCCTGACGGCGGGGTGAGGGGACGATGAACCGCCTCATGAACCGCGATCGCGACGCCGCCCGATCCAAGCTGTTCACGCGGCGCTTGGCGCTGCTGGCCGGCGGCAAGATGGCGCTGTTCGGCGTGCTGATCGGGCGCATGTATTATTTGCAGGTCGTCGAAGCGGACAAGTACCGCACGATGGCCGACGACAACCGCATCAATCTGCGCCTGCTCGCCCCGCCGCGCGGGCGCATCGTCGACCGTTACGGCAGGGTCGTCGCGGAGAACCAGCTCAATTACCGCGTCGTCGTCGTCGCCGAGCAGACGGGTTCCGTCGCCGCCACGCTCGACGCGTTGTCCGAAATCGTGCCGATTTCCGAAACCGAGCGCCGGCGCATTTTGCGCGAAGTGTCGCGCAAGCGCCGCTTCCTGCCGGTGACGGTGAAGGACAATCTCGCCTGGGACGATGTCAGCCGCATCGCGGTGAACTCGCCCGATCTGCCCGGCGTATCGATCGATGTGGGCTCGACAAGGCTTTACCCTTTCGGCGACACCACCTCGCATCTGATCGGTTACGTGGCGCCGCCCGCCGAAAGCGATTTGACCGGCGATCCGCTGTTGGAACTTCCCGATTTCCGCATCGGCCGCAACGGCATCGAGCGCGTCTACGATCTCGCGTTGCGCGGGCGTGCCGGCAACACGCAGATCGAAGTCAACGCGCTGGGCCGGCCGATCCGCGAGCTTGCGCGCAACGAAGGCGAGCCGGGGCACGATATCGTGCTCACGCTCGACGCCACGCTGCAGGAATTCACCGCCAAGCGTTTGGCGCAGGAGGAAAGTGCCGCCGCCGTCGTGATGGACGTCACCAACGGCGATGTCCTGGCGATGGTCTCGCACCCGTCCTACGATCCGCACGAATTCGCGCGCGGCATTTCCGGCCCGGCGTGGCGCGCGTTGCTCGCCAATTCGAAAGCGCCGCTCACCAACAAGGCGATCTCCGGCCAATACGCGCCGGGCTCCACCTATAAAATGATGGTGGCGCTGGCGGCGATGGAATCGGGCGTTTCGCCGGATTTCCGGGTCAACTGCCCCGGCCATATGGAATTGGGCGACAATAAATTCCATTGCTGGAAACGCGGCGGCCACGGCCCGCTCGACATGGTCGAAGCGCTGTCGCAATCCTGCGACGTCTATTTCTACGAAATGGGCCGCCGCATAGGGCCCGAGCGTATGGCCGAAATGGCGCGGCGCTTCGGTTTGGGTTCGACGTTGTCGATCGATCTGCCGGGCGAGCGCGGCGGCATCATTCCGACGCGCGCATGGAAACAGGCGCGCACCGGCAAGGGCTGGGCGACCGGCGAATCGCTGGTCGCGTCGATCGGCCAGGGCTACGTTCTGACGACGCCGTTGCAGCTCGCCACGATGACGGCGCGGCTGGTGAACGGTGGCTTCGCGGTGACGCCACATCTTACGCGCGATATCGTGCAGGAACGGCGCTTGGCCGAACGCCCGCAAGGCAATTTTCCGCCGATCGGCGTGCCGCAAGCCAATCTCGCGGTCATGCTGCGCGGTATGCGCGCGGTGATCAACGATCCGCGGGGGACCGCATTCCGCCAGCGCATCGTCGATCAGAACTGGACTTTCGGCGGCAAGACCGGCACCTCGCAGGTGCGCCGCATCACCGAGGAAGAACGCCGCGTGGGCTTGCGCAAACCCGACCAAGTGCCGTGGCGCGAACGCGACCACGCGCTATTCGTCGGCTACGCGCCGCTCGAATCGCCGCGTTACGCGATTTCGGTGATCGTCGAGCATGGCGGCGGCGGCTCGTCGGTCGCGGCGCCGATCGCGAAGGAAGTTCTGAGCGAGGCGATGCGCTTGGAACGCGAGCGCGAGCGCACGCGCCCGCAAGGCCCGGCGCGCATCGCGGAACGGAGCGGCTGATGCCCGCCCATTCCGCCCTCGGCCAATCGAATAAGCGTCTCAGCCTCGGCGAGAAGCTGCGCCAGATCACCTGGGGCTTGGCGCTGACGATCCTTGCGGTCTCGAGCATCGGCTTCGTCATGCTCTATTCGGCCGCCGGCGGCGATTGGGATCCGTGGGCGTCGCGCCAGATCTCGCGCTTCGCGATGGGCTTCGCGATCATGATCGCGGTCGCGACCGTCGATATCCGTTTCTGGATGAAGGCGGCTTATCCGTTCTACGCGCTATCGGTCGTGCTGCTGGTCGCCGTCGATTTGATGGGCGAGGTCGGCATGGGCGCCCAACGCTGGCTCGATCTGGGTTTCGTCCAGATCCAGCCGGCCGAGCTCGCCAAGATTTCGATCGTGCTGGTGATCGCGCGCTATTTCCACGGCATCAATCACGAGCAGATCGGCAATCCGCTCTATCTCGTCTGGCCGATCCTGTTGACGCTGGTGCCGGCCTTCCTGATTTTCAAGCAACCCAAGCTCGGCACCACGCTGGTCGTGCTGACGACGACGGCGATCGTGTTCTTCATGGCGGGCGTCAGGATGTGGAAATTCATCCTGGTCGCGGCCTCGGCGGCGGGGGCCGTCCCGATCGCCTGGAGCCTGCTGCGCGATTATCAGCGCCAGCGCGTGTTGACCTTCCTCAACCCCGAAAGCGATCCGCTGGGGGCGGGGTATCACATCATCCAGTCGAAGATCGCGCTGGGCTCGGGCGGGATTTGGGGCAAGGGGCTGGGCGGGGGCACGCAAAGCCATCTGCAATTCCTGCCCGAGAAGCAGACCGATTTCATCTTCACCATGCTGTCGGAGGAATTCGGTTTCGTCGGCGGGCTGGTGTTGATCGGGCTTTACACCATCATTGTGCTCTACGGCCTCGCCATCGCGTTGCGCGCGCGCAGCCAGTTCGGCCGCTTGGTCGCGGTGGGGCTGCTGTCGGGGATCTATCTCAACGCGCTCATCAACATGGCGATGGTGATGGGGTTGGTGCCCGTGGTGGGCGAGCCGCTGCCGCTCGTCTCCTATGGCGGCACGTCGATGCTGACCTTGCTGTTCGGATTCGGAATCCTGATCGGCGTCTATGTGCATCGCGACGTCGTGGTGCCGCGCCGGGGCGATACGTAAGCCTCTAAAAGCGTTTATCCACAGGGACTTGCCCTATTGCAAACGGGGCTCGACAAAGCCCGGGGGGCTTGCTACACAGCGCGCCTCTCGATGCCGAGAGGGCGATTAGCTCAGTTGGTAGAGCAGCTGACTCTTAATCAGCGGGTCGTAGGTTCGAGCCCTACATCGCCCACCATCGGCCCCGACGAACAAAAGGCCCCGGTTTCCGACCGGGGCTTTTTTGTTTATTCCCTGTTGGTACCGCGTTGGCCGCCGATACGGCCCTTCAGCCGATATCCGACACGCGCAAATTGAATGCGGGCGTTTCGATCGCGACGATGGCAATCCGTTTTGGTCCCAGGCTCCCGCTTTGGTCGGATCGTTTGCCGCTGTGCGATCTGTCGCCTTTTGCCCGCTCAATGGAGTAACCGTTTACATTCTGTAACGATAATCGACGCCTACCGGAAGCGCTCGGCCAGTCCAACCGGCTCCGGACGGAATAGACGCGCGTCCATGACGGCGGGATTCGCCGCGATCTCGATCGGGAACGGGATCGAAGACAAGATGTCCTTCGTCATGTCGATGCCCGGCGCGATCTCGATCAACCGCAGCCCCTTGGCCGTGGTCTCGAACACGGCGCGTTCGGTGACGAAAACGGCTTTGCGGCCTTCCTCCATCGCGAATTCGGCGTTGTAGCAAAGCTGCTCCACGTTCCCGATGAATTTCCGATGCGCGCCTTCGCGCGTAATGCGTAACGTGCCCCGTCCGGTCTCCACCTCGAGCCCGCCCGAGGAGAAGGTGCCGCTGAAGACGACCTTCTTCGCGTTCTGGCTGATATTGATGAACCCGCCGACGCCGACGATCTTCGTGCCGAAGCGGCTGACATTGACGTTGCCGCGCGCGTCGACCTGGGCGAAAGACAGGAATGCGATATCCAACCCGCCGCCGTCGTAGAAGTCGAATTGATACGGTTGATCGACTACCGCGTCGTAGTTCTGCGCGGCGCCCGAGTCGACGCCCGTCAACGGCGCGCCGCCGATGAAGCCCTGCTCGTTGGTGAGGACGAAACGATCGAGGATGTTCTCCTCCGACGCGACGGCGGCGATACCGGTGGAGATGCCGGAGCCCAGATTGCATATCGCGCCGGAAAAGATCTCCATTGCGGCGCGTCTTGCCACGATCTTGCGGACGTCGAACGGCACGCGCTTCAACGCCGTTTGCGGGACCCTGAACTCGCCCGCGTAAGCGGGGCTGTATTCGGTCGCGTATGTCTGTGTTTGATCGGGATCGACGACGACGAAATCGACCAGGATGCCAGGGATTTTCACGGCGCGCGCCGGCAACGTGCCGCGACGCGCGAGACGCTTCACCTGGACGATGACGATGCCGCCCTGGCGTCTCGCCGCCTGGGCGCTCGACAGCATTTCGCCGAGAATGGCTTCGTGCTCCATCGTCACGTTGCCGTCCTCGTCGGCGGTCGTGCCGCGCAGGACGGCGACGTCGATCGCGAACGGTTTGAAGCGCAGATACTCCTTGCCGTCGAGCGTCAGCAATTCGACGAGGTCCTCATTCGCGCTAGGGCTTTGGCGCCCGCCGCCGTGGCGTGGATCGACAAAACTATGCAGCCCCGTGCGCGTCACCAGCCCGGGGCGGCCGGCGGCGATCTCGCGCAGAAGCAACGACAACGCGCCTTGCGGCAAGGTGTAGGATTCGATCGCGTCGTTCTGCGCGAGTTCGATCAGCGGCGGCGAGTCGATCAGGGCGCTGGTCAGGGACCGTTTGAGCATGCCCGGATGGCGAAACCGGGCCGCCCCCTTCGTCCGGCGGTCGCCGATGCCGACGACGTGGATGAGCGTCATGCCGGCGGGCGAGCCGGACTCAAGGTATCGGCGCTCGATCGCTTCCAGCACCATTTCCGGGATGGCGTGTCCGCCGCCCGACCCGCTGACGAGGATGCTTGCCCCGTTGGGAATCAGCGACGCCGCATCGTCCGCCGTTACAATCTTCATTCGAATCCTCCCGGTTCGTCCCGATGCCGCTCGCGCGTGTTGACGGACGCATCAAAATCCTGTAACCGGTTACATATTGTCGCATCCGAAGTCAATTCGGTCGGTTGCCGGCATCGCCGCGTCGAAAAATCGATCGCGGACCGCCAGGGAGGATACGAGTGAGCGGCGTGGCCAACTCCGAGAAGACCGCAGTCCCATCGTTCGTGCCGCGCCGGCGCGGGCCCCTCGCGCGTGCGCTGTTGGCGCTCGGCTGGAGCGTGTTGCCGCCATTGTCGTTCGTCGCGATCGTGTCCGCTTGGTGGGCGGCCGTTCACCAGTTCAAGATTCCCGCTTATCTGTTGCCGGGGCCCGACGCGGTGTTTCGCCGGCTGATCGCCGATGCGCCGATGTTGTGGACGCATTCCCAGGTCACGCTGACCGAGATCGTCGCGGGCTTCGCGTTGACGGTCGTGACCGCCATTCCGGCCGGGCTCGTGATCGCGTTGTCGCGTTTGGCCAAGCAGACGCTTTATCCGCCGATCGTCCTTTTGCAGCTTGTCCCCAAGATCGCGGTCGCGCCGTTGTTCCTGGTCTGGCTGGGCTTCGGAATCGAATCGAAGATTCTGCTGACGACGCTGATGACGTTCTTTCCCTTGTTGATCGCCAGCATCAGCGGCTTCCAGATTCTCGATCAGCGCTACCTGTATCTGACGAAATCGATGGGCGCCACGATCTGGCAGACGTTCCGGTACTTGCGCTTCCCCGCCGCACTTCCGGTGATTTTCGCGGGGTTGAAGACCTCCGCGACGATCGCCGCGACGGCCGCGATCGTTGCCGAGTTCGTCGGCGCGAATCAGGGTTTGGGCTACGTGCTTTTGCGCGGCACCAGTCAGATGGACCTCGAATTGACCTTCGCGGTTCTCGTCGTTCTTACCGTCATCGGAATCATCATCAACTACGCCGTGGAGATCGCGGAGTGGGTGATGACGCCGTGGCAGCGGATCAGCCGCAGCTAAGGCGCGAATCGAATCAAATCGCAAAATAGGGAGGAATGAACATGCGTATCGGACGAATTCTCGCGGCCGCCATCGGGGCGGCGTCGATGGTCCTCGCCGTCGCCGACGCGTCGGCGCAAACGAAGCTGACGTTCCAGCTGAACTGGACGGCGGGCGGCCCCAATGCGGGCTTTGCCGCCGCGGTCGGCGAAGGCTATTACCGGGCGGCCGGGCTCGACGTGACGATCGTACAGGGCAACGGCTCGGGCAACACAGCTCAGCTCGTCGCGAACGGGCGCGCGCAGATCGCTTACGCGGACGCGGTCGCCGTCAGCCAGCTGATCGCGCGCGGCGCCCCCATGACGATCGTTTCGACGGTTTATCAGTCGAATCCGAACGAAGTTTCGGCGCTGAAGAAGGCGAACATCAAGTCGATCAAGGATCTCGCGGGCAAGCGGGTGGGGTTGCCCGCCGGTTCGTCGCAAACGACGATGCTGCCGCTGTTCCTGAAGGCCAACGGCTTGAAGGAAAGCGACATGACGCTGATGAACATGCCGCCGGCGTCGATGGTGCCGGCCTTGCTGCAGGGGCAGGTCGACGCGATCCTGGGTTCGATGGACGCCTATCAGATCCAACTCGAGGCGCAGGGCGCCGAACTCGACAATTATCGGTTCGCCGATTACGGTGTGCCGACGGTCAGCACCTCGATTTTCGCGTCGACCGCGTTCACGCGCGAACAGCCCGACGTGCTGCGCAAGTTCATTGCCGCGAGCCTGAAGGGCTGGGGTTTCGCGATCGACAATCCGGCGCGCACGGTCCAGCATCTGCGCACGGTGTTCCCCGAAGTGAACGAGAAGCTCGCCGCGTCGGAACTGGCAGCGATCGGACCGCTGTTCTGCTCGGGTGACGCGAAATATCTCGGCAAGGCAGAAGACGCGCACTGGACCCGCACGCAGGCGCTGTTGTCCGAAGTGGGCTTGCTGCCGGCCGGGCAGGATCCGAAGAGCTACTACACCAACGCGTTCCTGCCGCCCGACGCGGAAATGCGCGCTTGCAAGTGAACGCCGATACTTGACGGGAGACCCGGCATGACGAGCGAAAGAAGGATCGGATATCGCTACGAGGATCTTCACGTGGGGATGCGGTTCCGCAGTCCCGGACGGACGATCGGCGAAGCGGACCTGATCGGCTTCGCGGGCCTTACGGGCGACTTTTCGGAGTTGCACACAAGCGAGGTCTACGGGCAAGCGAGCCAGTTCGGCCGTCGCGTCGCCCACGGCATGCTGGGTCTTGCCTACGCCCACGGTTTGATGTGGGCCCGGACGGGCGAGTTGCGGGAAACCGCCATCGCCTTTCTGGGAATATCCGACTGGAAGTTCGTCGGCCCGATTTTCATCGGCGACACGATCTTCGTGAATTATCGGATCGTCGAATTGCGCGACAGCAAGTCGCGTCCCACGCAGGCGATCGCGAATTTCGAAGTCGAACTCGTCAACCAAGACGGCGCCATCGTGCAGAAGGGCCATAAGGCGCTTCTGGTGTCGAAAGTGCCGCTCGCCGCCGTCGCGGCGTCGGGCGAGACGAAAGGCGAGGGATAACGTGACCGCACCGACCAACGACGCGCCCGGCTCAGGCGTTCCGATCGAGATACGGAACGTCGCGAAGGTCTTCGGCGAGGAGACTTCGCGGCCGTTCCAAGCGTTACGCCCGGTCAACGCGACGATCGACGCGGGCGCCTTCGTTTCGGTCGTCGGCGCTTCTGGGTGCGGCAAAAGCACTTTGATGTTGATGGTCGCCGGGCTTCTGCCCGTATCGGCGGGGGAGATCGTCGTCGCGGGCCGGCGCGTCGATCGTCCTATAACGGATGTCGGTATCGCCTTTCAGGACCATTTGCTGCTCGATTTCCGGACCGCGTTCGAAAACGTGATGCTGCACGCCGATATCCGGGGCATGGATCGCGCGCCGCTCGAGAAGCGCGCGCGCGAACTCTTCGCGCAGCTCAAACTCGAGCATGCGATGTCGAAATATCCCTCGCAGCTGTCCGGCGGCATGCGCCAGCGCGTATCGTTGATCCGCACGCTGGTTCACGATCCCGCCGTGATTTTGATGGACGAGCCTTTCGGCGCGCTCGACGCGTTGACGCGGCTGGAAGTCCGCGCCGATCTCGAAGACCTCTGGCTGCGTCGCCGGCCGACCGTTCTGTTCATCACGCATAGCGTGGAGGAGGCGGTCGGGCTGTCCGACCGCATACTCGTGATGAGCCCGAGCCCGGGGGAAGTCATCGACGATATCCAAGTGACCCTGCCGCGCCCGCGTCCGCTCGTGCTTGGCGATGCGCCGGAATTCACCGCCTATGTCGATCGCATCCATCGGCATTTCGCGCGTATCGGCGTTCTGCACGGCGTCGATCCCAAGCGCCGCGCGGCCCGGTGAGAACGGGCGCGCGGGCGATGATCGAGACGGCGAAGGACGGCGCGATCGCGGAGATCGCACTGCGCAACGGGCCCTTGAATCTCGTCACGCGCGACGCGTTGCGCGCGCTCAATGCGGCGATCGACGCGTTGGCGAAGGATCGGGACGTGCGTTGCGTCGTTCTGCACGGCGGCGACGCGCGGGCCTTTTGCGCGGGCAGCGACATCAAGGAATTCGCCCATCTTCGCGGCAATGCGAGCGAGGACAAGATTCTGTTCGAAGATATGGTGCTGCGAAATCTCGCGCGCCTGCCGATGCCGACGATCGCGGCGATCGACGGCCCGGCGCTGGGCGGCGGGCTGGAACTGGCGCTCGCCTGCGATTTGCGCGTCGCCGCCGCGGGCGTCGCGTTGGGACTGACCGAATCGCGCCTTGGCGGGCTTGCGGCGAACGGCGCCGTCCGGGCGGCGCGGCTCGTCGGGCCGGCCCGGGCCAAAAGACTGTTGTTTATGGGGGAGACGATCGACGCGCGGATCGCTTTGGAATGGGGCCTCGTCGACCGCGTGACCGCCGACGCGACCGCCCTCGACGCCGCGCGCGATTGGGCCAAGGTGATCGCGGCGCGCGGTCCGATCTCGAACCGCTTGGGCAAAATGCTGATCGAGAAATCCTTGGACGAGGCATTGGATGCGGCGCTTGGCGCTTCGACGGTCGCGCAACAAGCGATTTTCGATTCCGACGATCTGCAAGAGGGGATGCGCGCGTTCTTCGCCAAAAGAAGCCCGGTTTTTCGCGGAAGCTGACGGTGCATGCCTAGGAAAGCGCTTTCATAAAAAGCGCATATCATTCGTATGACGAACCGCCGCACATCGCCGTCCGTCGCGGAACCTCGAGATATATCAATAAAAACGGCGATACTTCACTCTGCATGCGGAATGTCGTTGACGGACGCATAATGTATGCGGTTACATACGCGTAACGCCGTCCGAAGGACGGTTCATCGGGAGGAGATCGCGCCGTGAAACAAGGGGCTATTGCGGCTTTCGTTGCCGCGGGATTGATGGCGGGCGCCGTGGCGGCGCAAGCCCAGACGCAGGATATCGAAGTTCTCCATTACTGGACCTCCGGCGGCGAATCCAAAGCCGTCAACGTGCTGCGCCAGCGGCTCGAGAAAGAGGGCATCAATTGGAAGGACTCCGCCATCGCCGGCGGCGGCGGCGCCAATGCGATGACCGTGTTGAAGACGCGCGCCGTGTCTGGCGATCCGCCGGCGGCCGTTCAGATGCGCGGCCCCGTCATTCAGGATTGGGCCGATCAAGGCGCGCTCGTCGGATTGAACGCGATCGCCGGGAATTGGAACCGCGAATTGCCGCCCGCGATCGACGCGGCGCTGAAATACAAAGGGACCTATTACGCGGTTCCGCATTGGATCCACCGCGTCAATTGGATGTACATCAACAAGCCCGCCCTCGATAAGGTCGGCGGCAAGGTTCCGACCACTTGGAACGAACTTTTCGATCTCGCCGACAAGTTCAAGGCGGCGGGCATCATTCCCATCGCGCATGGCGGCACGCCGTATCACGACGGCGTCTATTTCGAAGGTATCGTGCAGTCGATGGGGGTGGACTTCTATCGCAAGGCGATCCTCGAACAGGACCAAGCGACGCTGACTTCGCCGAAGATGGTCGAAGTCTTCGACATCCTGCGTAAATCGCAGCGCTACTTCGACGACGGCATCCAAGGTCGTCCGTGGAACATCGCGGCGGCGATGGTGATCGAAGGCAAGGCCGGCATGTTGTTCATGGGCGACTGGGCCAAGGGCGAGTTCGCGAACGCCAATAAGGTACCGGGCGTCGATTATGTCTGCGCCGCGCGGCCGGGGACCGAAGGGATGTTCACGTTCATCGCCGACACCTTCGTCTTCTTCAAGCAGCGTAACCAGCCCGCGACGCCGGCGCAGAACAAGCTCGCGTCGATGATCATGGACCCGGCGTACCAGGCGGAAGCGGCCCTCTACAAAGGCGCCATTCCGGCGAACACGACGGTCTCGCTGTCCAATTTCGACGATTGCGCGAAAAAGTCGTCGAACGACATGCAAGGCGCGTCGCGCGCGAACGGCTTGGTCCCGGCGATGAACCAGGGAATTCCGGAGGCGATGCTCGGCGCGGTCCGCGACGTCGTCACGCGGTTCCTCAACTCGAACCAGGACTCGCAAAGTGCGGTTCAGGCTTTGGCCCGTGCCGCGCGCAACAACTGACGTCTTGTAGTTAGGTTAGAGTGCGGCTTGCGGGCCGGTGGCGGTCCCGCAAGCCGAAACTTCGAGCGCCACCCCACGAGCGCTCGCCCAAGTACCGAAGCGAATCGAGACGTAAGCAATCCGAGGACGTCGAACGCCCGTGACGAACGCCCGCCGCTTCCCCGCACTGTCGATCTTGTTCGATCGTTGGCTTCCCGCCGTCGTCCTCGCCCCCAGCGTCGCGGCGAGTTTGTTGTTCGTCTATATATTTGTGTTTTTGAACGGATATCTGTCCTTTACGAGTTCGCGATTGCTCCCGCGCTACGAATTCGTCGGCCTCGACCGTTATCGCGAACTGTTCGACAACGACGTCTGGTGGGAATCCGTCGCCAATCTGTTTTGGTTCGCGGCGCCGTTCATCGTGATTTCGACGATCGTCGGCTTGACCCTCGCCATTTTGCTGGATCAGCGCATCCGCGCGGAAGGCGCGCTGCGCGCGATCTATCTTTATCCGCTGGCGCTTTCCCAGGTCGTCGCGGGCACCGCGTGGCAGTGGCTTATGAATCCGTCGCTCGGGCTTTCGCATGTCGCCGAGCAGCTCGGGTGGCGCGGCGCCAGCTTCGATTGGCTCAGCGATCCCAGCCGGGCGATTTTCTGCGTCGTCATCGCGGCGGTGTGGCAATGCACGGGCTTCGTCGCGGCTTTGTTCCTCGCGGGCTTGCGCGGCGTCGACGAGGAGATCGTGAAGGCGGCGCAAGTCGACGGCGCGTCGAAGCCGCTGATCTATCGGCGTATCGTTCTGCCGACGATCCGCCCGGTGTTCTTCTCGGTGATGCTGATACTGACGCATCTGGCGATCAAGACGTTCGACCTAGTGGTCGCGATGACAGCCGGCGGCCCGGGAACGTCGACGATTCTTCCGACCATTTTCATGTACACCTACGCTTTCGAGCGCGGCCGCATGGGAATCGGCGCGGCTTCGGCGATGATGATGCTGGCGATGGTCGTCGCGATCCTCGTGCCGTTGATGTATCTCGAATCGAGGGCGACGCGAAATGCCGCGTGAGGTCACAATCGGCCGGGTCGCGATCTACGCGACGCTGATCGTATTCGCGTTGATCTTCCTGACCCCGATCTACGTGACGATCGTCACGTCGTTCAAGTCGCTTGAGGAGCTGCGCCGCGGCGATCTGCTCGCCTTGCCGGCGCGGTTCGAATACGCCGCCTGGATCAAAGCGTGGAGCACGGCGTGCACCGGCGTGCGCTGCGACGGCCTGCAGCCCTTCTTCTTCAATTCCGTGAAGATGGTGATTCCGGCCGTCCTGCTGTCGTCCTTGTTGGGATCGATCAACGGCTACGTGCTCGCCCAATGGCGGTTTCCGGGCGCCGATATCGTATTCACGGGCTTGCTGGTCGGCTTCTTCATTCCCTTCCAGGCGATCCTGCTGCCGGCGGCCCAGTTCCTCGGCTTCTTCGGCATCGCCAATACGATCGGCGGATTGATCCTGATCCACGTCGTCTACGGCATCGCCTTCACCACGATGCTGTTCCGGAATTTCTACGTGAACATTCCGGTTGAGCTCGTCAAAGCCGCGCGGGTCGACGGTGCGGGGCTGTTCATGATCTATCGCCGGATATTCCTGCCGCTGTCGCTGCCGATCTTCATGGTCTGCATCATTTGGCAGTTCACCCAGATCTGGAACGACTTCCTTTTCGGCGTCGTCTTCTCGGGTCCAGCGGCCCGGCCGGTCACGGTGGGGCTCAACAATCTCGTCAACACCTCCGAGGGCGTGAAGGAATTCAACGTCGATATGGCGGCGGCCCTCATCACGGCGCTGCCGACGCTGCTCGTCTACATTCTCGGCGGCCGATATTTCGTTCGCGGCCTGATGGCCGGCGCAGTCAAGGGCTAGAACATGACCGGTCTCAGTATTCGCGGCGTCCACAAGACGTATCCCAACGGCGTCGAAGTGCTGAAGGGCATCGACATCGATATCGCGGAAGGCCAGTTCCTAATCCTGGTCGGCAGTTCCGGTTGCGGCAAGTCGACTTTGCTGAACATGATCGCCGGGCTGGAAACGATCTCGCGCGGCGAGATCTGGATCGGGGGCCGTCTCGTCAACGATCTGCCGCCCAAAAGCCGCGACATCGCGATGGTGTTCCAATCCTACGCGCTTTATCCGACCATGACCGTGCGGGAGAACATCTCGTTCGGCCTGGAGGTGCGTAAAATCGCCCAAGCCGAGCAGAAGCGCATCGTCGATACCGTCGCCGAATCGCTGCAGATATCGCACTTGCTCGATCGCCGTCCGCGCCAGCTTTCCGGCGGGCAGCGTCAGCGCGTGGCGATGGGGCGCGCTTTGGCGCGCAATCCCACGCTGTTCCTGTTCGACGAACCGCTGTCCAATCTCGACGCGCAGCTGCGCTTGGAGATGCGTGCGGAAATCAAGATGATGCATCGGCGCCTGGGCAAGACGATCTGCTACGTGACGCATGATCAGATCGAGGCGATGACGCTCGGCGATCGGATCGCCGTCATGAAGGATGGCGTAGTCCAACAGCTTGGCAATCCGCGCGAGATATACGATGCGCCCGCCAATATGTACGTGGCCGGCTTCATCGGGGCGCCGCCGATGAACTTCGTGCCCGGCAAGCTCGAGAAGGCCGGCGCCGGGTACGGGATCTCGGTCGATACGCGGGTCGCGCGCGGATCGTTGCGTTGCATCTCGCTCGACGGGAACTACGACGCGCATGTCGGCGAGGATGTCGTTCTCGGTATTCGGCCCGAACGCATCACGGACAGCCTCTCGGTCCGTGAAGGGCTCGCCGAACTTCAGATGCTTGAGGTCAAGGTCGATCTGGTCGAGCCCACAGGTCCCGATACGCTCGTATTCACCGAATTGAACGGCCGGCGCGCGCTGTGCCGCGTGCATCCGGGCGCCGAGCCGCGGCCGGGTCAGTCGGCCAAACTGGCGTTCGACCTCTCGAAATCCGTCCTGTTCGATCCGGTCACCGGCGCGCGCCTGACGAAAGCCGGGGCGTGATGCCTGCGGACGCCACGTTGCGGCGCGCGCTCGACGGGGGCCAGGTTTACGCGCCGCTCGTCCTCAACCCGCTGATGGCGAAATACGCCGAAGCGGCGGGCTTCAAGGCGGGTTATGTCGGCGGCGGCGCGCTCGGTTTCCTCAACGGCGGCCTCGAAGCGAATCTCGGCCTTGAAGAGATGGTGCGGACGGGTGTGTCCATCCGTGCGCAAAGCGGCATCCATCTGATTATGGACGGGACATGCGGCTGGGGCGATCCGGTGCATTTGCGCCATGTGATTCCGCATGCCGAAGCCGCCGGATATGACGCGATCGAGATCGAGGATCAGGTGCTGCCCAAGCGCGTGCATCATCACGCGGGCATCGAGCATTTGGTGCCGATCGAACTGATGGTCGGGAAGATCGAGCAGGCCGTCGCCGCGCGCCGATCGCGCGAATTTCTGGTGATCGCGCGGACCAACGGCGTGCGCGCCACCGACCGCGACGACGCGATGCGCCGCGCGGAAGCTTATGCGCGCGCCGGCGCGGATATTCTGCTGCCGATGGCGCGGTCGGCCGAGGATCTGCGCTACTTCGCCGAACGATTGCCGGCGCCGCTGATGTATCTGGTGCCGCTGGGCGGATTGGGCGAGATGTCGCTGTCGCTCGACGAGATGGCGGCTCTCGGTTACGGCCTCATTGGCGATCCGGCGACGCCGATTTTCGCCATGGCCCGTGCATTGCGCGCCGCCTACGCGGCGTTGGCCCGGCGCGAGCGCGACCCGACCGTGGGCGGCGACGGCGCCGTCGAGGAGCGGCGTATCTACGAATTGCTGGATCTGGAAGCGCTGTTGGAGATCGAGCGCCGGACGCACGGCATCCGGCGCTGATCTTCGGGCGTTCAGATTTTCAGGCCTTCGCCGCGATTCCAGGCTTGGCCCATCGCGTCGTTATAGGGGACGACCGTTTGGGCTTGTTCTCCCAGACCGGAAATCCCCAAGCGCATCGTGTCGCCGGCTTTCATGAAGACCGGCGGCTTCATGCCGAGACCGACGCCCGGGGGCGTGCCCGTCGTCACGATATCGCCGGGCGTCAGCGCGACGAAGCGGCTGAGATACGCGACGATATGCGCGATCGAGAAGATCATGCGCTTCGTCGTCCCGGTCTGGACGCGCTTCCCGTTGAGGTCGAGCCAAAGATCGAGATTTTGCGGATCCTTGATCTCGTCGGCGGTGACGAGCCAAGGGCCGGCCGGCGCGAAGGTCGGATAGCTCTTGCCCTTCTGCCATTGGCCTTCCCACTCGATCTGAAACTCGCGCTCCGAAATGTCGTTCATGACGAAATAGCCGGCGACATGCTTCAAGGCGTCGGCTTCGGAAACGTGCCAGGCCGGCGAGCCGATGACGAAGGCGAGCTCGACTTCCCAATCCAGCTTGCGCGAGCCTGGCGGCAGGATCACCGGGTCGAACGGGCCGCTGAGCGCTTGGGCATGTTTGGCGAACAGGATCGGCTGCGTGGGGATCGGCGCGTTGGTTTCCTCGGCGTGATCGGTGTAGTTGAGGCCGATGCACAGCAGATTGCGCACGTCGCCGATCGGCGCGCCGTAGCGCGGCTTGCCGGGGACGGCCGGAAGCTTCGATGGATCGAGCGCCCGCAGCTTGTCGAGCGTGTTCGGCGACAGCGCGGCGCCGGTGATATCGGGCACGACGGACGAAAGGTCGCGTATCCCGCCGGCCGCATCGAGAATTCCGGGGCGTTCTTGTCCGCGTTCGCCGTATCGGACGAGCTTCATGGCGTATCTCCCTGAATGATGCGACCGAATGCGTCGCTGATCGGAAATGTATCCGGTTACATATGGATTATCAACGCCGGATGCCGCATCAGCGGCGGCGCGCCGCCGATCGGGGGGCGGGACCCGCGGATTTCCGAACGACGATCTCCGCGTCGCACTCGAACGGAACCGGCGCGTCGCGGCCCTCCAATCGGGCGATGAGGTGCGCGACGGCGAAGCGCCCGACCAAGTCGCTCTGCACGCGGATCGTGGTGATGGGCGGCGCGATCTGCGCCATGATCTCGATATCGTCGTAGCCGACGATAGAGACGTCGTCGGGCACGCGCAGCCCCATCTCCTGCGCCTCCAGCACGGCGCCGATCGTCAAATAGGGATTGCCGCAGACGATCGCCGTGGGGCGGGGCGACGTCGTCATCAACTGGCGGCAAAGCTTGCGGCCTTCGTCGATCGACCATCGCCCGAACAGCATATGCTGCGGGCGGATCGCGTAACCGCGTTCGGCGAGCGCGTCTTTCGTGCCCTCCAGGCGCGCGAGCGCCCGATCGTTACTCTCGGTCGACTGCGCGATCGTCGCGAAATCGGTGTGCCCGAACTCGATCAGGTACTTCGTCAGGCGATACAGGGCTTTTCGATTGTCCGGCCCCACGCAGGTGCCGTGCGCCGTCGGATCGTAGGCGAAGGTATTGATCGTCGGGACGCGTTGGCGATCCAAAAACGCGGCGAGATCCGCGTGGTGCGATTGCCCGACGAGGATGAGCGCGTCCACGCCGCGTTCGACGAATTTGCGGGCTTGCTGGAATTCTTGCTTGGGATCGTATTCCGAGCAGGCGAGCAGCAGCGTGTAGCCGCGCTTCAAAAGCTCGTCTTGGATCGCGTGCGCGGCGCGCGCGAAATCGCCGTGGGTCAGGGTGGGGAACACCGCGCCGAATACACCCGACCGGCGGGTGGCCAATGCGCGCGCGGCGCCGTCCGGGACCCAGCCCAGACGTTCGACGACGGAGGCGATTCGTTCGCGCAACTCCTGCGAAACGACTTCGGGTTTGTTGATGGCGCGCGAGACCGTCGCGGTCGATACGCCGGCGGCTTTCGCGACTTGGCGCAAGCCCACATTGCCCGCCGGCTTGGCCGGTGCCGGCTTCGCGTCGGGTTGCTTCGCTTGCGCCCGCTTTGCCCGCGTCGCGGGACGATGTTTCGTCGACAAAAAAACGCTCCCCGGCGACGGTCGAAAGGCCGTCCGCCCGACGCTAGCGCGTCGGCACCGTTTGGCGCAACTCCTCGGCGGACAACGTGTATTGAAGCGAATAGACGCCGCGCTCGAAACGCTCGACGCCGGCGTCTTGAAGGAAGGGTGCCTGCAATACGGCGTCGCAGGCGGCGAAAAGGGCGTCAACGCCGACGGCCTCCACCATTATCAGCCAGCCGATCGTCGCGTCGGTTCCGCCCCGCAGCTTCATTTCGGCGGTCGGCGCGCCGGGCGGCGGCGCCTCGCCGGCCGCGAGATGCGCGCCGACGATCCCGGGTGCCGCCATCGCATCGCCGAGCACGCGCGCGATATTCGCCGCGAACCGCGCCGGCGCCATCCCTGACGTCGCGCGGAAGGTCGCGATATGGGCGCCGCCGCCGATTCCGAACGATCGCGTGACGGCGCAGATCGTGCGCGACGTGTTCTTGAAATGCGCGACGACGCGCTTTGTCCAATCGCTGGGCGCGTTCAATCGTTCGACATAGGCGGCGGAGCGCAGCGTATCGGGCGTTCGCGTTTCATAGAAGTTGAAGTATTTGGGCGTGCCCTCGACGGCCGCGTAGCGCCGGCCGCGCAAAAATCCGGCGACGCCGACCCGTTCGGGAATGTGCTCGCGGACATGCCATTCGGCGAACGCCGCTTCGGCCTCCGGCGCGATGTCGTTCCAGATCGCGAGCAATCCTTCGCCGAGCAGCGGCATTTCTTCCTCCATCGCCCCGGTCGAGCCCGCGGCATGATTGTTGACGATATCTTTGTAACCGGTTACAGAATTGCTGGAAATTGTCAATCCCGCCCCGGATCGGGAGCGATGGGGAGAGAACGGTATGAAAGTCGTCGAGGCCTCTGAGATCGCCAGCATCATCGAACCCGGCGACAGTATTCTGGTGAGCGGTTCGGGCGGCGGACATGGCGTGCCGGAAACGATCCTGGCGGCGATCGAGGCGCGTTTCCTCGCGCATGGCCAGCCGCGCGACCTGACCTTGATCCATGCGGTGGGCATCGGCGATCGCCAGCTTCAAGGTGCCGCGCGCTTCCGTCATCCGGGAATGCTGAAACGCAGCATCACGGGTGCGCTGATCGACTCGCCGCCTTTGATCCAATTGGCGCTCGACGACAAGATCGAAGCCTATTCGATCCCGCAAGGTGTGATCGCGCAGCTGACGCGCGAGATCGCGGCCGGGCGCCCGGGCCTGATCACGCGGACCGGCCTCAACACCTTCGTCGATCCGCGCCAGCTGGGCGCGCGCCAGAGCAAATGCGCGAAGGAGGATCTGGTCGAACTCCTGACGATCGACGGACAAGAGTGGCTCCGGTTCAAGCCGTTTCCATTGGATGTCGTGCTGCTGCGGGGAACGTCGGCCGACGAGGACGGCAACGTCACGATGGAACACGAAGCGATCCCCGGCGAAATGCTGTCGAGCGCGCAAGCGGGCCGACGTCTCGGCGCCGCGGTCGTCGTGCAGGTCAAGCGCCTGGCGAAGCGCGGCACGCTCAATGCCCGCCAGGTGAAGATCCCGGGCATCCTGGTCGACTACATCGTCGTGGATCCCGAGCAGCGCCAGACATACGCGACGGTCTACAATCCCGCCTATTCGGGTGAACTTCGCGTTCCGTTGGAGAACTTGAAGCGTCTGCCGTTCTCGGAACGCAAGATCATCGCGCGGCGCGCGGCGATGGAGATCGTTCCGGGCGCGATCTGCAATCTCGGCGCCGGCATTTCGACGGGCGTTTCCGCCGTCGCCGCCGAGGAGAACATTCTCGACAGCATCGTGCTGACGAACGAGCAAGGCTTCATCGGCGGCGCGCCGCTGACCGGCCCGGATTCGGGCACCGCGCAGAACTACGACGCGATGGTCGATCAGCCCTACCAGTTCGATTTCTACGACGGCGGCGGGCTCGACGTCGCGTTCCTATCCTTCGTCGAAGTCGATCCGTCCGGGAACGTCAATATCAGCCGTTTCGGCGACAAGATCGTCGGCATCGGCGGATTCATCAATATCAGCCAGAACGCCCGGAAGGTCGTCTTCAGCGGCACGTTCACGGCCGGCGGGCTGCAAATCGCTATCGAGGGAGGGCGATTGAAGATCGTCCGCGAGGGGCGGCACGCCAAGTTCGTCCCGGCGATCGAACAGATTTGCTACAACGGCAAGATGGCGGAAGCGGAGGGACGCGCGGCCGTTTTCGTAACCGAACGCGCCGTGTTCCACGCCACGGCGAATGGGCTTCGGCTGGTCGAAGTCGCGCCGGGGATCGACATCGAGCGCGATATTGTCGCGCATATGGCGTTCAAGCCGCTGATCGCGGACGACATCCGCACCATGGATGGGCGCCTGTTCGCGGAAGCGCCGATGGGGCTGGCCGCCGATATCGCCAAAGCAAGCCGGGCCGCGCGGACCCCGCGCCGCGTCGTGCGGCGGACCTGAGGAAAGGACACGACGATGTCGGTCGCGCATTCCAACGTTCCGGACGAGGTCGCGTATGTCAACGGTCGCACGCGGCTGTTCGGCATCGTCGGTCATCCGATCGAGCAGGTGAAGTCGCCGGAACTTTTCGGCGCCGAGTTCGAACGCCGCGGCGTGAACGCGTTGATGCTGCCGCTGCATGTGCTGCCGGACGAATTCGACGCGACGATCGGCGGATTGATGCGTCTGGCGAATCTCGACGGGTTGGTCTTCACGATTCCCTACAAGGCGCGGGCGGTGCCGCTCGCCGGGAAGATCGGTTCGAACGGCACGAAGGTCGGCGCCATCAACGCCCTGCGGCGAAACACAGACGGCGTCTGGGAAGGCGATATTTTCGACGGGATCGGCTGCGTCGAAGCGTTCCGCCGGCGCGGCTTGGGATTCAAGGGCAAGACCGTGCAGATCCTCGGGGCCGGCGGCGCCGGCGCGGCGATCGCCGTCGCCGTCGCGCATGAAGCGCCCGCAAGATTGCGGCTGTTCGATCCGGACGCGGCGCGGGCGGCCGAATTGGCGGCGCGCGTGAAGCGCGTCGATCCGGCGATCGACACGACGACCGGCCCGGCGAGCGCGGATAGCGCCGATATTCTTATCAACGCGTCGCCCATCGGAATGTTGGGCGACGCCCGCCTGCCGTTGCCGGTCGAAAAGCTGGCCGCCGGACTCGTCGTATTCGACGCTGTGGTGAAGCCGGAAGTCACGCCCCTGCTGAAGCTCGCGCGCGACGGCGGCTGCGTCGCCTTCGGCGGCCGCGAAATGATGCTCGGGCAGATCAGCAAGATGGTCGATTTCTTCGGCTACGAGGCGGCGCGATGAACGGCGCGCGCGTACTTATCGTCGGCGGCGGGGGCATGCTGGGCCGCAAACTCGCGCGCCGCTTGCTGGCGCAGGGCCGTATCGGCAAGCGCCCCCTTGGTTCCGTGCATCTCGTCGATCTCAAGGCGCCCGAAATCGCCGATCTCGGCACGGCGGCGTCCGCCGAAGCCGTGGATATCGTCGCGGGCGATTTGGACGGCCTGCTGGCGCGCCGCGCGCCCGACTACATCTTTCATCTCGCGGCGATCGTCTCGGGCGAAGCCGAGCAGAATTTCCCGCTCGGCTACGCGGTCAACGTCGAAGGGACGCGACGTCTGCTCGAAGCGGCACGCCTTGCGGCGAACCGCCCGCGTTTCGTGTTCTCGTCCTCGCTCGCCGTCTTCGGCGGCCGGTTGCCCGATATCGTCCCCGACAGCCAGCGCACGACGCCGCAATCTTCCTACGGCGCGCAAAAAGCGATCGGCGAACTGCTCGTCGCCGACTACGCCCGTAAAGCCTATGTCGACGGTGTCGCGCTACGTTTGCCGACGATCGTCGTGCGCCCGGGTGCCCCGAACAAGGCGGCATCGAGTTTCCTGTCGTCGATTTTGCGCGAGCCGCTTGCCGGTAAGGACGCGGTACTACCCGTCGCCGACGACGTGGCCGCATGGATCGCATCGCCCGGCATCGCCATCCAATCCCTGATCCATGCAGCCGAAATCGATATGGCCACGCTTGGCGCGGATCATGCGCTGACGGGCCGGGGCATCACCGTGACCGCGGGCGAAATGTTGGATGCCTTGTCGCGCGTCGCGGGCGCCAAGGCGGTCGCGCGCGTGCGCCGGTCCCCCGACGATACGATCGCGCGGATCGTCGGATCGTGGCCGAGAGCCTTCGCATGCGATGCGGCCACTCGGTTCGGGTTCCCCGTCGACGAAAGTATCGATGCGATCATACGGGCATATATCGACGAAGAACTAAGCGGTATCGTAGTGGCTTGAACGAAAGCGGAGAAGACGCGATGCGGCTTGGCGTGATCGCCGACGATTTCACCGGCGCGAGCGACGCCGCGAATACGCTGGTGCGCGGCTTCATGGCGACGGTTCAGTCGGTCGGCATACCGCAAGGTGCGGCTCCCGATTGCGACGCGCTGGTCGTTTCGTTGAAGACGCGCACGATTCCCGTCGCCGATGCCGTGCGCGAATCATTGGCGGCGCTGGAATGGTTGATCGCGGCGGGCTGCGAACAATTTCTGTTCAAGTATTGCTCGACCTTCGATTCCACGAAGGACGGCAATATCGGCCCGGTTGCGCAAGCCTTGCGCGCCAGGCTCGGCGCCAAGATGGCGATCGTCTGCCCGGTGGCGCCGTCGCTCGGCCGCACGCTTTACCAGGGCAATCTGTTCGTCAACGGCACGCCATTGGCGGAATCGGGCATGCGCAACCATCCGCTGACGCCGATGACCGATTCCGATATTCGCCGCTGGCTGTCGTACCAAACCGATGTGCCGGTCGGCTTGGTTGCCTATGAGACCGTGAAGAAAGGCGCCAGCGCCGTGCGCGCGGCCCTCGATGCCGCCATCGCGAAGGGGCAGGGCTTCGCCGTGACCGATGCGGTCGACGACGCGGATCTTCTGGTTTTGGGCGAAGCGGTTGCCGACGACGTTCTCGTGACCGGCGGCTCGGGCATCGGCAAGGGGCTCGCGGCGAATTTCGTCAAAAGCGGCAAGGCGGCGAAACCGATGGCCGAGCCCTTCATCGCGGGGCCGGGTGTGGCGTTGTGCGGCTCGTGCTCGGAAGCGTCGCGCCGCCAAGTGAAAGCGCATGCCGCGTCGCATCCTGCGCTGGCGATTTCCGCCGATGCGGTGATCGAAAAGCGTATGGATGTCGCCGTGGCGCTCGATTTCGCCCGCGCCAATAAAGATAAGTCGCCGCTGATCTATTCGAGCGCCGATCCCGCCGAGGTGCGCGCCGCGCAACAGCGTTACGGAACGACGGTCGCGGCCGAAGCGCTCGAAAGCTTCTTCGGCAAGCTGGCGGTGGCGTTGCGCGACGCGGGTTTCACGCGTTTGGCGATCGGCGGCGGCGAAACCTCGGGCGCCGTCGTTTCGGCGTTGGGCGTTACGACGATGCGCGTCGGGCCGGAGATCGACCCCGGCGTGCCGGTCTTGACCGTCGCGGGCGCGTCGCCCTATCGCTTGGCGCTCAAAAGCGGCAATTTCGGCGCGGACGATTTTTTCGCGGCGGCGCTTGGCGCTCTCGCGACCGGCAAGGGCAGGGGCTAATGGCGAAATTCTCCGCCAATCTCGGGTTTTTGTGGACCGAACTTCCGCTGGCGCAGCGGATCGCTGCGGCGGCGCATGCGGGTTTCGGCGCGGTGGAATTGCATTGGCCGTACGAAGTTCCGGCGGCGGATGTCGCGCGGGCTTGCGCGCAACACCGGGTCAAGCTTCTGGCGCTCAACTCGCCGCTCGGCGACACGGCGAAAGGCGAGTTCGGATTGGCGGCCTTGCCGGGCCGCGAGAAGGATTTTCTGGCGTCGATGCGCATTGCCGCCGACTACGCTTCGCGTGCCGGCGCCGCGAGCGTTCATGTGATGGCGGGGCTGATCGATCCATCGGTCGTCGCGGAAGCCCGTCCGGCTTTCTTACGGAACCTTCGCGCCGCCGCCGATATCGCGGGCGAGAAGGGGCTCCGGATTCTGCTCGAGCCGCTCAATCGGCGGGACAAGCCCGGATATTTCTATTCGACGATCGCACCAGCGCTCGAAATCATCGGCGAGCTCGGTTTCCCGCATCTCCGTTTGATGTTCGACGTCTATCATGTCGCGGTCATGGAAGGCGACGTGACGAAGAAACTGGAAGCCCATCTGGCGTCGATCGGCCATGTCCAGATCGCGGCGGTTCCCAGCCGCGCGGAGCCGGACGAAGGCGAGATCGATTTCGGTCATATCGTCCGGGCATTGGATCGACTGGGCTATGAAGGTTGGATCGGCGCAGAATACAAGCCGCGCACGACGACCCAAGAGGGGCTTGGCTGGTACGATCGATTTCGGAGTATCTGACGAGGGAGGATAAACGTGAGCAGCAGCGAAACGGGGATCCGCGAATGGATCGCGCGCCACGGAGAATCCCTTTATGTACGTGGCTACGCGCACGGTAGTTCGGGCAATATCAGCGCGCGCGTCGAAGGTGGCTTCCTGATCTCGCCGACCAATTCCTGCTTGGGGCGGCTCGATCCTGCGCGCATCTCTAAAGTTACGGATGACGGCACGCATGTCGGCGGGGACAAGCCGTCGAAAGAAGCGTTTCTGCATCTCGCGATGTATCGCAAACGCCCGGTATCCAAGGCGATTGTGCATTTGCATTCCACGCATTGTGTCGCGGTGTCGTGCATGTGCCACGACGACACCGGCGACGTGTTGCCGCCGATCACGGCCTATTACGTGATGCGCATCGGCAAGCTGCCGCTCGTGCCCTACTATCCGCCGGGCGAGCGTTCGCTCGCCGACGCGGTCGCGGCCTTGGCCGAGAAGCACAATGCCGTGCTGCTCGCCAATCACGGCCCCATCGTCGCGGGCAAATCGCTCGACGACGCGGTCTATTCCGTCGAGGAACTCGAGGAGACGGCAAAGCTCTATCTGCTGCTTAATGGCCCGAAGGCGCTCAGCTATCTGACCCAGGCGCAAGTTACGCAACTCGGCGAGTTGTTCCCAAGCTGATTGTGATCCATAGGCGAGATGGGAGTATCGCGTGTTCGATTTTACGAAGGGAATTTACGCGGCTTGCGTGACGCCGTTCTGGTCGAACGGTTCGATTGACTGGCCGTCCTTGCGTGCATATTTCGCAGAAGTCGTCGCTGGATCACCGGACGGCTTGGTTGTGAATACCGTCCTCGGTGAAGCCGCCGCACTTTCTCTCACAGAGGCGGTTGACATCGTTGCCCGGGCTAGGGATGCAGCGCGCGGTGTCTGCGCCGTCGTGACCGGCATCGATACGAGGTGGGGTACAATAGGCGAAACAGTGCAAGATTTGTCTGAAGCTGGTGCTGAAGGATTCTTGATTTCGGCCGGTGGAACGCGAGCGTCGATCGCTGGTGCGGACGATCTATTGGCAGTCGACCAGCTCTCGTCCTTGGCGATGTCAGAGAATCTGACGACCGACGAAGTGTCCTTTCTTGACGATCGCAAGAGGGGATGTCTCGGTGCAGTTCTCGGCTTCGCGGGATTGCCGACGTCTAAGATGGTTGCGCTCAACCGTTTTCTGGACCGCGGTGATATGCAGCAAGCTGAACGTCTTTGGGGCGAGATCGAGCCTTGGGCCAAGTTTTGCGCGACGGGGGACGCCGGCAGGTTCGTGACGATCGCCAAGCAGATTCTATACCGTCAACGTGTAATCGCTAGCGCCACAACGCGAGCACCGATCGCTCCCCCGAATCGGGATTTACTTGAGGCGATCGATGGTTTTTTTGTGCGCCACCGTCTAGATAAGCCGGAGAACTTGCCGCCCGGATTTATACTCGCCCGTACAGCAATGCCTCGATGAAAGTCGCCGGATCCTTTATGGGCGTGCCGGCGTCATCAAAGGGATAATTTCCCCGACGTCGGCAACCGTCTCGATCCGATCCACGGTCTCGATGAGCTTGTCCGCGGCGCCGGCCGTTAGAACGGTCGAGAATAATTCCCGTGCCTTCGTTTGCACTTGGGCTTTCGACATCGGATTCTCGGCCCGGCCAAGGACGTTGCGGTCTTGATCCGCGCCGAAGGTGCCCCGTTCGGTGTCGATCTCGACACGGCTGTCGAAACGCTGAAGTTGCGGCAATGGCCCCAGAAACTCGATACGCCGCCCAACCGCCTCGACGGCGGGATCGCGCATCCGTTCGGCATCGTGGGCAGCATCGAAGGTCAGTTTGCCGTCAACCAGCGTGACCGCCATGCAATAGCGGAGATTGACGTCGGGCATACGGCTTTTGTCGCCGATCACCTTGTACCAGTCCTCGTTATAGAAAATGCGAATGCGCTTGGCTTCCAGGGCCGTCACCCGGTGATCCGCGATGATCTTCTCGAGCGCCCCGAGCGGAGCGGCGATCGGATATCCGACCGGATAGAGCTTGATATCCGTATCGAGGATCTCGTGCCGCGTGCCGAGGCGATCCGTCAACGCCATCGGGTTCGGCTTGGCGGTGATCGCGTCGAGCATGTTCCTGTCGTTCATCTCCAACACGTCGCCGCCGCCCGAGAATCCCGCACGTACCAGCGCGGCGCATTTCACCCCGTTCATCGCCGGCATGCCCGCGAAGACGTAGCTTTTCAGCGTATGCCGCTCGTCGCGCCGCCACGTCGTCAGCCCGGATGCTTCCTGCGCGAGATAATTCAGTAGGACCATGAAGCGATGCTCGTCGAAGCCCATCAGGGCGCCCGCAGCGTAGCCTGCGCCGAACAAAGGACCGTAGGCGTGGCTCGACATCGAGGATGCTTTGAACGTCATGCCCGCGCCGAGCGCGCGCGCGAAGCGGATCGTCATTTCGTAGCCGAGAATCGTGGCGCGCAGCAGCGCCTCGCCCGAGCTGCCCAATTCCTCCGCGACCGCCATCGCCGCCGGCAAGACGCCACAGCCGGGATGCGTTTGACTTTCTTCGTGCGAGTCGTCGGATTCATCGGCATGGGCCGACATGCCGTTGGCGAGTGCGGCTTCAACCAAGGATGCGCGCGCATCGGTCCCTAAGATCGACGCGACGGAACGCCCCCCGAGCGATTCCGCGTAACGCCTTCCCGCGATGCCGGCTTCGAGGGCGGCGCCGGAAACAATCGCGGCGAGTGTATCCAGGAGCTGAAGTTTGCCTTTCTCGCGGACCGCATCCGGATAGGGGAATTTAGCCGAGCCGGCGGCGTAGCGCGCGACGGCAGCGCCATAGCCGTAGTTTCGATCGATCGTGACATCGGTCATCGGCGGCGGTTCCCCCATATTCGTTTCGGCGACATTCAGCTGTAGGCGGGCATCGGCGCGTTTTTCTTGACGGGCTCGACTTCGATCACTAGATTATGAAAACGCTTACATGGCAAAGCAAGGTTTCTGTTCGGAACCGAGCAGGCGCCAGGGCTGGGAGGAAATTGCATTGCGGAGCAGTGGTTTGAGCTCGTTTTGCAGGGCCGGAGAAGGCCTGGGCCGCGCTTTCCGGTGAACGCGTGAGCGCCGTCGCACAGCCTCGTTCCGGCTATCCCATCGGGCCGCTCGTGCCGTGGCTGATCGGCTTCCTGTGCCTTAGCTATCTGGTCGCCATTCCGATCGGCTACATGGCTTACGACAGCCTGACCGACGGCGGTTTCACCCTCGCCGCGTATCGGGAATTCTTCGACGATCCCAAGCTGCGCGTGGCGATGCGCAATTCTCTGTTGGTCGCGGCGGGCGTGGCGGTGTTGAGCGTGCTGGTGGGCGCACCTTTGGCGTTCGGCGTCGCGCGCACCAACATGCGTGGCAAAGCAATCGTCAGCGCCACGATGATCGTGTCGCTCGTTTCTCCCGATTTCCTGCTCGCGATGGCCTATATCGCGCTCGCCGGGCCCAATGTCGGGTACTTCAATCTCGCTCTGCGTCGCGTCTTCGATCTCGACATCATGTCGGGGCCGCTCAATATCTTCACGCTGTGGGGCCTGATCTTCACCGCGTTGCCGCACGGCGTTTCCTACGTCTTCCTGACGCTCGTGCCGGCCTTGCGCAACGTTGATCCCGCGCTGGAGGAAGCTTCGCGCGTGCAGGGTGCGGGCGCGCTGCAAACCTTGCGCGATGTGACGCTGCCGCTGATGCGGCCCGCGCTGATGTCGGGTGCGTTGCTGGCCTTCGCAGGTAGCCTCGCCATGTACGGTCCGCCGCATATGCTGCGGCTCAACGTGTTGACCATCTCGATCCGGGAATCCCTCATCCGGCTCGACTTCAAAGGCGCGTCTGCGGCTTCGATCATTCTGATTCTGATGTCGCTTGTGGCGCTGGTCGTCTATCGCCGCAGCACGCGTCAGGCCGAACGCTTCCGCACGGTCGGCGGTAAGTCCTTCGGCGGCCGCGACACCGATTTGGGCTGGGTCGGCCACGCGTTTACGGCGCTCGGGATTGCCTATGTGCTCGCGGCGTTGATCGTGCCCTATGGCGGGATGCTCGTGATCTCGCTGATGAAAAGTGTCGGGCTCGGGTTCAGCGCTGGGAACTGGAGTTTCGACAATTATCGCGTGGTTTTCGCGGATCCGGCGGTGCGCGCGGCGGCGCAATTATCGATCACGCTGGCGGCATCGGCCGCGACGCTGGTCGCCATTCTCGGCTTCCTCGTCGCGCATGTTGTCGTGCGATCCAAAATTCCGGCACGCTCACTGCTCGACTATTTGTCGATCATTCCGCTTGCCGTACCGGGGACGGCGCTCGCCATCGCGCTGGCGGTCATCTACCTCAATCCGCCACTCAACATGTTGGGGCTCTACGGCTCTTTCGGCATCTTGTTCGTTGCCTACATCACGCGTTTCGTAACCTTCGGTGTGCGAACAAGCCAAAGTGCGTTGATCCAGCTCTCGCCAGAATTCGAAGAAGCCTCGCGCGTTGCGGGCGCCAACGGCCTCACCACAGTCGGGTTCATTACTCTGCCGATGATGCGCCAGACGTTCATCTACACATGGCTGTTGGTTTTCGTGCTGGCGCTTCCCGAGCTTAGCGCCTCGATCATCCTCAAAGGCATCCACACCCAAACACTATCGACCGTCCTGCTCGACATCTGGAACGGCAATGGCGGTCTCGCGCAGGCCTGTGCCTTCGGCATGACGATGTTCGTTTCCGTCGCCACCATTTTGGGGGCAGCGGCCGCGCTTTCGCGCAAAGCGGGCATACGCATGGGCGGCTGAATCAACCTGATAAACGCAAATGCATAAAAGGGAGGACACAATGAAACGCACGAAACATAACGATATTTCCCGCCGCGCGCTTCTGATAGGTGCGGGAACGGGGCTCGCCGCCGCGTCGATCGTTCCGGCCTCGGCGCAGGCGCGCAAACTGACGATCTACTCTGCCTACGAGAATTCGCAGGTGGCGCCGCTCGCGCGTGCTTTCGAAGCGAAGAACCCCGGTATCGGCGTCGATCATTTCCGTCAGCCGGGTGAAGAGCTGCTCGCCACGCTGGAACTCGAACTGCGCGCCCGCAGTCCTAAGGCCGACGTCGTCGGGCTCAACGATGCATCGATCGCCTATCTGCAGCGTCGGCACGACGCGTTCGAACCCTACAAGGCCGCCGGTATCGAGAAGGCACGCGCCGAGATGCGCAGCCCCGGTGACGTGTTCACGCCCGCCTTCGTGAATCTCTATCTCATCCACTACAACACGCGCCGCATTTCAGCGGCGGATGCGCCGAAAAGCTGGTTCGATCTGCTCGAGCCGAAATGGCGCAACCAGATTGCGATGGCTGACCCGAACTCGTCGCAGTCGGTGCAATCCTTCGTCTGGTTCATCGCCGACCATCTCGTCAAGCAGGATCCGGCGAAATACGGCTGGGAGTATTTCAAGAAGCTCGGTGCCAACGGCGTCCATCTCGAATCCTCGCACGGCACGATCCGTGACTTGGCGGTCAGCGGCGAGCGTCCGCTGGGGATCAATCTGCTGGCGAATGCGCAGACGGCCGCCAATCGCGGTGAGCCGACCAGCAACGTGTGGCCGATCGAGGGCGCGCCGGGCGAGCTGTCCGCGTTCGGCTTGATGCGCGCTTCGCGCCAGAAAGAGCTCGGCAAGCTGTGGCTCGACTTCATTATCTCGGAAGAAGGGCAGGCGCTGATGCCGGCCTCGCTGGGCGGCGCACCGGTGCGCAACGACGTCGCGTACAAATTCCCCGACGGCTCGGCGCTCGATCAGGTGAAGATCGTGAACGTCGATTCCGGCTTCATCTCCGAGAACAAGCGTACGCAGGCGCGGAAGTTCCATGAAGCCCTCGGCCGATAAAGCCGCCGGCATCGCGCTGAAGGTCGAAGGGCTGCGCAAGTCCTTCGGATCGTTTCTCGCCGTCCGGGACGTGACGTTCGACGTCCCGGCCGGCGGGATGATCGCGTTGATCGGGCCCAGCGGCTGCGGCAAGACGACGACGCTGCGCATGATCGCCGGTCTCGAGCGCCCCGACAGCGGGCGTATCGTGGCGGGGGATCGCGTGCTGGTCGACGGTGCCGCGCAATTGCCACCTGAGCGACGCGATCTGGGGATGGTCTTTCAGAGCTATGCGTTGTGGCCGCACATGACGGTGTCCGACAACATCGCCTACGGCCTCAAGCGGCGCGGCCGCGAACGTGCATCGATCGAGGCGAAAGTCGCCGAGGTGCTGAAGATCGTCGGTATGACGCAATTCGCGACGCGCTATCCGGGTCAATTGTCCGGCGGACAGCAGCAACGCGTGGCATTGTCGCGCGCCATCGCGACGGAGCCCGGAATTCTGTTGTTCGACGAACCGCTGAGCAACCTCGACGCGGTCTTGCGCGAGCAGATGCGTTTCGAGATCCGCTCGTTGCAGCAGCGTTTGGGCATCACCGGCGTCTACGTGACGCACAGCCAAGACGAAGCGCTCGCGATGTCCGACCGCATCGCCGTGATGCTGGACGGCAATATCGTTCAGTTCGGCGCGCCGACGGAAATCTACAACACGCCGAAATCGAAATTCGTGGCCGGCTTCATCGGCCTGACGAATCTCCTGGCCCTGCGGAATATCGGCGCCGAAGGGGCCGGGCTCGCCGGGACCTTGGCCGACGGCACGAAGCTGCGCGTCGCCGCCGGCGCGCTCGCCGAAGCGGCCGCGCGCGGATCGGCGACCATATCTGTCCGCCCGGCGGAAATCGCGATCGGCGCGGCGGGATCGGCCGTCGCCGGGCGCAACGTGCTGCGCGGCCATGTCCGCACGACGGCATTCACCGGCGGTCTGATCGACTATTTCGTGACGCTTGCCGACGGCACGGAGATCCGGGTGCAGACGACCCCGCCCGCCGCCGCGCAGCCGGGAGCTACCGTCGAACTAACCTTCTCACCCGACCGCAGCGTGGCGCTGCTCGACTGACGATGGATGGAACACCGATGACGATCAGGAAGACCGAAAGCTGGATTCTCCGTTTCGCCTCGAACCGCGCCGCTGCCGAGCGCAGCGACGAGTTCTTCGAGCTGATCGGCGTGACGCTCGAGAACGACAACGGTGTGCGCGGGACGGGTTGGACCTTCACCTCCGATTACGGCGGCGGCGAGGCGGTCAAGGCGTTGCTCGATACGGTGCTGTTGAAGCGCGTACATGGCCGGGCGGCGATGGATGTCGAGGCGCTGAACGACGAGTTGTTCCACTACACCCATCGATTGGGGCACGGTATCGCCGCGATGGCGATCGCGGCGATCGACGTGGCGCTATGGGATTTGCGCGCGCGCGAAGCCGGCATGTCGATCGCACGGATGCTGGGCCAGGTGCGCGACCGCGTGCCGTGCTACGGCAGCGGGAAGGCGAGTCCCAGCCTTCCGATCGACGAGTTGGTCGAGCTTTCGGCGGGCTATATCCGCGACGGCTTCGACGCGGTGAAGATCCGAGTCGGGCGCGAGCCGGGCAAGGATATCGAGCGCATCCGCGCGGTGCGCCAGGCGATCGGCGATGCGCCGCGCATTCTGTGCGACGCGAACGAACGGCTCGATCTGCCCACCGCGCTTTGGCTTGGCCGCCAGCTCGCCGATTTCGGCGTTCATTGGTTCGAAGAGCCGATTTTGTCCCAGGATATCGAAGGCTATCGCCGCCTGCGCCAGGCGCTGCCGATGGCGATCGCGATGGGCGAGCACGTCCATTCCCGCCGCGACTTCATGCCGTTCATCCTGTCGGGCGCCGTCGATGTCGTGCAGCCGGATATGTGCTTCGTCGGCGGGATAACCGAGACGATGCGCATCGGGCGCATCGCGGACAGCGCCGGATTGGCGCTCGCGCCGCATTTTATGACCGTGCTGCATATCCACGTCGCGGCGGCGTTGCCGCGCGCGTCCTATGTGGAATTCTACCCGTTCATGGACGATCTGCTGGTCGAAGGACTGAAAGTCGAGAACGGCATGTTGCTCGTTCCGACCAAGCCGGGCCATGGCGTGGAATTCACGGCGGAAGCTTGGCGCAAGTACCGCGCGGCGTAACGGGCACGAGGATTGGGTATGTTCGATTTGACGGGAAAGACGGCGCTGGTGACGGCGGCCGGACAAGGCATTGGCCGTGCTTCGGCGCTGGCTTTGGCGGCGTCGGGCGCAAAAGTCTTCGCGACGGACATCAACGAAAGCGCTCTTGCGGATATGCCCAAGGCGGACCCGCGGGTCGCCGTGCTTGGGCTCAACGTATTGTCGGTGGCGGAGATCGCGGCGGTGGCCACGCGGACCGGTCCGATCGACATCCTGTTCAATTGCGCCGGTCGCGTCGATAGCGGGACGATTCTCGATTGCGCGCCGGAGATGCTGGCGGCGGCATTCGATCTCAACGTCGCGGCGGCGTTGCGCACGATCCGCGCGTTCCTGCCCGGCATGCTGACGCGCAAATCGGGCTCGATCATCAACATGGCGTCAGTCGCATCAAGCGTGAAGGGTGCGCCCAATCGTTTCGCCTACGGCACGACGAAGGCAGCGTTGATCGGCCTTACCAAATCGGTGGCGGCCGATTTCATCCGCGACGGTATCCGCTGCAATGCGATCTGCGCCGGCACAATCGAATCACCATCGCTGCAGGATCGTTTGCGCGCGCAAGGCGATTACGAGGCGGCGCGCGCGGCGTTCATCGCGCGTCAACCGATCGGCCGGTTCGGCACGCCGGAGGAGATTGCGGCCCTCGTCGTCTATCTCGCGAGCGACGCGGCCGCGTTCACCACCGGCCAGATCCACGTGATCGATGGTGGCCAGACGATTTGATCGCATGAGCGGCCGAACCCATTGCCGAGGGCGGGAAGAATGCCGTTTGGCGATTGACGTGACGTGATCGAAGCGCTATGTAAGCGATTGCATAAAACGATGGGAGGGCGCCGTTGCGGAAGCGACAGGTACTCGACACGATCGGGCCGCTTTTGGCCCTAGCGCTGCTATTCGCGGGCTGGGAAGTTGCGGTGATTGTCTTCGGCGTTTCCGAACATCTGCTGCCACGGCCGACCCGGATATTCGCCGAGATATACGATCGCGCCCCAATTCTGGCGCGTCACGCCACGGCGACCTTGTCGGTCATTCTATCGGGTTTCACGCTGTCGGTGACGGTCGCGATCCCGTTGGCGCTTTCGATCTCATTCGTGCCGATCGTCCGCCGCGTGATTTATCCGATCGTCGTTTTTTCGCAGCTGATCCCGAAGATCGCGATCGCGCCGTTGTTCATCATCTGGTTCGGCTTCGGCGTGTTGCCGAAGGTGCTGATCACCTTCTTGATCTCGTTTTTCCCGATCCTGATTCAGGCGATCGTCGGCTTTACCTCGATTCGGCCTGAGCCTTTGCGCGTCGCGCGTTCGATGGGGGCGGGGCCGATCGACATGTTCCTGCGTGTGCGCCTGCCGCACGCGCTGCCGAATCTGTTCGCGGGGCTGAAGATGTCGATGGCCGCCGCGGCGATCGGCGCGATCGTCAGCGAATTTATCGCGTCCAGCCGCGGTCTCGGCTATCTCGTGCTGGTCGCTAATGGCGAGATGAATTCACCGCTCGCCTTCGCCGGTATGTTGCTGCTCAGCATGATCGGCATTTTCCTCTATTTCGTCGTCGAAATGATCCAGCGTCTCGCGACGCCCTGGGACATTGCCCAGCGCCGCTTGACGCCCAATTGAAAAATCCCCGGGAGGAAACACGATGATGAAGCGTCGCGTCTTTCTTGCGTCCACCGCCGCGTCGGTGACCGTCCTTGCGGCACCTGCGATCGCGCAGGCGCCCGATCGCGTTACCTTCCGCTTCAACTGGTCATGGATCGGAAATTATTCGCCGCCGATCCTCGGGCTGCAGCGCGGCTATTACAAGGATGTCGGCATCGATTTTCGCCCCGACCAGGGCAAGGGATCCGGCGTCACGGTGCGCCAAGTCGGCACGAAGGCCGATATGTTCGCCTGGGCGGATACAAGCGCGCTGCTGCTGGCAGCCGCGCAGGGCGTGCAGGTGAAGCAGGTGATGACGATGGCGATCAGCACGCTCGCCTGCGTATGGATCGACGGACGTACCAAGTTCGAGACAGCGCGCGATATCATCGGCAAGCGCGTCTGCGGTACAGCGGGCGACGGCGCCACCCAACTTTGGCCTGCGGTGCTCGCGGCCAACAACATCAAGTCGACTGACTACGAAATGTTCAACGTCGACAGCACGGCGGGCGTGGCGGCCTTGCGCGAAGGGCGTTGCGACGTGCTTCTGGGCAGCGCCGCCGACCAGCCCGTGACGCTTCAGAACGCTGGATTTGCCGCCCGGTTCAAGACCTATAAAGACCTCGGCGTGCCGACATTAGGTTCGGGCATTTCGACCCATCCCGATCTGATCCGCGAGAACCCGGGGCTCGTGCGCCGCTTCGTCCAGGCGACACAACGTTCGTGGCAGGCGGCGATCGACGATCCAGAAGCGGCGGTGCAAGCATTGGTCAAGCACGCCGAAACGCCGCTCGACGCGCGCGTGGTGCGCGGCAATCTCGCCGCCTTCACGACGTTGCTGACCGGCGAGCGGCCCATGGGGCGCACCGATCCGGCGGCGATGGAACAGAACATCGCCTTGTTGAAGGAATACACCGGCTTCAAGACCGATCTTCCGGCGACACATTTCTACACCAACGATTTCGTCGCGCCGTCAGCCTGACATGGGCGTTAGCGTTGTCACGAACGGCGCGGCGGTCGCGGATGCGCCCGCCGCCGAAACGCTCGTAACCGAAGCAATCGTTTTTCGCGGCTTGCGCAAGACCTACGAGGCGCTCGACGGATCGATCGAGGCTTTGGGGCCGCTGGATTTCGGCGTTCGCAAAGGTGAGTTCGTCTCCGTGCTGGGGCCCAGCGGTTGCGGCAAGAGCACGCTGATGCTGATCGCGGCGGGCCTCGATCCCGCGACCGCCGGGACGACGACGATCGACGGGCGTGTTGTCGATCGTCCGTTCACCGACCTTGGCATCGTGTTCCAGGATCACGCGTTGTTGGAATGGCGCACAGTCCTGGACAACGTGCTGCTGCATGCGGCGCTGCGTAAAATTCCGGAGCGCGCGTTGAAGCCGGCGGCGCTGGATCTGCTGAAGCGGGTCGGCCTCGCCGGTTTCGAAAACCGCTATCCGTTCGAACTTTCGGGCGGTATGCGCCAGCGCGCCGCGATCTGCCGTGCGCTGGTTCACGCGCCGCAATTCCTGTTCTTCGACGAACCGTTCGGCGCGCTGGACGCGTTGACGCGCGAACAAATGCGCGTCGACCTCGAGAAGCTTTGGCTCGAGCGCCGGCAAACCGTGTTGTTCATCACGCACGGCATCGCAGAGGCCGTGGCGCTATCCGACCGCATCGTCGTCATGACCTCGCGGCCGGGCCGCGTCGATCGCATCATCGATATCGATCTTCCCCGGCCGCGCAACAGCGCCGTTCTCGCCTCGGCGCGGTTTGCGGAGTACTCAGCCGAGATCAAGGAAATCTTCAATGCGGCCGGCGTGCTCAAAGAGTGACCACCGATCCGTAATGCGCCCTTGAAGCGTGCGCACTAGTTATGATAGCGCTTACATAAATTCAAAATCATGATACGCTTATCGAACAAATTCGGCGGTCATCGGGGCGGGGCGTGAAAACTCTTAAATTCGGCGTGGCGGGAACGGCGTACTGGGCTGCGAACGTCCAAATGGTCGGCCTTCAACGCGTCAAAGGCGCCAAGTTGACGGCGGTATGGGGCCGCGACCCGGCAAAGTCCGCCGCGTTGGCCGAGAAATGGGGGGCGCGGGCCTACGCCGACTTCAATGCGATGCTCGCCGAGGTCGATGTTGTGAGTTTCGCGCTGCCGCCGATGGCCCAAGAGCAGATGGCGCTGCGCGCGATCGCCGCCGGAAAACACGTGCTTCTCGAAAAGCCGATGGCGACGAACCTTGCTGCAGCGAAGCGATTGGCCGCCGAGATCCGGAAGAACGACGTCACGGCGCTTGTCTTCTTCACTCGGCGTTTTTTTCCGGAACTCGTCGCGGCGGTCGCCGAAGCGAAGAAACGAAAATGGCGCAACGTCACAGTCGAGATACTCTCCGCCGCATTCTCGAATGAGAGCCCCTACAAGGATTCTTTTTGGCGCCGGGATAGCGGTGCCGAATTGTGGGATCTCGGGCCGCATATCCTCTCGCTTCTCATCGAAGCGCTAGGGCCCGTGACCGCGCAGCGCGCGTTGCCATCGGAAGAGGGTTACTCGCGCTTCGAGACGATCCACGAAAGCGGCGCCATGGCGACGAGCTTGATCACGTTGAGCGCCCGCCCGGAAGACCGGTGCAACCGCTACATTTTCGACGACGGTGAAACGCGAATGGTGTTTCCCGATCTTCCGCCCGACTATCCGTCCGCCTATGTCCGCGCGATCGAGAATCTGATTTCGTTGATCGCGCAAGGCAAGCGCGCGCATCCGCTGGACGCCGAATTCGGCGTCGAAACGACCGCGATCCTCGAAGCGATCGATACGATGCGTAAAAGTTCCAGCCGTTCGGGAGAATCACGATGAAGCATAAGATCGCGAAAATCGACGTCCATTTGGTGCCGTATCCGATCACCGGCGGTTTCGCCGACGCGACGCGCAAGGTCGAGACGATCGGTTTCACGCTGGTGCGGGTGACGACCGATAAAGGTCTCGCCGGCATCGGCGTCACGTATCACGAAGTCGGCGGCGAGGCGGTGCGCGATCTCATCGTACGGAACATGACCGGCAAACTCGTCGGCCGCGATCCGCTAGAAAGCGACGCTTTGTGGCACGAATTCTTCCACTATCTGCGCGGCGTGGGCCGCAAGGGCGTCACGTTCTGCGCGCTCAGCGCCGTCGATATCGCGCTTTGGGATTTGAAGGGCAAGATCCTGAACATCCCGGTCCACCGGCTGCTCGGCGGCGACCGCACGCGCGTGCCGGTCTACGCGAGCGGCGGCTGGACGTCCTACTCCGACGATCAACTCGTCGCGGAGATGCGATCCTTCGCCGCGCGGGGCTTCAAGATGGTGAAGTTCAAGGTCGGTTATGCCGGCGGCACGGATATCCGCCGCGACGTCGTCCGCGTACGCAAGGTGCGCGAAGCGCTCGGGCCGGATATCGACATCCTGGTCGACGCGAACAACTGTTTCGACGCTGCCACCGCGGCGCAACTCGCCAACCGCATCCGCGAATACGACATCAAGCTTTTCGAGGAGCCGGTTTTCGCCGACGACATTCCCGGTTTGTCGCGTTTCCGACGGGCGACGGATATCCCGCTGGCTACCGGCGAGCACGAATACACGAAGTTCGGCGTGCGCGACCTGCTGCTCGCGGAAGCCGCGGACTATGTGCAGGCCGATGGCGCGCGCGCCGGCGGCTACACCGAGATGTTGAAAATCGCCGGGATGACGCAGGCCTGGAACGTGAAATTCGCGCCGCACGCGATGGAGAACGTCCATCTGCCGCTGGTCGCGGCGACGCCCAACGCGCCGTTCCTGGAGCGCCTGGCGATGTTCGAGGAAATCACCGCGCGCGTATTCAAGAATGCGGCCGTGCCCGTCGACGGCTTCATGGAAGTGCCCGAAGCGCCCGGGCTCGGCCTCGAACTCGATATGGATTTCGTCCGCGACCACGACGAAGCCTGAATGGATTCCGGACGATCATGGCAAATGGACTGAAGAAGGGCTTGGCGCAATACGGCGACGCCGGATTTTCGCTGTTCCTGCGCAAGGCGTTCATCAAGGCGATGGGATATTCGGGCGACGCGCTCGATCGTCCGATCGTCGGCATCACGAATACCTATTCGGCGTACAACGCCTGCCATCGCAACGTCCCCGAGATGATCGACGCGATCAAGCGCGGCGTGATGCTCGCCGGCGGCTTGCCGATCGAGTTTCCGATCATTTCCCTGCACGAGGCGTTCTCGCATCCCACGAGTATGTTCCTGCGCAACCTGATGGCGATGGCGGCGGAGGAGATGATCCGCGCCCAGCCGATGGACGCGGTGGTGCTGATCGGCGGTTGCGACAAGACCGTTCCGGCCTTGTTGATGGCGGCGGCGAGCGCCGACGTGCCCGCGATTTTGACGGTCACCGGCCCGATGATCACCGGCAGCCATAAGGGCGAGCGTCTGGGCGCTTGTACGGATTGCCGGCGTCTCTGGGCCAAGCATCGCGCCGGTACGATCGACGCCGCGGAGATCGAAGAGATCGGCGGACGTCTGGCGCCGGGACCCGGCACCTGCATGGTGATGGGGACCGCGAGCACCATGGCTTTGTGTTCCGAGGCGCTTGGCATGATGTTGCCGGGTGGTGCGTGCGTGCCCGCCGTCGATGCGGACCGGTTGCGCCACGCCGAGGCAACCGGGGCCCGCGCCGTTGCCATTGGCAAAGAGCGCCTCAAGCCATCGCAAATCATGACCGCGAAGGCGTTCGACAATGCCCTTCGCGTTCTCCAGGCGGTCGGCGGTTCGACCAATGCGGTGATCCATCTGACGGCGATCGCGGGCCGCCTTGGCATCGAGATCGACCTCGAGGCTTTGGACCGTATGGGCCGGGACATCCCGGTGCTTGTCGATCTGAAGCCGACGGGCGTCGGGTATATGGAGGATCTTCACAAAGCGGGCGGACTGGGTCCGATCCTGCGCGAGATTTCCGATCGCCTCGATCTCGATTGCCTGACGGTCACCGGAAAGCCGATCGGCGATTCCATTCCCGCCGTCGGACCGGGTTTCGCGCAGAATGTCGTGCGCTCGGCGGCTGATCCGGTCCATCGCGGCGGCGGCATCCGTCTGTTGCGCGGCAATCTTGCGCCCAATGGGGCGATCATCAAGCATGCCGCGGCGACGCCGCGATTGCTGAAGCACACGGGCCGCGCGGTCGTGTTCACGTCGCTCGCGGATATGGCGGCGCGGATCGACGATCCCGCACTCGACGTCACCGCCGCCGACGTGCTCGTCCTGCAGAACGCCGGCCCGAAGGGCGGGCCGGGCATGCCCGAGGCGGGCTATTTGCCGATTCCGCGCAAGCTCGCCGCGCAAGGCGTCACCGACATGGTGCGGATTTCGGATGCGCGCATGAGCGGCACGGCGTTCGGCACGATCGTGCTGCATATCAGCCCAGAAAGCGCGGAGGGCGGTCCGTTGGCGTTCGTGCGCAACGGCGATCTCATCGCGCTGGACGCGAACGAAGGCCGCTTGAACTTGCTGGTCGACGAAGCGGAAATCGCGCGCCGCCGGAAGGACTGGCGGCCGCCGCCGCCCCCCGGCCGCGGATACGAAGGGCTTTATTGGCGCGAAGTATTGCAAGCCGAGCAGGGGTGTGATTTCCGTTTTCTACGCGCCGATGCCGGCGGGAAGCTGGAAGAATGATCAAGATCGCGATCGTCGGCTGCGGGTGGGTTGCGGGCACCCAGATCGAAACGGGATTTGCGTCGTTGCCCGACCTGTTCGAGATCGTGGCGTGTTGCGACGTCGACGAAGCCCGGATGGAGAGTTTCGCGGCGAAGTACGGAATTCCGATCCGGCGCCGCAACTATCGGGACATTCTGGCGCTGAGCGATCTCGATGCCGTCAGTATTTGTACGCCGCCGTCCGAGCACCACGCGATGGTTCGTCAGGCGATGGCGGCGGGTAAGCACGTTCTGTGCGAGAAACCCTTCACATCGTCGCTCGCGTTGATGGACGACGTCATCGACGCGCAGACCCGATCGTCCGCGCGGATCATGCCGATCTTCCAGTATCGGTACGGGCCCGGTTTCGCGAAGGCGCGGGCGCTCGTCCAATCGGGGTTCGGCGGGAAGCTGTATACGTCGTCGGTCGAGACGGCTTGGTTGCGCGGGCCCGCCTATTACGGCGTGCCCTGGCGGGGCAAGTTCGCCACCGAGCTTGGCGGCGTATTGCTGACGCAGTCCATCCATATCCACGACCTGTTTTTGTCGTTGGCCGGCCCCGTGCGTGACGTCGTGGCGTTCAAGACGACGCGCGTCAATCCGATCGAGGTCGAGGATTGCGCGGTTGCCGGATTGCGGATGGCGGACGGCTCGTTGGCGACGTTGACGGCGACGCTGGGCTCGGCGGAGCCATTGACGCGGTTCAGGCTGTGCTTCGAGAATCTCGTCATCGAGCGCGAGTGCCGCGGACTTGACGCGCCGAAGCCCGCACTGGAACCCTGGCGTTTCCTCGCGAAAGATCCCGAGCGGCAATCGGAGGTCGATGCGATCGTCGGCGCCGTACCGGACGGGGCGCTGTTCTTCGAAGGCCAATTCCGGGCGTTCCACGCGGCGCTCAAATCCGGTGCGCCGTTCGATATCGAGCTTTCCGATGCGCGCCGTTCGCTGGAATTGATAACCGCGATTTTCACGGCGGCGGATACGGGCATCGCGCAGCGGCTGCCGCTCGACGGTGGTCACGCCCGATATAGGGGCTGGCACGAATCGGGGGGCGCGGGCTAATTTCGAACCGTGTAACGCGGACATTCTAAAGATAAGGAGGCGGCGCGGACATGGCACGATCGAAGCAACGCTCTCCGTCGAAAATCGAGCCGAAACGCCGTCGCGTCCGTAAGGGCAGCGTCGGATCTTCGAAACTCGAGGATGTCGCGCGTATGGCCGGCGTGTCCACGGCGACCGCCTCGCGCGTCATCAATGCGCCGGACAAAGTCCTCGCCGAGACGCGCGAAAAAGTGCTCGCCGCCATCCGCGCACTGAACTGGATTCCGCATGGCGCGGCCAAGGCGCTGGCGTCGTTGCGCACGCGCACCGTCGGGGCCCTCATTCCGACGCTCGGCCACCAGACGATCACGTCGATGATCGAGGCGATCCAGCAGGATCTGGGGGATGCCGGCTATACGCTGCTTCTGGGCAAGCCCGAGCCACAGCAGCCGGATTTGACGTTGCGTCAGGCGGCCAAAATGCTCGAGCATGGGATCGAGTGTTTGATCCTGATGGGCGAGGATCAGCCGCCGGCATTGATGGATTTTCTGAAAAGCCGCGGCGTTTTCTACGTCATCGCCTATACCAGCGGCCGCTATGGAACGGCCAACTGCATCGGTTTCGACAATTTCCGCGAAATGTCGCGGATGACCGAGTATCTGCTGGAGCAAGGGCATCGCGATTTCGCGATTATCAGCCGCGCCTACGAAGGCAACGACCGGATCCGGCAGCGGATCGAAGCCGTGCAGTCGGTCCTGTCGAAGGCCGGGCTGGCCGTGCGCCCGCAGCATCAGGTCATCGTCGACCGCTATCTGATCGGCGCCGGCCGCGAAGGGATGCAGCGTATTTTAAGCACGTCGGGCGTGCGCCCAACCGCCGTCGTTTGCGTGAACGATTATTTGGCGGCGGGCGCCGTCATCGAAGCCAAGGCGGCCGGATTGTCCGTGCCGGACGATATCAGCGTTACCGGCTTCGATGATCTGGAATTGGCCGCGCAGTTCGAGCCGCCGTTGACCACGGTTCGCGTGCCCGCGATCGATATCGGGCACGCTATCGCCCGGTTCATCATCGGAAAGCTCGATAACGGCGAGGCGACGCTGCCTTCGCGGTTCGAGGCGGAGCTTATGATCCGCGGCTCGTCGGCCCGCGCGCCGACCTCCGTTAATTAGCGCTTACATCGCTGCGGTTCGTCTATCGACCGCTACGGTGCCCGGATTTCCCCGGGAATTCCGGTGCCTAAGCTTGACTTCGCGAATCTTCATCTTCACAATGTAAGCGCTTTAGTGAGCCGGAAAACCGGTTCGCGCGTAAAACGAAACCGTCGGCCGCCGATCCGCGGGATGCGGCCTAGGGAGGGAAATGAAAATGAAATCACGCCGTACCGTATTGACCGGGGCTGCCGCCCTTATCGGCTATGCCGCCCTCGGGCCCGACGCCCATGCCCAGCAGACCGGAACAGTCCGCTTGCGCGTCGGCAACGTCTATCCCGCCACGCACACGATCCCCGTGGCGACGGGCCGCTTCAAGCAGCTCGCCGAGCAGCGGTCGGGCGGCCGCATCTCCGTCGCCGTCTACAACAATAGCGAATTGGGCTCCGAGCGCGAGATGGCCGAAATGGTCCGCGGCGGCTCGCTCGAGATGGTGTTGAGCGGTCTTCCGGGTACGGGCGCCTACGCGCCCGAAATCGAGGTGATGGAAGCGTTCTACGTCTATCGCAACGTCGAAGATCTGAAGGCGATCACCGACGCGATCTACGACGATCTCCAAGGCTTCGTGCAGCCCAAGGGGTTCCACCTCGTCGGCCTCATGTACCAGGGGCCACGCAACGTCCTCTCGACGCGGCAGCTCAAGACGCTTGCCGATTTCCGCGGGTTGCGTCTTCGCATTCCCAACACGCCGCTTTTCGTCGGCCTCGCGCGCGGCTGGGGTGCGACACCGACCGCGATCGCGCTCGCCGAGGTCTATACCTCGTTGGAATCCGGCGTGATAGCCGCGTTGGAAGCCACGCACGAGACGATGGTGACGAGCAACTTCCACGAGAAGGCCAAGTTCCTGCTCACCACGCGTCACAACCACTATCCGCAGCCGATCGTCGTCAACAAAGCGTGGTTCGACCGTCTACCCAAGGACTTGCAGGACATCATCACGACCTCCGCGCAGGAAGCGGCCGCCTATCAGCTGACCCTGCACAAGGCCGCCGACGAACAGGCGCTGGCGACGATGCGGGCGGCCGGCGTCACGATCACGGAGCTTTCGGACGCCGAGATTCAGGCCTTCCGTGCGCCGCTGGTCGATATGAACCGGCAGCATTTCGCGAACCGCGGCCCGAAAGTGGTCGAGGTTTACGAAAAGATGCTGAAGCTCAGCAAGTTCTGATCCGACGACCGACCGGCCGGGAACGCCATGCTTGATCGCATCTACGTCAAGACCATCGAGGTTCTGATCTTCGTCGCCATCGCGGCGATGGTCGGAATCGGTTTCGCTTCGACGGTGCTGCGGGCCGTTCCCGGCTGGGGCGGGCTCTATTGGGCGGAGGAGATCATCCGATACGCTTGTATCTGGATGGTCTTCCTTTGCTCGGGCCTCACGATCCGATACGGCATACATTTCCGTGTCGATCTTCTGCTTGCGGCACTTCCGAAGGGGATCGGGGTCGCTCTCGGTCTCTTCGCCGTACTGGTGATGATCTGGTTCGAAGCGGTCCTGATCTGGTTCGGATCGAAGGTCACGCTCCTCAATATGGAGCAGCAATCGACGTCGCTTGAGTTTCCGATGGGATACGTCTACGTCGCGATTCCCATCGGCGGCGTGCTGATGCTTTTCGAGACGTTGCGCTTGGGTTGGACGATCTGGAGTCGCGGAGAGCCGATTCCGGAATCCGAACAGTCGATGGTCGATTAAGGGAGTCGCGGTCGTGCTGGGTATTCTCGTTTCGGTATTCTTCATCCTGCTGATTCTCGGCGTGCCGATCGCCTTCTCGATCGGCGCGGCGACGTTCATCCCGCTTATTCTCGACGACCGTCTGCCTTTCACGCTAGTGATTACGCGCCTGTTCGGCGGCATGGACTCGTTCCCGCTGATGGCGATTCCGTTCTTCGTTCTGACGGGCACGCTCGCGAGCGCTTGCAATCTTGTCGACCGGATCATGCAGCTCGCGAATTTTCTCGTCGGGCGCATGCGGGCCGGCCTTGCCCAGGTCGACATCGTCACGTCGATGCTCTTCGGCGGCGTTTCCGGGTCGGCGGTCGCCGACTGCGCGGCGACGGCCGGGATCCTAATTCCGAGCATGACGCGAAAAGGCTATCCCGCACCTTACGCCGTCGGCGTATGCGCGACCTCGTCGACGATCGGTGCGCTGATCCCGCCCAGCATCCCGATGATCATTTACGGCTTTCTCACTGGCGTTTCGACGGGCCAGCTCTTCCTGGCCGGCGCGATCCCGGGCGTGCTCGTCGGCGTTATCCTGATGATCACGGCATACATAATTTCCGTCCGGGGCGGATTCGGGCGTAACGACGACGCGCCGCCGCGCACGACGCAAGGCTTCATCTTGGCGGTCCGGGAATCCGCGCCGGCTTTGACCATCCCGTTCATCATCATCGGCGGGATCGTCGGCGGCGTATTCACGCCGACCGAGGCGGGCATCGTCGCGGCGGTCGCGGTCCTGGTCATCGGCCATTTCTTCTATGGCAGCTTCACGTGGTCGAGGCTGCGCGGTGCCGTGATGAGTGCTGCGTTGACGACCTCGATGGTCATGCTGATTCTGGCGGCGTCGACCGTGTTCGCCAATCTGCTGACCCGGGCACAGTTCCAGTCCGAAGTCATCTCGCTGCTGAACGCGATCACCAGCGTGTCCGAATTGCAGCTGCTGCTGATCGTTATCCTGCTGCTGATCCTCGGCTGTTTTATCGACGGCACGGCGATCCTCATCATGTTCGCGGCACCGCTTTACGCCGTGGGCCAAGCGCTCGGCTACGATCCGCTGCAATTCGGCACGATCATCGTGATGTGCTGTCTGATCGGCGGTGTGACGCCGCCGGTGGGCACGCTGATGTTCATCAGCGCCGCGGTCGCGCGCATCGGGATCGGCAGCGCGTCCCGCGGGATCTTGCCCTTCTTCATCGCGCTTTGCGTGGCGCTTTTCCTGGTCGCGGCGATCCCGCCGTTGACGACGTTCCTGCCGCGCATGCTGCTCGGTTAACCCGCTTTCGGATTGAAGCCAATGTCGACAGACGATCTGTCCCATCTGATTGTCCGCGAGACGCCGGCGGCGCATGTGGCGTTGCTGCGAATCAATCGTCCCGAGAAGAAGAACGCGCTGCATAGCTCGATGGTGATCGCGCTCGCGCGGCATCTGGAAGCCGCCGCCACCGACCGCGATGTGCGGGCCGTTGTGCTGACGGGAAGTGCCGAATCCTTCGCCGCAGGGGCGGACATCAAGGAGATGCTCGAGCGCGGCCCGGCGGGCACGTCGAACAATCCCGAGCGCGTCGCGGCGTGGCGAAGCCTCGAGAAGTTTCCGAAGCCGATCATCGCGGCCGTCAACGGAATCGCCTTCGGCGCGGGGAACGAACTCGCGTTGACCTGCGACTTCATCGTCGCCGGCAAGAACGCCAAGTTCGGCCAGCCCGAAGTCAAAATCGGCGGCATGGCCGGCGATGGCGGGACCCAGCGCTTGCCGCGCAAGGTCGGTCCGCAATGGGCGTCGTATATGTTGTTCACCGGCGATCCGATCGACGTCGAGACGGCGTTCCGCCTCGGTTACGTGATCGAAATCTGCGAGGTCGAGCGTACGGTGTCGCGGGCGGTCGAGATCGCGGCGACGATCGCGTCGCGCGCGCCGGTCGCCGTCAAGTTCAGCAAGGCTTGCGTCGGCGTCGCCGTGGGCGCCACGCACGAGAACGGCATCGCCTACGAACGCGACTCGCTCTGGCGCAATTCCGGCACGGCCGACAGGCGCGAAGGCATGTCGGCGTTTCTGGAAAAGCGCGCACCCGCCTTCAAAGGCGAGTAAGGCCGCCGGCCCGCGCGCGCACGCGCGGGCCCGCAAGCGTCATTCGGCCGCTTTGGCCTGTTCGACCGCGCCGACGACGCCGCGCGAGACGAGGTCGTCAATCTTGTTCGCGCTGTAGCCAAGTTCCGAAAGCACCTCGCGCGTATGCTGGCCGACATCGTAGGGCCGGATGCGCAGCGGCGGCGTTTCGTCGTCGTACTTGACCGGGTGATTGACGAGTACGGCCTTTTCGCCGCGGATTTCGATTTCTTTGAACGCGTCGACCGCTTCGGCCTGCGGATCCTCGGCAACGTCGTCGAAGTCGAAGACCTTGCTGTACCAAAGTTCGGCTTTGTCGAACGCGGCCGCGACATCGGCGAATTTGCGCGTGGCGACGACCTTCGCGAAGGCTTGGGCGTAGCGGTCGCGTTCCTTGAAGCGATCGATCTTCGCCAAGGCACGCAGCTCGTCGCTGTCGAGCGCGTCGGCGACCTTCATCGGATCGTTCACCGACATGGCGATTTCGGCGTCGGCGAGTTTGAATTGGCCGTAGGGCGCCTGGTGATACCAAGTCGCGAGATGCTCGTCGCGCTTCATGATCGCGCGGTCGGGCCGGGTGGATAGATAGACGGTCAACGGTTCCGTCTGGAGATCGAGGCCCGCGGTATAAAGCGAGCTTTCGACCTTCGTGCCCTTGCCCGTGGTCAGCTTTTTCACATAGGCGGCGATGATGCCCATCGCCAGGACCGCGCCGCCATGTTGGTCGATGATCGCGGAGCCGACGGCCTTCGCGGTGTCGTGGCCGTTCGCCGCCATCATGCCCGTGCGGGCCTGGATGATGATGTCCTGCGACGCGCGTTCGATCATCGGGCCCTTGCTGCCCCAGCCCGTACCGCTGGCGTAGATCAAATCGGGCTTCACCTGCTTGAGCGCTTCGTAGCCCAAGCCCAGGCGATCCATCACGCCGGCCCGGTAATTCTCGACCACGACGTCCGTCTGGCGGACGATGTCCTTGATGACGGCGATCCCATCGGGGTTCTTCAGATCGACGGCGAAGGTCCGCTTGTTGCGGAACGCGCAGAGATAAAGCCCCGCGACGCCGCCGATATGCGGGCCCGCCCAGCGGCGCGCGCGTTCGCCCGCGATCGGCTCGACCTTCACGACGTCGGCGCCCAGATCCCCGAGATATTGCGTGCAAGCGGGGCCCTGCAGGACGTGGCAGAAACTCAGGACCTTCATTTTCTCCAGCATGGAAAACTCCCGCTCTAGGAAAGCTGCAATTGGATCGTTTTGAGGTGGGTGAACTCGTCGACCGCGAAACGTCCGCGTTCGTGGCCGAGCCCGCTGTCTTTGCGCCCCGCCAGCGGCAGTTCCGGCGCGCCGGCCATGTAGGTGTTCACCTCGACCGTTCCGGCGGCAAGGCCGCGGCCGAAACGGAACGCCTTGTCGAGATCGCGCGTCCAAACGCCCGCCGACAGGCCGTAGGACGTGCCGTTGGCGATCTCGATCGCTTTGTCGACCGTATCGAACTCGATGACGGAGAGGACCGGTCCGAAGATCTCCTCGCGCGCGATGGAACTCGCGGGATCGACGCCGGTGAACACCGTCGGCGGCACGTACCATCCATCGGGCACATTGCCGGCAGACCAATGCTTCGCGCCGTCGCGCTTGCCCGCCGCGATGAAGCCTTCCACGCGCGCGTGCTGGGCGGCGCTGACGAGCGGGCCCATCTCGGTCGAGAATTCCAGCGGATCGCCGACCTTGATGGCCTTCATATGGGCCATCACACGCTCGACGAACGCGCCGGCGACCTTCTTTTCGACGAGCAACCGCGAACCGCTGACGCAGGCCTGCCCGGAGTTTCGCGTGGCGCCGATCGCCACTTTCTGGGCCGCCGCGTCGAGATCGGCGTCCGCGCACACGATATGGGCCGATTTTCCGCCGAGCTCGAGCGAAAGCTTCTTGAGCCCCGCGCCGGCTTTTGCGGCGATCTTCTTGCCGACACCCGTCGATCCGGTGAACGAGATCGCGTCGACATCCGGACTGTCGCACAGGGCCGCGCCGACGTCGTGGCCGTAGCCCGGCACGATATTGACGACGCCCGGCGGCAAGCCGGCTTCGCGCAGGATGCGACCCAGCGCCAGCGTCGTGCCGGAGGTCATCTCGCTGGGTTTCACCACGACCGAGCAGCCGACCGCGAGCGCGAAGGGCAGCTTCTGGCTGATGATGACCAGCGGATAGTTCCAGGGCGTGATCATCGCGACGACGCCGACGGGCTCGCGCAGCACGAGCGCCAACTGGTTGGACCCCAGCGTATCGTAGGTGTCGCCATAGGTGTGGCGCGCCAGCGTGGCGGCGTATTCCCAATGCGCGGCGGCGCCGCGCATCTCGCGCTCCGCGTTCGCCAGCGGTTTGCCGGTTTCGAAGCTCTCGATGCCGCGCAGCGTCTCGATCTCGGCCTCGATGCGGCGGGCCACTTCGAGCAGCACCTTGGCGCGCGCGGCACCGGACATCGAACTCCAGACGCGCGAATCCGCCGCCTTGCGCGCGGCCGCGATCGCCTCGAGCGCGCCCTTGGCGCCCAAATTGGGGTAGCGCGACACGGGGCTGCGATGCGCCGGGTTCTCGCGGACGATGGCGTCGGCGCCCGGTGCGATCAATTTGTCGCCGATAAGGGCCGCGAATTCATGAGGGGACGCGGGCAACGAAACGCGTCGCGAAGCTTCAGCCATGGATTTGCTTCCTCCCCAATTGGATAGGCATAATGTAATCGCTTTCTTTTTTGGTCAATAGGGACACGAAATCGGCGCCGTTCAGCCGGATTGTTTCACCAGATCGGCGATTCGTTCGGCGATCATGATCGTGGGCAGGTTGATATTGGCGCGGGGGATCGTGGGCATGATCGACGCGTCGACGATCCGCAAACCGTCGATGCCGCGCACGCGGCCCTCGGAATCGACCACGGCCATCGGGTCGTCCTCGGCGCCCATGCGGCACGAACACGAGGCGTGCCACACGCCGACGGCCGCACGGCGGATGAACGCCTCGAGCGCGTCGTCGTCCGCCAGCAGTTTGTCGAGCGGCGGCGCTTCGAGGATGAAGTTGCGCATCAGGAAGCGGCGAAACGGCGCGGGGCCGTCCAGCATCGTCGCCATGATGCGGGTCAGGAAGGCGTTGCGGGCGTTGATCTCGCCGACCTGGCGCACCTTTTCGCTGAAGCTGGCCGCGAAGGGATCATCGCACACCTCGCGCACCGCCTTGGTGTCGAACACGCGGCGCAGATGGCGTAGGGCGGCCATCATACGATCGACGTCGCGCCGATCATGCAGCAGCCGGAAATCGACGCGCGGCGATCGGCGCCAGTCGGACGATTCGAGAAGCACTTCGCCGGCTTCCGAGAAGGTCTTGTTGACCCATGTCGTGACCGAGCAGATCTGCTCGCCCACGGCGTGCCACGCGGCTTTCGTCGAGACCGACACCGCCATGTCGGAGACCGGCATATCCGGCAATCCGGAGGAGAAGCGCAAGCCCACGAGAAGATGCCGGCGCGTGCGTCCGTTGAGGCGCGCATGCGGCCGTATGAAAGCGGCCAAGGCCACGGAAGGGTGGTCCATCAAGCGTTTGCCCACGCCTTGGAGCGCGTGACGGACATCGATGCCGAGATCGCGCAGATGGCCCGGCGCGCCGATGCCCGCGCGCAGCATGATCGCGGGCGAATGGATGGCGCCCGCGGAAAGTATGACTTCGTTCGCGCGGAATTCGCGTTCTTCGCCGCGCATGGCAACGCGCACGCCGGCGCATTTGCGCCCCTCGAACAACAGCGCGGCGACCGTCGCGTCGGTTTCGATCGTCAGATTGGACCGGGCGCGCACCGTCGGCGTGAGATACGCGATCGCCGTCGGCACGCGCCGGTCATAGGCGTTCGAAATCGTGAAGGGGTGATAGCCGTCCTCGAACGCACCGTTCTGATCCGCGACGTAGCGATAGCCGAGTTCTTCGAAGCCGGCCGCCATCGCCTTGCCGTGCCCGGCCCACATTTCCGGGAAGATCCGCCGGATCGGCATCGGGCCGTCCTTGCCGTGCAGCGGATCGTCGAAATCCATGTCGCGTTCGAGTTTGCGGAAATAGGGCAGGACGGAATTCCAGTTCCACCCTTTTGCGCCGCGCGATTCCCATTCGTCGTAATCGACGGGACCGCCGCGATTGGCGAGCTGGCCGTTGATCGACGAACCGCCGCCCAGGACGCGCGCTTGCTCGTATTTGCGCAGCCGCGCACGCGGCGCGTCCGGCTGGTTCTGCGGCATTCTCTCGGTCGTGACGCGCAGGTCGTTCCACAGGAAGCGTTTATCGAGGAACGCACGCGCGGCGAAGCTGTCGAGAATCTCGTCGGGCGTGGCGCCGTCCTTGATGTCGCGGCCGGCCTCGATCAACAGAACGCGGCACTCGCTTTTTTCCGAAAGGCGGGCCGCCAGAACGCAACCGGCGGAGCCGCCGCCAACGATGATGTAGTCGTAAGTCATTTCCATCCCCACGCGCGTTATAACCGCTTTCATTTTCAGGCTCAATCAGGCTTGCGGCCGCATCGCGGACTTGGATGTTTCGTCACCGAAAGCCGGTCCTATTGACACTCTTCGATTAGTAATGTAAGCGCTACCATCAAATTGTGAGGGAGTGAAGCGATGAAGCACGACATTACACGCGGCGTTATCGCCGCACCGGTAACGCCGTTCAATCCGGACGAGTCCGTCGATTGGCGTTCGCTCGACTCCTACCTCGCCGAAGTCGCCGCCGGCGGTCCCTCGGGCATCGCCATGAATATGGCCGCCAGCGAAGGCGGCTCGCTCAGCGTCGACGAGCAGCTCGAAGTGATGCGCCGGACCCGCAAAGCCGCGGGGGGCGCTTGCGCGGTCGTGTCGGGCGTTGTCGCCGCGAGCACGAGCAAGGCGATCGAACTTGGCAAGCGCTTGGTCGAGGCGGGGGCGGATGCGCTGGTCGTCTTCCCGCCGTTGCCGACTTTCGTGTCCAAGCCGCTGCCCGTGGATGTCGTCGTCGATTTCCACCGCGCGATCGCCGAAGGCACCGGCGTGCCGATCGTCGCGTTCCACACGCCCTTCGTCGATTACCCGCCGGGCACGATCAAGGGCCTGTCGGCGATCAAATCGATCGTGGCGCTGAAGGATGCCGCGTTCAACATCGAGCGCACGGCCGAACTTGTCGAGGAAGCCGAAGGCACCAATATCGCGGTGATGACCGGCAACGATACCTTCATCCTCGAAGCGATGCTGCTGGGCTGCAAAGGCGCCTTGATCGGCTTCGCTGGCACCGCCACCGCCAAACTGGTCGAGATGAATCGCCTCGCTCAAGCCGGGAAGGCCACCGAAGCCTATGCGATCTGGAACCAGATCGGGCCTTGGGCGCGCATTACGTGGCGGGCGCCGCTGCGCGATTATCGCGTGCGCATGAAGTACGCGCTGGTTCGCCAAGGACTGATCGCGCATGCGACGGCGCGTCTGCCGCAGCCGGGAATCAGCGATATCGATAAGGCCGATATCGATCGTTGCTTCGAACGCTACGGCCTGGACGATCCCGCGTATTTGCCCGCGGGCCGTCGGATCTCCGCGGGGCGCGCGGCCGAGTAAGGACGCGCGACATGCTGGCGCTGCGCAAGCTCGCACCCGCACCCGGCGTATCGCTTGTCGATGTCCCGCTGCCGGCCCCGCCGGGGCCCGGCGAGGCGTTGCTCGAAGTCCTTGCGGTCGGGGTGTGCGGCAGCGATCTGCATATCGATCGCTGGGCGCCGGGATATTGGCATCTCGCGAAGGCCTTGCCGCTGACGATGGGCCACGAATTCGTCGCCCGCGTCGTGGCCGCCCCCGGCGATCCGTCGCTGATGCCGGGTGCGCGCGTCGCCGTCGTTCCGGCCACGACTTGCGGCAAATGCGAAGCTTGCATGCGTGCCGATCTGGACTCGTGCCAGGATCGGCGCGGAATCGGCGTGATGCGCGACGGCGGTTTCGCGCGCTATGTCTGCGTTCCGGCGCGCAATTGCGTCCCGGTGCCCGACAGCCTTCCCGACGATGTCGCCGCTTTGGCGGAACCCGTCGCCGTCGGCTTCAACGCCGTCGCCACCGCCCGCGTGGCGAAGGGCGAGCGGGTTATCGTGTTCGGGCCGGGGACGATCGGGCAAGGGATCGCGCTTCTCGCCAAACGTGCCGGCGCCGACGTGACGATCGTCGGCCATGACGACGCGGCCCGGCTGTCGGTGCTGGAGGGGCTCGCGGCGGGTGCCATTTACGACACATCCCGGCGGGCCGACGCGGCGGCCGTTCGCGCGCTCGCCGGTTCGTTCGATATCGCCTTCGATGCGGCGGGGGCACGCCCCGCTTTCGATGCGGCGTTCGCGGCGCTGCGGCCGACAGGGCGGCTTGTCGCCGTCGGGATCCAGCACGCGCCGATCGAGGTCGATATGGTGCGCTTGGTCCGCAAGCGCCTTTCGATCGTCGGTGCTTTCAGCTCGCCCGCGTCCATCTGGCCGGACGTGATCGCCGTGCTGGCGCGCGAGCCGGCGACATTCGCGCCGATGGTCACGCATCGCTATCCGCTCGCCGAGATCGGTGCGGCATTTGCCGCCGCCCATGCGCGGCAGGCCTCGAAGGCGATTGTCTTTCCGATTTGACCGGATTCCGGTCCAGAATGCGGCGCTCTTGCAGTGGCGGCAGCGATGGGTCCGCAAAGGTGACGTTCGACCATGAAACCGGAATCCGCTTCTCCCGCCGTCGATCCCTGGAAAGCCTTTAGCGGCGGGGCGGGCGAACGCGGCTTAGGCCGCGTGTTGTCGTTGAACGATTTCGAGCCGTTGGCGCGCGCGCGTCTGCCGCGGCCGATCTTCGGATACGTGTCGGGTGCCGCGGAAACCAATGCCGCGCTGGATGCAAGCCGTCACGCGTTCGAAAAATGGCGCTTCGTCACGCGCGTGCTGTGCGACGTTTCGGCGCGCAGCCAGAGCATCGATCTTTTCGGCACGACCTATTCTTCGCCCTTCGGCATTGCGCCGATGGGACTTGCCGCCTTGTCCGCGTTCGACGGCGATCGCGTCGCCGCGCGCGCGGCCGCGCTTGCGGGCATTCCCTATGTGCTGAGCGGATCGTCGTTGACGCGGCTGGAGGACGTTGCCCAAGCCGCGCCGGGCAGCTGGTTTCAGGCCTATCTGCCGGGCGACGAAGGGCGGATCGGCGCGTTGCTCGACCGGGTCGAGAAGGCGGGATTCCGCACGCTCGTGGTGACCGTGGATATTCCCGTGGCCGGCAATCGCGAAAACAATATTCGGGCCGGTTTCTCGACGCCGCTACGCCCGACCTTGCGCTTGGCCTGGGATGGTATCGTCCGGCCGCGTTGGCTGTGCGGCACCTTCTTGCGGACGTTGTTGACGACGGGAATGCCGCATTTCGAGAATTCGTTCGCCGAACGTGGCGCGCCGATTCTGTCGCCAAAGGTCGATCGCGACTTCTCCAATCGCGCCCATTTCAATTGGGATCATGTCCGGCGGATCCGTGCCCGCTGGAAAGGCGCCTTCGTCTTGAAGGGAATTTTGAGCCCTGCGGATGCTGCCGAAGCGCGACGGACGGGCGTCGATGGCGTGATCGTTTCGAACCATGGCGGCCGGCAGCTCGACTATGCGGCGGCGCCGATGCAAGTGTTGTCGTCGATCGTCGCCGAGGCGGGCGGCATGACGATCATGATGGATGGCGGCGTGCGACGCGGTACCGATGTCATCAAGGCACTTGCGTTGGGCGCGCGCGCCGTCTTTATCGGCCGGCCGTTTAACTACGCCGCGTCGACCTATGGCGAAGCGGGGATCGCGCATGCGATCCGTCTTCTGCGCGGCGAAGTCGATCGAAATCTTGCGATGCTGGGGATCGACGATATCGCGAAACTCGATCGTAAAGCGCTGATCGCCGCCGACGCCTGATCCAACTTCTTGGGCGATAGATACGCGTCGGCTCGGTCTTGAGAAGTCGTTTTCGACTTTCCGTCGTCCTCAAAATTCCCTTGGGGTTCAATGGGGCTCTTTGGGGTTCCGGCGACGGAAAACTGTAGGACTATCAACGCGGCTTGACAGCTCTTAATCAGCGGGTCGTAGGTTCGAGCCCTACATCGCCCACCATCGGCCCCGACGAATAAAGGCCCCGGTCACCGACCGGGGCTTTTTTTGCGCGACACAGTGCGCATCATCCGATTTGCTTGAGGCCTTGAGCATAGCGGCGGCCGTTGGCGACGTAACCCGCCGCCGAGGCGCGGATCATGTCGATATCGCGCTCGGTCAGCGGACGCATGATCTTTGCGGGCGCGCCGACGATCAGCGAGCCTTCGGGAAATTCCTTGCCTTCGGTCACCAGCGCGCCGGCGCCGACGATGCAATGGCGCGCGATGCGCGTGCGGTTGAGGATCGTCGCCCCCATGCCGATCAGGCAATCGTCGGCGATGGTGCAGCCATGCGCGGTGACGCGATGGCCGATCGTCACGTTCGCGCCGATGGTGAGCGGCGCGCCGGCGTCGGAATGCAGGACCGAGTTGTCCTGAATATTCGCGCCGTCGCCGATCACGATCTCCTCGTTGTCGCCCCGGATCACCGCGCCGAACCAGATGGTGACGCCTTCGCCCAGGCGCACATTGCCGATCACTTGCGCGCTCGGTGCGATCCAGAAATCGCCCGATTTCGGGAGCTTGGGCGTCGCGCCGTCGAGCGAATGGATCGGCATCTTGAACTCCTTGCGGCTTTGTTTTCCGCGCGATGTTAGCGGCGGCGGCGGCGCCCTATGGCGCGCGATGCGGAACGATTTCGCGCGTTGAAATTGGGTCTCGGCCTTGTGTTCAACGCGCGCCCGGCGATGTGACACTCGCCGCGGTTCTGGCTTCGAGAGGCCAGCTTGGAGAGAAAAGCATGATCCGGCGTTTCGAACAACGCATGCGTATCGCCGATGCCGATCACGGCGTTGTCTATCGCAACAACGCGGAGTTCTGCGGCTGGCCCTTCGTCAGCGGCTTCTGGACGACCGCGCAGGGCCATCACGTCGTCGCCTTCATGAAGAAGCCGAGCACCTATCGCGAAGCGTCGGAAGTGAATCATGACGAAGTCGCCCTGGTCGGGCCGCAGATGGTCACGCTGCGGTCGCGCGACGGCGGATACAGCTGGGACCCGAACTCGATGCGGCTGCTGTTCGACCTGTCGGCCGATCAGAACGCGATGTTCGCGAAGGCGCGGACCGATTATGCGGATTTGCCGCCGATCGATTTCACCAATCGCGACGTGCTGGTCGCCTCGGGCGGCACGCCCGATTATTTCCGGCCGCATAGCCGCGCCTGGATCCGCGTATCGACCGATGGCGGCGACAGCTGGCGCCCGCCGCTGCTCGCCCCCAATCTCGGCTGGCCGTCGCTGTCGGGCCACGCTTCGGCGCTGGTGCGCCCCGACGGCGTCAGCCTCGTCTTCCTGACCGCCGTCGGCGCCGATGGCTGGGGCCGCCGGCCGATCGTCTATGCGAGCATCGACGACGGCACGGCGTGGACCTTCCTGTCGGTCATCACGTCCAAGCACGACGACGGAGCCGCCGACGGGGATCGTAACGTGCCGCTGCGTTTCGGCCCGCATCGCTATTTCTATCCGCGCGGCATTACGCTGCCGGACGGGCGCATCCTGCTGTCGCTGCGTTGCCAGCGCGATCCCACGTCGTTGCTATGGACCGAGATTTTCCAAAGCGACGACGGCGGCTTGACCTGGCGTTTCCTGTCGCGCGTCAACGATTGGGGCGCGCCCGGCGATCTCGTGCGCCTCGCCGACGGCCGCATCGCCTGCGTCTATGGCTATCGCTTGCCGCCATTCGGCGTGCGCGTGCGCTACAGCGAGGACGACGGCCGCAGCTGGGGGCGCGAATGGGTGCTGCGCGACGACGGCGGCAGCTGGGATCTCGGCTATCCGCGCGTGGCGGAGATCGCACCAGGCAAGCTGATGTGCGTCTACTACATGAACACCAAGGACGATCCCATCCAGCTCAACGGCGGCGTTCGGCATATCGCGCGCAGCGTGTTTTCGGCGGAATAGGGGAGACGTCATGACCAATCCGCGCCCGCCTTACGAGGATTTCCGCCGCCGCCTGCGCGCGCGCGAGCATGTTCTCGGCACTTTCGTCAAAACGCCGACCACGCATGCGATCGAGATTCTCGGCCTGCTCGGCTACGATTTCGTGGTCATCGACCAAGAACATGCGCCGCTCGACCGCTGGCAGATCGACACGATGGTGCTTGCCGCGCGCGCGTCGAACGTCGCGGGTATCGTGCGCGTCGGCGATCCGGGCGACGCCAATATTCTTTCCGTGCTCGATTGCGGCGCCGCGGGCATTCTGGTGCCGCATGTCGACAGCGCCGCCAAGGCGCGCGATATCGCCGCCGCGTGCCGCTATCGGGGCGGACGCCGGGGCTTCGCGAACACCACGCGTGCGGGCGGCTTCGGCGAAGCTTCGTTCGCCGGGCATATCGCCGCACAGGACCAGCGCGTCGTCTGCACGGCGATGATCGAGGATTTGTCCGCGCTCGACCATTTGGACGAGATCGCCGCCGTCGAAGGCATCGACGCTTGGTTCGTCGGGCGCGGCGATCTGACGGCGGCACTCGGCGCGCCGTCGATGACCTCGCCCGAAACGCGCAAAGTGGTGGAGCCAATCATGGCCGCCGCGCGCAAGGCGGGTATTCCCGTGATCATGCTGTCGCCCGACCGCGCCGACGCCAAGGCGATGGCCGAACTCGGGGCGAGCGCCTTCATGGTGTCCAGCGATCACGGCTTCCTCAAACAGGCGGCGCGCCAAGCGCTCGCCGAATTTTCGCCACCTATCGCCTAGCACAACGGAAGGTACGACAATGCACATCACACCCGAACGCATCGCGCTGACGCACACGTTGCACGCGCTGCTGGTCGACTATTGGCACGAAGTCGACAGCAATTGGGGCCGCAAGGCGCCCGAATACTACACGCCCGACGGCGTGTTCCAGGGTCCGGCGGCGTCCTATGCCGGCCGCGAGAAGATCCGCCAATTCTACAAATGGCGCGAAGACCGGGGTGCCCGCACCGTGGTCCACAGCGTCATCAACTTCCAGGCGATCCCGCAAGGGGACGACAAGGCGCTGTGCCACTGGTTCCTGATGCTCTACGCGGCCGACGGCAAGCCGCCGCTGCCCACGCATCCGCCGATCCAGATCGCCTATATGACCGACCACATGGTCCGCGACGCGAGCGGCGCCTGGCTCGTCGCGCATCGCAAATTCGAAAACTGGTTCGAAGGCGGCACGCCGACGACGAATCCGAAACTCGACGACAAGTAACCGTCGCGGGCGCGGGCCGGGATTAAAACCCCGGCTCGACGCCCGTCGCCGCGCGCGTGCGGCCGTCGTCGCGCACCAACGCCAGCGCACGGCCGATCGCGGCCGTTGTTGCCTGCAGCGGACCGACGATCTTCTCCGCGAGGTCCCGGCGTTCGATCGCCGATTTGAACAGGCTGATGCTGATCAGCCCGTGGACGGAGTCGCCGATCTTGATCGCCGTCGCCAGCGTGATCGTGCAGAACGGTTTGGTCGCCGGATCGCGCATCGCGTAGCCGTCCTTGCGGATGCCGGCGAGCAGCGCGTGCAGGCGGCGTTCTTCCGCAGCACCAAATTGCAGTTCGGGCGTGGCGCGCATGCGCGCCACATGCGCGCGCATCTGTTCGGGCGGGCAAAACGCCATGAAGGCGCGGCCCATGGCCGAGTGCAGCAGATCCGCGCGTTGGCCCAGCACCGTGTTGGTGTGGGCGAGGGGGCTGACGGCACCGGTCCAGTAGCGCACGGCGATCGCATCGCCGTCGAGCACGCCGATGCCGATCGGGCATTTGGTGGTCGCGGTCAATTCCAGCGCGTGGGGGCGCGCGACCTCGATCATTTGGGCGATGCCGTCGAGGCCGGAGGTCAATTCGTGCGTGCGGCAGGTGACGTGATAACCGCCGCACATGTTGTCGCGCGCGACATAGCCTTCGTGCATCAGCGTTTCCAGCATCCGCACGATGGTCGATTTGGGAACGCGCGTTTCCTCGAAGATCTCGTTGATCGAGGCGATACCGAGCTTGTTCACCGCGCGCAGCACTTTGAACGCGCGGCCGACGGAGTCGACCGGGGCGTAGGAGCGTTGCTCGGGATCGGTAAAGCCGCGGCGGGAATTGGTCCGGCACCGCGATCGCGCCGCAGCGCCTTGCCAGGCGCCGTCCGCGACGGAATGCGTGAGTGCGCTCGCTTCGGTCACGTCGTCCCTCCCTGCGTTCGACTTCGGGTCGAACTCGCCGCTTGGCGGCATTGACGCGTAGTCTATCCCTTGCGGCGGCCGGGCGCCACTGGCGGTATGTTTCCGCGCCCGCTTGCGCCGCCGCAAGGTCCGATGGCGGCTCAGAAATTGACCCTGTCGGCGCCTTTCAACGCCAAAGTTTTGCGGGCGTCGGTCGGTGTCGCGATCTCCAGCCCCAGCCCTTCGATGATCTGGCGGACTTTGGCGACCTGCTCGGCGTTGGTCTTGGCGAGCTTGCCCGGCCCGGCCCATAGCGAGTCCTCCAGCCCGACGCGGACATTGCCGCCCATTGCGGCGGCTTGCGCGGCGATGGGCAACTGGTTGCGCCCCGCCCCCAGGACCGACCATTGATAGGCGTCGCCGAACAAGCGATCGGCCGTGCGTTTCATATGGGCCACGTCCTCGGGGTGGGCGCCGATCCCGCCCAGAATGCCGAACACCGACTGCACGAAGAACGGCGGCTTGACCAGGCCGCGATCGACGAAATGCGCCAGCGTGTAAAGATGCCCGATGTCGTAGCACTCGATCTCGAAGCGCGTGCCGTTCTCGGCGCAGGCGGTCAGGATGCCGGCGATGTCCTTGAACGTGTTCTTGAAAATGCGGTCTTCGGATTCGGCCAGGTAAGGTTTCTCCCAGGCGTGCTTGAATTCCTTGTGGCGCGCGAGCATCGGGTAGAGCCCGAAATTCATCGAGCCCATGTTCAGCGACGCGACCTCGGGCTTGAAATAGGTGCACGGGCGCAAGCGCTCCTCGATCGTCATCGTCGGCGCGCCGCCGGTGGTGATGTTGATCACCGCATCGCAGCGCTGCTTGATGACCTTCAAAAAGGGCTCGAACGCCTCGGGCGATTGGTCGGGGCGGCCGTCGGCGGGGTTGCGCGCATGGACATGGACGAGGGCGGCCCCGGCTTCGGCGGCCCCGATCGCCGCCTCGGCGATTTCCGCCGCCGTGATCGGCAGATGCGGGGACATCGACGGCGTATGGATGGCACCCGTCACGGCGCAAGTGATCATGACTTTCCGGGCCACTGTCTTCCTCCCTGTCTATACGTCCAACGTGATTCACACGGTGTTGGGGGCGATTCCACCCGGCCGCGCACGGATTTCAATGGGCGGAAAAGAGCCGCAAGTCGCGGGCGGTTCACGTTTTCTTATGTCATGGAATCGGCCGTGGGTGCGCTCTCTCGCTTGACTGGAACCGCCGCGCCGAATAGAACTCGCCACCTCAGATTCGATATCATATAGGATATGATACAGAAAATTGCCGCCAGCGAGATCCGTCAATTTTGCGCCGCAGCCCTGCTGCGGGCGGGCGCGCCGGAATCCCATGCGCGGCTGCAGGTGGATCTGCTGCTCGAGGCGGAATTGCGCGGCCGCGCCTCGCACGGGCTATTGCGCCTGCCGCGGATCGTCGCGCGTATCCGCAACGGTGTGGCCGATCCGCGCGCGTCGGGCCGCCACGATTGGCAAGGCGATGGCTTGTTGCAGGTGGACGGCGAGTGCGGGCTGGGCCCGGTCGTGGCTTGCGCGGCCTTGGATGCGCTGATGGACCGCGCCGCGTCGACGGGGGTGGCGCTCGCCGCCATCGCCAACAACAACCATATCGGCATGCTCGCTTTCTACGCGGAGCGTGTGGCGGCGCGCGGGGCCATGCTTATCGCGCTATCGACCAGCGAGGCGCTCGTCCACGCCTGGGGCGGCACGAAAGCGATGCTCGGCACCAATCCCATCGCGATCGGCGTGCCCGCTGCACCGTTGCCCTTCGTGCTCGACATGGCGACCAGCGTCGTGTCGATGGGGCAGATCCACGATCATGCGCTGCGCGGCGCGCCGATTCCGCTGGGCTGGGCGCTCGATCGCGACGGCCGGCCGACGACCGACGCGAAGGCCGCGTGCGGCGGCGCCATCGCGCCGTTCGGCGAGGCGAAGGGTTACGCGCTCGGCCTCGCCTTCGAAGTGCTCGTGGCGGCGCTGACCGGGGCGGCACTGGGCCGCGCGGTGCGCGGCACGCTCGACGCGACCGAGATATGCAACAAGGGCGACGTGTTCATCGTGGTCCGCGCCGCGCAGATGGAAGCGATGGCCGCGTCGATCGCGCTCTATCTCGAGGAGATCCGGGACGACGCGCCCGCCGAAGGATTTCGGCGCGTGGCGATCCCCGGCGACCGGGCCAACGCGGTGCGTGCCGAGCGTTTGCGCGACGGCGTTCCCGTCGCCGGCAACGTCTGGGACGACATCGTCGCGCTGGCGCGCGCATGAAGGACGGAGGCGAGAGAAGCGTATGACCAGTTTCGGCCTGCTTCGCACACCGGCGAAGATTCTGTTCGGCCGCGGCCAGCGCGCCGCTTTGGGTGCCGTCGCGCGCGGCTTCGGCGCGCGCGCTTTCGTGTGTACCGATGCGCGGCTCGCCGCCGATCGGCATTTCGTCGCGATGATGGACGATCTGAAGAAAAACGGCGTCGCGGTGCTGGTGTTCGACCGCACCGTTGCCGAATTGCCGCTCGACTGTGTCGCCCAATGCGTCGCGGCCGCCAAACCCTTCGCGCCCGACATGGTGATCGGCATCGGCGGCGGCTCGTGCATGGACCTCGCCAAGGCCGCGGCGGTGATGCTCGCCCATGGCGGCGATATCCGCGACTATTACGGCGAGTTCAAAGTGCCGGGCCCGGTGCTGCCGCTGATCTGCCTGCCGACGACGGCGGGGACGGGTTCGGAAGTGACGCCCGTCGCCGTGCTCGCCGATCCCGACAAGACGATGAAGGTCGGCATCGCCAGCCCGCATATCATTTCGGCGGTTGCGATCTGCGATTCCGAACTCACCGACACGTGCCCGCCGGGCCTGACGGCGTTGTCGGGGGCGGACGCGATGACGCATGCGATCGAGGCCTATACCGCCATCGCCCGGCCGGCGACGGCGGCCTTGTCGGCGGAGCGCGTGTTCGTCGGCAAGAACGCGCTGTCCGATCAGCAAGCGCTCTCGGCGATCCGCTTGATCGCGGGCGCATTGGAAACCGCGTGCCGCGACGGGTCGAACGCGCAGGCCCGCGACGATCTGATGCTCGGCGCGTTGCTCGCCGGGCTCGCTTTCGGCACGGCGGGGACGAGTGCCGCGCACGCGATCCAGTACCCGGTCGGCGCCTTTACCCACACGCCGCACGGCACGGGGGTGGCGCTGCTGCTGCCTTACGCGATGGATTTCAACCGCGAAACCCGCATCGCGGAGTTCGTGGAAATCGCCGTCGCGATGGGGGCGGTCCGCCAGGGTCGCAGCGCCGAGGATTTGTCGCGCGACGCGGTGCGCCGCGTCGCCGCGTTGTTCGGCGCGGTCGGCATTCCCCGCACGCTCGCCGATTTGGGACTGCCCGAAACGAAGATCGACTGGGTCGTCGAGCAATCGGCGACGATCCAGCGCCTCGTCGGCAACAACCCGCGCGAGCTCGACGTCGCGGGACTCGCGGCCATCACGCGCGCTGCCTATGCCGGCCGGCTTTCGGCCGATGCCGCCTGAAGGAAGGACGACGCCCATGCACGATTCATCCGCTTCCCGCGCCACCGCGATCGATCCGGCCGCGATTCCGCGCGGGCTTTTCATCGGCGGCATGTGGCGCGAGGCGACCGGCGGCAAGACGATTCCGGTCAGCGATCCGTCGACCGAGGAATCGCTCGGCACGATCGCCGACGCGACGGTCGAGGACGGGCTCGCCGCCGTCGCGGCGGCGTCGGAAGCGGCAGCCGATTGGGCGAAGACCGCGCCGCGCAAGCGCGCCGATATTCTGATGAAGGCCTTCCACCTGATGCTCGCCAAGGCCGACGGTCTGGCGGAGCTGATTTCGCGCGAGAACGGCAAGGCGCTGGCCGACGCCAAAGGCGAGGTGAACTACGCGGCCGAATTCTTCCGCTGGTACGCCGAAGAAGCGGTGCGCATGATCGGCGATATCAGCATGGCGCCGGGCGGGGCGAACCGCATCGTCGTGCAGTATCAGCCGGTCGGCGTCAGCGTCTTGATTACGCCGTGGAACTTTCCCGCCGCAATGGCGACGCGCAAGATCGGCCCGGCGTTGGCGGCCGGTTGCACCTGCATCCTGAAGCCTGCGACCGAAACGCCGCTGACAGCACTGGCGATGGCCGAAATTCTGGCCGAAGCGGGCGTGCCCAAAGGTGTGGTGAACGTCGTCACGACGTCGAAGCCCGGCCCGGTGATCGGCGCCATGCTGCGCGACCGGCGCGTGCGCAAGCTTTCCTTCACCGGCTCGACGGAAGTCGGCCGCCGGTTGCTCGCCGAAGCTTCGCAGTCGGTCGTCAATTGCTCGATGGAGTTGGGCGGCAACGCGCCCTTCGTCGTGTTCGAGGATGCGGATATCGACGCCGCCGTCGACGGCGCGATGATCGCCAAGATGCGCAACGGCGGCGAAGCCTGCACGGCGGCGAATCGCTTCTATGTCCACGAAGCGGTTTACGGTGAGTTCGCCGCCAAGCTCGCGGCGCGCATGGGCGCGATGCGCGTCGATGACGGCCGCTTGCCGACCACGGCGTGCGGGCCGCTGGTCAACCGCGCGAGCCTGGAGAAGGTCGTGGGCTTCGTCGACGACGCGGTCAAGCGCGGCGCCAAGGTATTGACCGGCGGCAAGGCGCTCGACCGGCGCGGCTATTTCTATCCGCCGACGGTGCTGACCGACGTCGCCAAAGATTCGGCGCTGCTGCACGACGAAATCTTCGGGCCGGTCGCGGCCCTCGTCGCCTTCAAAAACGAAGACGAAGCCGTGGCGATGGCCAACGACACGGAATACGGCCTCGTCTCCTACGTCTACACCAAGGATCTCGCGCGCGGCCTGCGCGTGGCCGAGCGGTTGGAGGCGGGGATGATCGCGCTCAATCGCGGGCTCGTCTCCGACCCGGCAGCCCCTTTCGGCGGCGTGAAGCAAAGCGGCCTGGGGCGCGAAGGCGCCCATCACGGGCTGCTGGAATTCGCCGAAGCCAAATACATCGCGACGAATTGGTAGGGAAAATGAACTTCCCCGAAACCCTAGGCCGGCAGCAGCGTCAGCACGCGATCGCGCGAGGCCGCGATATGCGCGCGCATCGACTTCTTGCCGGCGGCGGCGTCGCCGCGCAGCAGGGCGGCGAGAATCTCGGCGTGTTCCTCGATCGCCTCGGCCGTCACGCGCGTATGGAAGACCAGCCGGAAGATGTGCACATGCGTGTGCAGCTTGGCGAGCGAGTCCGACAGAAACATGTTGCCGCTCGCCTCGGCGATCCGCGCGTGGAACTCGGCGTCCTTGCGCGCGAACTCGCTATAGGTGGGCGTGGCGCGTCCGGGCATGCCGCTCATCTCCGCGTGAAGCCGGTTGAGGGCGTCGCGCGCGCCGGCATCGAGATTGCGCGCCGCCATCGCGGCACCCGCCGGCTCGATCAGCAAGCGCAGCTCGAACAACTGCTCGATCTGCGGACGGGTCAATTGTGGACTGGCGCGGTGGCCGATCAGATGCGTCTTGATGACCAGGCCTTCGGCCTCGAGCCGGCTCAACGATTCGCGCACCGGCGTTTGCGACACGCCCAATTCGCGCGCCAGCGTATCGACGTTGATCCGCGCGCCCGGTGCGATCTGCATGCCGGTGATGCGATCGAGAATCGCGTTGTAGACCTCGCTCGTCAGCGCCGCCGGCCGCTGCAATGTGCCGCTCGAACTCATCGTGCTCCGCTCCGTTACGTCTTCTCGTCTTCCGTGTCGGGGAATCCGCCTTGACCCGGCGCCGTGCCTAACATGAACGCAAACTAGATCAAATTTAATATCCTATAGGAAATCGAAAACCTATAAGGATTCACAACAAAGGGAGGATCAAATGACTGTTTTCCGCCGCATGGTCCTGGCTTTCGCCATGCTCGTTTCGACCGCCGGCTTCGGCTGGGCGCAGGAATATCCGACGCGTCCGATCACGTTCGTCGTGCCTTTCGCCGCCGGGGGCGGTGTCGATTCGATCATGCGCCGCATGACCGACGAGCTGCAAAAGGCACTGGGTCAGTCGATCATCGTCGATCCGCGCCCGGGTGCGAACGGCGCGATCGGATCGGCCGCCGCGGCTCGCGCGACGCCGGACGGTTACACGCTGCTGGCGACGGCGAGCTCGACCTTCTCGCTCAATCCCAATCTGATGAAGGACCCGCCCTACGACCAGCTCAAGGATCTGGTGCCGGTCGCCACGATCGGCCGGTCGCCCTGGCTGCTGATCGTCGCGGCGGACAGCCCGTTCAAAACGGTCGCCGACGTCGTCGCCTTCGGCAAAGCCAATCCCGGCAAGCTCGCCTTTCCGTTCTGGCAGTCGAGCGTGCTGGTGACGGGCGAAACCTTCGGGCGCGTCGCCGGGGCGCAGATCCGCAAGGTGCCCTATAAGGGCGCCGTCGAATCGATGACCGATCTGCTGGCCGGCCGCTTGCCGATCATGTTCACCGACACGATCGGCGCGCGCCCGCAATTGGCAGCGGGCAAGATCCGCGTGCTGGCGTCGACCGTCGAAAAGCGGCCGAGCTACTTCCAGGATATCCCGACGCTGAAGGAACTCGGCTTCGACGTGGTGACGGACTCGATGACCGCCGTCTTCGCGCCGGCGGCCACGCCCAAGCCGATCCTGGAGCGTTTGAACAAGGAGTTCACGCGCATCGTCGGCACGAACGAAGATATCCGCGAGCGTCTGCGGGAGTTCGGGCTCGATCCGACGACGATGACGCTGGCCGAGTTCGACGCCTTCGTGCGCTCGGAAATGACGCGCTGGGCGGATATGATCGAGAAGGCCGGTCTGCAAAAGAGCTGATCGGAATCCGGCGGGGAGGGGGAACGACATGCGGCTGGCGAAAGATATCGTCGCGGGACTCGGCACGATCGCGTTCGCGATCGGCGTACTCGTCGCCCTCTCCAAAATTCCGCGTACCTCGTATCAGGCGATACCGCCGGATCTGTTCGCACGGCTTTGCGCCTACGCGATCATCGCCGGCGGTGTCGTTCTGATCGTGCGCGGGATCGTGCGCGGCGGCGACGCGGTGAAATTGCCGCCGTGGCGCGCGATGTTCGCCGTCTTCGCGGGCGTCGTCGCCTTCGGATTGGTGGCGCCGCGCTACGGATACGCGCCGGCGGGGTTGCTGACGCTGATCATCGGCGGGCTCGGCGCGCCCGATCTGAAACTGCGGCAGTTGCTGCTGATGTCCGCCGCGCTGATCGCGTTTTCGGTAATCCTTTTCACGTACATGCTGAAGCTGCCCATGCCGTTCTTCATCATGCCCGGTTTCGTTTCCTAAGGGGCCGATATGCTTTCCGATTTGGCGCTCGGCTTCTCGGTCGCGTTGAGTTTCGACAATCTTCTGCTGTGCCTGCTTGGCTGTCTGATCGGCACGTTGATCGGCGTGCTGCCCGGCGTCGGGCCGATCGCGACGATTTCGATCCTGCTGCCCTTCACCTTCGGGATCACGCCGGTCGGCTCGATCATCATGCTCGCCGGCATCTATTACGGCGCGCAATACGGCGGCTCGACGACCGCGATCCTGGTGCGCATCCCCGGCGAGGCGAGCTCGCTGGTCACGATCATCGACGGCAATGCGATGGCGCGAAGCGGGCGCGCCGGGGCCGCCTTGGCGCTCGCGGCCCTCGGCTCCTTCGCCGCGGGCACGTTCGCGACCATCGTCATCGGGGCGGCGGCCGAACCGCTCGGCCGGGTTGCGTTTCTGCTGGGCCCCGAGGATTATTTCGCGCTGATCGTGTTGGGCCTCGTCTTCGCCATCGTGCTCGCCAGCGGTTCGATCCTAAAGGCGATCATCGCGGCGCTGATCGGCGCCATCCTGTCGACCGTCGGGACCGACATCGAAACCGGCGTGCAGCGTTTGACCTTCGGCATCGGCTCGCTGTTCGAAGGGATCAACGTGTCGATCCTGGCGATGGGCGTGTTCGGCGTCGCTGAGATCTTGCGCAATCTCGAGGAACACCATTCCCGTCCGCTGATCGAACGCCATATCGGCCGGCTGTGGCCGAGCGGCGAGGAGTTCAAACGCGCGGCCGCACCGGTCGCGCGCGGCACGGTTCTGGGCTCGATCCTGGGCTTGCTGCCGGGATCGGGCACGTTGCTCGCACCCTTCGCGTCCTACGTGATGGAGAAGAAGATCTCCAAAACGCCCGAACGTTTCGGCAAAGGCGCGCCCGAAGGGGTGGCCGGGCCGGAAGCGGCCAACAACGCGGCCGCGCAAACCTGCTTCATTCCGCTGCTGTCGCTGGGCTTGCCGCCCAACGCGGTGATGGCGCTGATCCTGGGCGCCTTGACCGTGCAGGGGATCGCGCCCGGCCCGCAGGTCTTCACCAAGTATCCGGAACTGTTCTGGGGCATGGTCGCGTCGATGTGGATCGGCAATCTGATGCTGCTGATCATCAATCTGCCGTTGATCGGTTTGTGGGTTTCGTTGCTGCGCGTGCCTTATCGATTGCTCTATCCCGCGATCCTGCTGTTCTGCTGCATCGGCTTGTTCTCGGTGAATCGCCTGCCCGAAGACATCTACTTCATGGCGATGTTCGGCATGGTCGGCATGCTGCTTTACAAATTCGGCTTCGAAGCGCCGCCGTTGATCCTGGGTTTCGTGCTGGGCGATTCGCTCGAATCGAATTTCCGGCGCGCGCTGATCCTGGCGGATGGCGACTGGTTCACCTTCGTCGAAAGCCCGATCGCGGTCGCGCTGCTGCTGCTGGCGGCCGTCATGCTGGCGGCGACGCTGTTTCCGAAATTGCGCAAAGGCCGCGAGGACGTCCTCAAGGACGACTGAGCGTCAAGTACAGGAGATACGGAATATGTCGGATGTCGTGATCGTCACCGGTGCCAGCACCGGAATCGGGGCCGCAACCGCGCGCCTGCTGGGTTCGCAAGGGGCCAGCGTCGTCGTCAACTACAACAGCTCCACCGAAGCCGCCGAAGGCGTGGTGGCGGAGGTGAAGGCGCTGGGCGGCAAGGCGATTGCGGTGAAGGCGAATATGGGCTCGCAAGCCGATATCGTGCGCATGTTCGCCGAGACGGACGCGGCGTTCGGGCCGGTCACGGGTTTGGTCAACAATGCCGCGACCAACACCACGCATCGCAAGATCGAAACCTACGATTTCGACGAGGTGATGGGCGTGCTCGCGGTCAACACCGCGGGGCTGCTGATCTGCTGCCGCGAGGCGGTCAAGCGCATGTCGACCAAGAACGGCGGCAAAGGCGGGGCGATCGTGAACGTGTCCTCGATCGGCGCGCTGACCGGCTCGCCGGGCCGCTTCATCCATTACGCGGGCTCGAAGGGCGCGGTGGATTCGATGACGCTGGGCATCGCCAACGAAGTCGCGCGCTGCGGCATCCGCGTCAACGCCATCCGGCCGGGCATGGTCGACACACCCATCCACGCCAAAACCGGCCAAGCCGACCGTATGGCGGACGCGGCATTGGCGACACCTTTGGGCCGCGCGGGACGGCCCGAGGAAGTGGCGGAATCGATCGCCTGGCTGCTGTCGGACAAGGCCTCGCTCGTCACCGGCGCGATCCTCAACGTGATGGGCGCGCAACGCTGAAAGCGGCGCTGTTTCAAAGCCTGAAACAGCGCCGAATAGGAATGGGCCGCCTTGGGGCGCCTTCGTACTATCCGGGCATTGGCTCGACCGGCGGCGCTTTTCGAAGCCCGCCGGGACCGCCGAGCCCCCATCGTCGAAGAGGTCGCCCGCCATGTCCGGCATCGCCGCACGCCAAGCCACCAAGGCCGAATTCCGCAAAATGCCGCCGCAGCTCGTCGAATCCGGCGGCAAGGCGAAGACTTGGATCACGCGCGGCGGAAACTTCGCCGTCGTCGTCTCGGAAGTCGAGCCCGGCGCGGTTCTGTCGCGCGCGAACAATCCCGAAGAATACATGATCATCCTGCCGCCCGACGGGGCGTCGGCGACGATCGAAGCGGGTGGGCGCACGGTCGATGCGAAGCCGGACTCCCTGACCATCGTTCCGCCCGGGGCGAGCACGCTCACCGCCACGACGAAGGGTCTGGTCGCGCGCATCTTCTCCAAGGCGTCGGACGACATCATGGCGAAGGCGTCGAACGCGGCGAACTATGCCGATGGCGCGCCGGAACTGGCGCCGCCCGATCTGTGGCCGGAGCCTTATGACGGCTATCGTTTGCGTTACTATCCGCTGGCGCAATACGCCAAGCCGGATGGCGACCGCATCCAGCCGCGCGTCTTCCGCTCGACCAATATGCTGGTCAATCTGTTCGTCCACTACAAGACGCGCCGTTCGACCAAGGCGTTGAGCCCGCATTGGCACGACGATTTCGAACAGGCGTCGCTGACCCTCAGCGGCAAGTGGATCCACCACATGCGCTACAATTGGGGTTCGGATCTCGACACGTGGACGCCGGACGATCACGGCGAGATGGGCACGCCATCGGTCATCATCATTCCGGCGACCGTCGTGCACACCAGCCGCGACGTGGGCGACGGCGAGTCCTCGCTCTACGACATCTTCTGCCCGCCGCGCATGGATTTCGCGGCCAAGAAAGGCTTCGTGATCAACGAGGACGAATACCCGCTGCCCGCGACCAATGCGGCGGCGGCGCCAGGCGCGCCCGCACCCAAAACCGGCGGAACGCTGCTGTCCTGGCAGAAGCCCGGTTGATCGGCGAAGCGCGCCGGGCCCGAACATGACGGGGCGCGTCAATCTCCAGGACCTGGCCGCGGGCGGCGTGTTCGCCGCCCTCGGCTTGTTCTTCGCGCTTGGCGCTTGGTTCGATCTGCGTATCGGGTCGGCGCTATCGATGGGGCCGGGTTACTTCCCATTGCTGCTCGGCGGGGTGCTGACGGCGCTGGGCGGCGCGATCGCGTTGAAGGCGTTGGTCGCGGCGCGCGCGCCCTTCGGCGCCACGTCGTGGCGCGGCCTGACGATGACGATCGCCGCCATCGTGTTCTTCGCGGCGACGGTGCGCGGCCTCGGCCTCGCGCCGTCGTTGTGCATCGCGACGATGATCGCCGCCGGCGCCTCCGGTCAGGTGAATTTGCGGCTGGCGGCGATGTTGGGCCTGTCGCTGACCTTCATCTGCGTGGCGATCTTCATTTGGGGGCTGGGGCTGCGCTACGCGACCATCGGCCCGTGGCTCGGGGGGCAATAGGCGCCGATATGGAACTCATCGACCATTTGGCGCTCGGTTTCGGTACCGCGCTGTCGCTCGACAACGCGCTTTATTGTTTGCTCGGCGCCCTGATCGGCACGGCGATCGGCGTATTGCCGGGTATCGGCCCGACCGCCACCGTCGCGGTGCTGTTGCCGGTGACCTATCACCTGACGCCGGTCGCCTCGCTGATCATGCTCGCGGGCATATATTACGGCTCGCAATATGGCGGCTCGACGACGGCGATCCTGGTCAATCTGCCGGGCGAGGTGTCGTCGTCGGTCACGGCGATCGACGGCTATCAAATGGCGCGCAAAGGCGACGCGGGCAAGGCGCTGGCGATCGCCGCGATCGGATCGTTCGTCGCGGGCACGTTCGCGACCTTGGTGATCGCGCTGGTCGCCGTGCCGCTTTCGTCGATCGCGCTGAAGTTCGGTCCGGCCGAGTATTTCTCGCTGATCCTGACGGGTCTCGTCACGTCGACGGCACTCGCCCACGGCTCGATGTTGAAGGCGGTCGCGACGATCATCGCGGGTATGTTGTTCGGCCTGATCGGCATCGACGTCGATAGCGGCGCCTTCCGCTACAATATGGGCATGATCGAGATGTCCGACGGGTTGTCGATCGTCGCCGTGGCGCTGGGCATTTTCGGCATCTCCGAAATCCTGCGCAATCTCGACGATCCCGAACGCGCACCGTCCGGCATGGCGAAGATCACCACATTGATGCCCACGCGCGACGATTTGCGCCGCAGCGCCATGCCCATCGCGCGCGGCTCGATCCTCGGTTCGGCTTTGGGCACGCTGCCGGGGGCGGGCTCCATACTGTCGGCCTTCGCCGCCTATATGCTCGAAAAGCGCCTGTCGCGAACCCCGTGGCGTTTCGGGAAGGGCGCCATCGAAGGCGTGGCCGCCCCCGAAGCCGCGAACAACGCCGGCGCGCAGACCTCGTTCATTCCGATGCTGACGCTGGGCCTGCCGACCAATCCGCTGATGGCGCTGATGATCGGCGCGTTGATGCTGCACGGGATCACGCCGGGGCCCGACGTGATCGACCGGCGGCCGGAATTGTTCTGGGGCTTGATCGCGTCGATGTGGGTCGGCAACGCGATGCTGGTTGTGCTGAACCTGCCGCTGGTCGGTTTGTGGGTCAGCTTGCTGCGCATTCCCTACCGTCTGCTGATGCCCGCGATCGTCGCCTTCTCGATCATCGGCGTGTTCACGGTCGGCGGCAGCGATTTCGACGTCTATGTCTTGGCCGGACTCAGCCTGTTCGGATATCTCTTGTCGAAACTCGGCTGCGAGCCCGCTCCCTTCTTGATGGGATTCGTGCTGGGGGCACCGCTCGAGGAACATATGCGCCGTGCACTCGTGTTCTCCAACGGCGATCCTAGCATCTTCGTGACGCAACCGATCAGCGCCGCGTTCTTGGTCTGCGCGGTCTTGATCCTGATCGCGATCCTGCTGCCCAGCGTCTCGCGCAAGCGCGAGGAAATCTTCGCGGAAGAGTCCTGACGAAAAACCCGCGCTTTCCGGACGGCACCGGAAAGCGCGGGCGATTTCGCCAGCGCGTCGAAGGTTCGTCAGTTGATCGGGCCGATCTCCTTGGCGAATTCCTCGACCATCGCGATTTCGGTTTTCAGGACTTTGGTGAATTCCTCGATCGAGACCGGGGCGGGCGTGGCGCCGCCGCGCTGGAGCAGGGCGACGAAACTCGGCTCCAGGATCGCTTCATTGAGCACCGCGTTGATCCGCTCGGCCAACGGGCGGGGCAGGCCGGGCGGTGCGAAGAAGCACCACCACAATTGCGCGGATTCCATTCCCGGCACGCCGGCCTGGGCGAAGGTCGGCGCCTCGGGCGAGCCCGGCGGATAGTTCGAATCCGCATAGGCGAGCAGGCGCAGCTGGCCGCTGGTGATCTGGCCCAGCGTGCTCGACACCGACACGATCATCATGCCCAGGCGCCCCGCGACGAGATCGGTCTGCGCGTCGGCCGAGCTTTTGTAGTTCACGCCCTTGATCTTCAAGCCGGTCTGTTTCTTGAACAGCTCGCCCTGCTGATGCTGGGTCGTGCCGATTCCGGCGAAGCCGTAGAACACCTTGTCGGTGTTCGCCTTCGCATATTCGACGAATTCCTTGACCGTCTTCACCGGCAAGGACGATGGCACGACCATCGCAGCGGGCGAGCGTGCGATCATCGACAGCGGCGTCAGATCCTTCAGCGGGTCCATCGGCACTTTCATGATCGGCTTGTAGCCCGCGATGCTGCTGGGGCTTTCCAGCAGCGTGTAGCCGTCGGCCTGCGCGCGCGCGACCGAATTGGTGCCGGTGAAACCGCCGGCACCCGGGCGATTTTCGACCAGGAAGGGCTGGCCGAGTTTCTTCTGCAGGATTTCGGCGATGGCGCGGGTGAAGGTGTCGTTGCTCGCACCCGGCCCGTAGGGCACGACCAGCGTTACCGCGCGGGCCGGCCAGGCGGGCGCTTGGGTCAAAGCGGGGCTCGCCAAAGTCGCGGCGGCGGCGGTCGTCAGAACGGTACGGCGGGTTAAGCGGGGCGAATTTGCGGACATTGGCGGTTCCTCCCGGCTGGGCCGATCGAAAGTCGTCGGCACTTGCGAAAACGCTATGCCAGCGGCGGAATCGCGGCGACCGGGTTTTGGCGCAGTTTCGCCCGATGAAACCCAGCGATTTTTTTACGGCGGATGGTGCGGGCGCCGACATCGTCGATACGGCGATGGGCCGTGTTTCCGTCGCGCCGCGAATTTCCTTTGAGGTTCAATGGGGTTCGGGCGGCGGAAAAATCGAGGAATTTCAATGTCGCTTGACGGCTCTTCGTCGGCTTGTCGTAGGTTCGCGCCGACTTCGCCCACCATCGGCCCCGACGAATAAAGGCCCCGGTCACCGACCGGGGCCTTTTTCGTTAGCGGCTTACTGGCGCGACAATTCCTTCTGGAACATCGGTCCGCCTTTATGCGCGGGAAAGCCGTAGCCGTTGACCATCACAAGATCGATATCGGATGCGCGCACGGCAATGCCGTCTTCGAGGACGGCTTCGGCCTCGGCGGTCATCGCGGCCAGAACGCGGGCGACGATCTTTTCGGCCGGGATCGGCGCTGTGGTGCCGCCCAGTTCCCGTCGGCGTTCGTCGATCATCGCCGCGACGATCGGCGACGGCGTGCCCGCTGGGTAATCGTACCAGCCGCCGCCGGTCTTGCGACCCAGGCGCCCGGCTTCATAGAGCCGGTCGAGCAATGGTAGCGCGCGCGCCGGCGCTTTGCCTTCGGCGATCAGGCGCTGGCGCGTATGCCAGGCGATATCCAGGCCCGACATATCCCACACCGCGAACGGGCCCATTTTGAAGCCGTAACCGGTCAACGCCGCATCGATCTCGGCGGGGGCGGCACCGTCCTCGACCATGATCTCGCATTCGCGGCGATAGGCCGAATAGATGCGATTGCCGATGAAACCTTCGCCCACGCGCGCAACGACCGGCAGCTTGCCGAGCTTCTTGGAGACCGCGAGCGCCGTGGCCAAAGCCGCCGTGCCGGTCTTGGCGCCGCGCACGATCTCCAGCAGCCGCATCACGTTCGCGGGGCTGAAGAAATGCAGACCCACGACCGATTCCGGCCGCTTTGTCGCGGCGGCGATGACGTCGAGATCCAAATACGAGGTGTTCGACGCCAGGATCGAGTGCGCGGGCAGGATCGCATCCAACTCGCCGAACACGCGCCGCTTGATCGCCATATCCTCGATCACCGCTTCGATCGCGAGATCGCAATCGGCGGCATCGGCAAGAGACGTGGACGCCGTCAGCCGATTCGTGCGCTCGGCGGCGGCATCGGCCGTGATCCGGCCTTTGGCGACGTCTTGGGCTGCGATATCGGCGATGCGCGCGGTCCCGCGCGCCAGCGAGGCGGCGTCGATATCGATCAAACGGGCTTCGTAGCCGGCGGCAAGGCAGGCGGCGGCGATCCCCGCCCCCATGGTGCCGGCCCCGATCACCGCGATGCGGCGGACCGCGATCGCGGCGTCGGGCGAGACGCCGTCGATCTTGGCGCTTTCGCGCTCGGCGAAGAACAGATGGCGCAGGGCCGCCGCTTCATCGTCTTGGCGCAATTCCTGAAACGCGGCGCGTTCCTGGGCGAGCGCCTCGCCGAACGGCAAAGCAAGCGCGCGGCGCAGGGAAGCGATCGCTTCGCTGACCGGTTTACGGCCGGGATTGCGTTTGAGGGCGGCGTTTGCGCCCGTTTCGAAGCGCGCGGGATCGCCGTTGCGAACCGGCAGATCGCGCAAGCGCCGTTTGGCGGTGGCCGGCGAACGCGCGAGTTCGATCGCCGCCGCGCGCAGATCGCCGGTCGTCACCGCGTCGATCATGCCCAGTTTCAGCGCTTCGGGGGCGGGCACGCGCTTGCCGGTGACGACGATGTCGAGCGCTTCGGCCGGATCGACGATGCGCGGCAGGCGCACCGTACCGCCCGCACCGGGGATCATCCCCAGCGTGACTTCCGGCAGGCCCAGCTTGGCGTCCGGCGTGGCGATGCGGATATCGCAGCCCAGCGCCAATTCGTAACCGCCGCCCAAGGCCGCGCCATGGATCGCGACGATGACGGGCTTGGGGCATTCTTCGATCGCCGCGATGACGGCGGGCAGTTGCGGATCGGCGAGCGGTTTGCCGAATTCGCGGATATCGGATCCGGCGACGAAAGTGCGGCCCGCCCCGATCAGCACGGCGCCGATCACGGTCTTGTCGCCGGCGACCTTGCCGAAAGCGGCGATCAGGCCTTGGCGCACGGCGATGGAGCCCGCATTGACCGGCGGATTGTCGATCGTCACGACGGCGATATTGCCCTCGCGTTCCAAACGGACGGCGTCGGTCATCGAATCAACGCTTGCCGAAAACGGGTTTGCGCTTTTCGGCGAAGGCGCGCTGCGCCTCGCGCGTATCCTCGGTCAAGGACAACTCGGCCGAAACGCCCTGTTCGAAGCGATAGCCTTCGCGCAGCGACATTTCCTCGACCGTGTTGAAGGCGTGTTTGTTGCGCGCCAAAGCCACGGGGCTCTTGGCCGCAATCTCGGCCGCCATCGCCAAAGCGGCGGGCATGAGCGCTTCGGGGGCCAGGCATTCCTCGACGATGCCCAGGCGATAGAGTTCCTGGGCGGGAACGCGCCGTCCGGTGAAGAACATCATCCGCGCCTTGGTGCGCGGGAACAGTTCCAGGAATTTGGCGCCGCCCGCCAGGCCCACATCGATCTCCGGCATCTGGACATAGGCGGTCTCGGATGCGAGCAGGATGTCGCAGCACGCCATCAACGCGTAGCCCGCGCCGATCGCGGCGCCGTTGATCGCCCCGATCACCGGCTTGGCGCAGTCGCGGATCGCGTAGAAGCTTTCGCGCGTCACGCGATTGTGGCGGATATAGTCGCCGCGCTGCGCGGTCATGCTCCGCCGTTCCTTGATGTCCGCACCGGCGGAGAATACTTTCCCGCCGCCGGTCAGGATCACGCAGCGGATATCCGGATCGTCGCTCAGCGTGTCGAACACCCAGGTGAGTTCCGTGCGCGTGCGGAAATTCTGCGCGTTGACCGGCGGACGGTCGAACGTGACGGTGGCGATGCCGTCTTTGCGGTCGATGCGGAATTGTTCGAGATCCATCGGCGTCTCCCTGCTGCGGCCGGGAAAACTAGCAGCGGCCCAGGGGGCGGACCATCCAGCCCGGTGAAAACCAACTATCGAGCATATGAAACGTCGTGCGGGGGCCCTACGCCCTAAAATGGCGCCGTTTCCAGCAGGGAGGATCGGGTGTCGGGGATCGAGATCACGCGCGACGCGAACGGGGTGGCGACCGTTTGGCTCAGCAATCCGGGGCGGCTGAACGCGCTGTCCAACCGCATGATTCACGGTCTGAAGGCGGCGATGGACGAATTGGCCGCCGACGGCGCATGCCGCGTCGCGGTGCTGCGCGGCAAGGATGGCGTATTCTGCGCCGGTCGCGACTTGAAGGATCTGGGCGCGTTGCAGGAAGCGCCGCCGGCGGAAATCGACGCGATGTACGACGCGCTGGAGGCGATGCACTGGTCGGTGCAGAATTTCCCCAAGCCGTTGATCGCGGCGGTCGAGCGTTACGCGCTGGGCATCGCCACGATGATCGTCGCCTGGACCGATATTTCGATCGCCGAGGCAGGCGTCAAATTCGGTTTTCCCGAGGTGCGCAAGGGCATCACGCCCTATGGCGCCATTCCGACCTTGCGCCGGGTGATGCCGTTGCGCGCGATGATGGATCTGATCCTGTCGGGAAGGACGATCGAAGCGCCCGAGGCGCGCGAATACGGGCTGGTCAGCCGCGTCGTGGCGCCGGGCACGCTGGAAGCAAGCCTCGCCGGCGTCCTCGAGGAACTTTTGGCGGGCAAGCCGGGCGCCTTGGAGCGTATCAAGCGTTTCGCGCTGGACAGCGAAACCCTGGATCAGCGCGCGGCGGTGGCGCTCGCCACGCGCTTGGCCAAGGCGGGTACGGGCGATCCGGAGGCCAAAAGCGGTATCGGCGGATTTCTCAAAAGCTGATTGCCGGACGACAAACAGGTTTGCACTTCCGGCAGGGCTTCAATCCGGCGGTAAGCGCTTAAGATAGCGACGGAATTTCAACGTAAGACGGGATCTTGAAAAGATGAGCTCGCAAAATCGCGCGCCCCAGCGCGTCATCCATGTCGGCGTCGGCGTTTTCGGCAAGCGCTGGTGCAGCGACTTCCTGCGCAGCAACGTGGTCGACGGCACGATCCAAGTCGTCGCCTTGGTCGACCGCAACCCCGAAAACCTGAAGGCCGGACAGGTCGCGTTGGGCCTGCGCGACGACCAGTGCTTCACCGATGCGGCCCAAGCCTTCAAGGCGGTGAAGGCGGATTTCTGCACGGTCGCGACCACGCCCGCGCATCACGAGGAAGTGATCGACGCGGCGATCGCCGCCGGGCTCGACATTCTGTGCGAAAAGCCGATCGCCGACACGATGGCGGCCACGTTGCGCATCGCGCAGAAGGTGAAAGCGGCGGGCCGCAAGATGGCGGTGACGATGAGCCACCGCTACGACCAGGACAAGACCACGCTGCGCCGCGTCGTGAAATCCGGCCAGCTCGGCAAGATCAACGCGATCGGCATGCGCTTCCAGGGCGATATGCGCCAGCATATGGCGTGGAGCTCGCTGTTCCGGCACGAGATGGATCACCCGCTGCTGATCGAAGGCTCGATCCATCACATGGATATCCTGGCCGATCTGGCCGGCGACAAATGCGAAAGCGTTTTCGCGACGACGTGGCGCCCGTCCTACGCCGCCTATAAGGGCGATACGGACGCAGTGGTCGTGCTGGGTTTTGCCAACGGCGTGAAGGCGGTCTACGAGGGCACCTGCGCGCACTCGACCGGCCTCAACACCTTCTACAAGGAATATATCCGTGTGGATGGCGAGCACGGCACGGCGATCCTGACCCATCGCACGGTGGAATTGTTCATGCGCCAGGATATCTGGCGCCAGCAGCATCGCGAAGGCCAGGGACAGAAGATCGATCTGTTGGTCCAGCCCAAATGGATCAACAACTGGCTGATCGAACGCTTCGCGCAATGGCGCGTGGGCGGGGCGCCGCTGGAAACCGAAGTCGCGAACAACGTGCAAACGTCGGCGATGATCTTCGCGGCGATCGAAAGCCAGCGCATCGGCGCGCCGGTTCAGCTGGCGCCGTTCGTCGCGGCGGCGGGGCGCTGATCCATGCGTTTGAAAGGCAAGACGGCCCTGATCACCGGGGCGGGTTCGGGTTTCGGCGCGGAGATGGCGCGGCGTTTCGCAAGCGAAGGTGCGGTCGTGATCTGCGCCGATCGCAACGCGGAAAACGCGCAAGCGGTCGCCTCGTCGATCGGGGCGAATGCCCACGCCGCCGCGTGCGACGTGTCGAGTTCGGAGCAGGTCAAGGCGTTGGCCGAAAAAGCCGCCGCCGTGACCGGCCGCATCGACGTGCTGGTCAACAACGCCGGCATTTCCCAGCAGCCGCGCCGCATCGCCAAACTGCCGGAGGCCGAGATCGACGCGATCTTCGCGGTCAACGTGAAGGCGCTCTACCACACCGCCGCGCATATTCTGCCGATCATGGTGGCGGGCGGGGGCGGATCGGTCATCAACATCGCCTCGGTCACCGCGATCCGTCCGCGTCCGGGGATGACTTGGTACAACGCGGCCAAGGCGGCGGTGATCTCGATCACGCAATCGATGGCGGGCGAGTTCGCGGAAAACCGCGTGCGCGTCAACGTGATTGCGCCCGGCGTGGGGCGTACGCCGATGTTCGACGCGATCTTCAAAGACCCGAAAAAAGCCGACGAGGCGCATGACCGCCTGGTCGAAACCTTTCCGCTCGGCCGTTTGTCGAAGCCCTCGGATATCGCGGGGGCGGCCCTCTATCTCGCGTCCGACGATGCGGAATTCGTCACCGGCATCGTGTTGCCGGTCGATGGCGGCCGCCTGATCGCTTAGGCGGCCGCGTCCCCATTATTCCTCGCGCAAGACCGGCGGCTTGACCGCCGGCTGCTTGATCGCCGTCCAGAAGGTCAGCAACAGCATGATCGCGGACAGTACCAGCAGCGTGCCGCTGATCGGGCGCATCAGAATTTCCATCGGATCGCCGAAGGCGGAAAGCATCGCGCGGCGGAAATTCTCCTCCAGCATCGGGCCGAGGATGAAGCCGATCAGCATCGGCGTCGGCTCGAAATCGAGCAGGCGCATCGCGTAGCCCAGCGCGCCGATTCCGAGCACCAGCCACACGTCGAGCAGCTGGAACTTGACGCTATAGGCGCCGACGCAGATCAACACCAGAATGACCGGATAGAGCAGCCGATACGGGATGCTGAGCAGGCGCACCCATAGGCCGATCATCGGCAGGTTCAAGATCAGCAGCATCACGTTGCCGACCCAGAAGCTGGCGATCACGCCCCAGAACAGGTCGGCGTGTTCGGTCATCAAGCGCGGGCCGGGATTGATGCCTTGCATCATCAGGGCGCTGAGCATCACGGCGGTCGATGCGGTGGCGGGGATGCCCATCGTCAGAACCGGGATGAAGGCGGTTTGCGCGGCGGCATTGTTGGCGGATTCGGGGCCTGCGACGCCTTCGATCGCGCCCTTGCCGAAACGCGAGGGATCCTTGGCGACGCGTTTTTCCAGCGCGTAGCTCATGAACGACGCGACCGTGGCGCCCAGGCCCGGCAGCGGACCGATCGCCGACCCCACGCCGAAGCCGCGCAAAGTGGGCCAAACCGAACGCTTGATGTCGTCGCGCGTGGGAACCATAGCGCGCAAGGGGATCTTCTGCTTGGCGCCGCCGGTGTCGGCGTTGCGGATCGAGGCGATCACTTCGGTGATGCCGAACAGGCCCATCGTCACGGCCGCGACGTTGATTCCGTCGGACAATTCGGGGATGCCGTACATGTAGCGGTTGGCGCCGCTGATCACGTCCGTGCCGACGAGACCGATCAGCAGGCCCACGCCGACCATCGCCAGCGATTTCAACGGCGAGCCGCCGGTCATCAGCGAGAGCGCGATTAACGCGAACACCATCGCCGCGAAATACTCGGCCGCGCCGAACGCGAAGGCGACGGCGACAATGGCGGGGCTGAGCGCGATCAGCACGACGATGCCGAGGCTGCCGCCGATGAACGAGGCGATGGCCGTGATCGACAGCGCCACGCCGGCGCGACCCTGCTTGCTCATCGGATAGCCGTCGAGGCACGTGACGGCGCTGGACGCCCCGCCGGGCAAATTCAGCAGAATCGACGCGGTCGATCCGCCATATTCCGAGCCGTAGTAGACGCCCGCCAGCATGATGATCGCGGGCGTGGGATCCAGATAGAACGTGATCGGCAGCAGCATCGAGATCGTCGCGAGCGGACCGATGCCGGGCAGCACGCCGATCGCCGTACCCAACGTGACGCCGATAAAGCAGTAGGCGAGATTCTGGAACGACAGCGCGACGCTGAAGCCCATGAGGATATCTTCCACGGGCTTTACTCCAGGAACGACGGCAGACGGAAGCCGGGCATCTGTAGACCGAGCGCGACGCGGAAAACGAGCCAGCCGAGCAGCGCAGTGCCGATCGCCAGAATCCAAGTTTGGCGCGTGCGGCTGTCGGGGTCACCCATCGCGCCGACGACGATGCCGATCGCGATCGCCGGCAGCAGGCCGATTTGTTCGAGCAGGACGCCGAAGGCGAGGATGCTGCCGAGCGAGGCGAGAACCGGCCGCCATTCGGGCCGATCCATGCGCACGCCCGCGCGAATCAAGCCCATGCCGGCGATGACGATACCGAGTACGACGACGAAACCCGATGCGAGCATCGGGAAATAGCCGGGCCCCATCTCGATCGCGTCGCCGATCCGCATTTTCATCGCGCCGGCGAGGAAGACGAGCCCGATGACGGCGACCGAAACGCCGCCGATGAAATCCTTGTTCGCGATACGCATCGCGCCCCCCGTTTGGCCTTACGCGACGCCATGTGCGTCGAGCGCGTCCGCCGGCCGGGCCGGCGGACGCGCAACGTCGATCAGTCCGCCAGCGAGATGTTGGCCTCGGTGGCGACTTGCTTCCAGGTGTTCAATTCGTCGACGACGAGCTTCTTGAAGTCCTCGCCGCCCAGATATGCCGGCGTGTAACCGAGTTCGTTCAACCGCTTCACGATGGCCGGATCCTCGAGCATGCCGCGAATCTCGGTGCGCAGACGGTCGAGGATCGGCGCCGGCGTGTTTTTGGGCGTCATCATGCCGTAATAGACGGTCAGTTCGACGTTCACGCCCGCTTCCTTCAGCGTCGGCGTATCGGGATAGAGCGGGTGGCGCGACGGCCCGGTCTGCGCGAGCGCGCGGATCTTGCCCGCTTGGACATGCGGCGCGCCGGTTGTCGGCGTCAGCCACAGCATTTCGGTGTGGCCGCCGATCAGATCGGTCAGCGCCGGGCCGATCCCGTTGAACGGGATATGGGTCTGGCGCACGCCCGTGCGCATGCCGAACAGCACCGTGCCCATATGCGGGGCGCCGCCCACGCCCGACGAGCCGTAGCGCACGCGACCGGGCCGCTCCTTCGACAACGCGATCAGTTCGGCGAGGTTGGTGGCGGGCACCGAGGGATGCACCGCGACCACGAAAGGAACGTGGACGATGCGCGCGAGGAATTCGAAATCGTCCGGTACCTTATAGGGCACGGATTTGCGCACGGCGGGCAGCACGCTCATGCCGTCCGACGGCGACCACAACAGAGTGTAGCCGTCGGGCTTGGCGCGTGCGGCGCGGTCGAGGCCGATCGCCGAGCCGCCGCCGGCGACGTTCTCGACCACGACCTGCTGGCCCAAACGCTTGGTGAAATACTCGGCCGTCAACCGGCCCAGCAAATCGTTGCCCGCACCTGGCGCGAACGGAACGATGATGGTGATCGGGCCGGCCTTGGGCCATTCCTGCGCGACCGCACCGGACAAACCGGCCGCCGTGACGGCGATCGCGGCAAATGCCGCGGTGACAAAACGTTTCATGATAGCTCCTCCCGGGATTTCTCCGCCCGCGTTGTTCCGTGGGACGGCATACAAATTCACGTCGAGACCGCCGGCAGGCTAACACGCGAATTTTATTGGTCCCGTCAAACGTCCGTTGCGCGCTGCGCAAAGGAAGGCCGTTTTGCCGCACCGCAACGACGCAATTTGGCGGGTACATGTTGCGCCGAATGCAAATCAGCTTGTCGCGACCGCCGTCGTGACGATCCGGTCCGCACATGGCACTTCCGACCCAAATTACGGGAGGGACCATGGACGGATCGGTACGGCGGGAAATCGAAGCGGAATGCCGGGCGTTGCTTGCCGATTACGCGGTCGCGGTCGACAAGGGCGACGGCGCCGCGATGGCGGCGATGTTCGCGGCAGACGGCGTGCTGCGCCGGGGCGATACGGTGCTGACCGGCCCCGCCGAAATCCCGAAGATCATCGGCCAGCGGCCCGACGATCTGGTGATGCGCCATATGGTCACGACGGTCTCGGTCCAGGTGCGCGACCAAAACAGCGCGACGGCCTTGGCCTATTACATGGTCTACAACGCGCGCGGTGCGGCCCTGCCGCTGGCCATGGCGCAGCCTTTCAGCATCGGCGAATGGCATTGCGCGTTCGTCAACACGCCGGCCGGCTGGCGCCTGTCGTCGTTCGAAATCAAGCGCGTCTTCGTGCGCGACGCGCCAAAAGCCTAACGCGATGATCCCCGGGCTTCTCGACGGCTTCCGCGTCATCGATCTGGGCAGTTTCATCACGGCACCTTTCGCCGCGATGCTGCTGGGCGATCTTGGCGCCGAAGTGATCAAGGTCGAACGCCCCGGCGGCGGCGATCCGTTCCGCAATTTCGAAAGCGGGCTCTACGGGCCGCAATTCAAGGCATTCAACCGCAACAAAAAAAGTCTCGTGCTCGATCTGACGACCGAGGCCGATCGCAAGCTGCTGGCCGAGCTCGTTCGGCGCTCCGACGCCTTGATCGAGAATTACCGGCCGGGCGTGATGGCGCGCCTGGGTTTGGATGCGGGTGCCGCGACGGCGCTCAATCCGCGTCTCGTCTATTGCTCGATCACCGGATTCGGCCCCGACGGGCCGTCCGCGGGTATGGCGGCCTACGACACGGTGGCGCAAGCGGCGTCGGGCTATCTCAGCCTGTTCGTCGCGCCCGGCGACACGACGATCAAAGGCCCCGCCGCCGCCGACGCGGTGACCGGGCTTTACGCCGCCTATGGCGTGCTGGGCGCGTTGCTGTCGCGCGAGCGCACGGGGAAGGGCCGCGTGCTCGACGTGCCGATGATGGCGGCCGTCGCGCATTTCGCCAGCGAGCCCTATCAGCATTACTTCACGCGCGGCGTGGTGCCCGCCCCGGTGCACCGCTCGCAGATATCCCAATCCTTCGCCTTCGCCTGCGCCGACGGCGCGTTGCTCGCCGTGCATCTGTCCTCGCCGGTCAAATTCTGGGAAGGGCTGATCGCGGCGACGGGCCGTCCCGATCTTGCGGCCGATCCGCGTTTCGCCGGCCGCATGGACCGCGTGAACAATTACGCGGCGCTGGAAACCGAACTTGCCGCGACGTTTGCCGCCAAGAAGCGCGGCGAATGGATCGAATTGCTAACCCGCCACGACGTGCCCCACGCCGCCGTGCTCTCGCTGGCCGAAGTCGTCGACGATCCCCAGGCGCGGCATATCGGCCTCGAACAGCGCGCGACCCATCCGCTCGAAGGCGAGGTGCGCGGGATCCGCAATCCGATCGGTTTCGCCGGCGCGCCGGAAAGCTTCGCGCCGCCGCCCGTGCTGGGCGAGGACAGCGACGCGCTTCGCGCTTGGCTATCGGCGCCGGGCGATCAGCGCACGAAGCCGAAATAAGTCGGCAGCGCCAGCGACAGCCAGGGGACGTAGGTGACGATCGCCAGCGTCACCAGCAGAATGCCGATGAACGGCCAGATTTCGGCCAGAATCTCGCGCACCGGGATCTTGTTCACGCCGCTGACCACGAACAGCACCATGCCGTAAGGCGGCGCGATCAGGCCGATCGTCGCGTTGAAGGTGACGACCAGACCGAAATGGATCGGGTCGATGCCCAATGCCTGGACCGTGGGCATCAGGAGCGGGATGACGACCAGGATCATCGCGGCTTCGTCCATCACGCTCGCCAGCAACAGGAACAGGATATTGACCGCGAACAGGAACATGTTCGCGGAAATGTCCTTGCCGTCGAGGAAGGCGGCGATCGCCATGGGGATGCGCTCGACCGTCAGGATGTAGCTGAATACGAAGGCGCCGAAGAACACGCAGGCGACCGTCGCGGTGATGCGCGCGGAATCGACCAGCGCGTCGACGATCTCCTTCAAGCCGAGCATCCGGTAGATCAGCCCGGCCAGGATCAGCGCATAGGCGCAGGCGACGGCGGCGGCTTCGGTCGGCGTGAATACGCCGGTATAGATGCCGCCCAACATGACCACGGGCATCAGCAACGGCAGGATCGACCGGCGTACGATGCGGAAGATCTCCGCGGCCGGCGGGCGCTCGATGGTGGGGTAGTTGCGCCGCCGAGCGATCCACGCGACCAGAATCATCATCATGCCGGCCATCAGAATGCCCGGCAGAACGCCGGCCATGAACAAGCCGCCGACGGAGGTCGAACTCGCCAACGCGTAAAGCACCATCAGGATCGACGGCGGGAAGATCGGCCCGATCGTCGCCGAGGCCGAGGTGACGGCCGCCGCGAAGCCGCGCGAATAGGCGCCGCTGCCTGTCATCATGCGGATCAGCATGCGGCCGACGCCCGCCGCGTCGGCGGTGGCCGAGCCGCTCATCGACGAGAAGATGAGGGCGGTCAGGACGTTCACCTGGGCCAGACCGCCGCGATGCCGCCCGACCAGCACGATACACAGCTGCAAAAGGCGCTCGGTGATGCCGCCGTCGTTCATCAACCGCGCGGCCAGCACGAAGAGCGGCACGGCCAGCAGCATGAACGACGCGAACAATCCGTGCAGGATCAACTCGCCCGCCTGGCTGGGGTCCTGTCCGCTCAGGATGAAATAGAGGATACCGGATCCGAACAGCGACAGGCCGACGGGAAAGCTCATCACAGTGGTGATGGCGAGGGCGACCAGCATCCAAATCAACGCGTCGGACATGTCAGAGATTTTCCCGCCAGTCGCGGCCCAGCAGGCTCAGGATCGCAACGGCAATCTTGATGGGGAACACGGCGAAGAAGATGAAATAGGGGAAGAAGGCGATCTGGTAGGAGATCGCGAGCGACGCGGTTTTCTCGAACTCCAGGAACTGGAAATATTCCCAGGTCGCGCGCATCGCCCAAGCGAAGATACCGAGATAGACGAGATTGACCAGGATCGAGACCGCGCGGCGCCCTTGTTCGGGAAGCGCGTTGTAGAACACGTCGAAGCGGATATGCTCGCGCAGCGAAATCGTGGTGCCCGCGAGCCAGAAGACGAACCAGATGAAGGCGATCATCGCCAGTTCCTGGGACGTCGAAAGCGGCGAGCGCAGCGCGTAGCGCATCACGGTCTGCGCCAGCAGCGCCGCAAAGACCACGAATAGGGCGGCGCCCGCGGCCCAATCGGCCGCGAGCGCCGCCTTTCGCATCAAACGCGCGAAACTCACTTGATCCGGCAATCCGGATCGGACGGCATCGCCGCGATCTGGTCGTAGAGTCCGGCGGGCCAGGATTGCGCGAATTTCGACGCGAGATACTTCTCGCGCATATGCGCGCGGAAGGGCGTCACGTCGGGCGTCGTCACCGTCATGCCGTCCTTGGTCAGTTCGGCGACGGCGTTGGCTTCGGCGCGCTTGCGGTTGGCGATCGTGAAATCGGAAGCGGCGTTGGCCGCTTCGCGCACGACCTGCTTTTCCTGATCGTTGAGCGAGTCCCAGAAGCGTTTGGAGACCGCGATCAGATCGACGCCCAGCAGATGGTTGGTCTGCACGAGCTGCTCGGTCACTTCGTTGAACTTGGTCGACTTCATCGCGGTCGAGAAGCCCGCGAAGGCGTCGACCGTGCCGGTCTGCAGCGCCAGATACAATTCGCCGAACGCGATCGGCGTCGGCTTGGCGCCCAATGCCTCGGCCAGGAACTGGAACGCTTCGTTGCCGACTTCGCGCATCGTGATGTTGGAGAGATCCGCCGGCGTGCGCACGTCCTTCTTCTTGCGCAGCACCAGCGTGCGGTAGCCGATCAGCGCCTGGTTCAGCGTGACGATGTTCATCTTCGACTCGATGTCGGCGCGCACCTTGCGGCCGAATTCGGAGTTGAGGATGACGCAGTGGTGTTCGACGTCGCGCACCAGATAGCCGGCCGTCAGGATCGACGCTTCGGGCACGCGCGGCGACACGTCGAACATGTTGACGAAGCCGATATCCAGATTGCCGCGCTGCATGGCGGGGATCTGTTGCGATTGCGGGAACAGCGAGCTGTTGCCGTGGATGGCGATGTCGAAGCGGCCGGGCAGCGAGCGCTTCATGTAATCGGCCATGATGTACATCGACTGGCCGAGGATATCGGCGTCGGGCACGACATAGGCGATGTTGACCTTCTGCGCCTGTTGGGCGGCGGCGATCCCGCAGCTTAGCGCCAAAGCGGCGCCGGCCCCGAGCAGCGTTTTCAAAATCGAATTCTTCATAGAGGTTCCTCCCGGTTTGATTGGTTATCGATCAGACGATGGCGGCGGGTTCGGCCCATGGCTGATCCCACACGACCGGTGCCCAATCCGGACTGACGAGACGCTTGCCGCCGCGCAAGCTCCCGATGCGCGCCATTTCGTCGGCGTCGAGCGCGAAGTCGAAGATCTCGAAATTCGCTTTGATGCGCGGGTGCTGGCCGGATTTGGGTATCGCAAGTACGCCGCGTTGCTGGATCAGCCAGCGCAAGGTGACCTGCGCGACCGTCTTGCCGTATTTGGCGCCGATCGCGGTCAGCACCGGATCGCCTTCGATGGCGCCACGCGCCAGCGGAATGCACGCGGTCAGCAGCATGCCGGTCTTGCGCAGTTCGGCCAGGACGGCCGATTGGTCGAGATAGGGGTGGTACTCGACCTGGTTGCCGAAAAGCGGGGCGCCGAAAGCGGCGACCGCCTCGCGCATCACGGCGACGGGGAAGTTGCTCATGCCGACTTGCCGCGCCCAGCCTTTTTCCTGAACGGCGCGCAGCGCCTTCATCACGTCGGCGATCGGAAAGGTCGGGCTCGGCCAATGCGGCATGATCAGATCGACGTAATCGAGCCCCAGGCGATCCAGGCTTTCGCGCATCCGCGCTTCGATCTTGTCGGGCTCGAGTTCGAGATAGCGGATTTTTGTCGCGACGAAGAGTTCGCCGCGCTTCAAGCCCGAGGCCGCGATGGCTTGGCCGACTTCGACTTCGTTCTCGTAGCGCGAGGCGGTGTCGATGCTGCGATAGCCCACGTCGATCGCATAGCGCACGGCGTCGCGGCCGGAATCGCCGCGCAAATGCCAGGTGCCGAAACCGAGGACCGGCACGCGCGCGCCGTTGATCGTTTGATAAAGCATGTAAGGCGTACCACTCCCGTTGAATCGGCGATTGCGCGCGATGCTAGACCGCGCTCAACCGACGCTGAACGGACAGGAGTCGAACGCCATCTTCTCCGCCGGTGAAAACAACCCGGGCTAAAGGCGCTGCCGGATGCCCGTATCCGACGCCGTTTGCACCGCCGCGAGCAGGCGATGGGTTTTCGCCGCATCCGCGAAATCGGGGGCGGGGGCGTTGCCGCCGTCCAGCGCGTCGAGCAGGCGCAGGTAAAGTTGCGCGGTATAGAAGGGCGGGCCGGTCAGGGTTTCCGGCAGGCGCGGATCGCGCGTTTCGACCGCGACCGGCTCGAACGGCTTCTTGCGCCGCCGCGCGATCGAAACGTCGAGTTCGACGCGCTGGATGCCGACCGGCGCCACGCCGACCGGCGGGCGGGTGATGGCGACGATATCGCCATCGGTGCCGTTGATTTCGAAGCGCACGCCGGTCGGGTTGGCCATATCGGCCTTTACGTGGACCGAGGCGACCGCGCCGCTCGCCAGACGGCCGCTGACCAGCACTTGGTCGGGGGCGGTCACGTCCATGATCTCGCCCGTCTCGACGATCTCGCATTTCGTATGCTGCGTCGTCACCACGGCCGCCAGTTCGACGAACGGGCCGACGCAATGGCAGAACGAGTCGAGCGAATGCCCGCCGGGCACGGTCAGGCCCGTGGCGCCGCTTTCGCGCTTGGTGCGATAGGCTTCGGCCGCCGGCAGACGCGGCCCCCAATTATTGAGCGAGGAAACCAGCGTCGTCGAAATCACCTGGCCGATGGCGCCGCTCGCGACCAAATCGCGGATGGCGTTGAGATAGGGCGAGGCGCGGCCCTGCAAACCCACGATCGCCTTCACGCCGCGCTTGGCGGCGGCATCGCGGATTTCTTCGGCCTCGCTGGTCGTCAAAGCGAGCGGCCATTCGCAGAATAGATGCTTGCCGGCGGCGATAGCGCCAAGCGCGATTTCGCGGTGATGCGCGACCTTGACGCAAATCGCGACGATATCGACCGCCGGATCGGCGACCAATTCGCGCCAATCGCCATAAGCGCGCTTGGCGCCGAATTTCTCGGCGGCGAGCGTGGCGGTTTCCAGGCGCGTCGTCGCGACGGCGGCGAGGTCGTAACGCGCTAGGGCGCGCAGCGCCGGCAAATGCGCCGCCAAGGCCCAGCCACGCTCGGGGCTCGCCCCCACCACGCCCACGCCGTAAATCCGCTCGCCTTGCGCCATGTCACCCGTCTTTCGTCCGTTGTACGCCCGCGAGTGTAGCAACGTCGCGGGGGCCGGATCGTTTCGGCGGGCGGGAAGCTGCCTGTTCGCGCGCGCAAGCCAGCCCGGGCTTATACTCGCTTCCCGATCATCGCCGAGGCGCCAATGGGCTTGAAGAAAATCGAAGAATTGCTGAATGAAGCGGTCGCGACCAACGCGGCTTCGGGAATCGTCGCGGGGATCACCACGCGCGAGGGCACTGTTTTACGTTCGGCCGCGGGGAAGGTCGCCGCCGGCGGCGACGCGGCGATGACCCCGGACAATATTTTCTGGATCGCCTCGATGACCAAAGCGATCACCTCGATCGCGGCGATGGGGCTGGTCGAAAAGGGCGTCGTGCGCACCGACGAACCGATCGCGCGCATCCTGCCGGAACTCGCCAATCCGCAAGTGCTCGAAGGCTTCGACGCTTCGGGAAAGCCCAAGCTGCGCCCCGCGCGCGGCGCCATCACGCTGGGCCAGTTGCTGTCCCACTCGTCGGGTTTTCCCGAACATGTCTGGCACGCCGATACGCTGCGCTACCTCACCGCGAGCGGCACGCCGCCGACCAGCACGGCCAAGCGCGCCGCGCTGAACCTGCCTTTGGTCGGCGATCCGGGCACGGTCTGGCAATACGGCATCAGCCACGACTGGGTTGGGCAGTTCATCGAACGCGTCAGCGGTCAAACGATCGACGCCTATCTGCGCGATCATGTCTTCGCGCCGCTGGGCATGTCGGATTCGGGCTACGAATTGACGCAAGTCCAGCAGGCGCGGATGGCGACCGCGCATCGGCGCGAAGCCGACGGGCGTTTGACGCCGTTCCAGCGTTCGCCCGTCCAAGGCCGTGAGTATTGGCCGGGCGGCGGCAGCCTTAACTCGACGCTCGACGACTATCTGGCCTTCGCGCGGATGATCCTCAATGAGGGCCGCGTCGGCGACCGGCAATTCTTGAAGCCGGAAACGGTGCGCCGCCTGCCGGAGAATCAGACCGGCACGCTGCCGGTGTCGAAGCTCGATCCGGCCTTGCCGGAATTGTCGAACGCCGCCGATTTCCTGCCCGGTATTCGCAAGGGCTGGGGGCTCGGCTTCATGGTGAATTTCGAGGATGTGCCGGGAGCCCGCAAGGCGGGCAGCCTCGCCTGGGCCGGGCTCAGCAATTGCTATTACTGGATCGATCCGGCCAGCGGCGTGGCGGGCGTGCTGCTGACCCAGATCCTGCCCTTCGCCGACAAGCAGGTGCTGGACGTGTTCGACCGGTTCGAACGCGCGGTCTATGCCGCGCGCTGAACCGGTCCTGCATTAGTAGGTCGCGCGGCCGCCCGAGATATCGAACGTGGCGCCGGTCGAGAACGACACGTCCTCCGACGCCAGCCACGTGATCATCGCGGCGACTTCCTCGGGCAAGCCCGCGCGGCCCATGGGAACGCGCGACACCCACAGCTTCTTCATCTCTTCCGGCATGTCGTGGAAGAGATTCTTGGTCGCGATGATCGCCGGGGCGACCGCGTTGACGCGGATATTGGTCGCCGCGAGTTCCTTGCCCAGCGATTTGGTGAAGGAATGCACCGCCGCCTTCGAGGCCGAATAGCCCGAGGAGAACGGATTGCCTTCCTTGCCCGAGACCGAGCCCAAATTGACGATGCGGCCGTAATTGGCCTTCTGCATATGCGGCACGACTTCGCGGCTGCACAGGAAGGTGCCGGTCATGTTGACGTCGAACATCTTGCGCCACAGGGCCAGCGAATAGTCGACGACCAGCGTGCGCGGGTTGGTCACACCCGCGCCGTTCACCAGAATGTCGATCTTGCCGTGACGGCGAATCACTTCCGCCACGCCCGCCTTGACCGAGTCCTCGTCCGTCACGTCGACGCGGATGCCCGTGGCGCCGGGCGCCTTGGCGACGGCTTCGTCGATGGTCTTTTGATCGAGATCCCAGATCACGACCGTGGCGCCGGAAGCGATGAAACGCTCGACGGTGGCGAAGCCGATGCCGCCCGAGCCCCCCGTGATGATGGCGATACGGTTCTTCAGATCGATCTGGTTCATGGCGCGTGTTTGTCCGATTGTTGAGGTTGTCGAATGTCAGGCGGCCGGGTTTTTGGTCCCGACCTCGCCCGCCAGCACTTTCTGCACGCCGAACAGACGTTCGATCAGCAGCACGAAAGCGGCGGAGAACAGGATCATCGCGACCGACACGGCGGCGATCATCGGCGTCAGGTCGAACGCGGCGAAGGCGTAGAGTTCGACCGGCAGCGTCTTGTAGGCGGCCCCCGTCAGGAAGATCGAAATGCCGACATCGTCGAACGAGATGATGAAGGCGAAGGCGGCCCCCGCGATCACGCCGGGCAGGATTTGCGGCAGCGTCACTTCGACGAATGCCCGCAAGCGCGACGCGCCGAGATTGAGTGCGGCCGCTTCCTGGTTCCAGTCGAAACCGGCGAGCGACACGCTGACCATGCGCACGATGTAGGGCAGCGTCAGGCAGATATGGGCGACGAGCAGGCGTTCCGCAGGGCCGCCGATGCCGATCGCGGAGAAGAAGATCAGGATGGCGAGGCCCGTCATCACCAGCGGCACGAACAAGGGCGCGCCCGCCAGCATCAGGATGATGCCGCGTCCCGGAAAACGATAGCGCGTGACCGCGATCGCCGTGGCCGTGCCGAGGACGACGGAAATCGCCGTGGCTTGGAGGGCGAGGACGACGCTGTTGATCGCCGCGTCGATGAACACGGTCTGGCGCAGCATGTCGTGATACCAGCGCAGACTGATGCCCTCGTAGGGCAGGCTGATATAGCCCGAAGCGGTGACGGAGATCGCGAACATCACGACCAGCGGCCCCAGCATGAACACGCAGATCAGCGCCGTCCAAGCGCCCAGGATCAAGCGTTCGGCGTTCGGGATCATTGGAAGATCACCTTGCGCTTGCCGCCTTCGGCCACGCGCGTGACCAGCCAGACGATCGCCGCGATGACGACGAACAACGCGATCGAAATCGCCGCCGCCTCCGGCCAGTTGAAATAGGTGATGGCTTGGTTGAATACCTCGACCGCCAGCATGCTGATGCGCAACCCGCCGAGGAGCGACGGTGTGGCGTAGGCGCTGGCGCTGAGGATGAAGACCAGCAGCGCGCCGGTCAGGACGCCCGGCAGGCTCAACGGCAGCGTGATTTCCAGATGCTGGCGCCAGCGGCTGGCGCCCAGATTGGCGGCGGCGGTGTAGAGATTTTCGTCGATCTTGCGGATCGAGGTCATCAGCGACACGACCATGTAGCCGAAGAAAACATGGACGAGACCGAGAATGACCGCGCCTTCGACATAAAGCATGCGCATCGGCGGTAGGCCCACACCGGTGAAGGCTTGGTTCAGAATGCCGCGCTGCGACAGCAGCACGACCCAGGCGAGGGTGCGCACGACCACGCTGGTCAGCAGCGGCGAGACCATCACCAGGATGATCGCCGATTGCCAGCGCGGGCCCACGTTGCGCAGATGCAGCGCCACCGGATAGGCGATGATGACGCTGATCACCGTCGTGATCAGGCTGATGCGCAGCGTGCGGATCGCGACGCGCTGATAGAACGGGTCGGCGACGACATTCGCGATCAGGTCCAAGGAATAGCCGTCGCCCTTGGGCGACAGCGCCAGCCCCAGCATCTGGCCGACGGGCACGATGAAGAAGACGCCGAGAAAAACGAGCATCGGCAGGCAGAGAAGCCAAGCGGCGCGGGTTGTGGCGCGATCCATCGCTCTAGCTCCGGCTCGACGGAATCGCCGTCACGTCACCGGCATCCCACGCCGCGTTGACGCGATCGCCGATGGCGAGATCGGCGAGCTCGGCGGTCGACGGCGAATAGACCTCGAATGCCGTCCCGGCGATTTCGAGTCCGATCTGCATCGCGGGGCCGAGGAACGTGACGCTTGAGACGGCGGCGGTGTAGGCGTTGTCGCCGGAAACGGGCCCGCGCGAAATGCGCACGCGATGGACGGGCACGGTGACTTGCGTCGGGCCATTCGCCGTTCCGGCGGGCATTTTCATCGATAGCGCGCCGGCGGTCAGCACGCCGTTCGCGACATCGCCCGAAATCAAATTCTTGTGGCCGACGAAATCGGCGACGAAGCGCGAGCGCGGCCGCGCGAAGATCTCGACCGGCGAGCCGATCTGCTCGAGCAGGCCGCCATTCATCACCGCGACCTTGTCGGAAATCGCGAAAGCTTCCTCCAGATCGTGGGTCACGAAAATGGAGGTGATGCCGAAGGCGCGATGCACTTCCAGGAACTCGACGCGCAATTGCTTGCGCAGCTTGGCGTCGAGACTGGAGAACGGCTCGTCGAGCAGCAGGATCTTGGGCTTGATGATCAGCGCGCGCGCGAGCGCCACGCGCTGCTGCTGGCCGCCGGACAATTCCTTGGGGTAACGCTCGGCATAGGGGTCGAGGCGCACGCGCGCCAGCATCTCGTCGACCTCGCGCGCGATCTGTGCCGCTGGCAGTTTCTGCATGCGCAGGCCGAACGCGACGTTGCGGCGCACGGTCATATGCGGGAACAAAGCGTAGTTCTGGAACACCATCGCGGCCCCGCGCTGGTGGCTGGACAGCGTGTCCACGCGTTTGTCGTCGATCGCAATCGATCCCTGATCGGGCGCGAGGAACCCCGCGATCATCTTCAACGTCGTCGTTTTGCCGCAACCCGACGGGCCCAGAATGGTCAGAACCTCGCCGCGCGTCACGCCGAAGGTCACGTCGTTGACGACGGGGATGCCGCCATAGAGTTTCGTAATGCCGGAAAGGCGCAAATACTGGGCGTCGGTCGCGGAAAGTGAAGTCATGCCGTCCTCGAAATGGATCCGGCGGCCATGCATGGCCGCCGGATCGTCGCTTCGTTCGAAAGTTACTGCGCCATCGCCCGGACGAATTGCTGCGTCAGGCGGGCGCGATCGGGCAGAAGCTGGGCCCCGTCGATCCCGATGAATTTGGAAACATCGGCCGGATCGGGCGCGCCCGCTGCGATCAACGCGGGCGGCACGGTAACGCCGGTGACGACCGGGCTCGCCTTGAACTGCTCGACGAACATCGCTTGCACGCGTTCGGACAGCAATTCGTTGACGACCTTCTGCGCCATCGTGGGGTTCGGGCTGTTCTTGGCCACGGCCATCGTCGTGAACTGAAGGATGCCGCCTTCCTTGGGCGTCACGAACTTCAGCGGTGCGCCGCGATCGGCGAGCGAGACGACGAGTTGATGGGCCAGAACGCCGATGTCGAAATCGCCCAGCTGCGCGCGTTCGACATGCTTGGCGCCCGACGGATCGACCGTTTCGATGCAGTTCTTGAACTCGACGACCTTGTCGATGCCCTTGGGAATGTCCGCGGGCTTGCCGCCGCCCAACATCATCAGCGCGTAATAGCTGAACGAGACGCTGGGATGCATGAAGCCGACGCGATTGCACAGCTTGCGATCGACCAGGTCCATCCACGAAGTCGGCGGCTGCAATCCGGCCTTCTGGAAATTGGCCGTGTGATAGAACAGGCCGATGCTCTGCATGATGACGCCCACGCCCGTGCCGTCGCCCATCTTCGCCGGGCCCACGGCCTTGGCGAGGTTGGGGATCAAAGCGGGGTCGAGCTTGGTGAAAATGCCGGCCTGAAGACCCTGGGCGAAGGTCATTTCCTCGCCCATCACGACGTCGACGTCGGGGCGGTCCTTCGCGGCGATGGCGCGCGTCACGTTATCGGCGGAGCTGCCGGCGGTGAAACGGACCTTGACGTTGTTTTCCTTTTCGAACGGCGCCAGCGCCTTTTCGAGGACTTCCTGCCAAAGGCTGCCGAACGAGGCGACGACCACCGTTTGCTGGGCCATCGCCGCGTTCGAGAACAGCATGGCCCCGCCCAGTACGGCGGCGCGGCCCAAATTCCCGATTGATTTCATCTTTGCGTTCCTCCCGGATCGGCCCTGCGCGATCGCGCGAACCATGCGCGACCATATTCCCGGGTATCGACGCCGCAAATGCCGGGGGGACGCAAACCAGTTTTTCGCGCGACGTAAGCGCGAAGCGCATGCGACGGCACGGATTACATTCCGTGCAAGGTCGTCCGGCCCGGTAGCGGACGCAAGTGCGAAGAAAACGCGCCGGGAGCGGGGGAGGGTTGCACGGACCGGAAAGCTGCTTATTCGCCGCCGGGGTGGCTTCCCGGCCCGCCGCCCGGTAGTGATCTCTCCGGCGGCGGGAGTACGGTGTCGCGCCGCCACGTCAGGGAGGAATCGGACGGGATGCGCCTTTTCGGAAACGCCATGTCGCCCTATGGCCGCAAGGTCCATGTGGTGATTCACGAGCACGGCTTGGCCGACAAGGTCGCGCTGGTCGACGTCAATCCGCGTCAGAAACCCGAAGCGGTGATCCCCGTTAGCGCATTGGGGAAAATCCCCATTTTGGTGCTCGACGACGGCACGGCGATCAAGGACAGCCCGGTCATCGCCGAATATCTTGACGCAGAATTCGGCGGCGCCAAGCTGTTGGCGCGCAGCGGCCTCGCGCGCTGGAAAGCTCTGACCCGGATCGCCGATTGCGACGGAATCATCGAAGCGTCGATCCTGGTGCGCAACGAGCGTTTGCGTCCGGCGGCCCAGCAATCGGCCGATTTCATCGCCTGGAACCTCGACAAGGTGAAGCGGACGATGGCGGAGCTGGAATCCCAGGCCGCCGGTCTCGACAAAAACTTCGACCTCGGCACGATCGCGGTCGCCTGCGTGCTCGGTTATGTGCCGCGCCGCCTGCCGGAGTTCGAAGGTCTTGCGACGTCCCATCCGGGCCTGAGCGCGTTGCGCCAGCGCCTGCTGCAGCGCCCGTCCATCGCCGCCACCGAACCCGCCTGAGGATCACGCTTCCATGAATCTACGAAATCTCGGGGCTTCGGGCCTGCGCGTCTCCGCCGTCGGCTTGGGCTGCAACAATTTCGGCGGGCGAATCGGCCTCGACGCGACGCGCGCGGTGATCGATCGCGCGATCGAACGCGGCATCACTTTGTTCGATACGGCCGACGGTTACGGCAATCGCGGCGGCTCGGAAACGCTGATGGGCGAAGTGCTGGGTGCACGCCGAAACGCGATCGTGCTGGCCACCAAATTCGGCTGGCCGATGGACGATGTCGGCGTGTTGAAAGGCGGCTCGCGCCGCTATGTGATGTCGGCGGTCGAAGCGAGTTTACGCCGTCTCAAGACCGATTGGATCGATCTCTACCAATTCCACGTCACCGATAAGCTGACGCCGATCGAGGAAACCTTACGCGCGCTCGAAGATCTCGTCCGCCAGGGCAAGGTGCGTTACGTCGGCTGGTCGAACACGACCGGCTGGCGCTTGGTCGATGCGGCGTGGACGGCCAAGAACGCCGGCGTGTCGGAATTCATTTCGGTGCAGGCGGAATACAGCCTGCTCGATCGCCGCGTGGAAAGCGATCTCATCCCCGCCGCGCAAAGCAAGGGCGTCGGCTTGCTGCCTTTCTATCCGCTCGCTGGCGGTTTGCTGTCGGGCAAGTATTCGCGCAAAGGCCCGATGCCCGAAGGCGCGCGGCTTTCCAGCACGCCCAAACTCGCCGAGCGCTACATGACCGGCGCCAATTGGGACGCGATCGAAAAGCTGGAGGCGTTCTGCAAGGCGCGCGGAAAAACGCTGCTCGATCTCGCTTTCGCGTGGCTGCTCGCCCAGCCGATCGTCGGCAGCGTCATCGCCGGGGCCACGAAGCCCGAACAGGTCGATGCCAACGCCGCCGCCGCCGCGTGGTCGCTCTCGGCGGCCGAGCTCGCCGAGATCGACAAGATCATCCCGCCGCCGCCAGTTCCATAACCGGTTCGGCGCGCCGTGCGGGCTCGCCCAGCCGTTCCTTGAAATGGGCGGCGATATAGTCGACGAAGACGCGCACTTTGCTGGGGATCTGCGTCGCGTGCTGGAACACGGCGTAGATTCCGTTGTCGAATTCGATATGGCTCGCCTGATAGCCGGGCAAAACGCTGACCAGCCGCCCGGCGGCGATGTCGTCCTTCACCGCCCAATCGGGCATGACCGAAACGCCCACGCCCGCCAGCGTGGCGCTGAGCAAAGCCGGGCCGTTATCGGATTGCAGCGTGCCCGCGACCGGCACTTCCAGCAGCTTGCCGGCCTTGTCGATGAAGCGCCACACCGGCCGGCCCAGATTGATCCGGTAGGTCAAGCAGTTGTGGTTCGTCAGGTCGAGCGGCTTTTCGAGCGGCGGGCAGTTCTTCAAGTAAGACGGTGCCGCGCACACGATGCGATGCGCGCTCGCTAGCTTGCGCGCCACCAGCGACGAATCCTCCAACTTGCCGATGCGGATATCGACATCGACATTCTGCGCGATCAAATCGATCGCGTAGTTCGACAGCGTCAGATCGACGCTGATCTCGGGGAAGCGGCGCATGAATTCGGGGAGTGCCGGGGCGATATATTGATTGCCGACCAGCATGCGCGAATGGACGCGCAGCGTGCCGCGCGGATTGGCCTGCAATCGCGCGACGCTGTCGTTGGCTTCTTGGATTTGATGCAGGATCTGATCGATCCGGCCGTAATAGAACTCGCCCGCTTCGGTGAGGTTGAGCTTACGGCTGGTGCGGTTCAGCAGCCTTCCGCCGACATCCTCCTCCAGCGAATGGATGATGCGCGAAACGGTCGCGGGCGACACGCCGCAACGCCGTGCGGCGGCGGAAAGACTGCCCAATTGGACGACGTTCACGAACAACTCGGCGGCGCGCAGCCATTCCATCGCTTCCTCCTGATCTTTTCCTCTGTTGCAACGAAGGCTAGCGATCCGGCCACGAAGCGGCAAGGGATTGAAATACCGAATCGTCCGCGTTCCGCGCCGCGGCGCCGTTGGCGGCGTTCCGGAAACGCGTTGAACTCGAAAGCCTTACGGATCGTTTGCGGGCGGTGAAAAGTTCCTAATCGCCGGTTACGGCTTATCCCGAAGGCCCCGTCTTGTTATTTCGCGATTGAGGCAACACGAACGGGAGGGGATGCGTTTTGGCGATCGGCGGTTATGTCTGCGACTTGGAAGTCGGCGATCGGATCGGTCCGGTCGAGTACACGATGAGCGCGTTCGTCGTGCGCGAATATTCCCACGCCAACGAGCTGCATCACGATTTCCTGCAAGGCATCGACGATCCGCTGGCGCCGCCCACGCTGATCCATCTCGACAAGCTGCGCCTCTATCGCCACGGCTGCCCGAAGGGCACGGGGCCGAGTGCGCGCATCCATTACGAATACGACGCAACGGTCCATGGTGAAGTGCGCGTGGGCGACAAGCTCAGCGTTTCGGGCGTGGTCAGCGAACGCTACGAGCGGCGCGGGCGCGAATACGTGGTGATGGAGATGGAATTGCGCCGCGCGACGGATAACGCGCTGCTGATCGCCTATCGCGACACGTCGATCCTGGCCTACGCGCAGAAATCGGAGAAGAAGTGATGAGCGGCGCTTCCATCGTCGACCTCAAGATCGGCGCCGAATTGCGCTCCGCCCCGCGGCCGATGACGCGCGAGCGCATGCGCCGCTACGTCGACGCGCAGCCGACCGTCGCGATCGACGACGGCCGCATCCATACCCAGCCGCCGACGATCCACGACGACGACGCCTATGCGAAGAAGCAGGGCCTGCCCGGCATCATCGCCGACGGCATGGTGTCGACGAACTGGATCCAAGGTTTGCTGTTCGACGTGTTCGGCCGCGCGCTCGCCCGCAAGGGCCGCCTGCGCACGAAATACATCGCGCCGATCTACGAGGATCAGATCGTCATCTGCGTCGCCAAGGTCACGGCCAAGGCGCGCAACGAGGCGGGCGAGACGGCCTATCAGTTCGACGTGTGGTGCGAAGACGATACAGGCAAAAAGCTGACCGTCGGCGAAGCGCTCGTCTACGCGCCGGCAGCGTGAAGCGACAATATCGGGGTGAATGACGTGGTCGGCGCACTCGACGGTATCAAGGTTCTGGATTTCTCGCGGGTCTTCGCAGGCCCTGCGGCGGCGCAGATTTTCGGCGATTTGGGCGCCGACGTGATCAAGATCGAAACGCCGATCGGCGGCGACGAAGCCCGCCATCTGGGTTTGACCGAAGGCACCGATCCGCGTTTGGGCGTGAGCGCGTCGTTTCTGGCGCTGAATCGCAACAAGCGCAGCATCGCGCTGGATCTGCAAACGCCTGCGGGCCGCGACGTGGCGTGCCGTCTGATCGAGAAGTCGGACGTGCTGCTCCATAATTTCCGCCCCGGCGCCATGACGAAATGGCGCATGGATTATCCGGCGATGAGTGCCCGCAATCCGCGCCTGGTTTATGGCGAGTTCTTCGCCTATGGCCCGACCGGTCCGTTGCGCGATTTCGGCGCCAACGATTTGGCCCTGCAGGCGCATAGCGGGTTGATGAGTCTGACGGGCGAACCCGACCGTCCGCCGGTGCGCGTGGGCAGCGCCATCATCGATCTGCACGGCTCGCTCGCGATGGTCAGCGCCGTGCTGGCGGCGCTGCTCAGCCGCGAACGCACCGGCAAGGGGCAGCGCGTCGAAGCCTCGCTGCTGCTCAGCTCCGCGCATCTGGTCAATTATTTTTATTCCGAATATTGGATCGACGGCGTCGTGCGCAAGGCGATGGGCACGGCGAATCATCTGAGCGTGCCCAATCAGGTTTTCCCGACCGCCGACGGCAATGTCGTTATCATCGCGCCGAGCGACGCGATGTGGGATCGCTGCGCACGCGCCCTCGATGCGGGCCTGCTCGACCGGCCCGAATACAAAACCGTGCGCGATCGCCAGACGCGCCGCGCCGAAGTGATCGAGGCGATCTCCTCCGTCACGCGGCGTTTGCCGAGCCACGAGATCGTCGCGCGCCTGGGCGCCGTAAAGGTCAACGTCGCCAAGCTCAATAATATCGGCGAAGCGGCCGAGCACGAGCAGCTTCAAGCCGCGGGCGGCGTGGCGTCGTTCGAGTTCGGCGGCGAGACCGTGAAGGCGGTGTCGAGCCCGTTCCGCCTCGAAGGCACGCCCACGCAGGTCTACCGTGCGCCCCCGCAACTCGACGAACATCGTGACGAAGTGCTCGCCGATTTCGGCTATGGCGGCGACGAGATCGCGAAGCTCGCGGCCAACGGCGCTTTCGGCGCGCCGGCGCCCGCGCGCAAGACCGGGACGAAAGCCTAGGCGGCGGTACTACACATCTAACAACGCGCGCAGTTGCGGGTCGAAAACGCGATGCGCTTCGCGCGCGATGGCAAGCTCGGCCGCGCAGCGTTCGCGGAATTCGGCGGCCGCGTCGATGAGATCGCGGCGTATCGCCGCTTCGTCGAAGGCCAGAACCTTGCCGTCGCGATAGACCCAAGCACCGCCGACCATCGTGGCGCGCACCGACGCGGGCCCGCAATGGCGGACCAGCGTTTCGACGCATGGTGGTTCGGTCGAGGTGGTGCCGGACATGTCGACCAGGACGAGATCGGCGATGCGACCCGTTTCGATCTTGCCGATCTCGCCGCCAAGCCCCATCGCGGCGGCACCGCCTGTCGTTGCCATCGCGAAAGCGGTTTCCGCGTCGAGCCACGATTCCCAGTCGGTGCCCACACGGCCGATCATCGTTGCCAAGCGCATCAATTCGAACGGGTCGGCGGAGCCGCCGGTATTGGCGGAATCGCTGCCGAGCGCCATTCGCACGCCGCGCTGGCGCAGATCGGACGCGGGCAGAATGCCGGAGGCGAGCATCAGATTGCTGGCGGGATTATGGACGACCGTGACGCCGCGCGCGGCCAACAGATCGCGTTCCTTGGGCGTGAGCCACACGCCATGCGCGACGGCCAAGCGATCGTCGAGAAGCCCACGTCGATCCATCTCGACGACGATGCCGTCGGGCCAGTGCCGCGCGCAGGCGATCGCTTGCGCGCGGGTTTCCAGCAAATGCGTATGGCTGCCGAAGCCGTGCCGCTCGCGCAATCGCGCCCAGAGATCGAGCAGGCCGGGCGAGCAGCGCTGCGGCGCGTTGGGGCCGAGCAACACGCGCACGCGGCCGGCGCCATTCGCGGCGGCAAGCTGCGCGAAAACATCGACGACCAGATCGGCTTGCGGAAATCCGAGTCCTTCGACGCCCGCGCGCAAGGCGGCGGGTAGTTCGAAGCCGAGCAAATCGTGGTCGTGCGTGTCGTGGAAAAACGGCGCGAAAGCCACGCGCATGCCGCTTTCGACATGCGCCGCGAAGGAGGCGGGGCCGCGCCGTACCGGCGGCGAATGGTCGATCACGCCGGTCACGCCATGGCGCAGCATTTCCGCGGCACCCGTCAGGATCGCGAGGCGCAGCAGTTTCTCGTCGATATTGCGGCCATAGGCGACGGTGTAAAGTGCCCACAGCTCCAGCGGCAGCGCGTTCTGCGTGCCGCGCAACGCGTTCGCATAGGAATGGTGATGCGCGTTGACGAAGCCGGGAATGAGCGCGAGGCCGTTCGCATCCGTCGCCGTTGCGGCGCGAGCCTTCAGCGCTTGCGCGTCGCCGCCAAAGCCGATCGCGGCGATGCGGCCCTTCTCGATCAAAACGGCGCCGCGCCGGAACGCGGCGTCGATCAGGATATCGGCATTGGCGATGCACAGGCTCATGGCGTGCTTTCCAGGCGCTTGAGCTCGTCGATCAAACGCTCGGCCAGCGATTGCGCGACCGAGGGCAGTTTGCGCGCTTCGGGCACGATCAGGCCGAGCTTCAGCGTGTTGATGCGGCGCGACGCGAAGGGCCGCCACGCCAGCTCGCCATCGGCGATCTCGCGCAGGAAGCCGAAGCGCGTGAAAAAGGCGATGCCCCAGCCTTCGCGGATCACGTGTTTGAACACGGGGATCGCGTTGGAGATCAGCGTGGGTTCCAAACCGTCGCGGAACGCCGCGAAATTCGGATCGATGTCGGCACTTTTCGGCAGCGGGCCTTGCTGGCCCAGGAAGGGGAAGCCGCGCGCCTCGTCGAAGCGCACCGCGCGTTTGCGGGCGAGCGGATGCCCCGCGGCCATGATCACGCCGATGGGGGCCGCGAAGGACGCGACGAATTTTGTGCCCGCCGGCGGGTCGGAGACGAAGGTGAGGCCGAGATCGGCGCGGCCGGCCGCGACGTCGCCCGGGATGCGCGCGGGCTCGACCGCCAGCATGGTGAAATTGACCGCCGGGAAATCGGCGCGGAAACGGCCCAGCGCCTGGGGCAGGAATTCGACCAGCAACGAGTCGACGGCGGCGATGGTCACATGGCCGGTCTTCACGCCGCTGAGGTCGTCGATCTCCGCGCGCACGCGGTCGAAATCGGCGAGCGTGCCGGAAACATGCTGGAGCAGGATTTCGCCCGCGCGGTTCAAGCGCATGCGACCGGGCAATCGGTCGAAGACCGGCACGCCCAGTTCGGCTTCGAGCTTCAAAAGCTGGCGGTCAACGGCGCTGGGCGCCACATGCAACGCGCTTGCGGCGCGGCGGATCGAGCCGTGGCGCGCGATTTCGCGGAAATATCGAAGGACGGCCGCATGCATCGCGCGATGTTAGCGGCGCGGCCACGCCGCGACCAGCGGATGATCGCGCTCGGTCGTGTGTTTGGCGTCGGCGCCGCCGGGCGAGCCCCAGCCGGTGACTTCCGCGCCGAAGAACTCGGCGTTTACGGCCAGGAACGGCTTCTCGGCCTCCGGCAGCGCGTCGTCGGCATGGATCGCGTCGGCGGGACACACGGTCTCGCACAGCCCGCAATCGATGCATTCGGTCGGGTGGATATAGAGCGTGCGCCCGCCTTCGTAGATGCAATCGACCGGACAGACCTTCAAACAGGCCTTGTCCTTCACGTCGATGCAGGGCGAGGCGATGACGAAGGGCATCAGCGGCCTTTCCAGACCGGTTTGCGCTTTTCGCGGAAGGCGGCGACACCTTCTTCGCTATCCTGGGAGGTCAACGCCTCGACGACGGCGGGTAGACGCAGCGCCTGCGCCTCGACGGCCGTGAGATGCGCAGCCCGCCGCACGGTTTGCTTGATCGCGCGCACGGACAACGGCGCGCAAACCAGAATTTCGGCGATCCAGCGTTCGACGGCCGCGTCGAGTTCCGCGCGCGGCACAACCTCGTTGACGATACCCATGCTCAAGGCTTCGGCCGCTTGAATGCGCCGCCCCGTGAGCAATACGCCCATCGCTTGGCGGAACGGGATTTGGCGTTGCAGCAGCGTCATGCCGCCGTCGAGCGGCAAGCGCCCGACGCGCGCTTCGGGCAGGCCGAAACTCGCTTCCGCCGCCGCAACCACGATATCGCAGCCGAGCACCATCTCGAATCCGCCGCCCAGCGCATGGCCGTTGACCCGCGCGATGACCGGCACGTCCAAAGTTTGACGCAATGCGATGCCGCCGAAACCGCCGGGCCGTTCCTGCGCCCAATATTCCAGGCCCGATTTGCCGGAATTGCCTTTCATGTCGGCGCCGGCGCTGAAGGCGCGATCGCCCGCACCCGTCAGCACGACGCAGCGCACGTTCCGGTCCGCTTCGATGCGCGCCCAGATCGCCTGCAACTCGGCCTCGGCGGCCGCGTCGATGGCGTTGAGGACTTCCGGCCGGTCGATCGTGACGCGCGCGACGTGATCGGCGAGGTCGAAGCGGATCGGCATCAGACCGCTTCCGCCTTGAGCGAGGCGAGAACTTCGTCGGTATGCTCGCCCAAGCCCGGCGGCACGATACGGATCGTCACCGGCGCATCGGAGAGATGCACGGGCGAACCGACGACGCGCATCTTCTCGGTCGGACCTTGCGCCTCCAGCACCATGCCGTTGATCGCCGTTTGCTCGTCGGCGAGCGCCGTCGCCAAGGTGCGCACCGGCGCGCAGAGCAGATCCTGTTCTTCCAACCGCTCCAACAAGCGTGCGGTCGTATAGCTCGCGAAGCGCTTGCGGAAGATGTCGTGCAAGGCCGCCTTATTGGCGACGCGCAATTCGTGGGTGGCGAAGCGCGGATCGTCGGCGAGGGCCGGAATTTCGAGCGCGTTGGCGATGTCGCGCAGCGGATCGGCCTTGAACGCGCCGACCAGCACCACGGCGCCGTCGGTCGTGGGGAACACGCCCGAGAGCGGCATCGCGCCCCAATTCACTTCGCGCCCGCGCATCATATGCGCCGTCGCTTCCTGCATCTGGGCGGCGATCATCGAATCGAGCAGCGAGACCGAGACGAGCTGGCCGCGCCCGGTGCGCGCGCGCTGCAGCAGCGCCAGCAGCACGCCTTGGACCATATGCATACCGGCCGAATAATCGGCGAAGGTCGTCGGGTAGATCGACAGCGGCAGCGATTCATCGGAGCGGCGCATCATTGTGCCGCTCATCGCCTGGGCCAGAACGTCCTGGCCGCCTTTATGCGCATAAGGGCCGGTCAGGCCGTAGCCCGTGCCCACCGCGTAGATCAAACGCGGATTGCGCTTGGCGAGGTCTTCATAGCCGAAGCCCATGCGTTCCATCACGCCCGCACGGAAGTTGTTGGCGACGACGTCGGCGCCGTCGATCAGGCGCAGCACGACCTCGCGCATTTCGGGCTTGCGCAAATCGAGCGCGATTGAACGCTTGTTGCGGTTGAGCGAGCAGAAGACCGGGCCTTGCAGGCCGGCGGGATCGTTGGGGAAGGCCGTGCGCGACAGATCGCCCGCACCCGGGCGTTCGATCTTGATCACGTCGGCACCGTAATCGCCCAGCATCTGCGTGGCACACGGGCCCATCATCACCTGGGTGAAGTCGATGACGCGAATGCCGTCGAGCGGCAGGGGGGACTTCGGGCTCAAGACTGGACCTCCAACATACGGGCGTTGGCCGACGGCTTGTCGCCGGGGTCGCCGCCTTGCGCGCGCACGGCGCGGCAGATTTCGGCGGGCGAGACATCGCGCAACGCGACACCGCGATCGAGCGACAAGGTCGCGGCGACGCCGGCTGCTTGGCCCATCGACATGCAAGGCGGGATTTCACGCGACAGCTTCTGCGCGGCCTCGGTCGCCGAATAATGGCGGCCGGCGACGATCAATCCGTCGACGCCCTTGGGCAGCATGGAACGATAGGGCGTGTAGTAGTCGCGCCCGCGCGCGACCGTGTCGGCGAAGTGGACGCGATCCATCACGTCTTCCTTCGTCACGACATATTCGCCGTCGAGCAGACGCGTGGTGCGCACGCCGAGCTGCGGGGCGACGTCGACGACGAAGCAATTGGCGAAGCCGGGCATATTGGCGCGCACGAAATCGACCAGCGCGTAGATGCGATTGCGGCCTTCGAAATCGGCGCGGGTTTGGTCGACGACCGACAGCGCGTCGAAGCCCGGCATATGCGGGCAATTGCACCAGACGATGCCGGGCAGCGGCGTTTTCAGCCACCAATAATCCCAGCTGCCGCCCATCACGCGCTTGGCTTGGCGGTCGATCTTGGCGAAGGCTTCGGGCTCCTCGTATTGGAAGCGCTCGGCCTCGACCGTGTCGACGCCGCCCAGGCGGAACACGGTCGTGACGATGTAATTGCCCTTGGTGAAGGGCGCACCCGCCGACGCCGCGACGTCCAGATCGCCGGTCGCATCGACGATCACGTCGCCCAGAATCGCCTCGCGGCCAGATTTGGTTTCGCAGACCACGCCCTTGGCGCGGCCGTCCTCGACGATCGCGCGCGAAAACCAGGAATGCAGGCGCACGTCGATCTTGGCCTCGGCGACCATTTCGTTGGACGCGCGCTTCCAGCCGTCGGGATCGAAGGCGGCGGCGAAGACGATCGGCTGTGGCTTCGATTGCGCGCGGAAATCCTGGGCGCCCCAGCGCGACCATTTGCGCCACGCTTCCCAGCTCGCCACGCGGTCTTCCTCGGGCGGATAGATCGCGTGGCCGCGCTTGGCCATGCGGTCGATCATTTCCATGCAGGTGCCGGTGACGGTGATTTCCTGGCCGTTGGTCATGTCGTCGAGGACGAGGACCATGCCGCCGGCCGCGAGACCGCCGAGATAGGAGTAGCGTTCGAGCAGGACGGTCTTCGCGCCCATACGCGCGGCGGACACGGCGGCCGAGAAACCGGCCGGGCCGCCGCCGACGACGACGACGTCGGCGCGCGCCGCGACGGGCACGCTGCCGCCGGATTCGGCGATGCGTTCGGTGGACATGGGCAACCTCCCTTAACCGACGACCGGCGCTTGCCAGCGCACGACCATTCTTTCGAGCAGCGAAATCGCGAAGAAGAACAGAACCGAGAAGCACGACCCGACGACGACGGTCGCGTAAAGCAACGCCGTGTCGAAATTATAGGTCGCTTGGATGATCAGCGCGCCGATGCCCACGGTCGACCCGATCCATTCGCCGACGATGGCGCCGATCACGGCGGTCGACGCGGCGATTTTGAGGGCCGAGAAAAGATAGGGCAGCGAGTTCTGGACGCGCAGTTTGAAGAAGATCTCGCGCGGGCTGGCCGACAGCACGCGCATCAACTCCATCGCTTGCGGGTTCACGGATTCGAGGCCGCGCACCATGTTGACCAGCGTGGGGAAGAAGCAGATCAGCGCGGCGATGGCGATCTTGGGTTCCATGCCGTTGCCCAGCAACAGCACCAGGATCGGCGCCTTGGCGACGACGGGCACGGTGTTGATCAGCACGACGACGGGGAAGAACGCTTCTTCGGCCGATTTTTTGTGGACGAACACCGTGGCGATGGCGATGGCCGCGAGATTGCCGAGCGCGAAACCCGCCAGCGCTTCCATCGCGGTGACGGCGAGGTTGCGCATCAGCATGTCGAATTTGGCGACCAGCGTGGCGATCACCGCTTGCGGCGAGGGCGCCACGAAGGGCGGCACTTGCAGCACTTCGACCAGGAAGGCCCAGCTCAGCAGGAACGCGGCGACACCGGCAAGCGGCAGCAAACGGCGGCGCCATTTCTTGCGCTGCTGTGCGGCGCGGAAGGCCGCTTCGGCGGCGGCGACGCCGGCATTGGGGATCGTGCCGTCGGCCATGTCAGCAGCTCCCCAACAACGCGCGCAGATGGGCGGCGATGCGTACGAAAGCTTCGCTGTCGCGCATCGCGAGATTGCGGTCGGCGGGCAGGTCGATATCGACCATTTCGCGCACGCGGCCGGGATTGGCGGCGAGGACCAGGACCTTCTGGCCCAGGAACGCGGCTTCGTAGATCGAATGGGTCACGAACAGGATCGTCGTCTTGGTCTCCTGCCAAATACGCAGGAGTTCTTCGTTCAAACGGTCGCGCGTGATCTCGTCGAGCGCGCCGAACGGTTCGTCCATCAGCAGGATTTGGGGCGAGCCCAGCAAGGCGCGCGCGATCGACACGCGCTGGCGCATGCCGCCCGAAAGTTCGTGCGGAAACGCGTTCTCCCAGCCTTCGAGGCCGACGAGACGCAGCAATTCGCGCGGGGTTGGTGACGAGCCGCGTTTGATGCCGCCGCCGACTTCCAGCGGCAGTTCGACATTCTGAATCGCCGTGCGCCAGGGCAGCAACGCCGCATCCTGGAACACGAAGCCGAGCTTGCGCTCGCGCCGGGCGGCTTCCGGGCTGCCGCCGAGCACGTCGCACGCCCCTTCCGATGCGTTGACGAGATCGGCGACGACCCGCAGCAGCGTGGATTTGCCGCAACCCGACGGCCCGAGCAGCGACAGGAAGGCGCCCTTCGGGATCTCGAACGAGACGTTTTCGAGCGCCGTTACCGTGCGCCGCTCGGTCACGAAGCGGACCGAGAGCGCACGGCAAGCGACGGCGGGCGCGATCGTCTGGGCGTTCACGTCAGCCCAGACGCGGACGCGCGTTGCCGGTGGCGTTCAGCACGTCGAGGGTCATCACCTCGTCGAGGGCGGGCACGCGCTTGGAGAACTGACCGAGCTGGGCGTAGAGGTCGATCTGTTCCTTCCACACCTGCGGGTCCATCGCCCCCCAGCCATTGACCTTGGTGTTGTCGCTGAACGCGTATTTCAGCATCACCTCGGCCGCTTCGATTTCGTCGGCGCGGTTGAGGTTCGGGAATTCCTTCACCAGGAAATCGACCGCCTTTTCGCGGTTGGCGTAGGCGTATTCCCAGCCCTTGCCGGTGGCGCGCACGAAACGCGCGAGCGCGTCGGCATTGGTCTGCAACGTCTTGGTCGTCGCGTAATAGGGCAGGGCGTAAAGGCGCACGCCCGTATCCCACAAACGCAGATCGACGCGCTCGCTGCCCAGCACCTTCAGCGCGGTGGTGTTGGTCAGCCACCCGGTGACGACGTCGACCTGGCCCGTCAGCAGCGGCGCCATGTCGGCGCCGATCGTGACGATCTGCACCGCGCTCTCGGGAATGTTGTTCTTGGCGAGCAAAGCGCGCAGCAGAATGACGCCGGTCGCCTGGATGCCGACCTTCTTGCCGACCATGTCGGCGGGCTTCTCGACAGGCTTCTTCTTCAGCGAGAAGAAGCAATAGGGGTGCTGCTGCGCGCCGACCGCGAAGCACTTGATCGGCAGATCCTGCGACGCCGCGAGCATCAGCGAGGGGCTGGACGAAACCTGGCCGACTTCGAAGCGGCCGGAGGCGACGACGGCCACGCCGTCGATATTCGGGCCGCCCGCCTGGAAGCGCATGTCGATGCCTTCCGCGTCGTAGAAGCCCATATGCTTGGCCGCGACTTCGCCGAGCTGGTTGCCCGACAGCAGCCAGCCGAGCTGGAGATTGACGACCGCTTTCGATTGGGCGCCGGCTTCGACCGAGACGAGGCCGCTGCCCGCCGCCAAAGCCGCACCGCCCATCGCCAGCGCGCTGCGCCGCGTCATCCGCATTCCGCCGCTATTCGACATTTTCGGTGCCTCCGTTGTTGGATTTGATCCTTGGGTCCCTGCGGCCTTTCCGCCACCCTTTTGAGCGGTCGGAATGCAGCAACTATTGCGCCAATTTGGTGTTCACCAAAGATCATAAAAAACGACGGGTCGTTGCCGAAATGGCAACATGCCCGCGCACGCCAGATGCCGCTTTTGGCACCGCGCGGCGTTTCGCGGCCTCCGCCAAACGTTTAGGCCGGATCGGCGTTCGGGCGGATAGGCGCCGTCGGCGCGATTCCTTAACGTCGAGCGCTCACGACAAAGGGCGGATTCGATGGATGGATTGGCGCAAGCGCTCGACGGAATCGCGATCGGCGACGATCCCGCCCTGCTTCGGCAGAAGAGCCGTGACTATTTTTGGTACAGCCCGATTCTGCGCGAGAAGCTGGATCACGCCCGCGCCGATCTGCTCGTAACCCCGCGCGACGAAGCGGAAGTGATCCGCATCCTCGCCGAATGCCATCGCCGGCGCGTGCCCGTCACCGTGCGCGGGGCGGGGACGGGCAATTACGGCCAGGCGATGCCGCTCAAAGGCGGCGTTGTGCTCGACATGACCGCGATGGCCAAAATCATATCGATGTCCCCGGGCCGCGTGCGCGCGCAAGCCGGGGTCCGCTTGCTCGATCTCGACCGCGCTTGCAAACGCGAGATCGGGCATGAGCTGCGGCTGTTCCCGTCGACCGTACGCACCTCCACCTTGGGCGGCTATATCGGCGGCGGGTCGACCGGCATCGGCGCCGTCGCGTGGGGCAATCTCGCGGATCCCGGCAATATCCTGGCGTTGCGCGTCGTGACGATGGAAGCAACCCCGCGCGTGATCGAACTTCGCGGCAAGGCTATCCAAAGCGTCAATCACGCTTACGGCACCAACGGCGTCATCACAGAACTCGAGATTCCGCTGGCGCCCGCCATGGCGTGGCAGGATGTGCTGATCGGCTTTTCCGATTTCATGGCCGCCGTGCGTTTCGGCAAGGCCTTCGCCGACCAGCCGGGCATCGACAAGCGCCTTTGCACCGTGATCGCCGCACCGATCCCGCAACAATGCTTCGGGTCGCTGGGCGCGATGCTGCCCGACGGCCATCATGCCGTGCTGGCGATGGTGGCGGAAAACGGGCTCGACGCGTTGCGCGATCTGGCCGATGCCGAAGGCGGAACGGTGCATGTGCTGGGCGAATCGCCGGCCGATGGCACGCGCAAGCCGATCTACGAATATTCGTGGAATCACACCACGCTGCACGCGCTGAAGAAGGACAAAAGCTTCACCTACCTTCAGGTTCTGTATGGCGGGCCCGATTACCTCGCCAAGATCGAGCGCAGCTGGCGCGAATTCGGCGACGAAACCCCGATGCATCTGGAATTCGTCAAAGTCGACGGGCAGATGGCCTGTTTCGGGCTGCAGCTCGTCCGCTTTACGACGCCCGAACGCCTGCAAGCGATCATGGATGCGCTGGAAGCGGCGGATTGCCCGGTTTTCGATCCGCACGCCTTCACGATCGAGGAAGGCGGCATGAAAAAAGTCGATTCGGGCCAGCTCGACTTCAAACGCCACGCCGATCCCCAAGGCCTGCTCAATCCCGGTAAAATGCTGGGCTGGGAGCGGCCGGATTGGCGGCCCGGCGCGGCGCTTAAACCGGTGGCCTAAGGGGCCGTTTTTCCTGCCTGCAAGCGGTGCCGACACCCTATTGTAGGCGCGCAATTTGCACATCCAAGGGCGTATTCCCCCTTGGATCAAAATCAAAAGGAGTGAGGCATGGCGCGGGTTCTGGGTTCCGTCGTCGCGGTCGCGGCGCTGATGACGATGTCGGTCATGGCGTCGGCGCAAACCGCCGTCACCATCGCGCATGGCAGCAACCAGGTCGAGATCACGCATCCCGGCCTTTATCTGCCGCGCACGCTGGGCTGGGCGAAGGAAGAAGGGCTGGACGTCACCGTCCAGACCACGGCCGGTTCGCAGCAGGCGTTGCAGTTGCTGGCGGCGGGTCGCGCGGACTTCATCACGGTGAATCCGGAAACGATCATCAACGCGCGCGACCAGGGCGTGAAGGCGAAGATCGTCTATTCGATGGTCACGAAATATTCGGCGCAGATCGCTTCGCTCGCCGACGGCCCGGTCAAGACCGTCGCGGACATGAAAGGCACGCAAGTCGGCGTGTTCTCATTGCAAAGCGGCGGCGTGCCGTTCCTGAAGGCCGTGCTGCGCGAAGCCGGTTTGAACCCCGACACCGACGTCAAAATGGTGCCGACGGGTGCTGGCGCACCCGGCCTTCAGGCGCTGAACTCGGGCACGGTCTCGGCGATCGCGCTGTGGGCGGGCGCGTTCGCCGTCTACGAAAACCAGGGCGCCAAGCTGCGCATCTTCACCTCGAGCCGCCTGTCGGCGGCACCCGGCTATATTCTGGCGACGAGCGAGGAAGTGCTCGCGACCAAGCCCGATCTCGTCGCCAAGATGGGCCGCGTCTTCGCCAAGGCGGGCGTGTTCGCGATGGCCAATCCCAACGCGGCGGTCGAAGCCTATTGGGTCGCCTACCCGCAGGCCAAGCCGATGCCGATGTCCGACAAGGCCTTCGCCGACGCCAAGCACGTGCTGGAAGTCGGCGTGCGCGACATGGCGGTCGCCGATCGCCCCGACAAGCGCTGGGGCTGGACCAACCCGCAAGGCATCGAAGTGTTGCAGGCCTATCTGGTCGAAAACGGCGCACGCCAAACCGTGCTGCCGGGCGGCGAGATTTTCGCCAATGATCACGTCGCGGCCTACAACCAGTTCGATGCCGCCGCGGTGCAGAACCAGGCCAAGGCCTATAAGCCGTGACGGCAAAGCGGAAGAAGCGAAATTGGAACGCCGATAGTTTCGGCGACGAGCGCTGGACCCGGAAGGACGTCGTCCTTTCCGGGGCCATGCTCGTGTTGTTTCTGTTGCTGTGGGAAGTCGGCGTCAAACTTCTGAAAGTGCCCGAGCTGATCGTGCCGGCGCCCAGCTCCGTGTTCGAAGCGTTGCGCCTGTCGCTGGTGTCCGGCTTTCTGCTGCCGCATATCGGCGTGACGCTGTTCGAAGTCGTCGCCGGCTATGCGATCGGCGCCGTCGCCGCCTTGGCGCTGGGTTGCGCCGTGGCGCAATTCCGCATCATCGATCGCGTGATCTATCCCTATATCGTTTGCTTCCAGGCCGTCCCCAAAGTGGCGCTCGCGCCGCTGCTGGTCATCTGGTTCGGCTTCGGCTTGTCGTCGAAAGTGCTGATGACGGCGATCATCTCGTTCTTCCCGATCCTGGTGAACACCGTCGTCGGCGTGAAGACGGTGGAGCGCGAGCGCATCGAATTGATGATCGCGCTTAATGCCACGCGCTGGCAGACTTTCATGCAAGTGCGCCTGCCATCGGCGCTGCCCTTCATCTTCGCGGGCCTCGAAATCGGCGCGGTGATGGCGGTGATCGGCGCGGTGGTGGGCGAATTCGTCGGCGCCGACGGCGGGCTTGGCTACATGCTGCTCGTCTATCAAGCCGACCTCAAAAACGCCTTCGTGTTCGCGATTTTGATCATTCTCGCCGCCATGGGCATGATCTTGCACGCATTGATCGTGGCGGCGCATCGCCATTTCGTTTTCTGGACGCGGACCGGCGACGACCGGCCGACGGGAGTCTGACGTGTCGGCCAACAACGCGATTTCGATCCAGAATCTCGGCAAGGCCTATGCGGGCGCCGCCGGGCCGATCCGCGCGCTCAACGACATCAGCTTCGACATCGCCCCCGGCGAATTCCTGTCGGTCGTCGGCCCGTCGGGCTGCGGCAAAAGCACGATGCTGAAAATCCTTGCCGGCATCACGCACAAGACCGAAGGCGATATTTCCATCGACGGCGAGGATCACGACGGCCCGTCCGACAAGGTCGGTATCGTGTTCCAATCGCCCGTGTTGCTGCCGTGGCGCACGATCCTCGACAACGTATTGCTGCCGGTGGACGTCGCGGGCAAACGCGGCGACGCCGATCGCGACGCGGCGATGAAGCTGCTCGATCTGGTCGGGCTGAAGGGTTTCGAGGCGCGCTATCCGTTCGAATTGTCGGGCGGCATGCAGCAACGCGTGGCGATCTGCCGCGCGCTGATCCGCGACCCCGCCATCCTGCTGATGGACGAGCCCTTCGGCGCGCTGGACGCGCTGACGCGCGAGCATATGAATGTCGAGTTGCAGCGCATCTGGATGGAGCGGCGCAAGACCGTGCTACTGATCACGCATTCGATCCCCGAAGCGGTGTTCCTCTCGGATCGCGTGTTGATCATGACCGAACGGCCGGGCCGCATCGACGAGATCGTCGAGATTGACCTGCCGCGCCCGCGCCGCATGGATGTGGTGGCGGACGAGAAATTCGCGGTCTACGCTCACCATATCCGCTCGCGCTTCGCGAGCAAGGCGATGTTCTGATGTCCAAGATCCGCGAAATTCGTCTGCTCGGCCATCAATTCGACGTGCCCAAGGGCGGCGCCTACGGCACCGCGCGCGGGCTCGTCGCGCGGCGCAATTGCTCGCTGGTCGAAGTGACGCTGGAAGACGGCGCCGTCGGCTACGGCGAAATCGGCGGGCCGGTGCGCCAGTTGGCGCAACAGATGGCGCTGGTGAAGCCGTTCTTCGTCGGCAAAAGCGCTTTCGATTTCGAGATCGTCGCCGCGCAGACGGCGCAGAAACTCTACCATTTCGGCATTCAGGGATTGCTCACGCCCTGCATGACCGGCATCAGTATCGCCAGCCTGGACGCGCTGGGCAAGCTGCTCAAGCAGCCCGTCTATAATTTGCTCGGCGGCAAATCGGTCGATCGCGTTAAATGCTACGCGACCACGGCCTATTTCAGCGAAGGCGGGATGAAGGATTATGCCCGCCAGCTCGAAATCGCCGCCGAACGCTTCCCGGCGGTCAAGATCAAGCTGGGGGCCGGGCCCAAGGACGATCTGGCGCGGGTCGAACTCGCGCGGCGCATCCTGGGGCCGGACGCGCTGCTGATGGTCGATGCGAACTGCAACTACACGGTCGATACGGCGCTGCTCAGCATGCGCGCGATCGAGAAGCACGACATCTATTGGTACGAGGAGCCGCTGCCCACGACCGACGAGCGCGGCTATGGCGAGTTGCGCGCCCGCGCCCCCATGCCCATCGCGACGGGCGAGGCGCTCTACACCGCCCACGACTTCAAGCGGCTGCTCGATGTGCGCGGCGTGGATATCCTTCAGCCGTCGATGATCGTCGGCGGCGGGTTGGGCCAAGCCAAAGCGATCGCGACATTGGCGCAGTACAATAATCTGCGCATTTCCCCCAGCGTATGGGGCGGCAGCGTGGCGCTGGCGGCGGCGTTGCATTACACGGCGAGCCTGCCCGAATGGCCGCATACCGATCACGCCGCGTTTCCGGTGTTGATCGAATACGATTTGGGCGCCTCGGCCTTCCGCGAAGGTTTCACCTCGCTGGTGCATCCCGACAAGCAGGGCGAAATGCCCGTCCCCACGGGGCCGGGCTTGGGCATCGAAATCGACCTCAAGACCATCGCGGCTTACGCGGTCGATATCTAAGCCTGTCGCCTTGCGCGCGCCGATGTTAGAGCTTGCGGCCGGAGGCGGGAACGTGAAAGCGCCCTGGGACAGCGATTCCGAAATCGGCCGTTCGCTGCTCGCGCTGATCGCGCGCGAGACGAATGACGGAATCTGGGCGACCGATATCCGCACCAACGCCGCGTATTACTCGCCCAAATGGTTTGAAATGCTGGGCTACGCGCAAGACGAATTGGCGCCGGTCTACGCGTCGTTCTTCGATCGCGTCCATCCCGACGAAAAGGATCTGGTCGACAAAGCCTATAGCGACTATCGGCGCGGCAAGACGCCGATCTATCGCTTGAAGCTGCGCATGCGCCACAAGGACGGATCGTGGCGCAATACGCTGACGCGCGGCGTGCTGACGCGCGGGCCCGACGGCGAGCCGTTGCAGATCGTCGGCATGATGACCGATCTGGACGAGCAATCGCAGGAAGCGCGCCGGTTGGAAGGCTTGGTGCGCCAGCGCACCGACGAACTCGCCCGCGCGCTGGAACGCGCCGAATTCACCGCCGCCGCCGCGATCCGCTTCCTCGCGACCGCCAGCCACGATCTGCGCCAGCCCTTGCAGGCGACGGCGCTGCTGCTGGGCGCGCTGCCGCGCGAGCAACGCTCGGCGCGCGAATTCGACGTGCTCGGCGCCATCGACGGCGCGCTCAGCGTCAGTCTCGAATTGCTCGACGCGTTGCTCGAATTCGGGCGGCTGGATGCGGGCGCCACCAAACCGTCGATCGGGCCCGTCGATATCGGCGCGTTGATCGCGCAGGCTTGCGGCGCTTTCGCGGCGGAAGCGCAAAGCAAGCGCGTGCGCTTGCGCTGGGTCAACACGCGCCTGCGCGTGCGCAGCGACCGCAACATGCTGGGCCGTATCCTGCGCAATCTTCTGTCCAACGCGGTCAAGTATGCGCCGGGCGGGCGCGTTCTGGTCGGCTGCCGGCGCTTGGGCGACAAGGCGATCGTCGAAGTGTGGGACACCGGCCCCGGCATCGACGCGGCCGAGCACGAGCGCATCTTCTGGGAATTCTATCGCGTGCCCGCCGCCCCCGGCGCCAAGACCGCGACGGGGCTGGGGCTTGGCCTGTCGATCGCGCAGCGTCTTGCCGCCGTGCTCGATCATCGCTTGGCCGTGCGCTCCTGGCCGGGCGAAGGCAGCGTGTTCTCGATCCAAATGCCGATCGTCGAGGGCGAAGCCGTTCCGGCGGCGGAGATCGAGGCGCCGCGCAACGATGCGCCGTCGCGTTTGATCGGCAAGCTGGTCGCGGTCATCGAAAACGACGCGACCGTTTCGGCCGCGTTGACGCGGCTGCTCGAAAGCTGGGGCGCCGAAGCGATCGCGGCCGAGGACGACGATGCGCTGCTCGCCAAGCTCGGCGGGCGCTGCCCCGATCTGTTGATTCTCGATCGGCATCTATCCGGCGGCAAAGACGGGTTTCAGGCCGCCGAGCGTTTGGAGCGCGAATTCGGCCGCGATCTGCCGGGCATCATGCTGACCGGCGACTACGATTTGAAGGGGCTCGCCGAACTCAATCGGCGCAAGCGGCGGATTTTGCAAAAGCCGGCGATGCCCGCCGTGCTTTACGCCTTGCTGGTCGCCGAGCTCGGCGCGTAGTCGCGCGCGTCGAAGCCCTGATTGCGCAATTCCAGCAACAGGCGCACGCGATTGTTGACGCCGAATTGACGCATGATGGCGCTGAGATGCGCCTTGATCGTGCCGGGGCTCAAACCCAGCTTGCGCCCGATTTCCTTGTTCGAACTGCCGGTGACGACGAGCATCAGCACTTCGCGCTGGCGCGCGGTCAGATGCGGCAGCTTCTTGGCGTTGCCGGCCGTTTCGTTGGCGGCGACCAATTCGCGCGGCACGTAGACGCCGCCGACCATCATCAACTCGGCGACTTCCAGCAGCTTGGTGGCCGAGGCGGATTTGCTGAGATAGCCCGACGCCCCGGCTTCCAGCGCCTGATAAACGTCTTCGCTTTCCTCCGACGCCGACAGGGCCAGGATCGGGGTGGCCGCGTAACGCTGGCGCAGATTGCGCAAGCCCACGAAGCCGTCGCAATCGGGCATGCGCAGATCGGCGATGATGAGGTCGGGGGCCGCACCCGCCGCTTGGCCATCCACCGCGTCGGCGAAGCAGGCCGCCTCCAGGATCGTCGCCTCGGGCGCGTGTTTCAGCAGCACGGCGCGCAAACCCTGCCGGAACACGGCATGGTCGTCGGCGATCAAATAAGTGGCGGTTCCGGCGGGCATGGGGGTTCCCTCAAATTACCCCGATTTCGCAGCAAAATCCAAGCCAGTCGGCCCGAACGGCGCGGCGGCACGTCATACAAACGGCACATAAATCCCATCGGGATGTCATCCCGCGGCGATCTATCCGTCATCGCCGGGGATTAGCGTCGCGGTTCTTCGCCCTTTGGAGATGCCGCCATGACCCAGGATTTCGGACGCCGCACATTCTTCGGGGGTGCCGCCGCACTCGCCGCCGCCGGTTTGCTGGACCATGTGCCCGGAACGCGCCTCGGCACCGCGAATGCGCAGACCGTGCGCACCGGCACGCTGAAGATCGCGCTGCTGGGGCTCGACACGTCCGATCCGCACCGCCATACCGGATCGATTTCCGTGCAGCAGGTCTATGCCGAAGCGCTGACCAGTATCGCCGACGACGGCAAGGCGATTCCCTATCTTGCGGAATCCTGGACGATCAGCCCGGACGGCAAGGTCTACACGTTCAAGATCCGCCAAGGCGTGAAATTCCATAACGGCCGCGAACTGACCGCGGCGGACGTGAAGGCGAACGCCGAACGCGTGCGCGATCTGCGCCGCGGCTGGCTGGCCGCCCCCATGCAACTCGTCTCCGGCTTCGCGGCACCCGATTCGCGCACTTTCGTGATGGAGATGAAGGAGCCCTACGGCCCGCTGCTGAACGTATTGTCGGAATTGTGGATCGTGGCGCCGGAAAGCCCGGGCTGGGCGGCGACGGTGCAGACGCCGATCTGCACGGGGCCGTTCAAGTTCGGCACGTGGGTTCCGAACGAACGCCTGCTCGCCCCCGCGCACGACGCCTATTGGCAGGCGGGTCTGCCGAAGGTTGCGGCGGTCGAATTCAATTTGCGCGACACGGTCGATTACACGCTGGCGCTGCGCGCGGGCGATCTGCATGTCGCGCGCGCCATGGCCGAGCATATTCCGACGCTGAAAGCCGATCCGAATATCGAGCTTCAATTCATGAAGGATACGAGCTGGATCTTCTGGTCGTTCAACAACCGCAAGCCGCGCGCCCCCTTCGACAACGTCAAGGTCCGCGAGGCGATCGCGTATGCGATGGACAAACCGGCGCTGCTGAAAGTGTGGTCGGGCGACACGGGTGTCGCGACCAACCAGATGGCCGCTCCCGGCAATTTCTATTGGGACGAAGCGCTGCATAAAGCCGATAAGCACGCCAAACCCGACCGCGCGAAAGCGCTGGCGATGCTGAAGGCGGAAGGCGTCGAGCCTTCGCGCACGCCTTTGCGTATCGTGTCGTGGCAGAACGACTACTCGCAGGCTTGCGCGCAAACGATGCGCGAACTCGGTTTCCAGGTCGAACATCTGGCGCTGGACGATATCGGCGCGCAACGGCGTTTGGGCCAATATGATTGGGATCTGGCGCCGTTCGGCAGCGGTCCGCGCGCCGACATTTTCCTGCGTTTCGTGCGCTTGCTGTCCGACGGGCCGAACACCGTGTTGTGGGGCAGCCCGCAGGACGCGGCCTTCGACGATACGGTCAAGAAGGCCGTCGCCGCGGTCGATCTCGACCAGCGCCGCGCGCTGTATCTGCAAGCCTGGCGCCATGCGATGGACAATTACTGGACGGTCGTCATCGGCCACTCGGCCGAAGCGATCGCCAATCGCCGCGACGTGAGCGGCTGGACCCCCGGCTTCACCTGGGGTTCGGCGCGCGTCGATGGCGGGGCGGGTTATGCAAGCCTCGTTCGCGGCAGTTAAGCCTTTCGCGTTCCGCGCCGAGATCGCCGCTTACGCGATCCTCGGCGCGGTCGCGCTTCTGGCATTGACCGGGCCCACGCTCACCGGGCTCGACCCGATGACGCAAAGCGTGACGGGTTCGCATGCGGGGCCCGGTGCCGCGCATTGGCTTGGCCAGGATCATCTCGGCCGCGACATCTTCACGCGTCTCGCGGTGGGGGCGCGTCTCACCATGACGGTGGCGCTCGCCTCGACCGCGACGGCGATCTTGTTCGGCGCGGTGTTGGGCTTGCTCGCCGTCGTCGCCGGGCGCTGGGCGGAATGGCCGGTCTTCGGCGCATTCGATCTGGTGCGCGCCATGCCGTCGATCCTGCTGGCGATGACGCTGCTGGTGGCGCTGGGGCCGGGCGTGCCGTCGGTGACGCTCGCCATCGGCATCGCCTTCGCGCCGACCTTCGCTTACATCGCGCGCGCGGCGTGGATGCGCGAAACAAGTGCGGGCTACGTCGCCGCCGCGAAGGTGATGGGCTCGCCGCCGCTGACGACGCTCGTCCGGCATATCGCCCCCAACATCCTGGGCGCCATCGTCACCCAAGCCGCGATCGTCATTCCGCGCGCGATCACGACGGAATCGGTGTTGAGCTTCTTCGGCATCGGCGTGTCGCCCGGCACGCCCACTTGGGGGCGTATGATCGCCGACGCGGTCAAATACGTGGAACGCGCACCCCTGGCGGCGTTGGTGCCGGTGCTGGCGTTGTCGATGGTGACGCTCGCCTTCGCGCTGCTGGGCGATCGGCTGCGCTTGCGCTGGGACCCGCTACGCAAAGGAACGTCGTCGTGATCCGCGCCTTGGGCCTTCCGCTGCTGCGCCAAATCGGCTTGATCTGCGCCATCGTGATCGCGGTGTTTCTGCTGATCCGCGTCGTGCCGGGCGACGTGGTCGACGTCATGGCGACCGAAGGCGATATGACGGAAGCGGAGATCGTCGAGCTGCGCGCCGAGCTCGGGCTCGACCGGCCGGTGCCCGAACAGCTCGTCCTGTGGATCACCCGCATGGCGCAAGGCGATCTTGGCATGTCGTTGCGCTTCGAGCGGCCGGTCGCGCAGATGATCGAATACGCGATTCCGACGACGCTGGAACTTGCCGCCAAGTCGCTGGCGATCGGTTTGATCCTGGGAATCGGCATCGCGTCGGCCGCGACGATCTGGCCGCGCGGGGCCGCCGCGTGGCTGGTCGATTTCGTGAATCTCTGGTCGATCGCGATCCCGACTTTCTGCGTGGGTCTTGCCGCGATCCTCATCTTCGCCATCGGGCTTGGCTGGATGAAGGTGCTGGGCAATGGCGTGGTGCCCGCGCTCGTCATCGGCATCGATATCGCGGGGCAGATCGTCAAGCCGTTGCGCGAGGAGTTGAAGGAGGCGAGTGCCGCCCCTTACGTGCGCGCGGCCAAGGCGCGCGGCGAATCGCCCGCGCGCATCGTGTTTGCGCATCTGTTGCCCAACGCCGCCCCCGTCGCCATCGCGCTGTCGGGCTTGATCCTCGCCGGCCTCATTGGCGGCACGCTGACGATGGAAGTGCTGTTCGGCTTGCCGGGCCTCGGCACGCTCGCCTTGCAGGCGATCCAAGGCCGCGACTATCCGGTCATCCAGGCGGCGATCCTGCTCTTCGCCGTAGCGATCGTCGTGGTCAACGCGGCGACCGATCTTCTCCAACGGCTTCTCGACCCGAGGCTGCGCCGATGACTCTGCTGTCGCTGGAGAATCTGACCGTCGCGTTCGACGACAAGCGCGTGGTCGACGGCGCGAGCTTTTCCATCGCCAAGGGCAAGACGCTGGGCTTGGTCGGCGAGTCCGGTTCGGGCAAGTCGATGATCGCCAGCGCCATCGCCGGCCTGCTGCCGGCGGCGGCGCAAGGGACGGGGCGCTTGCGCTTCGACGGCGCCCAGCTCGATATCGCGAATGAGGCATCGTGGACGAAGCTGCGCGGGCGGCGCATCGGCTTCGTATTCCAAGACCCGTTCGCGAGTTTCGATCCGCTGATTTCCGTCGGCGCGCAGATCGCGCAAGCGAGCTTCCTGGCGCCGGAGTCCGCGATGCGCCGCGCGGTGGCCCTGCTCGACGAATGCGGCCTGCCCGATCCGGCCAGTGCTGCGCGCGCCTATCCGCATCAACTCTCCGGCGGGCAGCTGCAGCGCGCGGGCATCGCCGCCGCGATTGCCGCCGAGCCGGATCTGCTGATCGCGGACGAGCCGACGACGGCACTCGACGTTTCGGTCCAGGCGCAAGTGCTGCGCGTGCTGAAAGCCGCGCAAGCGCGCCACGGCATGGCGATGCTGTTCATCAGCCACGATCTCGCGGTCGTCGGGGAGATCGCCGATCGCGTCGCGGTGATGCGCGATGGGCGCATCGTCGAGACCGGCCCGGTCGTGCAAGTGCTGCGGGCGCCCGCGCACGAGTATACGCGCTTGCTGCTCGCCTCGCGCCCAGCCGGCAAACTGCCGGGCAAGGACGCGCTGGCGCCGGGCTATGCGATGGAAGCGAAGGGTATCGACTTTGCGTATCCCGCGCGTCGGCGCGGGACGACGCCGGCGAAAGCGCTCGACGGCGTGTCGCTCAAGATTCCGCGCGGCGCTTGTTTGGGGCTGGTCGGCGAATCCGGCTCGGGCAAGTCGACTTTGGGCCGTATCGCGATCGGCTTGCTGCGGCCGGCTGCCGGCACGATCCGCGTCTGCGGGCTCGATCCGATGGATCGCGGGCGCATCGCCGAACGCGCGCGGAAGGCGCAGATGGTGTTTCAGGACGCGGCCGGCAGTCTCAATCCGCGCCTGACGATCGAGGCGTCGCTGTCGGAGCCGTTCGCGCTGCATCGTATCGGCGCCAAATCCGAATGGCGCGAGCGCGCCGCGTCGCTGCTGGGCGAAGTCGGCTTGGCGCGCGAGCATCTCGCGCGCTATCCGCATGAATTGTCGGGCGGGCAGCGCCAACGCGTGGCGATCGCGCGGGCCTTGGCGCTCGATCCCGAATTCCTGGTTTGCGACGAGCCGGTGACGGCCCTCGACATGACGATCCAGGCGCAGATCCTGGCGTTGCTGCGCAAGATCCGCGACAGGCGCGGCGTGTCGATGCTGTTCATCGGCCACGATATCGGCGCGATCGAAACGCTGGCCGACCGGATCGCGGTGATGAAGGACGGGCGTGTGATCGAGGAAGGCACGGCGGTGCAAGTGCTGAACCATCCGCTCGCCGCTTATACGCGCACGTTGCTCGATGCCGTGCCGCGATTCAAAGCGATCGAAGCCCCGGCGACGGCCGCGCGCGAAACGATCGACGCCTAAGCGAAATCGAGCGCCTTGCCGTCCATCCCGGTCGCATCGCGGCCGAGATGGCGCAAGATCGTCGGCGCGATGTCGACGATGCAGGTCGGCGCCGTCACGGCCGCGCCGGTCGCGGGCACGGGCCCGCCTTGCGCGACCAGGAACGGGCTTTGTTCCCAGCGCCCCAGCCCGCCATGCGAGCCGAGACCCGCTTTGACGCGTTCGTCGCTCGACGCCATGACGATCGGGCTATAGCCCGGCACGCCGTAGCTATTGGTGCGATCGTCGCCGCGCAAAGTGAAGGCAAGGGCCAGCCCATGCGTCGGCGCTTGGCCGATCCGCGCGAGGTCGCTCGCATCGAAAACGTCGCCGATCCAATCCTGGCCGCGCAGGAATTTCGCGATGTCGGCGGCACGCGCCTCAAGCCCGGCGGCGAGCGAGACGAGGCCGCTGAAACCTTGCGGCGCGATGGCGACGTCCGTCGAGGTGAGGGATTCCTTCAAACCGGCTTCGACCAGAAGTGCATCGAGGCGGATCGTTTCGCCGACCGTTTCCTGCCCGTGATCGGAGCCGACGAGCAGCAGAATATCCTCGCCTTCGGCACGCAGCGCATCGACCGTTTCGGCGACGCGCCCGACGCAGGCATCGGCGGCGCGGATCGCGGCGAGATGATCGGGCGAGCCCAATTCGCTCGCGTGCATCGTGTGGTCGGGCTCGCACAGCCACAGCACCGATACGGTCGGGCGGCGATCGCGCAGGATTTCGCGGCAGAAGCGCTCGGTCATCGCCGCGTCGCCGGCGGCGTCATGGGAAACCTTCAGCGGATCGGCGACGGCGCTTTCGCCCGGCCCGTAGGAGATCGCGCGGTGATAGACATGGCCGTAGCCGTCGGGGTCGTGGAAGATCGCCGCCCCCGGCGACACGTTGGAGAAGACGATTTGGCCGCGCAGATCGGCGATGCGTTCGGCGACGGTGGGTACACGCAGCGTGGCGCCGGTCGCTTTGCGCATCCGGGTGCGGAAATCGGGATTGCCAACGTCGCGCGTGACCAGGCCGTCACCTTCGTCCAACGCCATCGTGTTGCCGTGCAGGCCATGGCGGCCGGGATGGCAACCGGTCGCGATGCTGGCGGACGAGGTGCGCGTGACCGACGGGAAAATGCCGCGATGTTCGGCGAAGCGCCGGCCGCGCGCGGCGAGGGCGCAGATATGGGGCGTCAATTCGGGCCGCACGAAATCGGCTCGGTGGCCGTCGCAAATCACCAATACCGCCCGCCGCATCGTGTCTTCTCCGAAAAGCTTCGAGATCCGTTATGGCATACATCGTTGGCCGCAGCCGGATGACGGTTCCGCGACGATTGCGTGAACTCAGAAACTCGGCGGCGTGCAAGCGCTGACGACCTCGCATTCCTCCTTGCCCGCGTTGCGAAAACGGTGGGGCAGGCGGGAATCGAAATAATAGGCGTCGCCCGGTCCCAGCACGCGCTTGCGCCCATCGACCGTGACCTCCAATCGGCCGCGCACCACCACGCCGCCTTCGAAACCGTCATGGCTGAGGTGATTGCGCCCGGTGTCGGACCCGGCTTGATAGCGCTCGTGCAAAATCTGCAGCGGGCGCTGTTTGAGGTTCCGTCCGACCTGACGATAGGAAATGCCCTTCTCGCCGATCTCGGTCAATTCGCGCGCGCGATAGAAATGCTCGGTCTCGACCGGAATTTCGCGGGCGAAGAAATCGGCGAGCGAGATATCGAGCCCGTCGAGCACGCGTTTGAGCGTGCCGACCGATGGGCTGGTGCGCCCGGATTCGATCATCGAAATCGCCGGTGCGCTCAAGCCCACTTTCTGCGCCAAAGCGCGTTGCGATAGCCCCGCGCGTTCGCGCAAACCCCGCAGCACGTCGCCGATTTCGATGTCCATGGCCGTTCCTTCGTAAAGCGCGATAAGTATTCTTATCACCGGGAACGAACATCCCGCAATTTCAACGGGATCGTCGCTTAGCGCTTTCGATTGCGGCTTCTTGTCCCGCCCCCTAGCATCGCCGATCAGCCGAGGAGGGCCGCCTTATGACCGCCGCGATCAAAACCGCCGATCCCAACAATCTCGAAGCGTTGTGGATGCCCTTCACCGCGAACCGGCAATTCAAGAAGAAGCCGCGTCTGCTGGCGGGTGCCAAGGGCATGTTTTATTCCACACCGGACGGCCGCGAGATTCTGGACGGCACGTCGGGACTGTGGTGCGTCAATGCCGGTCATGGCCGCCAGAAAATCGTCGACGCGATCGCCAAACAGGCCGCGACGATGGATTACGCGCCCGGCTTCCAGATGGGCCATCCGATCAGCTTCGAATTCGCCTCGCGCTTGCAGGCGATCTTGCCTGGCGATCTCGACAAGGTGTTCTTCACCAATTCGGGTTCCGAAAGCGTCGATACGGCGCTGAAGATGGCGCTCGCCTATCACCGCGCGAAGGGCCAGGGCCAGCGCGTGCGTTTCATCGGGCGCGAGCGCGGTTATCACGGTGTCGGCTTCGGCGGCATCTCGGTCGGCGGCATCGTCGCCAACCGCAAGCAATTCGGGCTTCAACTGCCCTACACCGATCATCTGCCGCATACCCATCTGCCGGAGAAGAACAGCTTCGTGCGCGGCCAGCCCGAACATGGCGCCGAACTCGCCGACGCGCTCGAAAAACTCGTCACGTTGCACGATGCCTCGACCATCGCCGCCGTGATCGTCGAGCCGATGGCCGGGTCGACCGGCGTGTTGATCCCGCCCAAGGGCTATCTCGAACGCCTGCGCGCGATCTGCGACAAATACGGCATTCTGCTGATCTTCGACGAAGTCATCACCGGCTTCGGCCGCTTGGGCGCTTCCTTCGCGGCCGAGAAGTTCAACGTGATCCCCGATCTGATGACGGTCGCCAAGGGCATCACCAACGCCGCCGTGCCCATGGGCGCCGTGTTCGCGCGCAAGGAAATCTACGACGCGATGATGACGGGACCGGAAAACCTGATCGAGTTGTTCCACGGCTATACCTATTCGGGTCATCCGCTGGCCTGCGCGGCGGGTCTCGCCACGCTCGACATCTATCGCGAGGAAGGTCTGTTCCAGCGCGCGGCCGAATTGGCGCCCTATTGGGAAGACGCGGTGCACTCGCTCAAAGGCAAGCGCAACGTGATCGATATCCGCAATATGGGCTTGGTGGCCGGGATTGAACTTTCGTCGCGACCGAACCAGCCGACCGCGCGCGCTTACGACGTGCTGGTCGATTGCTTCGAATCCGGGTTATTGGTGCGCACGACGGGCGACATCGTGGCGTTGTCGCCGCCGCTGATCGTCGAGAAGCCGCAAATGGACCGCATGATCGACACGCTGGGCAAAGCGATCGAGCGCGCGGCCTGAAATTGAAAGAAGAAGGAAGAAAGTCATGAATCGTATCGGCCATTTCATCGGCGGCAAGGCCGTGGCGGGCGGAAGCCGCGTGGGCCCGGTCTACAACCCGGCGACGGGCGAACAGGCGGCGGAAGTCGCGTTGGCGTCGAAGGCCGAAGTGGATGCCGTCGTCGCGAACGCGGCGGCCGCGCAGATCGCTTGGGCCGCCACACCGCCGCTGATCCGCGCGCGCGTGATGTTCAAGTGGAAGGAATTGCTGGAAACGCATCGCGACGCGATCGCGAAGCTGATCACGCTGGAGCACGGCAAGACGCATGAAGATGCCAAGGGCGAAATGGTCCGCGGCATCGAGGTCGTCGAGTTTGCTTGCGGCATTCCGCATCTGCTGAAGGGCGATTTCACCCCCGACGTGGGCCGCGGCATCGACGCCTATTCGATGCGCCAGCCGCTGGGCGTGGTCGCGGGCATCACGCCGTTCAACTTCCCCGGCATGATCGGGCTGTGGATGGCGCCGATGGCGATCGCCACGGGCAACGCCTTCGTGTGGAAACCGTCGGAGAAGGACCCCTCGACGTCGCTTCGCATCGCGGAGCTGGCGATGGAAGCGGGTTTGCCGGCCGGCATCCTCAATGTCGTGCAGGGCGACAAGGAAGCGGTCGACGCGTTGCTGACGCATCCGACGATCCAGGCGATCAGCTTCGTCGGCTCCACGCCGATCGGCGAATATGTCTACAAGACCGGCACGGCGCATGGAAAGCGCGTGCAGGCGTTGTGCGGGGCGAAGAACCACATGGTGGTGATGCCCGACGCCGATCTCGACCAAACGGCCGATGCGCTGATGGGCGCTGGCTACGGCTCGGCGGGCGAGCGCTGCATGGCGATCTCCATTGCGGTGGCCGTCGGCAATGTCGGCGATCAATTGATCGAACGCCTGGCGCCGCGCGTGGCCAAGCTCAAGGTCGGCCCCGGCCTCGATCCCGATAGCGAGATGGGTCCGCTGGTGACCAAGGAACATCTCGCTAAGGTGAAGGGCTACGTGGACACCGGCGTCAAGGAAGGCGCCAAGCTGGTGGTCGATGGGCGCGGCTTGAAGCTTCAAGGCTACGAGAACGGCTACTTCATGGGCGGCTGCCTGTTCGACAACGTCACCGCCGACATGAAGATCTATAAGGAAGAGATCTTCGGGCCGGTGCTGGGCGTGGTGCGCGCCAAGAACTACGCCGAAGCCTTGAAGCTGGTGAACGATCACGAATACGGCAACGGCACCGCGATCTTCACCCGCGACGGCGACGCCGCGCGCAGCTTCGCCAACGACGTGAAGGTCGGCATGGTCGGCGTCAACGTGCCGATCCCCGTGCCGGTCGCTTATCACTCCTTCGGCGGCTGGAAGCGCTCGATCTTCGGCGACCGCAACGCTTACGGCGCCGAGGGTGTCGGCTTCTACACCAAGGTCAAGACGACGACCGTACGTTGGCCCACCGGCATCAAATCCGGCGCCGAGTTCGTCATGCCCACGATGAAGTAAGGCCGAACGGCTTCCGTTTTCGCCAAACCGCCGTTCCTTGTGCGATGATCCGCTCGGAATCGGATATTGCGCGGGAGCGGCGGAAATGGCGGAAGCGGCGGGTTTTGGCGTGGGACATGCGGTCGTCCTGTTGGGGGCGGCCGTCGTTGCGGTGCCGTTGTTCCGGCGTGCGGGCTTGGGCTCGGTGCTCGGCTATCTCGCCGCCGGCTTGATCATCGGGCCCTTCGGTCTGGGCCTGTTCGACGATCCGGAAACGTTGCTGCACATCGCCGAACTTGGCGTTGTGATGTTCCTGTTCGTCATCGGCCTTGAAATGCGCCCTTCGAAGCTCTGGCGTTTGCGCCGCCAGATTTTCGGGCTGGGTGTCGCGCAAGTTCTGACCTGCGGCGCGTTGTTGACCCTCGTCGGCATGGCGGCGGGTCTGCGCGTGGAAGTCGCGGCCGTCGGCGCAATGGGCTTCGTGCTGTCGTCGACCGCCGTGATCATGCAGATGCTGGACGAGGCGGGCGAAACCCAAACCCCCGAAGGCCAGAAAGCCGTCGCGATTTTGTTGCTCGAAGATCTGGCGATCGTGCCGTTGCTCGCCCTCGTCGCCGTGTGGGCGGCGGTGAACGGCCGCGTGGAAGCCGATGCGACGCCCGCCTGGCAGAGTATCGGCATCGCGCTGGCGGCGCTGGGCGTGTTGATCGCGGCGGGGCGCTGGCTGCTCGATCCGTTCTTCGGTTTGATCGCGCGGGCGGGGGCCCGCGAAGTGCTAACCGCCGCCGCGTTGCTGGTCGTGCTGGGTTCGGCGCTGGGCATGCAACTCGCCGGATTGTCGATGGCGATGGGCGCCTTCGTCGCCGGCGTGCTGCTGTCGGAATCGAATTTTCGCCATCAGCTCGAAGCGGATATCGAGCCGTTTCGAGGTCTGCTGCTCGGGCTGTTCTTCCTCAGCGTCGGCATGTCGCTGGATTTGTCGGTCGTCGCGGCCGAATGGCGGATGGTGCTGGGCGGCGTCATCGCCTTCATGTCGGTAAAGGCCGTCGGCATCTATATGGTCGCGCGCCTCGCGCGCTCCGGCCATGCGGCCGCCGCAAATCGCGCGGGTCTGTTCGCGCAAGGCGGCGAGTTCGCATTCGTGCTTTACGCGGCCGCGCTGGGCGTGGGCCTGTTCGATGCGCGCATTTCCGCGATCATGAGCGCCATCGTCATCCTGTCGATGGCGCTGACGCCCTTGGTGTTGATCGTCCAGCGCCGCACGCGCCGCGAAGCGCCCGTGTCGATGGAAGGGATCGAGGTCGCGAATGGTTTGAAGGGCCGCGTGTTGTTCATCGGCTTCGGCCGTTTCGCCCAGGTCGCGACGCAAGCCCTGCTCGCCAACAAGGTCGAGCTGTCGCTGATCGAAACCGATGTCGACATGATCCGCGCCGCCGGAAATTTCGGTTTCAAGATTCATTACGGCGACGGTACTAGGCTCGACGTACTGCGCGCCTCGGGCGCCGAAACGGCCGAGGCGATTTTGGTCTGCGTCGACAAACCGGACGTCGCCGACAAGATCGTCGAGCTTTGCCGACACGAGTTTCCGCTGGTAAAGCTTTACGTGCGCGCCTTCGATCGCGGCCATTCGCTGCGCTTGATCAAGGCGGGCGTCACCTACCAGATCCGCGAAACGTTTGAGTCGGCTCTGGTTTTCAGCTGTGCCGTGCTGAAAGGGCTCGGCTTCGACGCGGAGCTTGCGAAGGAATCGACCGACGAAGTGCGCGAGCGCGACAAGCAGCGCGTCGAGCTCGAGTTGATCGGCGGGATCGAGGCCGGACGCAAACTATTCCGCGGCAATGCCGAGACGCCCGAACCCAGCCCGTTCTTCCCCGGCAAGAAGAGCGATGCCGAACCCGCACCCGCCTTGCCGGAGCGTTGATCAGGCTTTCCAGCGATAGGTCGAATAGCCCCAGGGCGACGCGACCAGCGTGATGTGCGTGTGCGCGTCGGCCGCATCGATCGCGAAGAAATGGACGATGCGGTCGTAGAAGGGCGGATCGGAGAGCTTCGCGTGGCGGGCGAAGTAATCCGCGTGATGGAATTCCAGGCGATAGGCGCCCGGCGCCAGCGCATCGCCCGCCAACAAGGGATCGGCGGTGCGGCCCGTCGCGATCGTCTCGACCGATTTGAGTGTGCGCCAAGCTTCGCCGTCGCGTATCGCCAGATCGACGCGCATGCCGGCGGCGGGCTTGCCGCCGTGGGTATCCAGAACGTGGCAGGTGAGTTCGCCCATCGCCGTCATTGCCCCAGATAGGTCGTGTAGCCATAGGGCGAGAACAGCACCGGCAGATGGTAGTTCCGTTTTCCGTCGAAAATGGAAAAGCGGATCGGCGCGATGTCGAGCGCCGCGCCGTCCGAAGGTTTTTGCCCGCGCGCGGCGTAATAGGCGCCAGCGTGGATTTCGATCTGATAGGCGCCGCACGGCAATTCGTCACCTTCCAATAGCGGTGCGGGCGCTCGGCCCTTCGCGTCGACCGCGAAACGCGCGATCGGCGTATAGGCCTCGCCGTCGCGGCGCGAGAACTCGACCCAGGCGCCGGCCGCACCCTCGCCGGTGAACGTGTCCAGGATATGGATCGTCAGATGCGCCATCGTCTCACTGCGCGCTTAGCGCGGTTTCGCGCGTGCGTTTGAAGGCTGGCAGCGCCATCAGCAGCAGCATCGCGACGGTCAGGATCAGCAGCGTCAAGCTGATCGGCCGCTCGTAAAACGGGGCCGCACTGCCGCCCGACAGCAGGAAGGTGCGTTTCAGGTTCTCCTCCATCATCGGGCCCAGGATGAAGCCGAGCAGCAGCGGCGTGGGCTCGAAGCCGAGCTTGATCATCGCGTAGCCGGCGATGCCGAAGCCGACGGCGAGATAGACGTCGAACGCGGAATTGGAGATCGAATAGACCCCGATGCAGCAGAAAAACAGAATCGCGGGATAGAGGATGCGATAGGGCACTTGCAGCAGCTTCACCCACAACCCGACCAGCGGCAAGTTCAACACGACCAGCATGAAATTGCCGATCCACATCGACGCGATCATACCCCAGAACAACGGCGCATGCTCGACCATCACCTTGGGGCCGGGGGCGATGCCTTGGATCGTCATGGCGCCGGCCATCACCGCCATGATCGCGTTGGACGGCACGCCTAGGGTCAGCAGCGGCACGAACGAGGTTTGCGCGCCCGCGTTGTTCGCGGCTTCGGGGGCGGCCACACCTTCGGGCGCGCCGTGGCCGAAACGTTCGGGCGTCGGCGAGATCTTCTTTTCCAGCGCATAGGCGCCGAACGAGGCGAGCAGCGGCCCGCCGCCGGGCAGGATGCCGAGCAGCGAGCCCAGCGCCGTGCCGCGGATTGCCGGGCCGACCGAGCGGCGGAACTCCTCGCGGTTCGGCATCAATTCGCGCATCGCGACCGGCGCGGTGCGGATCAGTCTCTGCTCGAGATTGAGGATGATCTCCGACAAACCGTACAGGCCGACGGCGATGGCGACGAAATTGACGCCTTCGGAAAGTTCGGCAATGCCGAAGGTCATGCGCGGGACGGGCGAATTCGCGTCGGGGCCGATCAGGCCAAGGAACACGCCGGCCAGGATCATCGCGATCGCCTTGACGATCGAGCCCGAGGCGAGGACCACCGACGCGACGAGGCCCAGCAGCATCAGCGAGAAATACTCGGCCGGTCCGAATTTGAGCGCGATCTGCGCCATCACGGGCCCGCCCATCGCGATCAGCAGCGTGGACACGGTGCCCGCGAAGAGCGAGGCGAGCGCCGCGATGGTCAAGGCGGCCCCCGCGCGACCCTTCTGCGCCATCGCGTAGCCGTCGAGCACGGTGGCGACCGACGACGCCTCGCCCGGCAATTTCACCAGGATCGCGGTGGTCGAGCCGCCATATTGTGCGCCGTAATAGATGCCGGCGAGCATGATCAGCGACGTCGCGGGCGCCAGATGGAACGTCGCGGGCAGCAGCATCGACATGGTCGCGACGGTGCCGATGCCCGGCAACACGCCGACCAGCGTGCCCATCAACACGCCGAAGAAGCAGAACAGCAGGTTCACCGGCGTAAAGGCGACCGAGAAGCCGAGCGCAATATTGGCGAAGACATCCATCAGCGCGGCCAGATCGGGATGGCGAGTTTGAGGCCGACGACGAAGACGAGCGCTGCCCCCGCCGCCAGCGCGGCGGCGAGGATCGGCGTTTCGCGATGGCGGGTGATCGGGCTGGCGAAACCCGCCAGCACGGTCATCGCGATCGTGGCGATCACGATGCCTTGCCGGTCGATCGTCGCGCCGAAGGCGATGGTGGCGAGCGAGATCGCCAGGGCCGGGCGCCATTCCATCGCCGGGATCGGCGGCATTTCCGCGCGCAAGCCCATCAGCAGAATGACCGCGCCGAACGCCAGGATCGCCCAGGCGACGGCGCGCGCCATATAGCCGGGGCCCATGTCGTTGAGCGTGCCGATTTCCAGATTGCCGATCGCCAGCAAGCCGATGCCGCCGAGGGCCAGCACGAAGGCCCCCGACAGCGTCTCGGCGTTGAGAAGGCGGCGCATTATTTCTCCTGTGCACCCGCCGCGATGATCAGCGGCCGCCATGTGTCGATCGAATCCGCGATGTACTTCGTGAACTCGGCCGGATTCATCGCGCGCCGTTCCACGCCCCAGGAATAGAGGCGTTCCTGCACCGGCGCCAAAGCGAGCGCATCCTGGATGGCACCGTAGATCGCCGCGACCGTCGCGGGCGGCATGGCGGCGGGGCCGGAGATACCCATCCACCCTTCCAGCACGATGTCGACGCCCTGTTCCTTGAAGGTCGGCACGTCGGGCGTTTGGGCGATGCGTGCGTCGGCGGCGATACCGATGCACAACGCTTCCTTCGCCGCGAGCATCGGCGCGTTCTGGGGCACGAAGTCGAAGAAGCTCGACAACACGCCGGCCTTGAAATCCTGGATCGCCGGCGCGCTGCCGCGATAGGGAATATGGGCGATGTTGATATCGGCCTGCTTCTTGAGCGATTCCCCCGCGATATGGTGGATCGAACCCACGCCGGACGAGCCGTATTTGATTTCGCCGGGCTTCGCCTTCGCGTAGGCGATGAACTCCTTGACCGACTTGACGCCCAGCGAGGGCTGCACGAACAGCCCCGGCGACGACGAACCCGCGAACCCGATATGGGTGAAATCCTTCATCGGCTCGTAGGGGATCGTCTTGAACTGCGTGGGCGCGATCGTGAACGGCGCGTTGTTCGACAGCAGCAACGTGTGCCCGTCCGGCGCTTCCTTCTTCACGATGTCCGCGCCCAGCGTGCCGCCCGCACCCGGGCGGTTATCGACGATCACCTGCTGGCCGATCTTCTCCGACATATATTGCCCCAGCAGACGCGCGACAATGTCGCTGGTGCCGCCCGGCGGGAAGGTCACGACGATGCGCACCGGCTTAGTCGGCCAGGCGGCGGCTTGCGCGCGGACGAGGCCCGGGGCGGCGAGCAGGGCGGTGGTGCCGGCGAGGAAGGCGCGACGATCGAGCGAAAAATCGGTCATGTCCGGATCTCCAAGGGTTCGGGAAAGCGTGGACGCACGAAAGCCGCGCGCGCGGCATTGCCGCGCGTCGGCATCGAGGTTTTGTTTTTTGCGTGGGAGGTCTGGTTGACCGGCCCACGCCTTGAAAGATCCGCTCATCGCGATCTCCAAAAGGCTTGAACCGGCACGCCAACCATAAGGTCAGAACTTCGCGATTGACGCGAAGCCGCGCTATGTGGGGATCACATCAGCAATTGCCGTGCCGAAGCCGGAGAGCTTGAATCCGCACGATTCATCGCGCGGCGGCATGGAACGGTGCCGCCGATGCAATCAAACGCTGATCGGGAATTGGGCAGTTTTGTGGTGTTAGACCCAGCCGCCGTCGACGATATAGCTCTGGTTGGTGCAGGCCGACGCTTCGTCCGATGCCAGGAAGACCGTGAACTTGGCGAGCTCCGCCGGTTGCAGGCGGCGCTTCAGGCATTGGCGCTTCATCAATTCCGCCTCGCCTTCGGGGGTGAGCCATTTCTCGATCTGACGCTCGGTCATGATCCAACCCGGCGCCACCGTGTTCACGCGAATGTTGAATTGGCCGTAGTCGCGCGCCAGCGAGCGCGTCAGACCCAGCACGGCGGATTTCGCGGCCGTGTAAACGGCCATGCCGCCCTGGCCGATCATCCACGACGTCGAGCCGAAATTGACGATGGCACCACCGCCCGCCGCCTTCATGCCCGGCAACACGGCTTGCGCGGCGAAGAACTGATGCTTCAAGTTCACGGCGATGCGGTCGTCCCAATATTCGGACGTGACCGTATCGGTCGCATGACGTTCGTCATGCGCGGCGTTGTTGATCAATACGCCAATGGGGCCGAGCTTCGCGGCGAAGTCGCCGATCGCCTTCTGCAACGCGGCCGTGTCGGTCACGTCGACCGGCGCGAAATGCGCGCGCTGGCTTTGCGCGGTCAGTTCGGCGGCGAGCTTCTCGCCGCGCTCCTTTTGGATATCGACGAAGGCGACGACGGCCTTCTGTGCGGCGAAGGCGCGCACGATGAACTCGCCGATTCCGGCGGCACCGCCGGTCACGAGAACGACCTTGTCGGCGAGATCGGGGTAAATGGCGGCCATCGCGAAGTCTCCGTTACTGGAAAGGGTTAGCAATACACCTGGAGCGTTGAGGCATTAAATACCAAAATTTGAGTTGCGTACGTCAAATTTCTCGCGCAAGGTCTCGCCAAAGCCGAAAACAATCCGGCTTCTTGGGAGGTAACGCATGAACGCCATCAAGCATTCGCTGTTCGCCACTGCCGCCATACTCGCCGTTTCGGCGGGGCCGTCGCTGGCGCAAACCACCGTCAAATGGATGCATCTCGAGGTCAATCCGGCCCAGATCAAGATCTGGGAGGAAGTGGCCCGCGAGTTCGAGGCCAAAAATCCCGGCACCAAAGTCGAGATGCAGTTCCTCGAGAACGAATCCTACAAGGCCAAGCTGCCCACGCTGCTGCAATCCAACGACCGGCCGCACATCATCTATTCCTGGGCCGGCGGCGTGTTGAAGGCGCAGGTCGAAGCGGGCGTGCTGCAGGACATCACCGACCAGACCAAGGACACGGCGGCGACGATCTCGGCCGGTGCGATGGCCGCGTTCACGCGCGACGGCCGCGTCTACGGCTTGCCCTTCGCGCAGTCGCAGGTCGGCATCCTTTACAACAAGGAATTGATGGCCAAGGCCAAGGTCGACGGCAGTGCCATCAAGACCTGGGACGATTGGCTGGCCGCGATCAAGGCGCTGAAGGCCGCCGGCGTCACACCGCTGACCGTTGGCGGCGCCGACAAATGGCCGCTGCATTTCTATTGGACGCATCTGGCCGTGCGCCTTGGCGGCAAGGCCGGGTTCGAGGCGGCGTTGAAGGGCCAGAACGGCGGCTTCGAGGGCGAAGTCTTCCAGAAATCCGGCGAGTTGATGAAGCAGCTCGTCGATCTGCAGCCGTTCCAGAACGGCTTCCTCGGCTTCAAGAACCCGCAATCGACCGGCTTCTTCGGCGACGGCAAGGCCGCGATGTCGCTGGTGATCAGCACCGTCTACCACCAGCAGAAGGCGCTGGCGGCCGACAAGGTGGGCATCACCGACGACAAGATCGGTTGGGTCAACTTCCCGGCCGTGCCGGGCGGCAAAGGCGAGCCGACCGACACGCTGGGCGGCATCAATGGCTGGCTCGTGACCAAGGGTGCGCCGAAGGAAGCGGTCGAGTTCGTGAAGCACTTCGTCTCGAAGGACGTGCAAATGCGCTTGGCCGGGGCCGGTTTCCTCATTCCGGTCGTGAAGGGTGCCGACGAAGCGATCAGCAACGCCTTCATGCGCAACATCGCGCAGAACCTCGCGCGGTCGAACTACCACCAGAACTTCTACGACCAGGATCTCGGCCCCTCGGTCGGGCGCGTGGTCAATGACGCGACGGCCGAACTCGCCGGCGGCAGCATGACGCCGCGCCAAGTGGCGAAGGCCGTGCAGGACGCGTTCAAGCAGGGTAACTAAGGGGTTCGGGCGCGGCGGATTTTTTTTACGCCGCCGCGCCCGATTTTTCGCGAAATGTCCACGACAGCACTCGGCCGGGCGGCGGCAAGCGGAAAACTGACCGCCGTCGTTCTATTCCTACCCCCGGCGTTGCTGCTGTTCACGTTGTTCGTGATCCTGCCGGTGGGCGAAGCGGCTTGGTATAGCGGCTTCAACTGGAACGGCTTCGGCCGGCCGACCAATTGGATCGGCTTCACCAATTACGAATACGTGTTCGAAGCGCGCGCCTTCGGCTTGGCGTTGCGCAACAATTTTCTGATCATCGTGATTTCGCTGGGCATCCAGTTGCCGCTGGCGTTGACCTTGGCGATCCTGCTGGCCGAAAAATTCCGCGGTGCCGTGGCGCTGCGCATGTTGTTCTTCCTCCCTTATGTGCTGGCCGAAGTTGCGACGGGGCTGATTTTCAGCTTCGTCTATGACGGCGATTACGGCTTGCTCGCGGGCGTTTGGCGCTTCTTCGGCGCCGAGCCGCCGCATCTGCTGGCGAGCACGCAAACCTCGATGCTCGCCATCCTGATCGTCGTGGTGTGGAAGTATTTCGGCTTCCACATGATGCTGTTCATCGCGGCGTTGCAGGGCCAGGACCAGCATCTGGTCGAGGCTGCGCGCATCGACGGCGCGTCGCGCTGGCAGGTGCTGCGCCACATCACCATCCCACTGCTCTATCCGACGATCCGTCTGTCGGTGTTCTTCGCGGTCGTCGGCTCGTTGCAATTGTTCGATCTGGTGATGCCGCTCACGCGCGGCGGGCCCGCCGATTCCTCACAGACGATGGTGAGCTTCCTCTATTCCCACGGCGTCACGCGCATGCGGATCGGTTACGGCAGCGCCATCGGCGTGATCCTGTTCGTGATCTGCGTGACCTTCGCGGTCACCTATAAACGCTGGTTCATGCGCGATGACTGATATGGCCGCCTCGCGCCCGCCTTTCGATCGCGCTGCCTTGTATCGCTGGCTGTTCCTGCTGCTCGTGGCGGGTTTCGTCGCGGTGCCGTTGATCGCCACGCTGCTCGGCGGCTTCAAGTCGCTGGGCGATTTGCGCACCAATCCCTTCGGTCTGCCGCGCGAATGGGAATGGTCGAATTACGGCGATATCCTGCTGTCGAAGCGCTATTGGCAGATGTTGTGGAATTCCTTCGTCATCTCCAGCCTGACGACGATCATCACCCTGATCGTCGCGGCGATGGCGGCCTTCGTGTTCGCGCATCTGCGCTTCTTCGGCAGCCGCATGCTGCTGAATTATTTCACCATGGGGCTGCTGTTCCCGGCCGCGACCGCGATCCTGCCGCTGTTCATCAAAGTGCGCGATCTGGGTCTGCTCGACACCTATTTCGGCGTCGTGCTGCCGCAAGTCGCCTTCGCGCTGGCGATGAGCATCCTGCTATTCCGGCGCTTCTTCCGCGATCTGCCGCACGAGTTGCTGGAAGCCGCGTTGGTCGACGGCTGTTCCTATCCGCGCTTCTTCCGCTTCGTGACGCTGCCGCTGTCGACGCCCATTCTGGCGACGGTCGGTACGATCACCTTCGTGCATAGCTGGAACTCTTATCTGCTGCCGCTCGTGATGCTCAACAGCGACGCCATGTATCCCTGGCCGCTGGGCATCATGGTCTATCAGGGCGAATTCACGGCCGATTGGCATCTGATCCTGGCGTTCATCACGCTGACGATCCTGCCGACCTTCCTGTTGTTCGTTCTGGCGCAAAAACATATCGTCGCCGGCCTGACGGTCGGCGCGGTCAAAGGCTGAACCGGGCCGGTAGGGCCCCCAACGACGGAGTGCGCGACGTGGAGAAAGTCGGTATCGGCATCATCGGATGCGGCGTGATCAGTGCGGCCTATATCAAGGCGTCGAAGAATTTCCCGATCCTGGAGATTCGCGGCCTTGCGGATATGCGCACCGAAGCGTCGGAAGCGCGCGCGGCGGAATTCGGCCTGACGTCGATGCGCATCGACGCGATGCTGAAGCGCGACGATATCGACATCGTGCTGAACCTGACCGTGCCGCTGGCGCATACCGATGTCGATCTCGCCGTGCTGAAGGCGGGCAAGCATGTCTATTCGGAAAAGCCGCTGGGCGTGAACCTCGTCGAAGCGCGCAAGGTGATGGATCTCGCCAACGAGAAGGGCTTGCGCGTCGGCTGCGCGCCCGACACGTTTCTGGGCGGCGGGCACCAGACGGCGCGCGCCTTGATCGATGGCGGCGCCATCGGCAAGCCGGTCGCAGGCTCGGCCTTCTTCATGTGCCCGGGGCATGAGCGTTGGCACCCCGCGCCGGGCTTCTATTATCTGCGCGGCGGCGGGCCGATGCTCGATATGGGGCCTTACTACATCACCGATCTCGTCCAGTTGCTGGGGCCGGTGGCGAGCGTGATGGGCTCGACCGCGCGCCCGCGCAACGAACGCATGATCACGTCGAAGCCCTTGAACGGCACGATGATGCCGGTCGAGGTTTCGACCCATGTCGCGGGCATGCTGGAATTCCGCAGCGGTGCCGTCGTGTCGATCGCGATGAGCTTCGATGTCCCGAAGCACAAACACACGCCGATTGAAATCTATGGCGATCAGGGCTCCATCTTGGTGCCTGACCCGAACCGTTTCGGCGGCGAGGTGCAGATCGCCATGACCGGCGGCGAATGGGAAGCCAAACCCTTCACGCATGGCTATACGGACGGCGAGTTCCGCTCCATCGGCCTCGCCGACATGGCGACCGGCATTCGCAAGAAGCGCGACCATCGCGCCAGCGGCGCACTCGCGTTCCATGTGTTGGAAGTGATGGAGGCGTTCCAGAAATCCGCCGACGAAGGCAAGCGCATCGAAATCGAAAGCACGGTCGAGCGTCCGGCGGCTCTTGCGCCCGGCCAGTCCGGCGGCGCGGTGGAGTGACGGCGATGACGAAGAAAAAGCCGACGGCATTGATCGTGTGGGGCGGCTGGCACGGCCACGATCCCGATCTATGCGCCTCGATGTATCGCACCTGGTTGACGGCGGCGGGTTACGATGTGCGCGTCGAAACCAAAACTTCCGTCTTCGCCGATCCGGCGATCCACGATTTGTCGTTGATCGTGCCGATCTTCACGATGTCGAAGATCGAACGGGCGGAGGCGATCAATCTTTGCGCCGCCGTGCAGAACGGTGTCGGCGTCGCCGGCCATCACGGCGGGATGAGCGACGCGTTCCGCGATTCGATCGAATATCAATTCATGTGCGGCGGCCAGTGGGTGGCACATCCCGGCAACATCATCGATTTCCGGGTCAATATCGCCAAACCCGACGATCCGGTGATGCAGGGTCTGAAAGACTTCGATTACCGGTCCGAGCAATATTACATGCATGTCGATCCGAGCATCGAAGTGCTGGCGACGACGACGTTCTCGGGCGAACATGCGCCCTGGGTCGAAGGAGTCGTGATGCCCGTCGTCTGGAAGAAGCGCTACGGCAAAGGCCGCGTGTTCCATTGCACGCTGGGCCATCGCGCCTATGAATTGGACATTCCGCAGGTGAAGCAGATTTTGACCCGCGGAATCGAATGGGCGACGCGGAGCTGAAGTTTCGATGGCGGGTCCGGCTGGCAAGGTAACGCTGGAAGATGTGGCGGCGGAGGCGGGGGTTTCCCTCGCCACCGCCGACCGCGTTGTCAACAAGCGGCCGGGCGTACGCGACAAGACCGCCGCGCGGGTGAACGAGGCGGTGCTGAAGCTCGGCTACCGGCCGGATATCGCGGCCGCGCGCTTGGCGCGCAACCGGTCGTTCCGCTTCGCCTTCATCCTGCCGGTGGGCGACAACACCTTCATGTCGCAATTGACCGAGCAGGTCGGCGTCACCGCCGCGTGGCTGGCGAGCCAACGCGCCTTCATCGACACGCTACATGTCGACGTGTTCGACCCGGACGTGATCGGGCGCACGCTGGAACGCTTGCCGCGCTATTACGACGGCGTGGCGGTCGTGGCCCTCGACCATCCGCGCGTGCGCGCGGCGATCGACGATTTGACCGCGCGGGGCACGACGGTCGTCACGCTGGTGTCGGACGTGCCCAGTTCCCGGCGTTTCCATTACGTCGGCATCGACAATCCGGCGGCCGGCCGCACGGCGGGCACGCTGATGGGCCGCTTCCTCGGCGGGAAGAAGGGCAAGATCGGCATCGTCGCGGGCTCGCTCGCCTTGCGCGACCATGCCGAACGCTATTTCGGCTTCAACCAGGTGATCTCGGGCGAGTTTCCGAAGCTCGAGATTCTGGCGCCCGTCGAAGGGCGCGACGAACGCGCGCGCTCGGAAGCGGTCACCAAGCGCTTGCTCGCCAAGCACCCCGATCTGGTTGGCATCTATAGCGTCGGGGCGGGCAATCGCGGCATCGCGGCGGCGATCGACGCGGCCGGGCGCGCGTCCGATCTCGTGTGGATCGCGCACGAATTGACGACCTATACGCGCCGCTTTTTGGTGTTGGGCACGCTCGATGCGGTGATCGGCCAGAATGCGGGCCACGAGGCGCGATCGGCCGGCCGCGTGCTGCTCGCGCAGTGCTCGGGCGAGCGGATCGTGCCCGATCAAGAGACGATCGGCATCGACATCTTCGTGCGCGGCAATATCCCCGCCGAGCCCGCTTTCGCGGCCGCCGTCGAAACGCGCGGTCTTGCCGCCGCCGGCTCGGCCGGACGCTAATCCCCGCCGGAACGCGTGTCCCGGCGGGGGCTGACGCATTTGATCTATTCCAGCGTGCGAGCTGCCGGCGAAATCAGATCCTTGGCGATATCGATCTTGGTCTTGAGCATCCCGGCTTCGACCATGAAATCCTGGTCGGCGCCGAGATTGGCGATATCGCGGTCGGTGACGCGCAGCGCGAAATCGTAATAGGTCATCATCTTGCGCGCGTCCTCCAGATCGATCTTCTGATCGGCGGCGGCGATCTTCAGCGCTTCCTCCGGATTCGCCTTCATGAAGGCGAGCGCCTTGCGATGTGCCGAAAGATAGGCCGTGACGATCTGCGGATTCTTCTCGATCAGATCGCCGCGCACGCCGATGACCGACGTGGGATCAAGCAAGCCGTCGCCCGACGCGAGCAGCTTGCCGTTCGCCTTCTCGACCGCCAACGCGTTGTTGCCCGCGAGCGTGGCAGCGTCGACCTTGCCCGCCAGCAACGCGGCGCGTGCCGAGGGCAGGTCCATATTGACGTGATCGATATCGGTCAGGCGCAGGCCGTTTTTGGCGAGGGCGGCCGCGAGCAATTGATGCAGCACCGTGCCCTTGGGGCCGGCGACGGTCTTGCCCTTCAGCGATTTGATGTCGGCCGGACCGTTCGGCATGGCGAGGATCATGTAGGCCTTGGCGCCCCGGCTATAGGTCGCGACGACTTTGACGTCGATGCCGTTGGCCTTGCCCAAAATCGCCGACGAACCGCCGAGGACCGAGGCGATATGGATCTCGCCCGCCGCCAGCGCCTGCATTTGCTGGGCGCCCGAGGTGATCTCCGGCGATTCGACCTTAATGCCCATCGGCGCGTAGGCTTCGTCGAGATAGCCCTTCGCGCGCATCACGATCGACGGCACGTTGAACGGCGAGGCGACATAGGTGACGCGCAGCGTTTCGATCTTCTGTGCCATCGCTTGCGGCATGGCCGCCAGCATGGCCGCCGCCGCGATCGCGGCGAAACGGATGGAAATCCTCATATCGTTGACTCCTTGGGTGTCCGGGTTTTTCGAGCCTCGCCGGCTTCGAAACCGGCAATGATGGCGCGCCGCAAACGCACGATTTCTGGATCGGTCGGATCGCGCGGGCGCAAGATGGGATTGGCGAAGCGTTCCGCGATGACGCCGTTTTCCATCAGGCATATGTCGTCGCCGAGCAGCACCGCTTCCTCGATATCGTGCGTGACGAACACGATGGTCGGGCGGAAGCGCTGCCACAGCGCCACGAGTTCGCTTTGCAGGCGGCGGCGCGTCATCGCGTCGAGGGCGGCGAAAGGCTCGTCGAGCAACAGCAACTCGGGTTTGGTGACGAGCGCGCGCGCGAGACCCGCGCGGCTCGCCATGCCGCCCGAAAGCTGATCGGGGCGGGCATTCGCGAAATCGTGCAGTCCGATCACGTCGAGAATATCGGCGACGCGCGTGGCGATCTCGGGTTTCGCCGTGCGGCCTTCCAGCGCGAAGCCGACATTGCGCGCGACGGAGAGCCACGGCATCAAACGCGGCTCCTGGAACACATAGCCGACGCGCGCGGCGCCGGTGCCGCGCGTGAGCGTGCCGCGCGTCGGCGTTTCGAGGCCCGCGAGCAAACGCAAGGCCGTCGTCTTGCCGCAGCCCGACGGGCCGACCAGCACAGTGAAGCTGCCCGGCGGCAAGGCGAGGTCGAAATCGCGCAATGCCGCGACGTCGCGATCCTTCAGCCGATAGGTTTTGGCAACGCCGCGGCACTCAAGCATGGGTTTCGGCCCCATGCTCGACCCGGACCCACGGCCACGCGGCGGCGATGGCGCGGCGGAACAGAAAATCGGTGGCGAGACCCAGCGTGCCGATCACGATCACGCCGACGACCACGATGTCGGTGCGCGCGAGATTCTGCGCGTCCTCGATCATGTAGCCGAGCCCGGCGGACGAGGCGACCAACTCGGCGCCGACCAGCGCGCGCCAGCCTTGGCCCAGCGCGATGCGCAAGCCGATGACGACAGAGGGCAAGGCGGACGGCAGCACGATGCGGCGCAGGATCGCGCCCGGCGACAAGCCGCTGACGCGGCCGACCTCGATCAGTTTCGGGTCGCATTGCGCGATGCCGCCGGTGGTGCCCAAGAAGATCGGGAAGAAACACGCCAGCGTGATGATGCCGATCTTCTGCGCTTCGCCGATGCCCAGCCACAAGATCAGCAGCGGGATCATCGCGAGCGGCGGGATCTGACGCAGGAATTCGAGCGGCGGCTCGACGATCCGGCGCAGCAATGCGACGCGCGCGAAGGCGAAGGCGACGATCAGCGCCAGCGCGGTCGACAGCGCGAAGCCCCAGGCAAGGCGCACGACGCTGACCCGCACATGTTTGGCGAGCGCGCCTTCGGCGACGAGTTCGAACATCGCGTCGGCGACCAAAGCGGGCGAGGGCAACAAGGCGCGCGAGACGCCCGTCAACGCCACGCCCGCCGCCCAAATCGCGACGATCAGGATCGCGACCAGCGGCCAGATCGGACCTGCGGCGATTAGACGCTTCATCGCGTGGACGGCCGGAAGGGTAATGTCACGGACACGATATTTATTTCGATCCATCAATGGGTTGTCGCTATTGATCGGCAGTTGGCGCCGCCACGCGAAAGCGTCTAACACGCCAACCTATGTATTGCAAATGACTCTCAATATCACTAGGTGTCAAGCCGTCGCGGCGATCGGCCGCGAACCGAGCAAAGTCCCGAATGTGGTGCCGCATGAACGCTCCGCTTCCGCTTCTCGTCCTGTCGCATCACGGTGGCGTGCCGGCCCCCTTCGCGCGGTTCGTGCGCGAAGGCCGTCTCGCCGCCGAATGGGAATGGGACATCACAGCCGCCCGCATCGCCGCCGCGCGCGGCGTGATGCTCACGCTGCATCTCGACCAGATCCGCGCGATGGAATGGCGCGACGGTTTCGACGCGATGCTGGCACGTGGCGGGCGCGTGCTGCTCAACGGCCATGCCGAGCGGCCGTTTCTGCCGGGCGTCGGGCATTTCGTATTGGGCGGCAAACAACGCCAGCATTTGACCTTGTCGGTGCTGGGCGATCATCCGCTCTTCGACGGCGTCGATCGGTTGACGTTCGAAACGCGGCGCGGCGTCGCCGGTTTCTACGGACGCGGCCACAACGCGATGCCGGCGGGGGCGCAAGCGTTGACCGGCGTGGGGCCCGACAAGGTGCCGCTCGATTGGGTGTGGCGGCGCGATGGCGGCGGCGCCGTGCTCTCCCACGCGGGCAACGATCTGTGGACGGGCAGCGAGGATATGACGCTGATCGACCGCTTGCTCGACAACGCGGTGCGCTGGCTCGCGCACGAAACGGAAATCTGATCATGCTCGCCACGCTGCAACCCGGTGCTTCCTACCAGATCGAAGCGCTCGAAGGGCCGCGCTACGGCGCGTTCTTCAAGCGCCGCATCCGGCCGGAAGCATTAAATGCCGACGCGCTGGATGGCGTGCGCGTGTTGTTCGTCCCGTGCCGCACGCATCCCCAACGCCTCGCCAAACATTGGCCGCTTTTCGCCGAATATCTGCGCAACGGCGGCACGCTGGTGGCGATGGGCGAGACGTTCCAGAACGAATGGATCCCCGGTGTTTCGTTCCATCCGGAGGAAACGAATTTCTGGTGGTGGCTCGAGCCCGGTGCCGATCTCGGCGTCGCGCGCACCGGCGTCGCGCATCCGGCCCTTGCCGGCATCGGCAAGGCGGATGTCACGTGGCATCTGCATGGCTGGTACGATCCGCCCCAGGGTGCCGAAACGCTGATCGTCGATCGCGACGGCAAGGCGCTGATGTACGAGGATCGCGTCAGTTTCGGCGGCAGCTTGATCGTGACCAGCCTCGATCCCAGCTATCACCACGGCTCGCATTTCATGCCGGCGACGACGTGCTTCCTCGACAAATTCCTGCCGAATCTCGCCGCACTTTAGGAAAGCCCGATATCCAGGCGATAGGTCGCGATCGCGCGCGGAGCGAGAATGCGCGTGCCCGGCCGCGTTGCCATGTCGCCATCGGCACCGTCTTGTTCGGCTAAGCCCTGCCACGGCTCGATGCACAGATAGGGTGCGCCCGGCTTGGTCCAGATGCCGAGCTGCGGGGAGTCGGGAAACGCCACGTCGATTCCCGTTTGGCCTTCGATGCCGAACCAGACGCGGCGCGAATTCAACGTTTCGAAATGGAAGGCGCCTTCGACGAACATGTCGTCTTGCGGCTTCAGGCGGCGTCCGGCGACGGGCGTGTCGAAGCGTTGCTGGTGCAGCAAGCCGGTGATCTGGCTGGCGCGGCGCACCGGCGCGGTCTCTTCTTTCTCGAACAGGCAGACATATTGGCCGCGCGTCGCGGGATCGAGCGGCCAGATAAAGGCGGGGTGATAGCCGAACGCGAAGGGGAAGGGCTTGGCGTCGCGGTTTTCGATCGATGCGGTGGTGTGGAGCTTGCCGGCGCGCGCGGCGAATTCCAGGCGCAGCGCGAAGGCGAAGGGGAAGCTCGCGCGCGTCGCCGCATCGTCGGTCGTTTCGAACACGACGCGCTCGGCATCTCGCGCGATGACGGCGAACGCGCGATCGCGCGCGAAACCGTGCGGATTCATCGGATAGGACCGGCCGTCGATTCGAACCTTGCCGTCCGGGGATTTACCCACGACCGGGAATAGAAGGGGCGCCGTGCTCGCCCACCAGCGCGCGTCGGGCGACCAAACCAAGTCACGCCCGTTGATGGCCAAAGCGGCCAGCTCCGCGCCCGTCGGGGCGATGCGGGCGACGACGCCTCCGCCGGATATTTCGATGGAATTTTCGATCATTAACGCGACTCCTGGGGTCCGGCTTGCAGTGTCGCACAGGGTGTTACGATTCTTCCGCCGGGGAACGTCGATCTGCGCGTTGACAGGCGCAATCGGGCACCGTAAAGAAGACGCCAACTGAAATATCAAATCTCAATGGGGAGGCGCCGCTTGTCGGCAAACTTGGCGGAACATGCGGTAAATACGTCGGGCGAGGCCCATTTGGCCGCCGGCGATTTGCGCGTGACCGTCGCCCCCGCAGCCGGCGGGCGGATCGCGAAATTCTGGCGCGAAACCCCGAAAGGGCAAGTTCATATTTTGCAGCCGATGGGGCCGGCCGCGTTCGACCCGTTCAACTGGCCCAAGGCCGGCTGCTATCCGCTGGTGCCGTTTTCCAACCGCGTTCGCGACGGGCGCTTCGTGTTCGACGGTCGCGAACGCCGCCTGCCGCCGCATCCCGGCACGTCGGATGCGTTGCACGGCTTCACGCAGCGCCGGGCTTGGACGGTCGCGGCGAAAACGGCGTCGTCGCTGACGATGACCCATATCCACACGCCCGACGAATGGGATTGGGCGTTCACGACGTCGCAACTGCTCGACCTGACCGGCGACGCGCTGACCGTCACGCTGACGGTCAAGAATCTGTCCGACGCGCCGATGCCGGTGGGTTTCGGCCTGCATCCGTATTTCGCGATCGCCTTGGGCGATCGCATCGCGTTCGACGCCGCCTGGAACTGGGCGATCGACGACGGCTTCATCGCGACCAAGCGCGACGCCAAGATCACGCATTACGACGCGCCGCAGAATACTGTCGGCCGCACGGATTATCTGTCGGGCTGGTCGCGCAAGGCGACGATCGCGCGCCAAGACGGCACGACGATCCGCATGAGCGCCAGCGACGCGCTCGATCATTTCGTTTTCCACGTGCCGGAGGGCGGGGCCTATCTGTGCCTCGAACCCGTCAGCCACGTGGCGGATGCGTTCAATCTCGCCCCCGCGGGACATGCGGGGACGGGATTGCAAGTGCTGGCACCGGGTGCGTCGGTCGAAGCGTCGGTGCGGATGGAGATCGAGACGCAGAACTAACGAAACGGCCCCGGCGCGACCGGCCGGGTTTCAAACACCACATCGGGAAAACACCGAGGGAGGAAAACATGAGCGAAGTTTCGAAGAATGGCGGAATTGGCCGCCGTTCGATTCTGAAAGGGGCGGCGGGTGCCGCCGCTCTTTCGTCGGTGCCGGGCGTCGTCTTCGCCCAGGGTGCGCCGAAGGAAGCGCCGGATCTCGCCAAGCTCGTCGCCGAAGGCAAGCTGCCGCCGCTGGCGCAGCGTCTGCCGTCGGCGCCGCTGGTCGTGAAGCCGCTCGAAAAGACCGGCGTCTACGGCGGTTCGTTGCGCCGCGGTTTGCGTGGGTCCGCCGACCATAACGGCATTCTGCGCATGGTGGGCAACCAGGGTCTGGTGCGCTGGAACCTCGGCTTCACGGAAGTGGAACCGGGCGTCGCCCAGCGCTGGGACGTCAACGCCAACGCGACCGAGTTCACCTTCCATCTGCGCCCCGGCATGAAGTGGTCGGACGGCAAGCCCTTCACCGCGGACGACATTGTTTTCGCGATCGAGGATTGCTGCAAGAATTCCGAACTCTATCGTTCGGTGCCGTCGGTGCTGGTGATCAACGGCAAGCCCGCGACGGTGACGAAGGTTTCCGACACGGTCGTGAAGTTCACCTTCGAATCGCCCTACGCGATGTTCCTGGAAAATCTGGCGACCCCGCTCGGTCAGCAGCCCACGCTGTTCCCCAAGCACTATTGCAGCCAGTTCATGCCGAAATACAATCCGAACGTCGCCGACCTCGCCAAGGCGGCCAACATGTCGGATTGGCCTTCGCTGTTCCGCGCGCGCTGCGGCGATATCGAAATCCCGTCGCGCTGGGGCAACGTCGACAAGCCCACGATCGATCCGTGGGTGGTCCGCGAGGCCTATACGGGCGGCGCCACGCGCGTCGTGATGGAACGCAACCCGTATTTCTGGCAGGTCGACACCAACGGCGCGCAATTGCCGTATATCGACCGTCTGACGTTCTCGATCTCGCAGGACGTGGAATCCCTGATGCTCGACGCGGTCTCCGGCCGTCTCGACATCCAGGATCGCCACATCGACTCGTTGCAGAACAAGCCCACGCTCTCGCAGAACATGCAGCGCGGCGGCTATCGTCTGCTCGAGCTGATCGCCTCGGGCGCGCAGCAATGCCAGATCTACTTCAACATCACGCATAAAGACCCCGCGATGCGGGCGATGTTCTCGAACAAGGAATTCCGTCAGGCCTTGTCGCTGGGCATCGACCGCAAGGAGATCATCGATCTCGTCTATCTCGGCCAGTCGGAGCCGTATCAAACGGGTCCGCGTCCGGGCCATCCGTGGTATCACGAGAAGCTCGCGCGTCAGTTCACCGAGCACAACGCCAAGCAGGCGAACGATATCCTCGACAGGCTCGGCTACAACCGCAAGGACGCGCAAGGCTTCCGTCTGCGTCCCGACGGGCAGAAGGTGTTCTTCGCCATCGACGTGATCCCCACGCTCTATCCGGATCTCGTCGACACGCTGGAACTCGTGCGCCGTCACTGGGTCGCGATCGGCGTCGACATGAAGGTCAACACGATCGAACGCGCGCTCTACTACACGCGCGGCGACAACAACGACCACGACGCGGCCGTGTGGCCGGGCCCCGGCGGGCTCGATCCGATCCTCGATCCGCGCGACTACCTCGCCCAGCATCCGCAAGGCTCGCGTTACGCGATCCCCTGGACGCTGTGGTACGTGTCCAACGGCAAGGACGGGCAGGAGCCGCCCGAAAGCCAGAAGCGCCGCATGAAGCTGTTCGACGATGCGCGCGCCACGGCCGACCTCGCCAAGCGTGGTGCCATGGTGAAGGAGATCATGGACCTCTGCGCCGACGCGTTCGAGACGGTGGGCGTGTGCCTGGCCGTCAACAATTTCGGCGTGGTCCGCAACAACCTGCAGAACGTGCCGAAGGCGTATCCGAACTCGTGGTCCTGGCCCAACCCCGGACCGGCGATGCCGCAGCAGTTCTTCTTCCAGTCGTAAGACGATCGGGGCCGGCGCCGTTCGCGGCGCCGGCCCTTTTCTTTTCCTTTCTCGCGCTCACCGGAAAACCGATGCTCCGCTTCCTCGTCACCCGGTTTCTGTGGATGGTGCCGTCGCTGTTCGTGATCAGCTTCCTGGCTTTCGTGCTGATCCAACTGCCGCCCGGCGACTACGTCACCACCTATATCGCGACACTCGCCGCCTCCAACGAGGTCGTCGACCAGAACCAAGCGGCCGATCTGCGCCAGCGCTTCGGTCTCGATCAGCCGATGATCGTCCAGTACTGGAAATGGATCACGGGCATTCTGTTGCGCGGCGATTTCGGCTTGAGTTTCGAATGGCAGCAGCCGGTGTCGGAACTGATTTGGGAGCGCATGGCGCTCACCCTCGTTCTGACCTTCTCGACGCTGCTCGCCACCTGGGCCATCGCGTTGCCGGTCGGCGTCTACTCGGCCGTGCGCAAATATTCGATCGGCGACTACGTCGCGACCTTCTTCTCCTTCCTCGGGCTCGCCATTCCTTCGTTCCTGCTCGCCCTCGTGCTGATGTATCTGGCGGCGGTCGAATGGGGCCAGGAAGTCGGCGGGCTGTTCTCGGAGAAGTACCAGACCGCGCCGTGGAGCTGGGGCAAGGTTCTCGATCTTCTGACCCATCTGTGGATCCCGGTCATCATCCTGGCCGTGTCGGGCACGGCGAGCCTTATCCGCGTGATGCGCGCGAATATGCTCGACGAGTTGAACCGCGCCTACGTGACCACGGCGCGCGCCAAGGGGCTCTCCGAATTCAGATTGCTGATCAAGTATCCGGTGCGTTTGGCGCTCAACCCCTTCATCTCGACCATCGCGTGGCTGCTGCCCAACCTCGTTTCGGGCTCGATCATCGTCGCGATCGTCCTGAGCCTGCCGACCGCGGGTCCGCTGCTGCTGCAGTCGCTGATGGCGCAGGACATGTATCTCGCCGGCGCCTTCATCCTGCTGATTTGCGGTTTGACGCTGATCGGCTCGCTGATCAGCGACATCCTGCTCGCCATCGTCGATCCGCGCATCCGCCTGGAGTAGAACATGACGGACGTCACCTTCGCCGCGGTCGATAAAAGCCGCCTCGCCGTCGCCTCGCAATGGCAGTTGATGTGGTGGGCGTTCAAGCGCCACCGCCTCGCCATGGTGGGCTTGTGGGTGGTCGGGTTTTTCTACCTGATCGCCTTGATCCCCGGTTTCTTCTCGTCGAACGATCCGTCGGCGCAGAACGCGCGCGCGGCCTATCATCCGCCGCAACGCCTGCACATCATCGACGAAGCGGCCGACGGATCGTGGAAATTCAACCTCCATATCCGTCCCTACGTGCTGCGCCGCGATCCCACGACGCTCGCCGCGATCTATGTCGAAGATCCCAACCGCAAGGTCGATCTGCAGTTCTTCACCCAAGGCTACGAATGGTCGTTTTTCGGCCTGTTCAAGTCGAATCTGCATCTGATCGGTACGGGCGACGCGCGTCAGCCGCTGTTCCTGCTCGGCGCCGATCGTCTTGGCCGCTGCGTGTGGAGCCGCATCATGCAAGGCACGCAGATCTCGCTGTCGGTCGGCTTGGTCGGCGTGTTCCTGTCGCTGCTGCTCGGCGTCGTGCTCGGCGGCATCTCGGGCTATTTCGGCGGCAAGATCGATTTCTCGATCCAGCGCGTGATCGAATTCGTGCTGTCGCTGCCGACGATCCCGATCTGGCTCGCGATGGCGGCCGCGTTGCCGCAGGATTGGCCGGCGACGCTCAACTACTTCATGATCACGCTGATCCTGTCGCTGACCGGCTGGGCGCAGTTGGCGCGCGTCGTGCGCGGCCGGTTCCTGAGTCTGCGCACCGAGGAATTCGTGACGGCGGCGCGCCTCGACGGGGCGTCGGAAGGGCGCATCATCTTCCGGCATATGCTGCCGAGCTTCATGAGCCACATCATCGCGTCGATCACGCTGGCGATCCCGGCGATGATCTTGGCCGAAACGTCGCTTTCCTTCCTTGGTCTCGGCCTACAGCCGCCGACCATCTCCTGGGGCGTGCTGTTGCGCGAAGCCCAGAACATCCGCTCGATCGCGACCGCACCGTGGCTCTTCGCCCCCGGCGTCGCCGTGGTCGTCGCGGTCATCGCCCTCAACTTCCTGGGAGACGGGTTGCGCGACGCCGCCGATCCGTACAACAAATGACCGGCAGCAACGTCGTTCTCGAGGTCAAGGATCTCGTCACCCATTTCCCGACGCGTACGGGCGTGGTGAAGGCCGTCGACGGCGTCTCGTTCAAGATCGAACGCGGCAAAACCCTGTGCGTCGTCGGCGAGTCCGGCTCGGGCAAGAGCGTCACCGCGCGCTCGATCCTGCAAATCGTCGACACGCCGGGCCGCATCGTCTCGGGCTCGATGATGCTACATCGTCCCGACGGCGGCAGTGTGGATCTCGCCAAGCTGAACCCGCGCGGGCCCGAGATCCGCGCGGTGCGCGGCGCCGAGATCGCGATGATCTTCCAGGAGCCGATGTCCTCGCTGTCGCCCGTGCACACGGTCGGCGACCAGATCATGGAAGTGCTGCGCCTGCATCTGAAGATGTCGAAGGCCGACGCGCGCGCCCGCACGATCGAATTGCTGAAGCAGGTGGAAATCCCGAACCCCGACCGCGCGATCGATCGCTACACGTTCGAATTTTCGGGCGGCATGCGCCAGCGCGTGATGATCGCGATGTCGCTCGCCTGCAATCCGTCGCTGCTGATCGCGGACGAGCCGACGACCGCACTCGACGTGACGACGCAGGCCGAAATTCTCGATCTCATCAAGCGCCTTCAGGAACGCCACGGCATGGCCGTGATGTTCATCACCCACGATATGGGCGTGGTGGCGGAAATCGCGGACGACGTGCTGGTCATGTATCACGGCAAGGTGATGGAGGAAGGTCCGGTGGACCGCATCTTCCACGCGCCGCAAGACGCCTATACGAAGATGTTGATCGGCTCGGTGCTGAAGCTCGAGCGCAAGGCCGATATCCGCCTGAAGCGCGCGCCCATCGACGAAAAGGCGCCGCCGGTGGTCGAGATCAAGAATCTCGTCATGCATTTCGGCTCGGGCAACAATTTGGTGAAGGCGGTCGACGACGTGTCGTTGATCGTACGCCCGGGCGAGACGCTGGGCATCGTCGGCGAGTCCGGTTCGGGCAAGACGACGATGGGCCGTTGCCTGATGCGCGTCTATCAGCCGACCGGCGGGCAGATGAGCTATCGCCGCGCCGACGGTTCGGTCGTCGATCTGGTCGCCGCCGACAAGCAGAAGCTGCGCGAATGCCGGCGCGAAATCCGCATGATCTTCCAGGATCCGGTTGGCTCGCTCAATCCGCGCATGACGGTGGCGCAGATCATCGGCGAACCGCTGCTGGTCAACGAGATCGCGAAGGGGCAGGAGCTCGACGACCGCGTCGCCGATCTCATGCGCCAAGTCGGGCTGGAGCCCGCCTGGCGCGAACGTTATCCGCACGCGTTCTCCGGCGGTCAGCGCCAGCGCATCGGCATCGCGCGCGCGATCGCGCTCAATCCGCGTTTGATCGTGGCGGACGAAGCGACCTCGGCACTCGACGTGTCGCTGCGCTCGCAAATGCTCGATCTGATGATGAATCTGCAGGACAAGCTGGGCTTGAGCTACGTCTTCATCAGCCACGATATCGGCGTCATCCGCTACATGTGCGACCGCATCGCGGTCATGTATCGCGGCAAGGTCGTCGAAACCGGCGAGACCGAACAGGTCTGCGACGCCCCCAACCACGCCTACACCAAGGCGCTGCTCTCGGCGATCCCGCGGCCCGATCCGCGCGCGCGCCGGATGGGCCAGCGCCATCGCTATGTCGCGTAACGGAGCACGAACGTGAAGATCACCGACGTTAAAACGTTTCTGATGAATGCCGGCCGCCCCGGCGCCAAGTTCTGGGCGTCCGACGGGTCGTTCGGGCCCGAGGGCGATTATTCGAACAATCTGCGGGGTGCCCGCCACTGGCTGTTCGTCAAGATCTACACCGACGAAGGCATCACCGGCATCGGCGAATGCTCGGGCTGGCCGAAAGTCATCGACACGGCCATCCACGATTTGAAGTCGCTGCTGATCGGTGAGGATCCGACGCATATCGAGCGGCTCAATCAGAAAATGATGATCGCCATGATGGGCCACGGCCTGCTCGGCACGGTCGGCGGCGGCGCCATGACCGGGATCGACATGGCGTTGTGGGACATCAAGGGCAAGGCGCTGAACGTGCCGGTGTGGAACCTACTGGGCGGCAAGGTCCGCGACCGCATCCGCATCTACGCCCATGCCAACGCGCCCGAAGTGGCGTTGAGCTGCAAGAAGCGCGGCATCACCGCGATCAAATGCGGCGGCGTGTCGAATCCCGTGCAGAAGATCGCGGCGCTGCGCGAAGCGATCGGCGCCGAGATGGATCTGATGATCGACATGCACGGGCCGCCCTGGATGACGCCGGCGGACGCCGCGCGCCTCGCGCGCGCGTTGGAGCCCTATAATTTGATGTGGATCGAAGATCCGATCGCGCCGGAAAATCTCGACGGCTATAAGCGCATCCGCGACGCGGCCCATGTGCCGCTGGCGGCGGGCGAACGCATGGCGACAATTTTCGGCCTGCGCGATCTGATCGAGCGGGATCTGATCGACGTCGCCCAGCCCGATACGGGCCGCGCGGGCGGCATCACCCAAATGAAGAAGATCGCCGCGATGGCGGAAGCCCATCACATCATGATGGCGCCGCATTCGGGCTCGCTGGGCCCCGTGGCGGAATATGCGGCGTTGCACGTGCTGGCGTCCATCCCCAACGCGCTGATCCTGGAGCGGATCGAGGACGATTGGGAAGGTCGCGCCAAGACCGTGATCCCGCATCCGCAGCAAAAGGACGGGTACCTCACCGTGCCTGACACGCCGGGTCTGGGTGTCGATATCGACGAAGCGTTTGTCGCGAAGTTCCCGGCGGCGAACAACGTGGCGGTGCCGATCGGCGAAGATTCGAACAGCTACGCCGAAGGCACCTATCGCGAACATGTCTATGTGCAGACGCGCTTCAAGCGCGGCCAATATTTCAAGGCGGGCGAGTAACGACGGATGGCACTGAAGATCGAACGTTTGCGCGCCTTCATGACGCGCGACAAGGACCGGCCCCGGGTGATCGTCGCGATCGACACCGAGGACGGCGTGACCGGCTGGGGCGAATGCTACAATCACGGCCCCGACAAGGCGCTGCTGCCGCTGCTCGACTATCTGTTCGGCTTCATCAAGGGCCAGGATGCGAGCCGCGTCGAATACCTGATCAATATTCTGATGCAGCAATCGCGCTTCCCCCCGGGCGCTTTGGGCCTCGCCGGGATTTCGGCGATCGACCATTGCCTGTGGGATATCTCGGCCAAGGCGCTGGGCGTGCCCGTCTACAAGATGATCGGCGGAAATGTGCGCGACCGCGTGAAGGTCTATGCGGGTGTCTACACCGCACCGGACCCGGCCGCTGCGCGCGACGAGTTCGACAAGTTGAACGCCGATTGGGGCCTGACCGCGTTCAAGCTGTCGCCGTATCGTTTGGACATGCACCGAAATCGCTGGGGCGAGGTTGTGCGCGAGGCGGCGGAGTATTTCCGCAAGCTGCGCGAGACGGTGCGCAGCGATTACGAAATTGCCTTCGATGCGCACGCCAAGATCTTCGAAGTGGGACAGGCGGCCCAGCTCGGCAACGCGCTGGCCCCCTACGATCCGATGTTCTTCGAGGAGCCGCTGCGCCCGGAGAATTTCGACGCCTGGGGCGAGTTGAAGCGCCAGTTGAAATGCACGCTGGCAACGGGCGAATCCTATTACAGTCGCTTCGAGTATCTACGCCTGATGCAGGCGAAGGGTTGCGACATCGTGCAGCCCGATATCTGCGTCGTCGGCGGCATCACCGAGATGAAGCGCATTGCCGCGATCGCCGAAGCGCATTTCGTGTCGATCGCGCCGCACAACCCGATGGGGCCGCTCGCCTCGGCGGTGAACCTGCATTTCTGCGCCGCGCAGACGAATTTCCGTTTTCTGGAATATCGCCTACCGCAAGGGCCGGGCTATGTGTTCGGCACCGGCCGCCAGGAGGCGCCGCCCGAAGAGCAGCGCTTGCAAGGTGCGTGGTACGTCAAGGATCCGTATCTGCCCAAGGACGGGCATTTGGAGCTGCGGCCCGACCGGCCCGGCTGGGGCGTCGAAATGGATATGCAGATCCTCGGCAAGGAGGACTACGTCCATTGGCAGCGCAAAGTGCCGGTCAAGCGCGACGGCTCGACCGGCTACGTTTGAGGGACGATGCGCGAACCCCGATCACAATTTGAGAGGTTCGCCGAACCGCGCGATCGGGGCGCCGGGCACGTCCACGCGGAAGGAGATCAGCGTGCCGCCTTCCTTCGGCCCCAGGCGGTCGCTGGTCAGCGACGTGACATAGAGCGTTTTGAGGTCGGGCCCGCCGAAGCACGGCATCGTCGGGGCGGCGAGGGGAACGGGAATGCGCGAAACGATCGTGCCGTCCGGCGCGATGCGGTTCAGCACGCCCGCCGACACACCCGCCGACCAGTAGAAGCCTTCCGCGTCGCACGCGGCCCCGTCGGGGCGGCCGTCTTCGTCCGACATCGTGCGGATGACGCGCTTGTTCGTCGCCGCACCGGTCTTCGCATCGAAGTCGAAGGTTTGGATGAAGCGATGGCGGCTGTCGGAATGGAACATCGTGCGGCCGTCCGGCGTCCACGCCAGACCGTTCGACACGATCAAGCCGTCGAGCAGGCGCACGCAGCTTTTGTCGGGGCCGACGCGGTAGAGCCCGGCGCGCGGTTCCTTCTCCGGCCGGTCGTCCATGCTGCCGATCCAGAAATAACCGTCGGGGCCGATCTTGCCGTCGTTCAGGCGATTGCCCTCGATGCCCGGCTCCGGGTTCACCAGGAAGTCGAACTTCTTGGTCGCGAAGTCGAAGTAATAGACGCCGTCGACCAGCGCCACGACCGCGCGCCCGTCGGGGCACAGACCGAACGAGCCGATCTTGCTCGGCATATCCCAGCGCTGGATCGCCTTGGTCGCGGGGTTCAGGCGGAACAAAGCCGGCGCCAGAATATCGATGAAGTACAGGCTTTGGCTTTTCGCGTCCCACAGCGGGCCTTCGCCCACGCCGAGCGGGAAGTCGATAAGCCGTTCGATTTGCAGCGTTTCCTTCGTCACGTGAGACCTTTCTTGGTGGGGTTGCGGGACGAGACACCCCTTGATATATCAGGCGCTGCCGAATGACCACGCCGAAAACCGGAGCCCCCGTGGAACTGCCCGTCCGCAGCCGATTAGCGCCGGTCGACCCCGCCTATTTGCGGGGTTTGCGCGAGCATGTCCACGATGTGTTGCGCCGGGCGATCATCGGCGGCGAATTGCCGGCGGGGTCGTGGCTGATTGAGCGCCAATTGGCGGCCGAATTGGGCGTCAGCACCACGCCGCTGAAGGAGGCGCTGCGCCGCCTCGAACTCGAAGGCCTGGTCGCGACCGAGCCGCGCCGCGGCGTGCGTGTGACCTTCGATTCAAACCAAGCCTACGAGATGGCGCTGGCGCGCGCCGCACTCGAAGCGATGATCAGCCGCATGGCGGCCGAACGCATCGACGCCGAGACCATCGCCGCGTTGCGCGCGATCGTGGCGCGGATGGAAGCGGCGACCAAGGTCGGCGATGTCGACGTGCTGATCGCCGCCAACGAGGAATTCCACGATCTGATCCACACCGCGTCGGGCTGCCGCTACATGCCGCGTTTGATCGAAACGCAGCGCGTGTTCGTGCACACCGCGCGTTACGTGATTTTGTCGGATGTTGAAGAGCGCGGCCGCGCCTTCGCCGAACATCGCGCGATTTTCGAAGCGCTCGCCGCGCATGACGGCGACGGTGCCGAACGCGCGATGCGCGACCATGTTTTGCGCTCTGCGCGCCAGCACGTCAAAACGGCGTTCGAACGCCGGGAGGAGACACCATCATGACCGCCAAACTGCGCCAAGCCCTCGCCGGTATCTCCGGCGTTCATGTCACGCCGTATACCGCCGATGGCGGGATCGACGGCGCGTTGCTCGCCAAGGTGATCGACCGCATCGCCGCCGCGGGCGTGCACAACATCGTCTCGGCCGGCAATACCGGCGAGTTCTACGCGCTGACGCTCGACGAAGTGCGCGCGGTGCATGACGGCGCCATCGAAGCCAACAAGAACCGCTCGCTGCTGACGGCCGGCGTGGGCCGCTCGCTGAAGGATGCGATCGAACTCGGCCGCCGCGCCAAGGCCAACGGCGCGCATGCGCTGATGGCGCATCAACCGCTCGACCCGTTCGCCGCCCCGCAAGCGCAGGCCGCGTATTTCAAAGCGATCGCCGACGGCGTCGATCTGCCGCTGGTCGCCTATGTGCGCTCCGACGCGATGGGCCGCGCCGATCTGCTCGGCATCGCCAATCATCCCAACGTCGTCGCGGTCAAATTCGCCACGCCGAACATGATGCTGTTGGCCGAAGTCGTGCGCGAAAGCGGCGCCAACACGGCGCTGTGGGTTTGCGGCCTCGCCGAAGGCTGGGCCGCCCCCTTCTATGCGGCGGGGGCGCGCGGCTTCACGTCGGGTCTCGTCAATGTCGATCCCAAGCGCTCGCTGGCGATCCACGCGGCGCTCGAATCGGGCGACTTCGCCAAGGTGCGCGAGCTCGTCACCACCATCGCCGCTTTCGAAACGATGCGCACCAAGTTCCAGAACGGCGCCAATGTCACGGTCGTCAAGGAAGCGATGATGCAGATCGGCTATCCGGTCGGCCCCGTGCGCCTGCCGGGTTTGGTGGCGCTGGATGCCGAAGACCGCGCCAAACTTTCCGGCATTCTCCAATCCTGGGGCGTTCTGCCCGCGCAACGGGCGGCGGAATAGCCCCCGGCTTACGGGCGTTCTCCGGCATCGAGCTTCGCCGGAGAACGTCCATGAAGCCTTTCGTTACATGTGCGGCTCTGCTTTTCAGCGTGGGCTGCGCGCAGGCCCAATATCTCGATCCCGTCGGCCAGCAAGCGTTGGAGAGTGCGCGTTCCGGCACCATCGTCCGCTGGGACGATCCCGACGGCAAGTCGGGCACGTTCGTGCCGCAACCGGCATTCCAGAATGCGGCGGGCGAGATCTGCCGCGAATTCCAGCAAAGCGTCGTCATCGGCGGCCGTCAGGAACAGGCCTGGGGTACGGCGTGCCGCAATCCCGACGGCTCGTGGCGCTTGCAGCGTGCGGCGACGGCCGAAGCGCCGTTGCCCGCCCCGCGCTATGTGCCCGCCCCCGCACCGATCTATATCCCGGCACCGCCGCCGCCGGTGATCTACAGCTATCGTCCCGCGTATTTCCCGCCGGGCTACTACTATTCGCGGCCTTATTACCCCGGCATCGTGGTGCGCGTCGGCCCGCCGCCGCGCCGTCATCACCATCATCACCATCACCACTACTATCGCCGGCATTGGTGAGGCGTTAAGCGTCCCTCACATCCCGCTTGAGGATTTCCGAATTGCGGCATTGTATGCCGCGGGCGACAAACGCCCGCGAGTATCGGAGGAGAGACGCATCATGACCGGCAAGAAACCCAATCCCGAAACCTTGGCTTTGCATGCGGGCTGGCGCGCGGATCCCGCGACCGGCGCCGTCGCGGTGCCGATCTATCAGACGACCTCCTACCAATTCCGCGACACGCAGCACGCCGAAAACCTGTTCGCGCTGAAGGAACTCGGCAACATCTACACGCGCTTGGGCAATCCGACGACCGATGTGCTGGAGAAGCGCGTCGCGGCGCTGGAAGGCGGCGTGGCCGCTTTGGCGCTGGCGTCGGGCCAAGCCGCGTCGGCCTTCGCGATCCAGAATTTGGCGCGCGCGGGCGACAACGTCGTCAGCTCCACCGATCTTTACGGCGGCACGTGGAATCTGTTCGCGAATACGCTGAAGGATCAGGGCATCGACGTACGCTTCGTCGATCCCGCCGATCCCGAAGCCTTCCGACGTGCGACCGATGCGCGCACGCGCGCCTATTACGCCGAAACGCTGCCGAACCCGAAGCTGACCGTATTCCCGATCGCGGAAGTCGCGGCGATCGGCCGCGAATTCGGCATTCCGCTGATCGTCGACAACACGGCGGCCCCGCTGCTGGCGCGGCCCTTCGATCATGGGGCGGCGGTCGTCGTCTATTCGTCGACCAAGTATCTCGGCGGTCACGGCACGTCGATCGGCGGCGTGATCGTCGACGGCGGCAATTTCGATTGGGCGAAATTCCCCGAACGCCAGCCCGCCCTCAACACGCCCGATCCCAGCTATCACGGCGCGGTGTGGTTCGAAGCGGTGAAGCCGCTCGGGCCCGTCGCCTATATCATCAAGGCGCGCACGACGCTGCTGCGCGATCTGGGTTCGGCGCTGTCGCCGTTCAACGCGTTCCAATTGCTGCAAGGGATCGAGACGCTACCCTTGCGCATCGAACGCCATGCGCAGAACGCCCAGCGCGTGGCGGATTTCCTAGCCAAGCGCGGGGAAGTGACCAGCGTCATCCATCCGTCGGCGCAATCGGGTGCGGCGCGCGCGCGGGCCGACAAATACCTCAAGGGCGGCTATGGCGGCTTGGTCGGCTTCGAACTGAAGGGCGGGCGCGATGCCGGCCGCCGTTTCATCGACGCGCTGGAGTTGTTCTATCACGTCGCCAATATCGGCGACGCGCGCAGCCTCGCCATCCATCCGGCGACGACCACGCACTCGCAGTTGAACGCTGACGAGCAGAAGGCGGCCGGCGTGACGCCGGGCTATGTGCGCCTGTCGATCGGCCTCGAGCATATCGACGATATCCTCGCCGATCTCGACAAGGCGCTCAAAGCCGCGGGCTAAGTCTCGAACACATAGGCGCCGGGTGCCGCCGCCAAGCCCTTCGACGGGGTGGGCGGCGGCACTTTGGCGCCGCCGCGCGCGTCGAGCCATTCGTCGAGCGCCGTCCACCACGAGCCGTCGCGCTGCCCGGCGGCGGCAAGCCAGGTGTCGGGATCGACGAAGGGCGCGCCCGCATGCAGCGTGCCGATCCGGTAATGCCGCTTGGGTGCGCCGGGCGGATTGACGATGCCGACATTGTGGCCGCCGCTGGTCAGCGCGAAGGTAAACTCCGACGACGCGAACAATCCGATCTTGTAGGCCGAGCGCCACGGCGCCACGTGATCGCGTTCGGTGCCGACGGCGAAGATCGGGATCGTGATATCCGACAGCGCCACCGGCCGCCCGTCGACCAGGAAGCGCCCGCCCGACAGATCGTTGCCCAGGAACAGCTTGCGAAGATATTCCGTGTGCATGCGATAGGGCATGCGCGTCGCATCCGCGTTCCACGCCATCAAATCGGAAGGTGCGGCGTCCTCGCCCAACAGATAGGCGCGCACCATCCGCGACCAGATCAGATCGTTGGAACGCAATAGCTGGAAGGCGCCCGCCATCTGGCGCGTGTCGAGATAGCCGTGGCGCCACATCATCGATTCGATGAAGTTCACTTCGCTGTCGTCGATGAACAGCGAAAGTTCGCCCGGCTCGGAGAAATCGACTTGCGCCGCGAGCAGGATCATCGACCGCAGCCGCGTATCGCCGTCGCGGGCCATCGCGGCGGCGGCGATGGCGAGCAGCGTGCCGCCCAGGCAATAACCCAGCGCGTCGATCGGCGCGTTCGGGCAGATTTCCGAAATCGCGTCGAGGGCGGCCATCACGCCCAGGCGCCGGTAATCCTCCATCGACAAGTCGCGGTCGCTTTCGTCCGGATTGTGCCAGGAAATGGCGAACACCGTGCGGCCTTGCTCGACCAGATGGCGGATCAGCGAGTTCTCGGGCGACAGATCCAGAATGTAATATTTCATGATCCACGCCGGCACGATCAGCAGCGGCGCTTCGTTCACGTCGGGCGTGACGGGATCGTAGCGGATCAATTCGATCAGCCGGTTCTTGAACACGACCTTGCCCGGCGTGACGGCGACATCGCGTCCCGGCACGTAATCGTCGCGGGGCGTGGATTTGCCGGCGAAGGCGACCGCCATGTCGCGCTGGAGATTCGTGAAACCGCGCAGGAAATTAAAGCCGCCGGTGCGGATCGTCTCGGCCAGAACTTCGGGATTCGTCGCGACGAAGTTCGACGGCGAGAACACGTCCAGCATTTGGCGCGTGGTGAAATTCACCACGTCTAGACTATGCCGGTTGGCGCCCGGCACGTGATCGGTCGCCACATGCATCCATTGCTGGGCCAGCAGAAACGCCTGGTGATAGATATCGAACGGCCAGCGCCGCCACGCTTCGTCGCGAAAGCGCGAATCGCCGGGCAAGGGCTCGATCACCGGCGGGGCGGGCGACCAGGGATTGTCGTAGGCGAGCAGCGAGCCGAGGCTCGCGAGTTTGCGTTGCGTCTTTTGCAGCAGATGCAATTGCGTGCCCGGCGAGCTGAGCAGATGCAAGCCCCAATCGGCGAAGGCCAAGCCCAGCGCCGCGGGCGAGACGCCCATCGTCGCGGCCGCGATATTCGCCTGCACGAAACGGTCGAGTTCGATCAGCGATTTGGGTTTGTCGCCGGTGTCGTTGGCGTCGGTCATTCCGCACTCCGGGGTTCGAGGGCGCAGGATCGCCTTGCGTTACCGCAACCGCATTGAGATGGGTCAATCGCTCCGGTTGCGCAAGAGCAAGGCGACGGGCAAACTTGGCGCCGAACGCGGGGAATTCCGCGCAGATGATGGGAGCGAGACGATGGCCGACAGTCACGATACGAAAGATTACAAGCTGCGTTCGAACGCGTGGTTCCGCCAGGACCGCGACGGGTTCGGCCGCCGCTCCTGGATGAAGAACCAAGGCCGCGCCGACCATCTGTTCGACGGCCGCCCGATCATCGGCATTTGCAATACCTGGTCGGAATTCACGCCCTGCAACGGCCATTTCCGCGATATCGCGGAATATGTGAAGCGCGGCGTCTACGAAATGGGCGGCTTCCCGCTGGAATTCCCGGTCATGTCGCTGTCGGAAATTCTGCTGCGCCCGACGGCGATGCTCTATCGCAATCTCGCCTCGATGGACGTGGAGGAATCGATTCGCGGTCAGCCTATGGACGGCGTGATCCTGCTCACCGGTTGCGACAAAACCACGCCGTCGCTGGTGATGGGCGCCGCGTCCTGCGATATCCCGACGTTGGTCGTCTCCGGCGGGCCGATGCTCAACGGCCGCTACAAGGGCGAACTCGTCGGCTCGGGCACGCATACTTGGCTGTTCACCGAACGCCTCAAGACCGGCGAAATGACGATGGCCGATCTCTCGCAGGCGGAAGCCGCGATGTCGCGTTCCTCCGGCCATTGCATGACGATGGGCACCGCCTCGACCATGGCGTCGATGGTCGAAGCGTTGGGCATCGCGTTGCCGAGCAACGCCGCCATTCCGGGCGTCGACGCGCGCCGCTATGCGCTCGCGCATATGGCGGGACGGCGGATCGTCGAGATGGTGAAGGAAGATCTTCGCCTGTCGAAGGTGCTGACCAAGAAGGCGTTCGAGAACGCGATCATGGTCAACGGCGCCATCGGCGGCTCGACCAACGCGGTCGTCCATCTTCTCGCCATGGCGGGCCGTATGGGTGTGGATCTCACGCTCGACGATTGGGATCGCCTAGGCCGCGATATGCCCTGCCTCGTCAATCTGATGCCGTCGGGCAAGTATTTGATGGAGGAGTTCTACTACGCCGGCGGCATTCCGGCGGTGATCTCCGAGATCAAACACAAACTGCATCTCGACGCGCTGACGGTCACCGGCAAGACGATCGGCGAGAACAACAAAGACGCCAAAAATTGGGACACGGACGTGATCTTCCCGTTCGACAAGCCGTTCAAGCCCCAAGGCGGCATCGCCGTCGTGAAGGGCAATCTCGCCCCCAACGGTGCCGTCTTGAAGCCGTCGGCCGCCAGCCCCCATCTGCTCAAACATCGCGGCCGCGCGGTCGTGTTCGAATCGATCGAGGATTACGACAAGCGCATCGACGATCCCACTCTCGACGTCGACGAGAATTGCATCATGGTGCTGAAGGGCTGCGGGCCGAAGGGCTATCCGGGCTTCCCGGAAGTCGGCAATTTCGCACTGCCCGCCAAGATCCTGAAAAAAGGCGTGCGCGACATGATCCGCATTTCCGATGCGCGCATGTCGGGCACGGCTTACGGCACGACTGTGCTGCACACCTCGCCCGAAGCCGCCGCCGGCGGGCCGATCGCGCTGGTGCGCGACGGCGACATGATCGAGCTGGATATCCCGGGCCGGCGTCTGCATCTCGACGTGTCGGATGCCGAGCTTGAAAAGCGCCGCAAGGAGTGGACGCCGCCCGCGCCGCCCAGCGATCGCGGCTATTACAAGCTCTATGTCGATCACGTGCAGCAGGCCGATCGCGGCGCCGATCTCGACTTCCTGGTCGGAAAGTCGGGTGCCCGGATCGTGCGCGAAAGCCACTAAGCCATCGCGCGAGGCCGGTGCGGTTGGAGGGTTACTCCTTCACCGCACCGGTCAGCGACGAGACGTAGTAGTCGACGAACAGCGAATAGAACAGCGCGACCGGGATCGATCCCAGCAGGGACCCCGCCATCAGCGCGCCCCATTGATAGACATCGCCGGTGACGAGTTCGGTCAGGATCGCGACCGGCACGGTCTTCTTCTCGCTCGATTGGATGAAGGCGAGCGCGTAGATGAACTCGTTCCACGACAGCGTGAAGCTGAAAATGCCGGCGCTGATGAGACCCGGGACCGCCAGCGGCAGCGTGATCTCGCGCAGGATCTGCACGCGCGTGGCGCCGTCGATCAGCGCGCATTCCTCCAGCTCGTACGGGATCGACTTGAAATAGCCGATCAGCAGCCAGGTGCAGAACGGGATCAGGAAGGTCGGATAGACCAGGATCAGCGCCAGCGGCGTATCGAACAGCCCGAGCCAATTCACCATCATGGCGAGCGGGATGAACAGGATCGACGGCGGCACGAGATAGGCGAGATAAATCGCCAAACCGACATACTGGCTGCCTTTGAAGCGCAGGCGCTGAATCGCGTAAGCGGCGAGCGTGCTCGCGAACAGCGACAGGAAGGTCGAGCAGATGGCGACGATCATCGTCGTCCATAGCCAAGTCGGATACGCCGTCTTGAACAGCAGATGGTAGATGTGATCGAGCGTCGGCGACGTGATCCAGAACGGGTTGTTTTCCCTGTAATTATAGAGCTCGGCGTTCGGTTTGAACGCCGTCACCGTCATCCAATAGAACGGAAACAGCAGGATCAGCACGAAACAGGCGAGCGGCAGGTAGATCGTCACCATGCGGCGCGAACGCGTATCCCACGCCATACGTTCGGCCGCGGCGGCGGCCGAAACCTTGCGCGCGAGGGCTGGATCGACGCCCGCTTGATCGTCGGCGGCGTTGATGCGGGCGTCAGTCATCGCTTTCTCCCTGCTGCCATTTGCGCCGCGCGAGGGCGTAGTAGCTGAACAGCGTCGCGAACACGAGGAACGGGATCATCGACACCGCGATGGCCGCCCCTTCGCCCAACTGGCCGCCGGGAATGCCGCGCTGGAAGGCGAGCGTGGCGAGCAGGTGGGTCGAGTTGATCGGGCCGCCGCGCGTGATCGCGTAGACGAGCTGGAAATCGGTGAAAGTGAAGATGATGCTGAAGGTCATGACGATCGCGAGGATCGGCAGCAGCATCGGGAAGGTGATGTAGCGGAAGCGCTGCCAGCCGGTCGTGCCGTCGAGCATCGCGGCCTCGTAGAGCGAAGGCGAGATGGTCTGCAAGCCGGCGAGCAGCGAGATCGCGACGAACGGAATGCCGCGCCACACATTGGCCCAGATCAGCGACCAGCGCGCGGGCCAGGGCGTGTTGATGAAATCCACGTTGGTGTCGCGCAATCCCATCTCGATCAGCAGATAGGAAATGATCGAGAATTGCGGATCGTAGATCCACCAGAAGGCGATGGCCGACAGCACCGTGGGCACGATCCAGGGCAGCAGGATGATGGCGCGCAGAATGCTTTTGAACGGCAGATGGTGGTTCAGCAAAAGGGCGAGCCACAGGCCGAGCCCGAATTTCAGCACCGTCGCGATGCCGGTGTAGAACACGCTGTAAAACACCGCGTTCCACCACAGCCGATCCTCGATCAGGAACTCGAAATTCTCCAGCCCCACCCAGCGGCCGCTGCGCCCGATCGTCGTGTCGGTGAAGGCAAGCCAGATGCCCAAACCCAGCGGATAGGTGAGGAACACCAGCAGCAGCCCGACAGCCGGCAGCAGGCAGATGAAGACGAGGAAGGGCTTCCAATCGAACAGCTTGGCGATGGCGCCGAGCTCGCGTTTGGGGCGGACCCATCTCGTGGGCGGGGTGGCGGCCATGTCCATGGCGCGGCTCCGGTCGGGCGTCTTGAAAGGAAAGAAGGGGGCGGCGCCGTGTATGGGGACTCGGCGCCGCCCGGCAGGTTCGTCAGCTGCGGAAGATGCGGCGCGCGCGGCGCTCGGCTTCCTGCGCCGCTTGCTGCGGCGTCGATTGGCCGGACGCGACCGCGGCGCACATCTGCACCGTGACGTATTCGGCGTTGGCCTGACCCGAGGCTTCGGTGATCGGGCCCTTGTAACCGTTCCAGAACGGCGAGCGCATCGTGTCCTTGAAGATCGACACGCGCGGATCGCCCTGCCACACGGCGGCCGCGTCGTAGGCCGCGAGCGGATGCGCCCAGTAGCCGAGATTGGCGTTGAGCCACGGCTCGTGCTGCTCGTGCTCCAGCATGAATTGCAGGAACGCCTTCGACGCGTTGGGGAACTTCGAGTGCTGGAACACCATCGCGTTGAGGGTGAGGCCCGTCATCGCGGGGATGTTCAAGCGGCCCTTGGGCATCAGCTGGTGCTGCGTGTCCTCGGCGATCGCGGCGGTGGCCGGATCGTTCTTCAGCGCGAAGTAGAGCGACACGCCGTTTTGCGTGAGCCACAATTCCTGCGACGCGTAGGCGCGGTTGTTGGAAATGTCGTTCCACGCCGTGGTGCCCGGAATGAACGCGGCGTGCAGCTCCTTGAGGTAGTTGAGCGCGTCGATCGTTTCCTTGCTGTTGATCGCGACCTTGCCGGCTTCGTCGACCAGATAGCCGCCGAACGACCAGATCAGCCAGTTGCAGAACGAGTTGCCGTCGCCGACCGCGTTGCCCAGCGCGAAGCCCGACGGCTTGCCCGCCGCCTTCAGCTTCTTGCACAGATCGAGGAAGCCGGCGTGATCGTCCGGGATCGACTGGAAGCCGGCCGCGTTGACCGCCGATTTGCGGTAGACGATCGGGCCGCCCGAGGCGCCGAAGGGCAGGCCGATCCAGTTGTTGGTTCCCGCGCGCTTGCCGTATTTGTCGGCCATGGCGAGCCAGCCGCCGTAACGCTTGCCGATATATTCGGCGACGTCGGTCAGGTCGATCAGCTTCGACGTGAAGATGTGCGGGGCGTCGGAGAAGCCCATGATCAGATCGGGGCCCGCACCCGTGTTCGCGGTGACCGCGGTCTGCTGGTTGATATCCTCCCAGCCGACGAAATCGACCCGGACCTGCACGCCGGTCTTGGCGGTGAATTTGGCGGCGTTGGCGCGGAACACGTCTTCGTCGGGCTGGACGAAGCGCACCGGGCGCAGCATGCGCAACGTGGCGCCGCTTTCGATGGGAAGATTGGGCGGTGCGACATTGGCCGCCTGAACGCGGCCCGCTTGCGCGAAGGCCTTGTGCGCGCCGGCCGACATGGCCGCGAGACCGGCACCGGCCGCGAGAACGCCGCGGCGGGTAATGCTGCGACGAGTGATGATGTTCGTCATTTCGCGTCTCCCCTTTTTTGCCTGGTTATGTTCGAGTTGATTTGCGTTCGCGTAAGGCTCCCTAAATGCGCTTGCCCGTTTCGCGGTCGAACAGATGGACCAGCGATATATCGGGCGAGATGCCGAGCGGCTCGCCGCGCTTGGCGGAAATGCGCTCGCGGAAGGCGCCGATGACCGTCGTCTCGCCGACCTTCAACATGACTTGCGTTTCCGATCCCGTCGGCTCGATCACATGCACGCGCGCCTGGACGCCGTTGGGGTCGAGCATCAGATGCTCGGGCCGGATGCCGTAGACGACCGAAGCGCCCTCGGCGGCCTTATGACCCGGCGGCAAAGGCCAGTGCCCGCCGCCCGCGTCGACGAAAGCGCCGCCCGAGATTTTGCCCGCGAGCATGTTCATCGCCGGCGAGCCGATGAAGCCCGCGACGAACAGATTGGCGGGACGGTCGTAAAGCTCCAAGGGTGCGCCGATCTGCTCGATGCGGCCTTGATGCATGACCACGATCTTGTCGGCCATGGTCATGGCTTCGATCTGGTCGTGCGTGACGTAGACGGTGGTGACGTTCAGACGCTGGTGGAGATCTTTGATCTCCGAGCGCATCGCCACGCGCAATTTGGCGTCGAGATTCGATAGCGGCTCGTCGAACAGGAAGACCTGCGGATGGCGCACGATCGCGCGGCCCATCGCCACGCGCTGGCGCTGCCCGCCGGAAAGCTGGCGCGGAAAGCGCTCCAGCAATTGGTCGAGGCCGAGGATTTTCGAAGCGCCCTTGACTTCGCTGTCCAGCACGTCGGGCGGCGCGCCGGCGAGCTTCAGCGAGAAGGCCATGTTCCGCATCACGGTCATGTGCGGATAAAGCGCGTAGTTCTGGAACACCATCGCGATGTCGCGATCCTTGGGCGGCACGCTGTTGACCACGCGTCCGCCGATCGCGATTTCGCCGCCGGTGATGTTCTCGAGACCCGCCAGCATGCGCAGCAGGGTGGATTTTCCGCAGCCCGACGGTCCGACCAGAACGACGAATTCGCCGTCGGCAATATCGACGCTCACGCCATGCAGCACCGGAACGCTGCCGAACGATTTGCGCACGTCGCGGATTTCGACCGACGCCATGCTCCCTCCCTGTTTCGCCGGGCGGCGCATCGTGGCGCCGCCTCTGACGGTCTCACCTTGGCATGATCCGGTCCGGAATTGAAACCGTCTCGTCGCCGTGCGTGATCGGGCGACAGCTAAAACGATTTAGTCGATCCGCGCAACGGGAAGTTTCCATCGCGATACGAAGGATTTAGGGTCGCGCCAAGGTCACCCATTTGCCGGACTCCGCCGACGCCACGCAGGCCTCGCAGAACGCCAGGCCTTCGGCGCCATCTTCGCCGGTCGGCAGGCTGGTCGCCAGCGGATCGGGTGCGACATTCGCCCGGCGCGCGGCGGCCAATTCGGCGAAATCGCGGTAAAGATTGGCGAAGCCTTCGTGGAACGCCTCGGGGTGTCCCGCCGGCAAACGTGCGGCGGCGCGCGCCAGCGGATGCAGCGTCGGCAAGCCGCGCGTGCGGATCTCGGCGGGCCTGGCATGGCGCATCACGCGCAATTCGTTCGCCGCCGCGTGATGCCAGTAAAGACCGCCGGCTTGGCCGTAGATTTCGATCGACATGGCGTTCTCCGCGCCCGTCGCGGCCTTGGTGATGAACAACGGGCCGCGCGCGCCGCCTTCCAGGCGCACGATGACCGACGCCGTGTCATGCGCCGTGCGGCCGGGCACGGCGGCACCCACATCGGCGAGCACGGCTTCGATGCGCTGGCCCGCGACGAAATTCACCAATTGATGTGCATGCGTGCCGATATCGGCCAGAACATGGCTGGGGCCGCCGCGCGCGGCATCGAGCCGCCAGCGCGTGCGCGAGGACATTTTCTCCGGCTCGGCTTCGACCAGCGTGCCGAGCGATCCGCTGACATAGGCCGCATGTAGCGTTTGCGGTTTGCCGATTTCGCCCGCCGCGATCGCCGCGCGCGCCTCGCGCAGCATGGGATAGCCCGAGTAGTTATAGGTGACGGCGAGCACCAGCCCCTTGCCGCGCGCCAGCACGGCGAGCGCTTTGGACGAGGCGTAGTCGTTGGTCAGCGGCTTGTCGCAGATCACGTCGAGCCCGGCGTTCAGCGCCATTTCGACATAGCGCGCATGGCTGTCGTTGGGCGTCATGATCGCGACGGCGTCGATCCCGTCGGCGCGCGCCGCTTCGCCGGCGATCATCGCGGCCATGTCGGCGTAGCCGCGGGCGATGTTGAGGCGTGCGGCTTCCGCTTTCGAACGCGCGGGATCGGACGACAACACGCCGGCCGTCAACTCGAAGCAATCGTCGAGGCGCGCCGCCAAGCGATGCACCGGGCCGATCAATGCGCCGCCCGCACCGCCGACGAGCCCCAAACGCAAACGCCGGCCGAGTTTCTGGATCGAAGCTGTGCTCATGTCGTGTTTCCTTCCCTTGGTCGCGTATTATGGCGCTTTCGGCGTCCCTTTTGCATTGTTCGCGAATATGAAAATCGTCGCGATCCGCGAAACCACCCTCGATATGGCCGATGCGACGCGCAACGCCGCCGTCGGCTTCGGCCGTATGACCGCCAGCGTCGCGGTCGTGGCGGTCGAAACCGCCGCCGGACGCCGCGTTCGCGGCTATGCGATCGACTCGCCCGGGCGCTATGCGTCGGGCGCCATCCTGCGCGAACGCTTGGCGCCGCGCGTGCTGGCCGCCGATCCGGCCGATTATCTCGACGCCTCGGGCACGTTGCCCGATCCGTGGAAGATTCGCGCGCTGGCGATGCGCGACGAGAAACCCGGCGGCCATGGCGAGCGCGCGGCCGCGATGGGTCTGCTCGACGGCGCCATCTGGGATCTGATCGGCAAATTGCAGGACAAGCCGCTGTGGGCGGTGCTGCGCGGGCCGAAGCCCGGTGTGCCGAACGTGCCGGTCTATGCGACATGCGGCTTCTATCGCGGCGACGACGATCTGCCCCAGCTGGAGGACGAGCTCGAACGCGCGATCGATCTCGGCTTCGATACGGTGAAGATCAAAGGCGGGGCCATCGATCTCGACGCCGATCGAAGGCGGATCGACGTGGCTCTCGACTGTCTCGGCGGCAAAGCGAAGCTCGCCCTAGATTGCAACGCGACGATGACGCTCGACGCGGCGCGCGCATTCTTGTCGGCGATCGCCGATCTGCCGATCGCCTGGGTGGAGGAGCCGGTCGATCCGCTCGATTACGACGCGCATCGCGCTTTGGCGGCGGAATTCATCGTGCCGTTGGGCACGGGCGAAAACCTGTTCTCGGCGGCGGATGCGCGCAATCTGCTGCGCCATGGCGGCTTGCGCAAGGATCGCGATCTGCTGCAATTCGATATCGGGCTTGGGCATGGCTTGGTCGAATATCTGCGCATCTTGGCCGAAGCCGAAGACGCGGGCTGGGCGCGCGCCAATTTCGTGCCGCATGTCGGCTATCGCTTCGCGTTGCAGGTCGCGGCGGGACTCGGCCTCGGCCGGCACGAGGTGGGCCCGTTCCAGCGCGTCGCCTATCGCCCCGCGATGTCGGGGGCTAGCGCCTTGCCGGGCGACGCGCCCGGAATCGGCTGGGAGGCCGATCCGGTTTTCGCGGGCTTGTTCGCGAGTCTCGATCGCTGATCCGGACTTGACGGTCGGCCCGCCGATATCGTTATATCCATTTGAATATAGCGATGGCAGGGCGCGCGATGCACCGGGCGATTTTGAATCTGTTTGCCGCTGCCGTATTGATGCTGGTGGGGGCCGTTTCCGCCAAGGCGCAGGAGATCACCGTCTACGCCGCCGCCTCAATGACCGATGTGCTGGGAGCCGTCGCGGTACCGTTGCGCGCCAAGGGCGTGGCCGCGAAATTCTCGTTCGGCTCGTCGTCGACGCTCGCGCGCCAGATAGAGAACGGCGCGCCCGCCGACGTATTCGTCTCGGCGGACGAGGATTGGATGAACTATCTCGCCACGCGCAATCTGATCGTGCCGGATTCGCGCAAAGTCTTCGCTGGCAACGATCTGGTGCTGATCGCCCCCGCCGATAAGCCCACGAAGATCGAGATTTCCACAGCGACCGATTTCCCCGCGCTGTTGGGCCCGCGGGGCCGCATCGCGACGGGCGATCCCGCCCATGTGCCGGTCGGGCGCTACGCCAAAGCCGCACTCGAAAATCTCGGCTTGTGGAACGCGGTCTCCGGCCGCATCGCGGGGGCTGAGAATGTGCGCGTGGCGTTGACGCTGGTCGAACGCGGCGAAGCGCCGTTCGGCATCGTCTACGGCACGGATGCGAAGTCGAGCCCGCGCGTCGTGGTCGTGGGTAATTTTCCGGCCGGCAGCTATCCGCCGGTGACGTATCCCGCCGCGATCGTCGCCAAGCGCGACGCGAAGCCGGCGCGCGATTTCATCGCGTTCCTGTCGAGCGCCGAAGGCAAGGCGATATTCCAGCGCTTCGGCTTTTCCACGCGGAATTAAGCCGGGGCCGAACTAACCCGCGAAGCCACCTGTCGCGAGGAAGTCGATCTCCGCTTGCGTGGAAACGCGGCCGAGAATTTCGTTTCGATGCGGGAAACGGCCGAAGCGCCGCACGATGTCGCGATGGCCTTTGGCGTGGGTCAGATACGGCTCGCCCAAAGCGGCATTGAGCGCCACGCTGATCTCCTGATCGGCCGCATCTTCCGAATGCGCGAAGGGCAAAGCGAGGAACAGCCGCATCTCCGGCGGCACTTTCAGGAAATAGCCCGCGTCGATCGACGCGCGCGCGTAGCGCCGCGCCAGCGCATCGGTCGCGTACATGCGCGCCGTTCCCCGAAAAGCATTGCGCGGAAACTGATCGGTCAAAATCAAAAGCGCCAAGGCGCCGTCGGGCGAACCGAGCCATTCTTCGTTGGCCCCGGCGGCGGCGACTTCGTGCGCGCCGAGAAATCGCTCGCGGAACGCCGCGTCGAAGGCCGGATTTTTCGAAAACCAATTTTCGTCGCGTCCGGCTTGCGCCCAGAACTCGATGATCTCGACGATGCCGGTCATCGCCCGCCAGCCATCAACGCGACATCGCCGCCGACGGCGGCGGTGTTGACGCTGAGCGTCGTTTCGACGCCGAAGCGCGCCAGATAATTCGGGCCCCCCGCTTTCGGCCCTGTGCCCGAAAGCCCATGCCCGCCGAAAGGCTGCACGCCGACGACGGCGCCGATGGTCGAACGGTTGACGTAGATATTGCCGACCGAAAGCGCCGCGCGCACACGGGCCTGGAAACTTTCCAACCGCGAATGGATGCCGAGCGTCAGGCCGTAGCCCGTGCCCGCGATCGCGGCGAGAACGTCGTCGAGGCGATCTTGGCGCCAGCGCACGAGATGCAGGATCGGCCCGAAAATCTCGCGCGTCGGGGCGTTGGCCAGCGTCACGTCGAGCAGCGTTGGCGGCACGAAATTGCCGGGCGGCACGGCCGCGCTTTGCGCGACGATCCGCGCGCGGTTATCGGCGAGATACGCGTCGAGCTTCGCCTTCGCGTCAGCATCGATCACCGGCCCGATATCGGTCGCGGGATCGCCCGCATCGCCCAGGCGCAATTCCGCCATGGCGCCCTTCAGCATCGCGATCGTGCGGTCGGCGGCATCTTCCTGCACGAACAGCAGGCGCAAAGCCGAGCAGCGCTGGCCCGCACTTTGGAAGGCGGAGACGATCGCGTCGTTGACGAGTTGCTCGGTCAACGCCGAGCTATCGGCGATCATCGCGTTGACGCCGCCCGTCTCCGCGATCAGCGGCACGATCGGCCCGTTCTTGGCGGCAAGTGCGCGATTGATCGTTTGCGCCGTCGCGGTCGATCCGGTGAAGGCGACACCGGCGATGCGCGGATCCTCGATCAAAGCCTGGCCGATCTTCGGCCCGCCGATAACCAAGCGCAGCACGTCGCGCGGGATTCCGGCTTCGTGCAGCAAGGCGACGGCGCGCGCGGCGATTTGCGGCGTTTGCGGGGCGGGCTTGGCGACGACGCTGTTGCCCACGGCCAAAGCCGCCGCGATCTGGCCCGTAAAGATCGCCAACGGGAAGTTCCACGGCGAAACACAGGCGAACACGCCGCGCCCGCCGAGGGCGAGCGTATTGCGCTCGCCCGTCGGGCCGGGCAGCGTTTGGGTGCCGCAAACCCGCCGCGCTTCGCTCGCGTAATAGCGCAGGAAATCGACCGCCTCGCGCAGTTCCGACACCGCGTCGGGAATTGTGCGGAAGCCTTCGCGCACGATGGCGGCGATCAATTCCTTGCCGTTGGCTTCGAACAGATCGGCGGCGCGTTCCAGAATGGCCGCACGATCCGCGACGGATCGTTTGGACCACGCGACGAAACCATGCGCCGCGGTTTCGATTTCCGCCGCGACCGGCGTTTCGGCCGGAGCAGGGCCCAGGTTCAACGCGCCAATCGCCGCGACAAGTTCGCCGCGCACCTTATCGTCGGCGAGATCGTAGCCCGCCGAATTCTTGCGGTCGGCGAACATCGCCGCCGGAAGACGCACCGGTTTGGTCGTGCGCGCGAGTGCCGTTTCCGGATCGGCGACGATATCGCCGAGCGGCACGGAATTGTCTTTGATCTGGTGGATGAAGGATGTGTTGGCGCCGTTTTCCAACAAGCGCCGCACGAGATAGGGCAGCAGATCGCGATGGGCGCCCACGGGCGCATAGACGCGTACGCGGGCGCGCGAACCCAACGCGTCGTATAGCCCGTCGCCCATGCCGTGCAGCTTCTGGAATTCGAAATCGTCGCGGCCATCGGCCAGCGCCAGGATTTCGAGCGCGCTGCGCGGATTATGCGTCGCGAATTGGCCGTAGATCGCGCCCTTCGCGGCCAGCAGCCTTATCGCGCAGGCGCGATAGGAAAGATCGGTCGCCGGTTTGCGCACGAAAACGGGATAGTCGGAAAGCCCGCGCTCCTGCGCCCATTTGATCTCGCTGTCCCAATAGGCGCCTTTGACCAGGCGCACTATGAAGCGCCGCCTGGCGTCGCGCGCGAGATCGCCGAGCCATGCGCACACGCCGACGGCGCGCTTTTGATACGCTTGGACCGCGAGGCCGAGTCCGTCCCAGCCGTCGAGCCGCTTATCGCGCGCCAGCGCTTCGAAAAGTTCGAGCGACAGCACGAGCCGGTCGGCTTCCTCGGCATCGACGGTGAAATTGATTCCGGCTTGCGCGGCATGTTCGGCCAAGGCCGACAGGCGCGGCAGAAGTTCATCGAAAGCCCGCGCGCGCAACGCGGGCTCGTAACGCGAATGCAGGGCCGAGAGTTTCACCGAAATGCCGGGATTGCGGCGCGGATCGCGTCCTTGCGCCTTCGCCGCGATGGCCGCGATTGCGGCTTTGTAGCTGGCGAAATAGCGCGCGGCATCGTCGGCGGTTTTCGCGGCCTCGCCCAGCATGTCGAAGGAATGGGTGTGATGGGCGGGCGCTTGCGCGGCGCGCGACAAGGCGGCGTCGATCGTTTCGCCCATCACGAATTGCTGGCCCATGATGCGCATCGCCGCTTCGATCGCGCGGCGCAACACCGGCGCCCCCAATCGCCCCAGCGCGCGGCGCAGCAGATCGCCGGCGCCGCCGTGGCTGTCCCCCGTCCAATCGAGGAAACGTCCGGTCAGTGCCAAGCCCCAGGCCGAGGCGTTCACCAAAACCGAGTCCGCGTGGCCGAGATGCTTGTCCCAATCGGGCGCGCCCAGCTTGTCGCCGATCAGCGCGTCGATCGTCGCCTTGTCGGGGATGCGCAGCAGCGCTTCCGCCAAGCACATCAGCGCCACGCCCTCGGCGGTCGAAAGTTCGAACTCGGCAAGGAAGGTTTCCACACCCAAACGCTTGCCGCCTTCGGCCCGCAAACGCCCGGCGAGGTCGAGCGCTTCGCGCGCCACTTTCTCGGCCAGTGCCGGGGGCAAAGCGGCGGTGGCGGCGAGGCGATTGAGTGCGGCTTCTTCCGGCAGAAGCTTGTCGGGCGCGAAGGGGAAGGGCATTCGGATATCCTGCTAAATATAGTATCGTTAGGCTACATATCCGTTATATTTAAGCAAGATAGAGAAAAATTCCGTTTTCAATCTTCTAAACAGGTAAATATCTGGATATGGACGCTATCGATTTGCAGATTTTGGACGCGCTCCAACACGAAGCGCGGATCACCAATGTCGACCTCGCCAGGCGCGTGGGGTTGAGCCCCACGCCGTGCTTGGAACGCGTGCGGCGCTTGGAACGCGACGGCTATATCCAAGGCTATCGCGCGGAGTTGGACGCGAACCGGCTGGGGGCGGGCCTGCTCGTCTTCCTCGAAGTGTCGATCGACCGCACCTCGTCCGAGGCGTTCGCCGAATTCGCGGCGAAGATCAAAGCCCAGCGCGAAGTGATCGAATGCCACATGGTCGCGGGCGGCTTCGACTATCTGCTGAAAGTGCGCGTGCGCGACATGGAAGCCTATCGCGACTTCCTGGGCCGCACGCTGGTCGACGTGCCCCATATCCGCGAAACGCGGACCTATATGGTGATGGAGCAGGTCAAGACCGGCGGCGCCATCCCGTTGGCGCTTTAGCCCGTGTTGCGCATGCCCGCGGCGATGGCGTTGACGGTCAGCAGCAGCGGATGGCGCCAATCCGCACCCCCGCCGTCGCGCAGCTTGGTCAGCAGCACGGCCTGCAGCGCGTTCATCGCGTCGAGATAGGGTTTGCGCCGTTCGAGCGACAAGGCGAGCGACGGGTTGGCGGCGAGCGGCGACGCGCCCGCCACGCGCTTCAGGGCCTTGGCGGTCAGCGCGAGCTCGTCCGAAATCATTTCGAACACGCGCTTGGCGCTGGCGGCGTCGCGCGCGAGCGGCTGGTAGAGCTTGGCGACGGGCAGCGACGCCTTGGCTTCCGCCATCGCGACATTGTCGACGAGATTGCGGAAGAACGGCCAATCGCGATGCATGCGTTTGAGCAAACGCAGATTGGCGGGCGATTCCTTGGCGAAGGCTTCGATCGCCGTACCGATCCCGTACCACGCGGGCAAGGCGAGGCGGGCGAGCGACCAGCCGAACACCCAGGGAATGGCGCGGATCGCGCGGATGTCGCGCCCGGCTTGCGGGCGGTGCGACGGGCGCGACCCGATATTGAGCCCGCCCAATTCGTCGACCGGCGTGGTCTCGTAGAAATAGTCGAGGAAGCCCGGTGTCGCGACCAGATCGCGATAGGCTTCTTCGCCCAATTCGGCCAGCCGCGCCATCGCGCGTTCCCAATCGGCGGGGCGTGCCCCCTTGCGATAGGGCGGGCCGAGTGTCTTCTTCAGAAGGCCCGAGAGTGCAACGGTGAGCTCGTACGCCGCCGTGTCGCGGTTCGAATATTTGAACGAGAGCACTTCGCCCTGTTCGGTGAATTTGATGCGTCCGTTCGCGGCCTCGCGCGGGCCGGCGAGGATCGAATCATGCGTCGGGCCGCCGCCGCGCGCATGGCTGCCGCCGCGGCCGTGGAACAACACGTAGGGCACTTTGGCCGCGTCGAACACGCGCGCGAGTTCGGTCTGCGCGGAATGCAGCGCCCAGCCGGAGGCGAGAATGCCGCCGTCTTTGCAGGAATCCGAATAGCCGAGCATGATTTCCTGCGTGCCGCCGGCCGCATCCAGCAACGCGCGATAGCCGGGGCGGGCGAGCAACGCGCGCAAGATACCCGGCCCGGCGCGCAGATCAGCGATGGTTTCGAACAACGGCGCCACGCGCAGTTTGCCCGCAAGTCCTGCGAGCTTCGCCAGGAACTGCACCTCCAGCACCGCGCTGGCGCGATCGGCCATCGAGATCACATAAGTCTCGATGGCGAGCGGCCCGAGTTCGGCGTGCAGCGTGGCGACGGCGTTGAGAGTCGCCAATATCTCCTCGGTCTCCGCCGACAGTTTGGGGCCCATCAGCAAAACCGGGCCCGGCCGCGCGATCAGATCGTCGAGCAGATCGAGGCGTTGTTCCTCGTCCAGCGTTTCGTAATCGGGCAGGCCCGGCAGACCGGCGACGAGTTCGCTCACCGCCTTGCGGTGGCGTTTGGATTCCTGGCGCACGTCCAAACGCGCCAGATGGAAGCCGAACACGCCGACGAGCCGCTCGAGATCGAGCAGCGCGCCCGACGAAAGATAACGATCGCCGTCATGGACCAGCGCCTTGCGCAGCGCCGTCACATCGGCGGCGAAGCTGGCGGCGTCGGGATAGGCTTCGTCGGGCAAAGGCAGATCGTCGTTGCCCGCGATCTTCGCTTCGGTCCAAGCAAGGCGCTTGGCGAGGCGCAAACGCATATAGGCGATCTTGCGCCGATAGGGCTCGCGCGCCAGCACATGCGTTTGGCCCGCGAAGGTCGCGGTGGCGTAGCGCTTGTCGTCGGCGGCGAGGCTCTTCGCGAAATCGTCGAGCAGGCGGATATAGGCCTGCGATTGCGTCAGGCGCTCGGCCATCGCATCGACGCGGCGCAGATACTCGCGCAAGACCTCGCGCGATTGCGCGCGCATCGCGAACAGCGTGGTGCGCGAGGTGACGTTCGGGTTGCCGTCGCGATCGCCGCCGATCCATGACCCGAACGCGATCAGGCCGTGGGGCGCTTGGCCGGTCGCGGCGTCCAGTGCACGCAACGAATCCGCCACCGCGTCGTAAAGGGCGGCGCGGAAGAACAGCAAGCCGTTGGCGACTTCGTCGGCCACGGTCAACTTGTCGGCGCGCACCGTGTCGGTCTTCCACAAGGTCGCGATCTCGCCCTTGATCGCGTCCAGCGCGCGCGCATGCGGCGCTGTGCGCGGATCGAGCGTCACCAACTGCATGACCAGTTCGTAAAGCCGGCGATGGCCGCGCTGCACCGATTGGCGCCGCGCCTCGGTCGGATGCGCGGTCATCACCGGCATCAGCGACATTTTCGGCAAGGCGGCGGCGATCTTCTTCGGCGTGGCATGCGCGCCGAGCTGGGCCAGCGTATCGGGGAAGGAACGCGGCCACGCCTCGGTCTCCGTACCGCGCTCGGCGGCGCGCCAGGCTTCCTCGGCGATGTTCACGACCGCGAAGAACAGCGCGAAGGCGCGGGCCAATAACGTGGCATCGGCCGCCTCGATTTTGCGCAAACCGGCGGCGAGGCGCGCGACCTCCGCCGCTTTGGGCTCGCCGCCGCGCCGCAACTCGACGAAACCGGTACGCAAAGATTCGACGGCGGAATACGCCGCTTCCCCGTCATGCGCGCGAACCGTTTCGCCGACCAACCCACCGAGCAGCTTCACCAACGCGCGAAACTGCCGATCGCCTTCCGAACTACGAATAACCATGGCCGCACCTACCCCACCCAAGGTGGTTCTCGCAAGTGATGTGCCAGCGGTTTATAGGTGTACGAACATGGTTTCCATTTTTCGGCGCGGCGTCGGTTAGGCGACGAGGGCGCGCAGCGGCGTCGTGAAACGCGGGTTCTTCGGCAATTCCCTGCCGAACACCGCTTCGCAGGCCAAGAAATCGTCGAGGCCGCGCAAAGCGGTCAGTGTCGCGGCCAGCGGGTCTTGAAGTTTCGTCCCTTCGCGGCGGACATGGCCGATCCAGGCGGCGACGGCTTTGATCGCCTCGGGCGCGTCGCGTCCCGCCGACAAATTTTCCGAAATCGTGCCGAGCAAACGCTGCGGCAGTTTTTGCGAGCCATCCATCGCGATTTGGATCAGGCGATGGCGGATGCCGCGATTGGCGAAACGCGCGCACAGCGCGTCGGCATAGGCGTCGAGATCGAGGCCGGGCACGGGGGCGAGCGTTGCCGCCGCCTCGCGCATGATCGCGCGTGTCGCGGCGCGCAATTCGGGATCGGCGATCGCCTCGGCGACCGTCGTGTGGCCTTTGGCGAGACCGCGATAGGCCAGCGCCGAATGGGCACCATTCAGCAGTCGCAGCTTCGCACGTTCATAGGGGGCGACGTCCGGCACGATCTGGGCGCCCGCTTGGTCCCAGGCGGGGCGCGGGCCGCCGAACTTGTCCTCGATCACCCATTGGGCGAAGGGCTCGGCCACCACCAAGCCTTGATCGTCGACGCCGGTAATCGCGGCGGCCGTTTTGCGGTCGTCGTCGGTGGTTGCAGGCACGATGCGGTCGATCATCGTGCAGGGGAAGGCGACGTTGCGCTCGATCCAGTCGCGCAGCTTCGCATCGCGCAGACCCGCATATTGCGCGGCGAGCCTCGCGACCACGCGGCCGTTGGACGGCAGGTTGTCGCAACACAGCACCGTCGGCGGCGCATGGCCCGCAGCGCGCGCGCGGGCGAGGCCGGCAACCAGAATGCCGATGGCCGAGCGCGGGCGTTCGGGATCGGCGAGGTCGGCGACGATATCGGGATGCCGAACATCCAGATCGCCGGTCGCCGGGATGTGGCAATAACCCTTCTCGGTGACGGTCGAGGACACGATGCGCGTCGACATGTCGCCGATGCGTGCGATCAACGCGGCGGGATCGCTGGGAGCGTGCAGCACTTCGCCGATCACGCCCATGATCTCGACGCGGCGCTTATCGTCGTCGAGCACCAGCACGCCATAGAGCCCGTCTTGCGGGTTCAACTGGGCGGGAACGTCGAGGCCGCGCAGACTCGCACCCGTAATGCCCCAATCGCCACCGGCGGCTTCGATGGCGCGCTGCGTGTACCAAGCCTGATGGGCGCGGTGGAAGGCACCACACCCCAGATGGACGATGCCGCGCGCGAGCTTGGCCGGGTCGAATTTCGGCCGCGAAACTTGGGCCGGAAGATTGGCGAGGGTCGCGCGCGATAATCGTTTCATTGGGGGCTGTTCATAGGGCGATGGGCTTTCCAGAGGCCGAAGATGAAATCATCGCCTCCAGAATTCGCATGGCGGCCACACCGTCCGCAATACCCGGCACATCGACCTTCTCGCCGCGCACGGCGGCCAGGAAGTCGCCGAGAATGGCGTGATAACCCTTATGGTCTTCGTTCGCCGCGACCGTCAGGTTCGGCTCCCACACCAGCGTATCGACGGCGTCGTCGAGTGTCGCTTCCTTGCGCGACACCTTGAACTCGGGCGCGCGGAAGTAACGGACCTCATGGACGTTGCGCACTTCCACGCGCTTGTGATCGCCCATCACCTGCCACCATTCCATCGGCGTGGCACGCGATTGATGCGTGCCCATCACCAGCGTGGCGAGGCCGCCATTGTCGAATTTGAAATCGACATGCAGCAGCAATTTGCCGGGCGCCAATTCGTGACGGCGCGCCAGCAACTCGACCGGCTTGCCCATCAAATGCGGCACCAGGTCCATGTAGTGCACGCAATGATGCAGATAGAAGCCCGTATAATCCGGGTCCTTGGTGAAATAGGTGGGTGCGGTCATGTACTGGCCCAGGAAGCTGGCCGGCGCGCCGAATTGTCCGCCCTTCACGATGTTGATCGCGATGCGGTTGGCGGTCGAATAACGCTTCATGAAACCGAGGACGAGCGGCTTGCCCGATTTCTCCGCCGCCGCTTGCAGGCGCTTGGCCCCCGCCACGTCGCCGCCCGGCGGCTTCTCCATGAACACGGGCAAGCCCCGTTCCAGCGCCGCGCAGCCCAGTTCCACATGGGCTGCCGGGCCGATCGCCATGCCGATCGCGTCGATATCCTGGCGCGCGATCAGCTTGGCCGCGTCGTCGGTGCAATTCTCGGCCGACACGCCGTAGCTGCGCGCGATGCGGGCCAGATTGTCGGGGCTTTTGTCGCACAGCCCCGCCAGCGTCACGTTATGGCGCACGAGATGGGGCAGCAGCATTTCCCCGGCATGCGTGCCGCAGCCGATCCAACCGATCCGTAGATTGCTCATGCGGCCCTCCTGGCCGAGTCCAATGCCGCGCGCAAATAGGCGCCGCTCGCGGCCAATTCCGCGTCTTCGTTGCGATGGGGCGCGCGCCATTGGGCGACGCACGTACCCGCCGGCACGTCGTCGCGGCGGAACGGCTCCAGCGTGATCGGGCCCGTGTAGCCGACCGCGACGATGGCGCGCGCGACCGACGGCCAATCGATATGGCCGTCGCCCACGAAGCCGCGATGATTCTCGTTGGCCTGGAAATGGACCATGCGCTTGCCCGCCTTGCGGATCGCGGCGGCGATGTCGCGGTCTTCCATATTCATGTGGAACGTGTCGAGCATCGCGCCCAGCGCCTTGTTGCCGACGGCATCGACGATCTCCAGCGCATGCTCGGTCGTGTTGGCGATATCCGTTTCGAAACGGTTGAGCGGTTCGAGGCCGAGGATCACGCCCTTGTCGGCGGCATAGGCGGCGGCGTCCTTCAATCCGTTCACGACCCAATCGAAGCGGCGCTTGCGCGCATCCGCGTCGACCGGGGCGGGCGGACGGCCCGCGAAAACCAACGGTGCCCCATAAAGCGGGCCGCCGACGATCTTGACGCCATAGGCGACCGCTTCGTCGACGCAAAAGTGCAGATAGGCGAGACCGGCCTTGCGTGCCGCTTCGTCGGGGCTGGCGAGATCGCGCTGAAGATTGACGCGTGCCGCGAAAACGAGATCGAGCCCGTGCTCGGCGGCGGCCACCTTGGTTTCGCGCGCGTCGAGTTCGCCCGGCTCGGGGACGAGAAGTTCCATGAACTCCATGCCCGACGCGCGCGCTTGCGCGAAGGTGCCGAAATTCGCCCGGCCGAAGGGCCGCGCGTAGAACATCGAGATGACGCCTATTTTGTTGGTCATGATTTCACGGCTCCGGCGGTCAGCCCGCCGATCAAGTGTCGTTGCACGAAAAGGAACAGAAGCGTGACGGGCAGCGCCACCAGCGTGCCGCCGGCGGTGAGCAATCCCCATTGGATTGTGTATTCGCCGATGAACAGCTGCAACGCGACCGTCACGGTGCGCACGTTCTGGCCCGACAGCATCATCGCGAAGAGATACTCGTTCCAGGACGCGACGAAGATATAGATGCCGGTCGACACGATGCCGGGGGCGGCGAGCGGCAGCAGGATTTTCACGATTGTCTGCACGCGGCTGGCGCCATCGACCATCGCGGCTTCGTCCAGTTCCTTCGGGATGCCGTTGAGGTAGCTGGTCAGCATCCAGATCGCGAAGGGAATGGCGAAGGTCGCGTGGCCCAGCACGACGCCGGGCACGGTGTCGAGCAAGCCGAGCGAGCGCATGGCGACGAACAGCGGAATGATCATCAACACGATCGGGAACATGTTGATGGTCAGAAACTGCGTCATCAGAAAGCGGCGGCCGATGAAGCCGAAGCGCGAGAAAGCGTAGGCGGCGGGCACCGACAGGCCCAGACCCAGCGCGCAGGCGCTTACGGCCACGATGAGTGAGTCCAGCAGGTTCTTCGGGAATGTCGTGCGCGCCAGCAGGTCGGCGTAATGGATAAGCGTGGGCTCGTCCGGCCAATAGACCACGGGGAAGCGCGCAATATCCGCCGTCGGCTTGATCGAGGTGATCGCCATCCACGCATAGGGGGCGAGGGCGATCACGATCAAGATCGCTGCCGGCAATTCGATCTCGAAGAAGCGCTGCGTGCGCGAGCGGCGGTCGATCATCGGAAGGCCTCGCGCATCGTGCGGCGGACATAAAACGCCGCGACGGAGATCAAGAACAGCGTCAGCACGACGGCGAGCGCCGAGCCGTAGCCGAATTCCATGCCGCTATAGGCGCGCAGGAACGCGTAAAGCGGCAGCGTATGCGTGGCGTAACCGGGGCCGCCGCCGGTCATCACCAGGATGACGTCGAGCGAATTCGCGACCCAAATCGTGCGCAGCAGCAGGGCGGTCAGGATCACGCCCTTCAAGCCCGGCCATACGACATGGCGGAAGCGTTGCAGGCGCGTGGCGCCGTCGATCTCGGCGGCTTCGTGCAGATCGCCGGGGATCGCTTGAAGCCCCGCAAGGATGATGACCGCGAAGAACGGGAAGCCTTGCCAGACCAGCGCCACGATGACGGCGTACAGCGCGATATCGGGATCTGCGAGCCACGCGACCGGCGATTTGATGAAGCCCAAACGCAGCAGCATGTCGTTTAGAAGGCCGAGATTGTAGTCGTAGACCCAGGTGAACATCAGCCCGATGATGACCGACGGCAATGCCCAGGGCACGACGACGAGGGCGCGCGCGAAGGACCGGAAGGCGAAACTCTCGTTGAGTATCAGCGCCGCGGCCATGCCGAGCGCGAATTGCAAGCCGACCGCGAGCCCGACCCAGACGAAGGAATTCCACAGCGAAATCCAGAAGGCTTCGTCGGCGAGCAGGCGTTGGTAATTGCGCAAGCCCGTGAACGGCACGTCGTGCGGCCGGAACAGCACGAAATCGTGGAAGCTCATCCACAGCGTCGACGCGACGGGATAGAGCACGATCGCCGCGGTGGCGAGGATCGCGGGCGCCAAGAAGTAGTAAGGCGTGAGACGAGAGGAGACCATTTTCGCTTTCGCGGCGGATCGGCCAAGGCGGGCCTCGTCGGAGGCCCGCCTTGGCTTTCGATCAACCGTGCCAATCAGCCGTGATAATGGCGTTCGATGGCGCGCATCATGTCGTCGGGCTGGATCTGGCCCAGCAACGCGCGTTGCATGTTGGTCGGCCACACCGTGCGCAGGAAATCCGCCGTGGCGGGCACGTTGGGCAGCGTGTCGGCGATCGCCAGCGATTGTGCGGACGCATCGACAAAACGCTTCGGGTGCAGCGTCCAGTTGGCCGCCCCCTTGTTCGACACGGTCAGCTGGCCGGTGAACTTGTTGAACTCCACGTTCGACTCGTTCGTCGACAGCCAGCTGATCCAGCGGAACGCCGCGGCCTTGTTGCGGCTCGACGCGAAGATCGCGTTCGACTCGTCGCCGAACGACGTCCAGCCCTTGCCGTCGGCGGCGCGCGGAACGGGCACGGCCGAAACCTTGTCGCCCAGCGCCTGGACCATTTCGTTGGCCGAGCCGACATGGTGGATCGTCATCGCCGTGCGGCCGGCCTTGAAGTTGTCCACGATCTGGCGGAAGCCGTCATTCGGCGCCGAGGGTGGGAACACCTTGTGTTCGCGGCCCAGCGCCACGAACCAGCGGTTCGCTTCCAGCGCCTTGGGCGTCACCATGCCGCCCTTTTCGAAGGTGGCGCCGCCGCCGAGCACGAAGCTGCCCCAATGGTCGTGGCCGCCAGCACCGCCGCGCATGCCGAAGCCGAACACATCGCCCTTGGTCGTGGCCTGCGCCGCCTTCAGGAATTCGTCGAAGGTCTTCGGCGCGGCAACGCCCGCCTGCTGGAACAGATCGACGCGGTAGTAGAGATAGAGCACGACGTATTGCAGGGGCACGTAATAGCGCTTGCCGTCCGGCGCCTTGTGCAGGTTCCACAGATTGGCCGAGATGTCCGACGCGTCGGCCCAGCCGCCGATCTGCTGGTCGAGCGGCTCGAGTGCCCGCATTTCCAGCAGGCGCGACATATTGGCGAGCTTCACCATCGCGCAATCGGGCGCGTTATTGGCGACGAGGGCCGCGTAGAGACGCGTGTAGTAATCGTTGCCGCCGCCCCAGGGAATGCTCTCCGCCTGGATCTTGATGCCGGGATTCGCCGCTTCGAACTTCGCGATCAGTTCGGCGGGCGAATGCTGCGGATTGTCGAAATGGTACCACCAGCGCACGGTCGTCGTGCCCTGCGCGTTCACGATCGCCGGGGCGGCGATCGCGGCCGTCGTGGCGGCGAGGAAAGTTCTGCGTTTCATTGGCGTTTCTCCCGTTTGTTTTATTGGAGGGCTTCGGCGAGGAATTGCCCGGCGACGCGATGCGCTTTGCGCGCCGGTTCCAGCTTCGACGACATCTGCATGAAGCCGTGGCAGACGCCCGCGAACACGTCCAAGCGGACGTCGTTGCCCGCCTCGGCCAATTTATTGGCGAGGTCGAGCGTCTCGTCGCGCAGCGGATCGAGGGCCGCCGCGCTGAGATAGAGTTTGGGCAGACCGGTGAGGTCCGGCAGCGTCGAAGGCCCGCGCCAATTGTCCCAATACCAGCGCATGCGCTTGGAGGTGAGGACGTAGCCGCCGGGGCCGAATTTCGCGTGGCTGGCCGTATCGAACATCGGCGTGAAGCAGCCATAGAACAGGCACGCGGCGCGCACGCGCTTGCGCCATTCGTGGCTCGCCAGCGTCAGCAATGTGATGCCGGCCCCTGCGGAATCCCCGCCGATTGCGATGCGCGAGGCGTCGACCGCGTCGCCCAGCAAGCCGCCGGCGATGGCGTCCAACGCCGCGCGCGTATCGTCGATCGCCGCGGGGAAGGGATGCTCGGGGGCGAGGCGATAATCGATGCCGAGCACGGCCGCACCCGATTCGACCGCGAGGCGCGTCATCGATCCCAGATGCGATTCGATCGAGCCGAAGGTCCAGCCGCCGCCATGCACGAAGAGCAGCACGGGCAAGTTCTTCGCCGCGGTCGGGCGCAGCAGTTTCGCGCGCATCTTGCCCCAGGGCCGATCGATCGAAAGATCGCGCGTTTCGGCGACCGCCGGGCGATCGGCGTTCCAGCCTTCATTGAACTTCACGAAGGTCGGCCGCGCCTCGGCGAGATCCATGTTCGGATAATCGGGGGCGGGGCCGCCGGCGGCCATGATCGCCGCCATTTCGGGGTGAACGAACGCGTTGCTCATGCCGCACTTCCTTTGCGGCTCGCCGCCGCGGGCAATTCGACGATGGTGTCGAGGTGATGGGCGATTTCCTGCGCCAGCCGTTCGCCGTCGCGCGCCTCCAGCGCTTCCATGATCGTGTCGTGGCGATCGGCGGTGCGCGTCAGGCTGCGGCGATGGCCCGGCGCCCAAAGCTTTTGCCGGTGCGAATGCAGCATGCAGCGGATCAGGATCTGCTCCAGCACCGGCGGGCTCGCCAGGCGGAAGATCGCCGCGTGGAAGCGCATGTCGAGTTCGATCAGCCCGTAAGCGTCGCCACGCTTGGCCGCGGCCGCCATGCCTTGGCGCAACGCCTTCAACTCGGCGGCGGCATCCGGCGTATAGGCGCGCACCGCACGCAAGGCGCCGCGCGTTTCGAGCCGTTTGCGTAGATCGAGAATTTCTTCGGCGGCGTCGGGATCGAGCGTGGTGACCATCGTGCCGCGATGCCCCGAACGCTGGACGAGGCCGTCCTCCTGCAAGCGCAGCAGCGCTTCGCGGACCGTGCCTTGGCTGCATTCGAGTTCGTTCGCGAGGCCGAGTTCCGTCAGCGGCTCGCCGGGACGGATCTCGTTCAGCACGATGCGGCGTTTGAGCGCCGAATAGACGATGTCGCGCGGACGCGCAGCCTTCGCCATTGGTTCGATTCCTCCCTGGCCGGGCAAATTATCGATATCGATAATGAAAGGCAACCGGATTCCGATCCGGGCTTGAAGCGGCCGCGCGCGGCTCTAGGCTCTGGGCATTCACATGACCGCGAATGCCCATGCCCAAAATGCGCAAGAAATCGGAATTGCCGGCGAAGACCTGCGTCGTTTGCGGGCGGCCCTTTGTCTGGCGCAAGAAATGGGCGAAGGATTGGCCGCAGGTGAAATACTGCGCCGATTGCTGCAGATCCGACGCGAAGAAAACGCCCGGCGCATGACAACGTTACGGGGCGTAGCCAAATAACGCCCCGTAACCATCCTTCGCGCGGCATGGTCGCGGCCATGAAACCGCTCTATCTCAAGCTCCACCGCTGGATCGCCCTCGCTTTTTCCCTGCCGCTTCTGGCCATTCTGGTCAGCGGCTTGGTGCTGTCGTTCGAGCCCTGGGTCGTCGATGCGTCGATCGTGCCCGGGTCGCTCGACGCCGCGCGCGTGGGCGAAATAATCGACCAGCACGATCCGCGCGGCCAAGCGCGTGCGCTGGTCGTGCGCAGCTATGACGGCACGTTGTCGCTGGGCACCGGGCGCGGCGGCGGCGTGGTCGTCGATCTCGGGACGGGCGAAACGCGCGATGGCGCGTCGGCGCTCGCGCAGACCTTCGGTCTGATGCGCGGATTGCACGAGCGCTTGTTGCTCGATCTGGGCTGGCTGGTGACCGCTTCGACGGCGGCGATGCTCGTCGTCTCGGTGATCGGCGTCTTGATGGGCTGGCCGCGTTTCGCGAACACCGTGTCGGGCTGGCACAAGGCGATGGCGTGGCTGCCCTTGCCGCTGATCGTGTTGTCGCCGCTGACCGGGCTGTTCCTCGCCTTCGGCATCACCTTCGCGGGTCCGCCGCCGGAATTGCCGCAAGCGCCGCCGCTCAAACTGCGCGAGGCGGTGGAAGCGCTGGGCGCCGATCGCGATCTGTCGGCGCTGGTATGGTTGCGGCCGCAAGGCGGGCGCTATCTCGCGCGCATCGTCGAAGACGGCGAGTATCGCGTCTACGCCGTCACGCGCGACGGCGCCGTGCCGATGCAGCGCAACCTGCCGCGCCTGTTCCACGAAGGAAATTTCGCGGGCGCGTGGTCGGCGCTGATGAACGTGGCGCTGTCCTTGGCCATGTTGGGGCTGCTGGGCACGGGCGTCTGGATCTGGGCCAAGCGCAGCTTGACGCGCCGCAAACTGCGCCGCCAGCGCGCCGCCCTCGCCTGACCCTTTCGTTCGTCCGCGGCCTCGCCTAAAACAGGGCGCCGGCGGTTCGAAAGCCGGGACGAACGAAGGGTTGGGAAACGATGGCGTGCGAGATCCTCGCCTATGGCGAGCCGATGATCGAATTCAACCAGACGGGCGGGGCGACGAGCCGCACCTATCTGCAAGGCTTCGGCGGCGACACCTCGAATTTCGCGATTGCGGCGGCGCGATCGGGCGCCAAGGCGGGCTACATCTCGGCGTTGGGGGCGGATATTTACGGCCAGATGTTCCGCGATCTGTGGCGCTTCGAAGGTGTCGACGAGTCGACCGTGCGCGAAGACAAGAACGCGCCCACGGCCGTCTATTTCGTCACGCATGACGAGAAGGGCCATCATTTCTCGTTCTTCCGGTCGGGCTCGGCCGCCAGCCGCTACGCCCCCGCCGATCTGCCGCTCGACGCCATTCAAGAGGCGAAGGTGCTGCATCTTTCGGGCATTTCGCTGGCGATCTCCAATTCCGCCTGCGATGCGGGCTTCGCCGCGATGACCACGGCGCGCGCGTCGGGCTGCCTCGTGTCGTTCGACACCAATCTGCGCTTGAAGCTGTGGCCGGTGGCGCGCGCCAAGGCCGTGACGGCGGAGGCGATCGCCAATTGCGACATCTGCCTGCCCAGCCTCGACGATGTCGCGACGTTGTTCGGCGTCGACGAGCCGGACGAGCTGGTCGATCTGATGTTGAAGCTGGGCGCCAAGGTCGTGGCGCTGAAACTGGGCGCGCAAGGCGCTTTGGTCGCCGACGCGAAGACGCGCACGCGCATTCCGCCCCATCCGTGCAAGCCGGTCGATGCGACCGGGGCGGGCGATACGTTCGGCGGCGCCTTCATCGCGCGGCTAGTCGCGGGCGATAGCTTGGAGCAAGCCGGGCGCTACGCCGCCACGGCGGCGGCGCTGTCGACCGAAGGCTATGGCGCGGTCGAGCCGATCCCCGATCGCGCGCGCGTGCTGCGCGCGATGGAGCGCGCGTCGTGATCCCGGCGGGCAAGATCTTCGATCCCGCCCGCGCGTTCTGCGAACGCTTCGGTCTGCGTTTGCCGATCTTGCTCGCCCCCATGGCGGGCGTGCCCGCACCCGCGCTCTCCGCCGCCGTCGCGCGCGCGGGCGGCATGGGGGCGTGCGGTGCGCTTCTCATGAAGCCCGAGGCGATTCTCGCCTGGGCCAATGATCAGCGCGGCCGCTCCAACGGCGCGTTCCAGCTCAATCTGTGGATTCCCGATCCCGCGCCCGTTCGCGACGCGGATCACGAAGCGCGCGTGCGCGCATTCGTCGGCCAATACGGGCCGGAAGTCCCGGCGGATGCCGCCAACGCCACGCCACCCGATTTCAAGGCGCAATGCGACGCGTTGCTCGCCGCCGGCCCGGCGGTCGTCTCGTCGATCATGGGCGTCTATCCGCCCGATTTCGTCGCGAAGCTCAAAGAACGCGGCATCGCCTGGTTCGCCAACGCGACGACGGTCGCCGAAGCCAAGGCGGCGGCCGAAGCGGGGGCGGACGCCATCGTCGCGCAAGGGGCCGAAGCGGGCGGCCATCGCGGCGCCTTCGACGCGGCGAAGGCCGAAGCCGAAGCGATCGGATTATTCGCGTTGCTGCCCGCGATTCTCGATGCGGTGAAATTGCCGGTGATCGCCACCGGCGGCATCGGCGATGCGCGTGGCATGGCGGCTGCGTTCGCGATGGGGGCTGCGGCCGTGCAAATCGGTACCGGCTTTCTGCGCACGCCCGAAGCGGGCATTCCCACCGCTTGGGCCGATGCGCTGGGCCAGACGCCGCCGGAAGCGACGCGGCTCACGCGCGCTTTTTCGGGTCGCGCGGGTCGTTCGATCGCGACCGAGTATGTGCGCGCGGCGGCGTCGCCCGAAGCGCCTACGCCCGCCCCATATCCCGTACAGCGCGCGATCACGCAAGCGATGCGCGACGCCGCCAACAAGGCGAACGATGTTTCGCGCATCCAGGCTTGGGCGGGGCAATCGGCGGCGCTGGCGCAAGCCAAACCGGCGGGCGATCTGATCGCCGATTTGTGGCGGGAGACGTGCGAAAGACTGGGTGCTTAGCCGGGGGCGGCGAGGGCGGCTTTGTAGCGTGTCAGCAAATCGCCGCCGCTGCGCGTGTCGTGTGCGGCGATCAGCAGCCCGACCAGATCGTAAGATCGATAGACGTCGTGCATGATCCGCGCGAAGGCGAGCAGCTTGTCGTCGGATAGCGCCTCCAGCTTGTCGATCGCGCGGATATAGATCGCGGCTTCGGCATAGAGCAATTGGCTGCCGGGCCCGAACGGTCCGCCGCCGAACACCAGCGGGCGCAATTGCCGGCTGAACGGGGCAGTGAAGCGATGCAGCATGAAGCCGAGCCCACGCAGATGCACGTCAATGTCGCCGAACAGCGCTTGGCCTTCGTACATCGGCACGAATTCCACTTCGACGTCGACGACCAAGGCGCCACCCGCGATACGCGAGCCCCCGCGCAGCACGTCCAGCTCCGCGCCTTGCACGTCGATCTTCAAAAGATCGCATGAAGCAAGATCGGGCAGATCGTCCAAGCGCCGCGTCTCCACGCGCGTCGTTTCGACGACCGGCAGCGGCAGATTGTGGAACAGGCTCAGCAGCCGCTCGTTGGGCTTGTAGAGCGACGAGGTCAGCGGATTGGCGCAGTTATGAAAATCGCGCGTCGTGCCGTCGGCAATGAAATAAGGCAAATAGCGATGATGGGGCGGGGCGCTGGCGTTACGCTCGGCGCAAGCTTCGGCGCGCGGCTCGAACCCGGTGACATGCACCGCCGGATCGCCGAGCAGCGCATGATAGGGATCGCCCTCCTTGCCCATCGATGCGGCGCCCACGTCGACAATATGCAACGGCAACGCGCGGACCAGAATGTCGGAAAGACCCGCCATCAACCCCAAACCTCCGCATCCGGCGGGTGAACGCGGCTGCCTTCGAAGCGCAATCCCGGATCGCGATCGTGGCTCAGCAGCAACGGCCCGTCGAGATCGACCCACGCCGCACCCTGCGCGATCAGATGGGCCGGGCCCATCGACAGCGACGTCGCGACCATGCAGCCGACCATCACGCGATAACCGGCGGCGAAGGCGGCCTTGCGCAAGGCGAGCGCTTCGGTGAAGCCGCCGGTCTTGTCGAGCTTGATGTTCACCGCCTCGTAGCGGCCCGCGACATGCGGCAGCGACGATGTGTCGTGGCAGGATTCGTCCGCACAAACCGCAACTGGGTGCTCGCGCCCCGCAAGCCCCGCGTCGCGATCGGCATGCAAAGGCTGCTCAATGAGGTCCACGCCGAGATTGGCGAGATGCGGCGAAATCTCGTCGAACAAGGCTTCGTCCCACGCTTCGTTCGCGTCGACGATCAGCCGCGAGCCCGGTGCCGCTTTGCGCACCGCTTCGACGCGCGCCAGATCGCCCGCGCCGGTGAGTTTCAGTTTCAATAGCGGGCGATGGGCGGCGGCGCGCGCCGCCTCCGCCATTTTCTCCGGGTCGTCGACGCTCAGCGTGTAGGCGGTGGTCAACGTTTGCGGCGCGGACATGCCGGCGAGCTGCCACACGCGTTTGCCCGCCCGCTTGGCTTCGAGATCCCACAGCGCGCAGTCGAGCGCGTTGCGCGCCGCCCCGGCGGGTAAGGCGCGCTGCAATTCGTCGCGCCCGCCGCCGCGTTCGATCAAGGCGCGCGCGCTTTCGATCTGGGCGAGGACGGAGTCCACCGTCTCGCCATAGCGCGCATAGGGCACGCATTCGCCCGCACCGGCCGCGCCGTCCTGCACGATACGCGCGACGACGACGACCGCTTCGGTCTTGGCGCCGCGCGAAATGCGAAAGGCGCCGCGCAGCGGCCAAACCTCGCGGGCGACGGACAGCGCGCGCGTCATTTGATTTTCGCGAGTTGGGCGGCGATGGCGGCCACACCCGTGCGGCTCGGATCGACGCACGGCAGACCGTATTTGTCGGCGGTCGATTTGATCGCGCGTTCGGCCGCCTTGGCGGTCATCTTCGACGTGTTGAGGCTGATGCCCACGCATTTGGCCTTTTTGTTGGTGAGCCGCGCATGGGCGACGTTGACGTCGATGCAGGTTTGCAGATCGGGCAATTTGTAATGCGGCAGCCCGCGCATATGCGGCCGGCCCGGCTCGTGGCACATCACCAGCGCGTCGGCTTGCGCGCCGTGAATCAGCGCCATCGTTACGCCCGCGTAGCTCGCGTGGAACAGCGAGCCTTGACCTTCCACCACGTCCCAATGATCGGGATCGTTGGCGGGGGCGATCGTCTCGACCGCGCCGGCGACGAAATCCGACACGATCGCGTCGATCGACCAGCCGCGACCCGCGATCAAAATGCCGGTCTGGCCGGTGGCGCGGAACGTCGCCTTCAGCCCGAGCGACTTCATCGCCGCTTCGAGGGCGAGCGAGGTGTACATCTTGCCGATCGAGCAATCGGTGCCGACGGTCAGCACGCGTTTGCCCGGGCGCTTGATGCCCGTGGCGATCGGAAATTCGCGGTCGGGATGGCGCACGTCGTGCAGTTTGCGGCCGTTGCGCTTGGCGGCGGCGGCGAGCTCGGGCACGTCCGACAATTTATTGTGCAGACCGGAGGCGAGATCGAGACCCGCATCGAGTGCGGCGGTCAGCACCTTGATCCAGTCTTTGGAAATCACGCCGCCGCGATTGACCGTGCCGACGATCATCGTCTTGGCGCCCTTGGCGACGGCTTGCTTCACGCTCATGTCGGGAAAGCCGCTATCGGCGTTGCAGCCCTTCAGGCGCAGCTGGCCGACGCATTTTTCCGGACGCCATTGCGCCACGCCGATGGAGGTTTTGGCGGCCAGCGCGTCGGCGGCGCTGCCCAAAAACAGCAAATAGGGAGATTTGATTTCCATCGTCATTCCGTCCAATACCGCGACCCGTCCGGTTCTAGCATCGGCCCCGGCATCAAGCTAGAGTGCGGACATATGGACGACATCGCCGGGCGCCGCGTTCTCATCGTCGACGATCAAGCCTTCATCCGCGCATTGCTGCGCCGATGCTTGGTGCGTCTTGCCGTCGGCGAAATCCGCGAGGCGGAGAACGGCGCCGATGGTTTGGCCGAACTCGATACGTTCAAACCCGAACTCGTGCTGTGCGATCTCAACATGCCCGGCATGGATGGGATCGAGTTTCTGCGTTTGGCCGCGACCAAGGCGCCGCAAACGCCGATGCTGATCGTCAGCGGCGAGGATAAACGCACGCTGGAGGGCGCGTTGCGCATCGCGCGCGGCTACGGCCTTGCCAGCGTTGGCGCCGTCGCCAAGCCGATCGAAGCCGAACGTTTGACCCAGGCGATCGCGCGCCTGCAACCCGCGGCGGAGAATGCCGCCGTCGCCGCACGCGTTATGCCGCGCATGGGCGAGGCCGACCTTGCCGCCGCGATCGAACGCGGGCAGATCGCGGCCGTGTTCCAGCCGAAAATCGACGTGGCGAGCGGCCTGACGCAATCGGTCGAATGTCTGGCGCGCTGGTCGCATCCGACCCATGGCGACGTGTCGCCGGGCGTGTTCGTGCCGCTCGCGGAGAATTGCGGGCTGGTCGATCGGATGACCGAAGCGGTGATCGACGTCGCCGCGCGCGACATGGCGCCGATCTTCGCCGCGTATCCGGATTTGCGCTGCGCGATCAATTTCTCGTTCGATACGCTGGGCCGCAGCGACGCCTTCGCCTGGATCAGCGGCGCCTTGAGCCGCTCGAGCATGCCGGCCGAACGCTTGATCGTCGAAGTGACCGAGAGCCGCCTAGGCGAAGACGACCGGCGCACGCTGGAAACGCTGGCGCGGCTGCGCATGAAGCGCGTGCGCGTGTCGCTCGACGATTTCGGCACCGGCTACGCGTCGCTTGCGCGTTTGGAAGCTTTGCCGTTCGATGAGCTTAAAATCGATCGCGGCTTCGTGTCGGGTGCGGCGGAAGCGCCGGCCAAGCGCGCAATTCTGGAATCGGCGGTGGCGCTGGCCAAGCGCATGGATCTCGTTTCCGTCGCCGAAGGCGTCGAAACGCAGGCCGATCTCGACACCGCGCGCGAAGCGGGGATCGATCTCGCCCAAGGCTATCTGATCGCGCGGCCGATGCCGGCGGACAAGCTGCTGGCCTGGCTCGCGCAATGAAGCACGAATTGGTGCTGAAAGGCGGTCGCGTCGCCGACGGGTCCGGCACGCCCGCGATCGAAGCCGATATCGCCATCGCCGGCAATCGCATCGCCGCGATCGGCGCGCCGGGCACGCTGGAAGCCGCCGCGACGCTCGATTGTTCGGGGCGGATGATCGCCCCCGGTTTCATCGACGTGCATACGCATGACGACGCGATCCTGTTGGATCTGCCAGACATGCCGATGAAGACGAGCCAGGGCGTGACCACAATCGTCGCCGGGAATTGCGGCGTGTCGGTCGCCCCGATGATTTTGGCGGGCGATCCGCCGCCACCGCTCGATCTGCTGGGAACGCGCGCCACCTATCGCCATAAACGTTTCGCCGATTGGACGAAGGCTTTGGCCGCCGATCCCGCCGCCGTCAACGCGGTGGCGCTGGTCGGGCATTCGTCGTTGCGCGTGCAGACGATGGATCGTCTCGATCGCGCGGCCGATGAAGGCGAGATCGCGCGCATGCAAGGCTTGCTCGATCAAGCGATGGGCGAGGGCGCGCTGGGCCTGTCGACCGGCTTGTTCTACGCGCCCGCGAAAGCGGCACCGACCGCGGAGATCGTCGCGGTCGCCAAAATCGCGGGAAGGCATGGCGGATTGTACGCCACGCATTTGCGCAACGAAGCCGACGCGCTGGAAGACGCGGTCGCCGAAGCCTTGCGCATCGGCCGCGAAGCGGACACGCCCGTCGTGCTGTCGCATCACAAGGCGATGGGCAAGGCGAACCACGGCAAGACCGCGCGCACGCTGCCCTTGATCGACGCGGCGCGTAAAACCCAGCGCGTGGCGCTCGACGTCTATCCCTATATCGCGTCGTCGACCGTGCTGACGATCGACCGTATCGCCGCGTCGTCGCGCGTTTTGATCACCTGGTCGAAATCCGTGCCCGCGACGGGCGGGCGCGACCTTTCCGATATCGCCGGCGAATGGCACGTCGATCTCGCGGAAGCCGCGCGGCGCTTGCAGCCGGCCGGGGCGATCTATTTCGCGATGGCGGAGGACGACGTGCGCCGCGTGCTGTCCTGGCCGGAAGCGATGATCGGGTCGGACGGTTTGCCGCACGACGCCCATCCCCATCCGCGGCTGTGGGGCACGTTCCCGCGCGTGCTGGGTCATTACGCGCGCGACGTGGGCTTGTTTCCGGTCGAAGAAGCGATCCGCCGGATGACGTCGTTGCCCGCCAAGCGCCTGGGCTTGCGCGACCGGGGCGTGCTGCGGACAGGCGCTTTCGCCGATATCGTCGTTTTCGATCCCAGAACGGTGATCGACCGGGCGAGTTTCGCCGCCCCCACGCTGCCGGGTGCCGGGATCGACGCCGTGTTCGTCAACGGCCGGGCCGTTTGGAAGGCCGGGGCACCCACGGGCGCGCGCCCCGGATCGTTTCTGTCGCGCGATACCGCTGCGATGGATTACGCTGGGTAAGAACCCAGGGAGTCCGTATGGCCCAACTGCCGCCGCATCCCTCGATCGTCCTGGTGCGCGAGTTCCTCGACGCGATCGACAAGCTCGATCCCGGTGCCGCGCGCCGCTACGTGGCGCCGGACGCGCGTTTCGTGACGCCCGGCGGCACGGAAACGGGCTCGCTCGACGAAATCGTCATGCGCTTGGGCCAGCGTTTCCGCCAGATCGGCAAGAAGATCGAGCGCTACGACCGCGTGGAGATGCACGACGGCGACGTCGTGTTCGTCTCGGGATCGTTGCACGGTGCCTGGGAAGACGGCGCCCCCTTCGACAATTTGCGCTTCGTCGACCGTTTCGAGATTCGCGGCGGCCGGATCGTTCTGCACGAAGTGTGGAACGACACCGGCGAAGCGCGCGCCAAGCGCGCGGCCGCCGCCGCCCCGGCGGGCGGGCGCGGCAACGCCGACCGCGCGTTGCTGGCGATGGCGTCGGAGGTCGAGCGCCTGCGCGAGCGCCTCTTCAATCTCGAACGCTTGCTCGCGGCCAAGGGCCTCGTCTCGGCGGTCGAACTGGAAGCGCACGGCCTCGACGATTCCGAAACCGTGCCCGATGAAAACGATCCGCTGGCGGGGATGCCCGATTTCTTGGGCGCTGCGGAAGATGAAAACAGTGGAAGGCGGCGATGAAGTTCACGCTTTACGGACGGCCGGGCTGGGGCTCGGTGCTGATCGAACCGCAATTGGCGCTCTACGGGTTCGACTACGAAATGATCGATAGCGGCGATCTGTTCGGCGACGAGGAAGCGCGCCAACGCCTCGCCAAGGTCAATCCGCTGATGCAGGTGCCCACGCTGGTGTTGCCCAACGGGCACGTCATGACCGAGAGCGCCGCGATCACGCTGCATCTGGCCGATCTCGCCAAATCGAACGTGCTGGTGCCCAGCCCCGACGATCCGACGCGCGCGGAATTCCTGCGCTGGCTGGTTTATCTGGTGACGAATGTCTACCAGACCTTCGCCTATGGGGATGTGCCCACGCGCTTCGTGCCCGATCCGCAGGCCGCCGAAGCCTTCAAGACGAAGGTCGGCGAGTATCGCGAAAAGCTGTGGCATCCGGTGGAGGCCGCCGCCGGCGCGCCGTGGTTCCTGGGCAACCGGTTCTCGGCGCTCGATCTTTATATCGTCGCGATGACCTATTGGACCCCGCGCCGCGAATGGTTCGCCGCGCACGCGCCGAAGCTCACGACGATCGCCAAGACGACCGAGGGTGCGCCGAAGCTTTCCGAAATCTGGAAGCGCAACTTCCTCAGATAACCTTGCCGGCGATCAAAACGGCGAAGAGGGCGAGCAGCGCCGCCGACCCGCGATTGATCGCTTGCGTCGCTCTCGCGTCGATGCGCGTGCGCAAATTGGCGACCGCGCCCGCCAGCAATATCCACCAGCCGAGCGACCCCAGGAACACCGCCGCGATCAACAGGCCGATATCGGCCGGCGCGGCGTCCTCGATCCCGAATGCGGTGAAGATCGCCAGGAAGGTCAGGATCGTCGTCGGATTGGCGAGGGTCAGCGCGAAAGTCGCGGCGAACGTGCCGGCAAGCGATGTCGCGCCGACCTTCGCTTCCGCCGCCGGCGTCGAGCGCCAGGCTTGAACCGCGAGATAAAGCAGCATCGCCGCGCCGATCAGGCGGAACCAGTCATTCGCCGCGATCCAGTCGCCCAGCAGCGTGGCGAAGCCGAACGCCGCAAGGCCGGCATAGAGCGCGTCGGCGAGCGCGGTGCCGAACCCGCCCGCAAGCCCGGCCGCGAAGCCGAACGCCATCGTGCGCCGGATGCACAACACGCCGATCGGCCCGACCGGGGCGGCGATCGACAAACCCAGCAACAGGCCTTTGACGAAAAGCGGCGCGTCCATCGTTACACCGCGTCGCAGGCGAGGGCGGGATCGTCCTTCGCGGAGGACAAGGCGATAACCGTTTGGCTGCGCGCGACACCTTGCAGCGTTTTGATCTTGCCGGAAATCACGCGCTCCAACGCCGCCGTATCGGCGACGCGGATCTTCAACAGATACGACCAGTCGCCGGTGACGTGATGGCATTCCTGCACATCCGCCAGATCGGCGATGGCGGCGAGGAAAGGCTTGTCATGCTCAGGCCGTTCCAGCAGCACCGACACGAAGGCCAGCAGGTTTCGCCCCACGACCGCGGAATCGACCAGGGCGGCGAATCGCTTGATGGCACCGGTCGCGATCAGCTTTTTCAGCCGGTCGTTGACCGCCGAAACCGACAATCCCACGGATTTGCCGATGTCGGCGTAAGAATCGCGCCCGTTTAGCTGAATATGCGCCAGGATTTTGCGGTCTATGTCGTCCATGGCCGGAAAATCGCTTTGTCTGGCCGGGAAGTCAATCCCCGGCCTATGCTGGCGCATGGAATTGCTCGCCTGGGCCCTCGACGCGGTCTGGCCCCTGGTCGTTCTGGGGCTGGTGTTGATCTATCTGTTCGTCATGGTGCGAATGGAAGATCGCGCCCCCCAAGGCACGCCCGAGAAACCCGCCGAGCTTGCGGGCTACGACGTCGAATACTGCCCGAATTGCTCGGTTTGGGTGCCCGCCAAAGCGCCGTGGTGCGGCTTAAAAGGCTGTGCGCGCCCGCATCGCTCGGGCTAGCAAAAAACAACGCCGAGTCGCGCGAAATCCGGCGTTGCCCCTTGGTACTCCGATGGATATGTTGCGCCGCATCAGACCGGCCCCAGAATCCGAGTCAAACGCGCGAGAACCATGTCCGTATCCGGCGCCAAAGGCCTGAGCTTTCAGGACCTCATCCTCAAACTACATTCCTATTGGTCGGCCCAAGGCTGCCTGATCCTGCAGCCTTACGACATGGAAGTGGGGGCCGGCACGTTCCACCCCGCGACCACGTTGCGCGCGTTGGGGCCCAAGCCGTGGAAAGCGGCTTACGTGCAGCCCTCGCGCCGCCCGTCCGACGGGCGCTACGGCGAGAACCCGAACCGGCTGCAGCATTACTACCAGTATCAGGTGATCCTGAAGCCGTCGCCGGCGAACAGCCAGGACCTCTATCTCGGCAGCCTCAAGGAAATCGGTCTCGATCCCGCCCAGCACGATATCCGCTTCGTCGAGGACGATTGGGAAAGCCCCACGCTGGGCGCCTGGGGGCTCGGCTGGGAAGTGTGGTGCGACGGCATGGAAGTCACGCAGTACACGTATTTCCAGCAGGTCGGCGGCATCGAATGCGATCCGGTGGCGGTGGAACTCACCTACGGTCTCGAACGCCTGTGCATGTATATCCAGGGCGTCGAGAACGTCTATGACCTCCGCTTCAACAACGACGGCGTGAAATACGGCGAAGTGTTCCTGCGCGCGGAGAAGGAATACTCCGCGCATAATTTCGAACACGCCGACACCGACGCGCTGTTCCAGCATTTCGCCGACGCCGAGAAGGAATGCCAGTCGCTGCTGGCGCACAAGTTGGCGTTGCCCGCCTACGACCAATGCATCAAGGCGTCGCACCGCTTTAATTTGCTCGACGCGCGCGGCGTGATCTCGGTCACCGAACGCCAAGCCTATATCGGCCGCGTGCGCGCCTTGGCCAAAGCCTGCTGCGAAGCCTGGCTGGCGGGGGAGGGCTCGAACAATGTCTGAGCTGCTCCTCGAACTCTTCTCCGAAGAAATCCCCGCGCGCATGCAGGCGCGTGCCGCCGAGGATTTGAAGCGCCTCGCGACCGAACGCCTGACGGCTTCGGGCCTGACCTTCACGCGCGCGGATGTGTTCGTGACGCCGCGCCGCTTGGCGCTGGTCGTCGATGGTCTCCTGGCGCGCACACCCGATCTGAAGGAAGAGAAGAAAGGCCCGCGTGTCGGCTCGCCCGACCAAGCCATTCAAGGCTTCCTGAAGGGCGCAGGGCTCGCCTCGCTCGACGGTTGCGAAAAGCGGATGGTCGGCAAGGCCGAATTCTGGTTCGCGATCGTCGAGAAGAAGGGCCAAGCGACCGCCGATCTTCTGCCCGGCCTGATCGCCGATACGGTGAAGGCGTTTGGCTGGCCCAAATCGATGCGCTGGGGCGCCAATCGCTTCGCCTGGGTGCGGCCGTTGCAAAGCGTGCTCGCGTTGCTCGACGGCAAGATTCTGGCGGGCGGCGTAGATCTCGGCGGCGCGACGCTGGCGTTCGGCGATACGACGCACGGCCATCGCTTCTTGGCGCCCGCGCGTTTCGCGGTGACGAACTTCGCAGACTATCAAGCGAAGCTGCTGGCGGCGAAGGTGATGCTCGATCCCGCGCAACGCCGCGCCAAGATCCTCGCCGATCTCGAAGCCAAGGCGAAGGCGTTGGGCCTTACGTTGCGCGACGACCCAGGCCTGCTCGACGAGGTCACGGGGCTGGTCGAATGGCCGGTTGTGCTGACCGGCGCCATCGACGCGAAATTCATGGACGTGCCGCAGGAAGCGCTGATCACGTCGATGCGCGCGCATCAGAAATACTTTGCGCTGTTGAACGCCGATGGTTCGCTTGCCCGCCAATTCGCGCTGGTCGCGAATATGGAAACGACCGACGCGGGCGCAACGATCGTCGCGGGCAACGAGCGCGTGCTGCGCGCGCGCTTGTCCGACGCCAAGTTCTTCTGGGATTTGGATCGCAAGACCAAGCTCGCCGACCGTTTGCCCGCACTCGCCCAGCGCGTGTTCCACGCCAAGCTCGGCACGATGGCGCAGAAGGTCGAACGCTTGGAGAAGCTGTCGGCCTTCATCGCGACGAAGCTCGGCGCCGATGCGGAAGCCGCGTTGCGCGCGGCAAAACTCGCCAAGGCGGATTTGTCGTCCGGCATGGTCGGCGAATTCCCCGAGTTGCAAGGCATCATGGGCCGCTATTACGCGCGCCATGACGGCGAGCCGGCCGACATCGCCGATGCGATCCGTGCACACTACCAGCCGCTGGGCCCGTCGGATGCGTGCCCGTCGGCACCGGTGTCGGTCGCGGTGGCGCTGGCCGAGAAACTCGACACGCTGGCCGGGTTCTGGTCGATCGACGAAAAGCCGACGGGTTCGAAGGATCCGTTCGCGTTGCGCCGTTCGGCGCTGGGCGTGATCCGCCTGATCGTCGAGAACAAGCTGCGCTTGGCCCTAGTTGAAGTTTTCGTGCTAGCGCTTTTGCTGGTTGTTTCGACCAATCAGCCCGATATGGGCCCTGATGTCGATGCCAATGACTTGCTGCTCTTTAAGGCCAAACGGCTTGGTCTCGACAAAAAAGCGATCGATCTGATGGGTTTCTTCGCCGACCGTTTGAAGGTCGTGCTGAAGGAAAAGGGTGTGCGTCACGATCTGATCGACGCGGTGTTCGCGTTGGGCGGCGAGGACGATCTGGTGCGCCTGCTCGCGCGCGTCGATGCGCTCGACACGTTCCTGAAGGGCCAGGACGGCGCCAATCTGCTGATCGGCTATCGCCGCGCGGCGAATATCGTCGCGATCGAAACGAAGAAGGACGGGGCCGCGCCAACCGGTGCCGCCGATCCCGCCTTGTTCGCGCAGGCGGAAGAAAACGCGCTGTTCGCCCGTTTGGGCGAGGTGGGAACGAAGCTCGACGCCGCGTTGAAGGCCGAAGATTTCGCCGCGGCGATGGCTTCCCTCGCCGCGTTGCGCGGGCCCGTCGATGCGTTCTTCGACAAGGTCACCGTAAATACCGAGGATCGCGCCTTGCGCGCCAATCGGCTCAAATTGCTTTCCGCGATCGGCGCCGCACCCGCACGCGTCGCCGATTTCTCCAAGATCGAAGGCTAAAGGGATCGCGCCATGGCCAAGTGGGTTTACTCGTTCGGAAACGGCAAGGCGGAAGGCAAGGCGGAGATGCGCAATCTCCTGGGCGGGAAGGGCGCCAATCTCGCCGAGATGAGCAATCTCGGTTTGCCCGTTCCGCCCGGCTTCACCGTGACGACCGAAGTTTGCACCCATTACTACGCCAACAAGCGCGAATACCCGGCCGATCTGCGCGCCCAGGTGAACGCGGCGCTGGGCCAGGTCGAGAAGATCACCGGCCGTAAATTCGGCGATCCTGCGAAGCCGCTGCTCGTCTCGGTGCGCTCGGGGGCGCGCGCCTCGATGCCGGGCATGATGGACACGGTCCTCAATCTCGGCCTCAACGACGTCACAGTCGAAGGCCTCGCCGCCGAAAGCGGCGATCCGCGCTTCGCCTACGATTCCTATCGCCGCTTCATCCAGATGTATGGCGACGTCGTGCTCGAAGTGGATCACCACCATTTCGAGGAATTGCTCGAACAGGCGAAATCCGATCGCGGCGTGTCGCTCGATACCGACATGACCGCCGACGATTGGAAATCGCTGGTCGCCGCCTATAAGGCGATGGTGGCCAAGCAGCTCGGCCGGCCGTTCCCGCAGGACCCGCAGGAACAGTTGTGGGGTGCGGTGGGCGCGGTGTTCGCGAGCTGGATGAATCAGCGCGCCAATACCTATCGCCGCCTGCACCAGATCCCCGAGGAATGGGGCACGGCCGTCAACATCCAGGCGATGGTGTTCGGCAATATGGGCCCGGATTGCGCCACGGGTGTCGCGTTCACGCGCGATCCGTCGACCGGCGAGAACGAATTCTATGGCGAGTTCCTGATCAACGCGCAGGGCGAGGACGTCGTCGCCGGGATTCGCACGCCCCAGCAGCTCACGATCCTGGGCAAGGATCGCCAGAAGTCGAAGCTGCCGTCGATGGAAGAGGCGATGCCCGAAACCTTCGCCCAGCTCTGCGATATCCGCGTGAAGCTGGAGCGCCATTACCGTGACATTCAGGACATCGAATTCACGGTCGAGAAGGGCAAGCTCTATATGCTGCAAACGCGCAACGGCAAGCGCACCGCCGCCGCCGCGTTGCGTATCGCCGTGGAGCTCGCCGAGGAAGGTTTGATCGACCGCAAGACGGCGGTCGGCCGCATCGATCCTTCGTCGCTCGATCAATTGCTGCATCCCACGCTCGACCCGAAGGCCGCGAAGTCGATCCTGACGCGCGGTCTGCCCGCGTCGCCCGGTGCCGCGTCGGGCATCGTGACGTTCTCCGCCGACGAAGCCGAAACGCTGGCGGGCGAAGGTAAGGCCGTGATCCTGGTGCGCGTCGAGACGAGCCCCGAGGATATTCATGGCATGCACGCCGCACGCGGCATTTTGACCACGCGCGGCGGCATGACCAGCCATGCGGCGGTCGTGGCGCGCGGCATGGGCCGGGCTTGCGTCGCCGGTGCGGGCGAAATCCGCGTCGACTACGCCGCCAAGACGATGAGCGTGCGCGGCACGGTCATCAAGGCGGGCGAGGCGATCACGATCGACGGCGGCACGGGCGACGTATTCAAGGGCGAAGTGCCGACGGTGCAGCCCGAACTCTCCGGTCATTTCGCGACGATCATGGAATGGGCGGATTCCTTCCGCCGCATGAAGGTGCGCACCAACGCCGAAACGCCGCTCGACGCGCGCACCGCGCGCCGCTTCGGCGCCGAGGGCATTGGTCTGTGCCGCACCGAACATATGTTCTTCGATCCGTCGCGCATCACCGCGGTGCGCGAGATGATCGTGGCGGACGACGCTTCGCAGCGCGCGAAGGCTTTGGCGAAGATCCAGCCCTTCCAGCGTGACGATTTCGCCGAATTGTTCCGCATCATGGACGGGCTGCCGGTGACGATCCGTCTGCTCGATCCGCCCTTGCACGAATTCCTGCCGCATTCGGACGCGGATTTCGCCGAGTTGTCCAAGGCGACGGGCAAGAGCCTGGACGAATTGAAGGCGCGCGCGGAAAAGCTGACCGAGATGAACCCGATGCTGGGCCATCGCGGCTGCCGCCTCGCGGTCACCTATCCCGAAATCTACCAGATGCAGGCGCGTGCGATTTTCGAAGCCTGCGCGATAGTGGGCAAGGAAACCGGCCGCAAGGTCGAGCCCGAGATCATGATCCCGCTGGTGGCGATGAAGCGCGAGCTCGATCTGATGCGCGACCATATCGCCAAGGTCGCCGAGGAAGTGCGCGCCTCGTCGGGCGTCGAGATTTCCTACATGCTCGGCACGATGATCGAATTGCCGCGCGCGGCGTTGCGCGCAAGCGAGATCGCGGAGACGGCGGAGTTCTTCTCCTTCGGCACCAACGATCTGACGCAAACGACGTTCGGCCTGTCGCGCGACGATTCGGCCGCGTTCCTCGGCGCCTACGAATCGCAGAAAATCCTGACGCGCGATCCGTTCGTGTCGATGGATATCGACGGCGTGGGCGAACTCGTCGCCATCGGCACGTCGCGCGGCCGCGCCACGCGCAAGAATTTGAAGGTCGGCATTTGCGGCGAACATGGCGGCGACCCGGCGTCGATCCATTTCTGCGAACGCACGGGCCTCGACTACGTTTCGTGCTCGCCCTACCGCGTGCCGATCGCGCGTCTGGCGGCGGCGCAGGCCGCGATTCAGGCCGCGCCCGCCAAGGCCGCGGCGAAGCCGACCGCCAAGCCCAGCACCGAGCGCCATAACCGCGTGCTGATTTCGGCCGGACGCCGTGCGGCCGGTTCGCGCGTTTCGGCCGGACGCAATTTCGCGGCCCCGACGGCGCGTCCGGGCAAGAAGAAGCAAGCGCCGAAACCGGTCGTGAAAAAGACGCCGGTGAAGAAGGCCGCGCCGGCGAAGAAGAAAGCGGCACCGGTCAAGAAGGCGCCGGCGAAGAAAATCGCGAAGAAGCCCGCGCCGAAGAAAAAGGCGCCGGTTAAGAAGCCGGCGAAGAAGTCGAAGAAGAAATAATCTTCATCGTCACCCCGGCCGAGCGCAAGCGAGAGCCGGGGTCTCGGATCCCGGGTCGCGCCGTCGCTCACGCGTCGGCTTGCCCGGGATGACGGAACTCTAGAAATTCGCCCAGGCGGGTTTGTGCGGCGTCAGCGTCGCATCGCCCGCCTGGAGCGGAATGCCTTCCGCCGCCGCCTTCGCCATCGCTTCCAGGCGCAGCAGCGCTAGGCCCATGGCACCGGCGGCAGAACGCATCTCGCCCGCTTCCGCCTCGCCGAGTTTGACGATCGTGCCGGGGGCGGGGACGGGCCCATCGATCGCGACGGGCACGAGGCGCTTTTTGACCAGCCCGCGATACTTCATGCGCGCGGTCAGTTCCTGGCCGATATAGCAGCCCTTTTTCCAATCGACGCCCGAGAGCTCGTCGAAGCCGTTCTCCAGCAGCAGCGCGTCCTCGACTGGAAGATCGCGGCTGCCGTCGGGCACACCCAGCTTCACGCGCAGCGCGTCGTAAGCCGCAGGATCGCCATGCGCCAGTCCGGCGGCCGACGCGATTTCGGCGAAGCGGCCGGACGGCAGGATCGCGCGCAGACCCAATTCGGCCAAGCGCGGATCGACGAAGATCGCGCCGCCGCCTTCTTCCCGCGCCGTGCCGGGGGCGGCGTCGAGACCGAATTTCGCGGCGACGCCGTCGCCCCAGGCGATCGCGACTTCGAAATCGGGGCGGGGTGCGATCGTCACCTTCGCGCGCAACTTGTAAAGCTTCAGCCGTTTCGCGAGATCGTCGATACGCGCGGCCTCGACATCGAGCAGGATCGTATCGCCCGCTTCGGCCAGCATGAATTCGTGCAGGAAGCGGCCTTGCGCGGTCAGGAACCCGCCATAGCCCGCGCGCGTCGGCGACAGTTTCAGCGTGTCCGCCGAAATCAGGCCTTGCAGGAAGGTCTTGCGATCCTCGCCCGCAACGGCGAGCACGGCACGGGCGGGCAGGGCGGCGAAAACGGGCGCGGTCATAGGCTGGAGATAGGGGGCCCGCCCGGCCTTGGCAAGCCCAAGGGTGCGGCCTATAAGTCCCTATGGGAAAAAGGATTTGTTTCGTCGAATCGTCGGTGCCGTTCGACGGTTTCGGCCCCACCAGCCGGCCGCTGGATGCGGGCCCCCGGGCACTCGCCTATTTGGCGGCGGCCCTCGCCCAGCGCGGGCACGAAGTTAGCGTCATCAACAAGGCGGATTTCCCGGCCTTGTGCGACGGTGTGGATTGGCTCGGCTGGACGCAAGAACCCAAAGCCAACCCGGAAATCGCCATCGCGGTGGACGATCCCGCGTTGCTCGCCCATGCGCCGCATGCGGAAAAGCGCTTCGTTTGGGCGCACGGCACGGCCGCGTCGCTCGACGTGCCCGCCGCCGTGTCGTCCTTCGGCGCGTGGCGCCCGGACGTGGTGTTCCACACCAAGCCGCAGCGCGACCGCTGGCTGAACGCCAATGGTTTGACGACGCATGTCGTCGAGCCGGCACCCGGCCATGCCTTCCTCGACGATTTTCCGGTGCATCCGGCCGAGCCGCCGCGGCTGCTGACCGTGTGCCATCCGCTCGGCGGGCTCGAACGCCTCGTGCGTTTGTTCGCCGAGCGTATTCGTCCCGCCGTGCCCAATGCGGAATTGCGCGTCTATTCGGCGATGCTCGATCGCGGGCGCTGGGGCGGCGACGTGCCCGCCGCCGTGCGCCCCGTTCACGAGCTTTGCCAAGCCTGGGCGAGTGCGGGCGTCACCGTGCATCCGCCGCAGCCCGATCCGCAAATGGCCGACGCTTATCGGCAAGCGCGCGGATTGCTGCATCCTTCGCTGGCGGAGGAACCCGCCGCGATCGTTCTGATGGAAGCGCAGGCCGCGTGCTTGCCGGTGATCGGCTTCATGCAAAGCGCCGTGGCGTTCGATCGCGTGGCCGATGGCGTGACCGGCAAGCTCGCGGCGTCCGACGACGCGTTCGTCGAGGCGGCGGTAGAATTGCTCACCTCGGCCGACACGCATGCGCGCTATTCCGGCAATTGCAAGACGCTGCGGCGCGGCCGAACCTGGGCGATCGCCGCCGCGGAATGGGAAGAGCTGTTCGCGTGAAGGCGCTGTTCGTCACCTCCAACCGGATCGGCGACGCGGTTTTGACCTCGGGCGTTCTGGCGCATTTGATCGACGCGCATCCCGATTTGCGGGTGACGATCGCGTGCGGGCCGCATGCCGCCCCGTTGTTCGACGCCGTGCCCGGGCGCGCGGCGACGATCCCGATGATCAAAGCGCCGTTCAAAGGCCATTGGTTTTCGCTATGGGCGAAATGCCTGCCGCAATTATGGGATATCGCGATCGATATGCGCGGCTCCGGCCTCACGTGGTTCTTGCTCGCCAAGAAACGCGCGATCCTGTCCGGCCGCAATGATGCGCTGCATCGCGTCGAGGATGCCGCGCGTGTGTTGAATCTGTCGCCGACGCCAAGCCCGCGTCTGTGGCATTCGCCCAAATCGCTTGCGCGCGCCGAAGCGCTGATGGGCAACGGCAAATGGCTCGTCCTCGGCGCCACGGCGAATTGGCCGGGCAAGGCCTGGGCCGCGACGCGCTTTCGCGAACTCGCGCTGCGTTTGATCGCGCAGGGTGCCGCGCTGGCGGGTGCCCGCGTCGCCATCGTCGGCGGGCCGGGCGAGCGTGAGATGGCGGCCCCCTTGTTGGGCGGCAACGCGCTCGACCTCGTCGGCACCGAAGATCTCGGCACGGTCGCGGCGGCGATTTCGCGCGCGTCGCTTTATGTCGGCAACGATTCAGGCTTGATGCATGTCGCCGCCGCGTCGGGCGTGCCCACGCTCGGGCTGTTCGGCCCGTCGGAGGATCGGCATTTCCGCCCCTGGGGCCCGAACGCCGCCTTCGTGCGCACGCCCGAAAGCAAGGCCGAGTTGTTCGCCAAGATCGATTTCCAGCCCAAGGGCGCTCTCGGCCTGATGGACTCGCTGAGTGTCGAAATGGCCGAGCGCGCGGCCAACGATCTTCTGTCGCGCGTGCAGGCGAGGGCGGCATGACCAAGCTTTCCGCCCTGATCGTCGCCCGCAACGAGGAAGCGCGCTTGCCCGCGTGCCTCGCGGCGATTGCCTTCGCCGACGAGATCGTCGTCGTGCTCGACCGCACGACCGACGCCAGTCGCGCGGTGGCCGAGAAATATGGTGCGCGCGTCATCGAAGGCGGGTGGGATGTCGAAGGCGATCGGCGCAATGCCGGGATCGCGGCGTGTGCGGGCCCGTGGATTTTGGAAGTCGATGCCGACGAAATCGTGCCGCCCGAACTTGGCGCCGAGATTCGGGCGGTGGTGTCGAATTCGACCGCTTCGCGCCATCTGATCCCGGTCGACAATTATATCGGCGAACGTTTGGTGCGCTATGGCTGGGGCGCGTCGTTCGGTAAGAACGCCTATCCCGGCTTGTTCCGCAAAGGCGCCAAGATCTGGGGTCGCGAGCGCGTGCATCCGTCATTGAAATTCGACGGCGTCGAAGGAGCCCCCCTGACCGCGCGACTGATCCATCACGTCGATCGCAATCTTTCCGAAACGATCCGCCGTTTGGATCGCTACACCTCGGCGCGCGCGATCGATCTGCGCGCCAAGGGCGATCCGGATCCGACGTCGCGCTATGTGCGGCGCTTCTTCTCGCGGTTCTGGAAATGCTTCGTCGCGCGCAAGGGCTATCGCGAGGGCGGGTACGGCCTCGTTATCGCCGCATTGGCGGGTTTGTATCCGCTCGTGTCGCATCTGAAAGCCAAGTACGAGAAGGAATAGGCACGTGGCCCGCATCGTCCTGGCCGACGACGGGATCGCGTTCGACGGCCGCAGTGCCGGCGCGTTGGGCGGCGGCGAAACGGCGTTTTTGCGCCTTGCCGAAGGCTTGGCCGCGCGCGGCCACGATGTGGCGGCGTTCAGCAATACGGACGAACGCGGTAACGTCGCCGGCGTCGAATGGGCGCCGGTCTCGGGCCCGATGCCGGACGATGCCGATCTTTACATCGCCAATCGCGGCGACCGCGTGTTGGATCGCGTGCCCGGCGCCAAGCGCATCGCCTTTTGGCTGCATAACGACGCGCGCTATCTGAAGAAGTTCCGCTATCTGCGCCGTTTGTGGCGCCGCAAACCCACGCTGGTCTTCGTCAGCCAATCCCATCGCCGCTTGGCGCCTTCCTGGCTGCCGGGCGGTGAACGCGTGGTGATCCCGTTGGGTTTGGAGGACGCGTATCGCCACGAAGCATTGCGCGCCGTTCCGCCGCCGGTGGCGCTCTATGCCGCCAATCCGCTGCGGGGTTTGTCGGAACTCGCGGCACTCTGGCCGAGGATCGATGTCGCAGGCGCCAAGCTGCTCGCGCATTCGGGTGCGGATCTCTATGCCGCTAAGCCGCGTACGCGGGCGGCGATGGAAGCGGCGCTCGCCAGCGTGGCGGGCGTTACGGGCATCGAATTGCGCCCCTTCGTCAAACGCGATGCGTTGATCGATGTGCTGCGCGGGGCGCGCGTGTTTCTCTACCCCGGCGACCCGACCGAGACGTTTTGTCTGTCGGTCGCGGAAGCCCAGGCCTTGGGCGTGCCCTGCGTCGTTTATGCGCGTGGCGCCTTGCCCGAACGCGTCATCGACGGCAAAACCGGATTCGTCGCGAAATCCGAAGCGGAATTCGTCGATGCCGCGCGGCGCCTGTTGAGCGAGGACGCGCTGTGGCTTGCCCAGCATCGCGCGTGCTTGGCGACGCAAAACAAGCGCGGTTGGGCCGACATGGCGGCCGACTTCGAAAGGCTGCTACCATGACGCGGCTCGTGTCGTTGATGGCGGGCGCCAAGGTCGGCGGGGCGGAAGCCTTCTTCGAGCGCCTCGTCGTGGCGTTGCAGGCGAACGGCATCGAACAGCGCGTGGCGATCCGCGCCGATGCGGATCGCAAATCGCGCTTGCGGGCGAAGGGTGTCGATCCCGTCGCACTCTCGTTCGGCGGGGTATTCGATCTTGCGACGCCCTGGCGTTTGAAATCTCTGTTCGACGATTTCAACGCGGAAGTCGCTCTCGCCTTTATGAGCCGCGCCGCCGCCAAATTGCCGCCCAAGGCGCTGACCAAGTCGCGCCCGGCCTATGTCGGCCGGCTCGGCGGCTACTACGATCTCAAATACTACCGGCGTTGCGATCACCTGATCGGCAACACGCGCGACATTTGCGATTGGATCGTCAAGCAAGGCTGGCCCGCCGCGCGTGTCGATTATCTGCCGAATTTCGTCGATGCGACGCCGGTGGTACCCGCATCGCGTGAAGGTGCCGACAAGATCGTCCTCGCGCTCGGCCGCCTTCATACGAACAAAGCGTTCGATGTGGCGATTGCGGCGATGGAAAACGTGCCGAACGCGCAGCTTTGGATCGCCGGGGCGGGGCCGCTCGACGGCGAACTCAAAGCGCAAGCCGCCAAGCTCGGCGATCGCGTCCGCTTCCTCGGCTGGCGCGCGGACTCGACTGCGTTGATCGAAGCGTGCGACGTGCTGGTCTGCCCGTCGCGGCACGAGCCGCTGGGCAATGTCGTGATCGAAGCCTGGGCGCGCGGCAAGCCGGTGGTCGCGGCGGCGAGCCAAGGCCCCGGTGCCTTGATTCGCGACGGCAAGGATGGCTTGCTGGTGCCCATCGATGACGCCATATCGCTCTCGCAAGCGCTCAATCGCGTGCTCGCCGAACGCGCGCTGGCGGACGATCTGGGGGCGGCCGGCCAAGCGCGCCACGCGGGCGAGTTCGGCGAGGCAAAGGTGATCGGCGCCTATAAGGATTTCATCGCCCGTGCCGCCAAGGAGTATCGCTGAATGTGCGGCATCGCCGGGATGATGACCAAGGACGGCACGCGGCCGCCGCAAACGGCGATCGACGCGATGCTCGCTGCCATGGCGCATCGCGGGCCCGACGGCACGGGCACGCATATCGCGGGCGATACGGCGCTGGCGCATGGCCGCTTGTCGATCATTGACCTGGCGACCGGCGATCAACCGTTATTCGCGCCCGACGGCACGGCGCTGATCGGCAATGGCGAAATCTACAACTATGTGGAACTGCGGCAGAAGCAGCCGGATTTTCCCTATCGCACGAAATCCGACTGCGAAAGCCCGCTTGCGCTGTATGTGCGCGACGGCGCCGATTTCGCCAATTCGTTGCGTGGTATGTACGCAATCGCGATCCACGATCCCGGCGCCAAACGTTTGGTGCTGGCGCGCGATCCCTTCGGCATCAAGCCGCTTTATTATGCCGAAGATGCGCGGGGCTTCGCATTCGCATCCGAGCCGCAATGCCTGCGCGCCGCCGGGTTCGGCGGCGAACCGCCCGAGGCGAATGCGCGGCTCGAACTCCTCGAACTTCAATTCACCACCGGCCGCGACACGATCTTCCCCGGCATCCAGCGTGTCGTTCCCGGCGAAACGCTGATCGTCCATGCGGGCAAAATCGTCGAGCGCCGCCGCCGCGACGCGTTGCCCGCCGGCGGGCCGATCGCGAAAAGCGAGCGCGACGCGGCCTACGAATTCGATCGCGTGTTCGAGGAAAGCGTGCGCCTCCATCAACGCTCCGACGTGCCCTACGGCATGTTCCTGTCGGGCGGGATCGATTCCTCCGCCGTCCTGGCGATGATGGCGCGCTTGAACGAACGCCCGGTCACGGCCTTCACCGCCTATTTCCCCGAAACGGGGGCGGCCGACGAGCGCGACGCGGCGCGCCGCGTGGCCAAAGCCGCGCACGCCGAGCTGATCGAAGTTCCGGTGACGCGCGACGATTTCCTCGCCGATCTGCCCGCGATCGCCGCCGCGATGGACGATCCCGCCGCCGATTACGCGATCGTGCCGACTTGGGGCTTAGCGCGCATGGCGCGCAAGCGCGGATTCAAGGTCGTGCTGTCGGGCGAAGGCGGCGACGAATTATTCGGCGGCTATGGCCGCTATCGCAGCGCCATGCGGCCGTGGTGGATGGGCGGGCGCGCGATGCGCCGCAAGGGCAGTTTCGACGGGCTCGACGCGCTGGCGATCCCGGCGGCGACATGGCGTTCGGGCATCGCGGCGGCGGAATCGCTGGCGGCGGACAATGGGCGCACGCGCTTGCAGGTGGCGCAGGCGGTCGATGTCGCCGACTGGTTGCCCAACGATCTATTGGGCAAACTCGATCGCTGCTTGATGGCGCATGGCGTGGAAGGGCGCACGCCGTTCCTCGATCCCGCTGTCGCCGATTTCGCGTTCCGCCTGCCAGACGCGTTGAAAGTGCGCAAGCGCTGGGGAAAATTCCTGCTGCGCAAATGGCTGTCGACGGCATTGCCCGAGGCGAATGCGTTCGCACCCAAGCAAGGCTTCACCGTGCCGGTGCAGAGCTGGATTGCGGCGGACGCAAACCGGCTCGGACCTTTGGTCGCGGCCAATCCCGGCGTGGCCGAGATCGTCAAGCCCGGCGCGGTTTTGCGCTTGTTTTCGGCGGCTTCCGAGAAGCGCGCGGGCTTCGCCTGCTGGACCTTGTTGTTCTACGCGCTGTGGCACCGGCGGCATGTGCGATGCATGGCACCTTCGGGCGACGTGTTCCACGCGCTCGACACGGCGCGCTAGAAGTGGTCTAAGCCCTCGCTTCGATTTAAGGGACGAAAAGTATGCTGGATTTGGAGGGCGGCGCGTCGGCCGTCGTGTTGCTGTTGGCGGTGATCGCGGTTTCGGGTGCGGTCGCGGGTTTTCTGGCGGGGCTTTTGGGCGTGGGTGGCGGCATCGTCGTGGTGCCCGCACTGTTCTGGGTGCTGACGCATGCGGGCATCGACGCATCGATCCGCATGCAGGTCGCGGTCGCGACGTCGCTGGCGACCATCATTCCCACCTCGATCATTTCGGCGCGCGCGCACCGCAAGCGCGGCTCGCTGGACGAAGCGCTGCTCAAGCGCTGGCTCGTGCCCGCGATCCTCGGCGCGATCCTGGGCTCGGCCTTCGCGTCGCTGGTCGATGGGCGCCTGCTCGCCGGGATTTTCGGCGGCGTGGCGGTCATCGTCGCGGTGCAGATGGTCGCGTTTCCGGGCGGCGTCGCGCTGCGCAAGGAACTGCCCGGCCCGATCGGCCAGCGCGTGATGGCGCTTATGATCGGCGGCTTGTCGTCGATCATGGGCATCGGCGGCGGCACGCTGGCCGTGCCCACGCTGTCGCTGTTCTCCTTCCCGATCCGCATGGCGGTGGGAACGGCGGCGGGGATAGGCTTGTTCATCGCGATCCCGGCCACGCTCGGCTTCATCGCCGGCGGCTGGCATGTCGCCGATTTGCCGCCGTTCTCGATCGGCTATGTCAGCCTGCCGGCGGGCTTGGCGATCCTGGCCGCCCAATTGCCTTGCGTGGGCTACGGCGCCAAAGTCGCGCATGCGATCTCGCAGCCCGCCTTGCGCCGCGCTTTCGGCGTGGTGCTGGCGATCGTGGGCTTGCGGATGCTGTCGACGCTCTTCTAATGTCGATCTCCTGAAAGGGAGAAAACGTGACCGACCGCATCGTCATCGCCCGGCCCGACGATTGGCATGTGCATCTGCGCGACGGCGCGATGCTCGACGCCGTCGCCCCCTACACCGCGCGTCAATTCGCCCGCGCGATCGTGATGCCCAATTTGGTGCCGCCGGTCACGACCGCCGCCGCCGCTTCGGCCTATCGCGAGCGTATCCGGAAGGCGGCGGGCCCGGGCTTCGAGCCGCTGATGACGGTGTACCTCACCGACGGGATCGATCCCGACGAACTCGAGCGCGGCTACGCCGAGGGCGTTTGGGTCGCGGCGAAGCTTTATCCCGCGCACGCGACGACCAATTCCGCGCATGGCGTGACCGATATCGCCAAGATCAAGGCAGGGCTGGCGCGCATGCAGAAGATCGGCATGAAGCTGCTGATCCATGGCGAGGTCACCGACAAGGCCGTCGATATTTTCGATCGCGAGAAAACCTTCATCGACCGGGTGATGGCGCCGCTGCGCCGTGATTTCCCCGGTTTGAAGATCGTGTTCGAGCACATTACGACAAAGGAAGCGGCCGAGTTCGTGCTGGCGCAGAAGGTCGACACCGCCGCGACGATCACGCCGCATCATCTGATCATCGATCGCAATGCGATCTTCGAAGGCGGCGTGCGCCCGCATCTTTATTGCCTGCCGATCGCCAAGCGCGCGATCCATCGCGATGCGCTGCGCAAAGCCGCGACGTCCGGCGATGCGCGTTTCTTCCTGGGCACCGATACGGCCCCGCATACGGTCGAGACGAAGGAAGCGGCGTGCGGCTGTGCGGGTATCTTCAACGCGCCCGCGGCGCTCGAAGCCTATGTGCAGGTCTTCGACGAGGAAAAGGCGCTCGACAAGTTCGAAGCCTTCGCCAGTTTGAACGGCCCGGCCTTCTATGGCCTGCCGGTCAACAAGCAAAAGATCGCGTTGAGCCGTGCGGCGAACGCGATCCCCGATCGCGTCGCGGCGGCGGGGACGGGCGTCGTCGCCTTCCTGGGCGGCAAGACGATCCCGTGGCGCTTCGACGGCGTGGTCTGATTACTCGACGCGGAAGCTGCGCTGGCGGACCATTTTGCCGAATTCCTCGGCGATCACGCCCGCCATCGCGGCATAGGCGGTCTGCTCCTCGGCCGGCGTGCCGTTCAGCGTGGCGCTCGCCTGCCACAGGCGGCTGCCGCTCGCATCCTCGACGATCGCGGTCAGCATATAGCGCACGCTGGGCGTGCCGCCGTCCGAACGGCGCGGGCCCGTCGCCAGACTATCCTGCGTCGTCGAATAGAGATTGAGGCGCACGCGCGCTTCATCGCGGCTGCCTTCGATCACACCCAAGGTGCCGGTGGTCGGGCCCGGCCGGCCGCTTTGCGTGATCTCGGTCGTGAAGCTCAACGACAGCGAGGCGCTGCGCGGATCGACCTTGCGCCCGACGCGTTCCAGCGCGCGTTCGAAGGCTTGGGCGAGGCGACGGTTCTCGCGCGAATCGTCAAGCGGCGTGATCTTGATCGCGGCCGTCGCCGGCACCTCTCGATAGACGAAGGCGGTCAAACGGCCCGGGGCGGCGGGATCGAAGGCCGGTGCTTCCTGGGCGTGGGAGAACCACGGCGAAAGGGCCAGCAGGGCCGCGACGAAAATGGCACGCATCGTGTGTCTCCCGGAAAATCAGGCCCGCGTCTCGGCGGCATTGCGTCCGCGCGCGGGCTTGGCGCGCCCGGCGGCGGGCGCGCAGTAAAGTCCATAAAGCGTGCCGAGCACCGCTTCGACCTCGCCGCCCGACAGGCGGTAGCGGATCGATTGGGCGGTGCGCCGCGTTTCGACCAGCTTGTCGCGGCGCAAGCGCGCGAGGTGCTGCGACAACGCCGATTGCGACAGACCGACCAGCGCTTCGATTTCGCCCACGCTTTTTTCGCCCGACGCCAAATGGCACAGGATCATCAGGCGGCGTTCGTTCGCCATGGCTTTCAGCAGCGCCGAAGCGCGCCGGGCATTGGCTTGAAGGTCGGCGGTGTTCATCGCGCCCCCTTATAGCCCAGCGAGGCGGGCGGGGGCGAGTTCGGCCGCGTCGACGCCGTGCGCGGCTAGATCGGCGGGCAAATCCAAGCCCAGGACCAGGGCGGCGCAAAGCCGGCCCAAAGCGGGGCTGGTCATGATGCCGTAGCCGCCGGGGGCGGCGAGCCACATGAAATTTTCCGCCGCCCGATCGCGGCCGACGACCGGCTTCTTGTCCGCGACGAAACAGCGCAAGCCCGCCCATTTGCGGCGGATGCGGCGGATTTCCAGCGTCGTCGCTTCCTCGATCCGCGCGGCGCATTCGGCGATGTCGAGTTCCTCGGGCTGCGCGTCGCAAGGCGGCGACGGCGTTTCGTCGGCGGGCGAGGCGAAGATCAAACCGGCATCGGGCTTGAAGTAGAACTTCTCCGCGATCTCGCACACGAAGGGCCAAGCGTGCGCGTCATGGGCGGTTTCGAACACGAAGGCGGTGCGCCGCTTGGGCACCAAGCCGATGGGGCCAAGCCCGGCCAAGGCGGCGACTTCATCCGCCCATGCGCCGGCGGCGTTGACGATATTCGCGGCGGCGAAGACGCCGGCGGAGGTGTCGATCCGCCAGCCGCCGGTTTCGCGCGCAAGGCCGCGCACGCCGGCATCGCAAATCAGCGTGCCGCCCGCCGCCTTGAAGCCGCGTAGATAGCCTTGATGGATCGCGGCGACGTCCATGTCCTCGGCGTCGGCGTTGTACAGCACCCGCTTCGTCCAGTCGGGACGCAGCACCGGGCAAAGTTCCAGCGCCTTGGCGGCCGGAATCTCGGCGACCGTGCCGGGCAAGGCTTCCGCTTGGGCTTGATCGAAGGCGGCGGCACCGTCGGGTCCCGCCACGAACATCGTGCCGCGCGGGGTCAGCAACGGATGATCGGCGAAGCCTTGCGGGGGCTCGCGAAAAAACGGCCCCGACGCGATCGTCAGATGCCGGATGATCGCGGAGCCATAGGCGGTTTCGTAGAGGGCGGCGGAGCGGCCCGTGGTGTGATACCCAGGCCGCGCCTCCATTTCCAACAGCAGGGTCTTCGCCCCCGCTTGCGCGAGCCGCCATGCGGCCGATGCGCCGAGGATTCCCGCCCCGGCGATCGCGACGTCGTAGCGCGTCACTCGGCCGCTTGCGGCTGGCGGCTTTCGTGCGCGCGTTCCTGGTGCGCGAGCTTCGCCGCGATGGCGCCGATCGGCTTGGTGAACCGCGCCAACAGCACGTACAGCGCCGGGATCACGAAGATCGTCAGCACGGTCGAGAACGCCACGCCGCCGATGATGACCCAGCCGATCGCTTCGCGCGATTCCGCACCCGCCCCGCGCGCGTCGGCGATCGGGATTGCGCCGAACACGGTGGCGATCGAGGTCATCAGAATCGGGCGCAGACGCGCGACCGAGGCTTCGAGCGCCGCCGACGGGATGTCGTGGCCTTCGTCGCGCAGCTGGTTGGCGAACTCGACGATCAGAATGCCGTTCTTCGCCATCAGGCCGATCAGCAAAATCATGCCGATCTGGCTGTAGATGTTGAGCGAGATCCCGGTGAGGTAAAGGATCCCGAGCCCGCCGGTCAGCGCCAGCGGCACGGCCAGCATGATGATCAGCGGGTGGATCCAGCTTTCGAACTGCGCGGCCAGCACCAGGAACACGATCAGCAGCGCCATGCCGAAGGTGAAGTAGAGCGACGAGGCCGATTCCTTGAACTCGCGGCTCTGGCCCTGATACGAGATGCGCGCTTCGGGCGGCAGCTCCTCGGCGGCGATTTTTTCGAGCTCGCTCAGCGCCTCGCCCAGCGTGAAGCCGGGTGCGAGCGACGAGGTGATCGTGATCGAGCGCAACCGGTCGACGCGGTTGAGCTCGGCCGGGCCGGCTGCCTCGGTCATCGTCACCAGCGAGGACAGCGGGATCAGCGTCTGCGTCGTCGCGGAGCGCACGAACAGCCCGGCGAGGTCGGCCGGCGTGGCGCGGTCCTGCGTGCGCGCCTGAAGGATGACGTTGTACTCCTCGCCCCGGTCGACATAGGTCGAGACGTTGCGCGAGCCGAACATCGTTTCCAGCGTGCGGCCGACCGTGTCGATCGGCACGCCCAGATCGGCGGCCCGCGCGCGGTCGATGCGCACGCGCAGCTCCGGCTTGGTGTCGCGGAAGTTGGAGTCCATGTTCAGGAAGCGGGGGTCGCGGCTGGCGCGCTGGATCACGCGGTCGCGCCAATCGCGCAGCGTGTCGTAGCTCGTGCCGCCGATGACGAACTGGATCGGCGGCTGGAAGCCGCGCTGGCCCAGCGAAGGCGGGTTGACCGGTGCGGCGCGCACGCCGGGAATGCCGGTGATGCGCGGGAAGATCTCGCGCACGATATCCTGCTGTTTGATTTCGCGGCCCGGCGGCTTGGGCGCGCCGTTCTCCGAATCCTTGTAGCGCTGTCCCCACGGCTTCAACCGCAGGAACACCAGACCCGAATTTACCGGGGCGGGGCGCGAGAAGCCGGGCGCGATATTGCCCATGATGCCCGCGGCCGCGCCGGAATCGACATAGGGCTGCAGCACGCGTTCGATCTGGGCGACCGAATCGCGCGTATAGTTGTACGACGCGCCCTCGGGCGCCGTAATCGGGATAATGATCGTGCCGCGATCCTCGACCGGCGCGAATTCCTTGGGCAGCACGCTCCAGAAGCCGTAGGCCGCGGCGGAGATCGCCACGCCGCCGGCCAGCACGACGATCGGCGCGCCCAAAGCGCGGACCAGCAGCCAGCGATAGCCCGCGTTCATGCCCGTGAAGATCTTTTCGGTCATGAGGTACAGCTTGCCTTCGCCGGAATGCGACGTGAGCAGCTTGGAGCACAGCATCGGCGTCAGCGACAGCGCGACGAGGCCCGAGAACAGCACGGCGGCGGCGAGCGCGATGCCGAACTCCGTGAACAGGCGGCCGGTATTGCCCTCCATGAACGAGATCGGAACGAACACCGCGATCAGCGTCAGCGTGGTCGAGATGACGGCGAAGGCGATCTGGTTCGAACCGCGGATCGAGGCGAGCAGCACCGGCTCGCCGTCCTCGATGCGGCGATGGATGTTTTCGAGCACGACGATCGCGTCGTCGACGACGATGCCGATGGCGAGCACGAGGGCGAGCAGCGTGAGCACGTTGAGCGAATAGCCCAAAGCCGCCAGCACCATGAACGATCCGATGATCGAAACCGGGATCGCCAGCGTCGGGATCAGCGTCGCGCGCCAGGAGCGCAGGAAGACGAAAATCACGGCGACGACCAGCGCCACGCCGATCATCAGCGCGTGATAGACCTCGTAGATCGACTGCGCGATGAAGATCGACTCGTCGTAGCCGATCATCAATTGGATGCCTTCGGGGAAATTCTCCGCGATGCGGGTCATTTCCGCCTTGGCGCCATCCGCGACCGTCAGCGTGTTGCCGGTCGATTGACGCACGACGCCGATGCCGATCGCGGTCTTGCCGTTGGCGCGGATGCCGGAACGTTCGTCTTCCGGCCCGACTTCCACGCGCGCGACTTCGCCCAGGCGGATCTGATAGCCCTGGCGCGTGCTCAGCACGATGTCGCGGAACTGATCCGGATTCGACAGCCGCGAATCGGTCTTCACCGTCAATTCGCGTTGGGTGGATTCGATGCGGCCCGACGGCAATTCGACGTTCTGGCGGCGGATCGCGTTTTCGACGTCCTCGACCGTCAGCTGGCGCGCGGCCAGTGCCTGGCGGTCGATCCACACGCGCATGGAATAGCGGCGCTCGCCGGAAATCGAAACCTGCGCCACGCCCGGCACGATCGACAGGCGATCGACGATGTTGCGCTTGGCGTAGTCGGTGAGTTCGAGCTGCGAGAAACGGTCGGAGGCGAGGGTGAACCAGACGATCGCGCGCTGGTCGCCGTCGACCTTGGCGATGATCGGATCGTCCACGCCCGTCGGCAAGCGCGAGCGGATGCGCGCCACGCGGTCGCGCACGTCGGCGGAGGCCGCGTCGATATCGCGGCCGAGGCGGAATTCGATCGAAACCTGCGAGCGTTCTTCGCGGCTGTTCGACGTGATCGTCTTCACGCCTTCGATGCCCGCGACGGCCGATTCGACGAGTTCCGTCACCCGGCTTTCGACGACCTGATTGGAAGCGCCCTTGTAGATCGTGGTCACCGACACGATCGGCGGATCGATCGCGGGATATTCGCGCACCGGCAGGCGGGAATAGGCCGCGAAACCGAGCACCAGGATGAGCAGCGAAATGACGGTCGCGAAGACCGGACGCTTGATCGAAACTTCGGAGAGGACCATCGGGGGAACAGCCTCAGGAGGTGGGAGCGGATTCGGCGCGGAACGGCTGCGCGCGGACGGGGATATTATGGCGGATGCGCTGATGGCCGCGCACGACGAGCTGATCGCCTTGCTTCACGCCGTCGCGGATCTCGACTTCGCTTTGCATGCGCAAGCCCAGCTGCACCTCGCGGCGCAGCGCGCGGCCGTCGGCGACGACGTAGACGAATTGGCGCGTCCCTTCGGCGACCAGCGCGTCCTCCGGCACGACCACCGCGTTGTCGCGCGTCGCGACGGCCAGGGCGACGTTCAGGAACATGCCCGGCTTCAGCGCGCCGTCGGCGTTGTCGAAGGTGGCATTGAGGCGCACCGCGCGGGTCAGCGGATCGACGCGCGTGTCGATCGCCGTGACCTGGCCCAGGAATTCGCGGCCCGGATAGGCCGGCGTGGTGGTGCCGACCGCGAGGCCCTGGCGCAGCACGGCGAGATATTGCTCGGGGATCGAGAAATCGAGCTTGATCTTGCTGACGTCGTCGAGCGTCGTGACGACCGTGCCGGGCTGCAGCAGCGCGCCGACGCTGACCTGGCGCAAGCCCACGCGGCCGTCGAACGGCGCCGAAATGCGGAAATCGTCGAGCCGCGCGTCGGCCGCGCGCTGGCGGCTTTCGTTCTGGCGGATGCGCCCTTCGGCGGCGCGCAATTGGCTTTCCAGCTGATCGACGCGCGCTTCGGGCGCATTGCCGGTGGCGCGCAGCTGGCGCGCGCGGTCGAGCTGCTGGCGGATTTCGTCGGCGACGGCGCGCGCTTGGGAAATCTCGGCGCGAACCGAGTCGAGATCGGCGGCGCGCTCGCGGCTTTCCAATTCCACCAGCGCTTCGCCCTTGCGGACCATCTGGCCTTCCTGGAACAGGATGCGGAACACGGTGCCCGATTGGCGCGCGGTCAGCGTGACCGATTCGTTGGCGCGGGCCGTGCCCACGGCTTCCGCCCGTTCGACGACCGTCATCAACTTGGGCGTCACGAACTCGACCAGCGGGGCGGGGGCCGCCTGGCGCTGGGCCGCTTCGCCGGTGCCGCTGGCATACGACTTATAGGCGTACCAGCCGCCGGCGCCCGTGGCGCCAAGGATCGCGACGACGACCAACTGACTTACGACACGCATGCCCCAGCAACTCCACCCTGTTTTCCAACCGGATACGCCCCGGATACCGGGACGCGTAACACGATCGTATGACCGGACAATTTCCGCCCGCGTTCAATTCGACAGCAAAAACCCGGCCATTGCGGTCGTTTCCAGGATTGCAGGAACCGACCGTGCCGCCAAGCTCGCGAAGTTCAATCTAGACCGTGGGTTGGCGCTAGGAAAGTGCCCGGCTGTTACACTCCGTCACCGCCTTGAATCGTATCCCGTTGCCCCAATTCGAGCTTATGTATGCCCGCCGCGCGGGCGAAACCGCCGCCGGTAAGCGTTCGACGCGGGCGGTCCGGCCATGCGAAGGTCGGTTCGGGAGCGGTGCCGGTCCGGTGCCGCCAGGCGGGGATTCTCGCGATGGTCGATGCGTTGTACCGCCGCCGGGTGGCGGCGGGGACGCTGTTGTTCGACGAAGGCGACGCGGCCGACTGCGCCTATATCGTCGAACGCGGGCGGGTCGAAATCGCGGCGACGCGCGCCACGGGCAGCGTGGTGCTGACCCGTCTGGGGCCGGGCGAGATTTTCGGGGAAATGGCGCTGGTCGACGGGGCCCCCCGCTCGGCCAGTGCGCGCTGCCTGGACGATTGCGTGTTCGTGGTGGTCGGCCGCGACCAGATCCATCGCGAAATCGCGGGCGCCACGCCGCTGATGTCCATTCTGTTGCGCACGTTGATCCATCGCTTGCGCGTGGCCACGTCGCGCGTGCTGTCGCCGGCGCTGCCGATCGGCGCCGAGGAAACGGCGCGGATCGTCGCGCGCATCGAAGGCGAACACGAATTGCGCCATGCGCTGGAAAACGGCGAGGTCGTCGCTTTCCTTCAGCCGATCGTGGCGCTGGACGGGGCCACCCCGGCGGGCTTCGAAGCCTTGGCGCGCTGGGCCCATCCCACGCGCGGCTTGTTGCCGCCCGCGGCGTTGCTGGGGCCGGCGGCGGAAGCCGATCTGCTCGAAACGCTCGATTTCGCCGTGGCGGGCGCGGCCGCGCGCAAGGTCGCCGGCCTCAACCGCGATCTCGCGGCGGCGGGCCGCGCACCGGCTTTTCTGTCGGCGAATTTCTCGGCGCCGCATTTCGCCGATACGCAGCTCGCCGGGCGGCTTGCGCCGATGCTGGAGGAAGCCGGGCTCCACCCGATACATCTCAAAGTCGAAATCACCGAGACGACGCTGATCGTCAATCCGCATGCGGCGGAAGCCTTGGCGCGCGTCAAGGCGCTGGGTGCGAGCGTCAGCCTCGACGATTTCGGGACGGGGTATTCGGGACTGTCCTATCTGTCGCGCTTTCCGATCGACCACATCAAGATCGACCAGAGCTTCACAAGCCGCTTGGTCGAGGATCGGCGCACCGCCGAGATCGTGCGTTCGGTCGTCGATCTCGCACGGCTGCTCGATATCAGCGCGGTCGCCGAGGGGATCGAAACGCTGACGCAAGCGCAGCTTTTGGCCGAGATGGGCGTGAGCTTCGGCCAAGGCTATTTGTTCGGGGCCCCGGTGCCGGCGGATGCGGCTTGCGCGGCTTTTCTAGCTGCGTAGCACGCCCAGCACGAACACGAATCCCAGCACGAAAATCGCCGCCGCGACGCGCGCATGCACCGACGCCGCCGGCAGCAGCGCGCGAATTCGCAGGATCGGGTCGGTCTGGACTTTCATAGCATCGACGAAACTACACGTCGGACGCGAAACGCGCGCCGTGGGCGAAGGCCGCGCGACGCCGTGTCGCAGGGCGGCACGCCCGCGACCCAGACATGCGGCGCAGGGCGGCCGGCGAGCGTGAATGTCCGATTGGCGGCGGCGCTTTGGCGCGTCACAATGGACATGGGAGACGTCGCCTCATGACCACGCAATTGATCACGCATCCGGCCTGCCTCGATCACGATCCCGGCCCCTACCATCCGGAGAATCCGCGCCGGCTGGAAGCCGTGCTCGCGGCGTTGTCGGAACCCGCTTTCGCGAAGCTCGAGCGCGTTTCGGCGCCGCGCGCCAGCGACGATCAGCTCTGCCTCGTCCATCCGCGCAGCTATGTCGACGGCGTGCTCGGTTCCATTCCGCCGCAGGGCCGCCATCAACTCGACGGCGACACGATCGTCTCGCCGGGCTCGGGCGATGCGGCGCTGCGCGCGGCCGGCGCCGCCGTCGCGGGCGTGGATGCGGTGTGCGAAGGCAAGGCGCGCAACGTGTTTTGCGCCGTGCGGCCGCCGGGGCACCACGCCGAAGCCGATCAGTCGATGGGCTTCTGCCTGTTCAACAACGTCGCGGTGGCGGCGTTGCATGCGCGCGTGAAGCACGGGCTTCGCCGCGTGGCGGTGATCGATTTCGACGTCCATCACGGCAACGGCACGCAGCATATGTTCGAGCGCGACGCCGACCTGCTCTACGCCTCGACCCATGAATGGCCGCTCTATCCCGGCACGGGGGCCGCGCAGGAACAAGGTGTGGCGCACAACATCGTCAACGCGCCGCTCGCCGGCGGCTCGGGCGGCGCCGAATTCCGCGCGGCTTATACGGGCAAGATTCTGCCGGCCCTCGACGCATTCAAGCCGGAACTCGTCATCATCTCCGCCGGGTTCGACGCGCACGAGAACGACCCGCTGGCGGGGCTTCGTTTGCACGAGGACGATTACGCCTGGGTCACGCGCGCGCTGATGGAGATCGCGCGAAAACACGCGCAGGATCGCGTGGTGAGCTGCCTGGAAGGCGGCTACGACCTGGACGCATTGGCCGCATCGAGTGCGGCCCATGTCGAAGCGCTGATGGCCGGTTGATCCGAAATTCCTGCGATATCAAAATCTTAACCGATCCCGGTCAGATTTGCTGCTAGAGTGGCGGCAACAGACCGGGTTCGGGGAATGGCGGACGGTAAAAAACACATCACGCTCGCCTTGCAGGGCGGCGGCGCGCATGGCGCCTTCACGTGGGGCGTGCTCGATCGCTTGCTCGACGACGATCGTCTTCTCGTCGAAGGCATTTCGGGCACGTCGGCGGGGGCGATGAACGGCGCGCTGGTCGTTTGGGGCATGGCGCAAGGCGGGCCCCAGGCCGCGCGCGCGTTGCTGGAGAAATTCTGGCACCGCATCGGCGAGAGCGGGCGCTTCTCGATTTTCCAGCCCACGCCGATGGACCGGCTGTTCGGCAATCCCGCCAATCTCGATCTGTCGCCCTTCTATCAGGGCTTCGATCTGATGACGCGCTTGCTGTCGCCCTATCAGTTCAATCCGCAGAACAAGAATCCGCTGAAGGAAGCGTTGGCGGAGATGATCGACTTCGACAAGGTGCGCGAAGGCGAGGGCGTGAAGCTGTTCATCTCCACCACCAATGTGCGCACGGGCAAAATCCGTGTCTTCCGCAATCACGAGCTGACCGCCGACGTGCTGCTCGCGTCGGCGTGTTTGCCGCATCTGTTCCAAGCGGTCGAGGTCGACGGCGAGCATTACTGGGATGGCGGGTTCATGGGCAATCCCGCGATGTTCCCGCTGATCTATAATTGCCGCGCGTCGGATATTCTGCTGATCGAGATCAACCCGATCCGCATCGAGCAATTGCCCGAAACGTCGCGCGCCATCGCCGACCGCATGAACGCGATCAGCTTCAACGCGACGATGATGCGCGAGATGCGCACCATCGCCTTCGTCACGCGGCTCTTGGAGCGCCATCGCTTGACCGCGCGGTCGGGCTTGCGGCGCATCTTCTTCCACATGGTCCAGGCGGAGGAGGAGATGGCCGCCTTCGGCGTATCGTCGAAATACAATCTCGATTTCGATTTCCTGCTGACCTTGCGCGATCTCGGACGGCGGAAGGCCGACGAATGGCTCAAGGTCAATTTCGATCAGCTCGGCCGCGATTCCTCGGTCGATCTCGAAAAACTGTTCTTCTGACGGTGCGGACATGATCCAGGCCGAACGCACCGTCATCCCCCACGCCGTCAGCGAGCAAAGCCTCGCGACGCTGGAACCCACCGCCACCGTGCTCGAAGCCGCGCGGATGATGGCCTATTTGCGTATCGGCGCGCTGCTGATCGTCGAGGACGACAAGCTCGTCGGCATTTTCTCCGAACGCGACGCGCTGACCCGCGTCGTCGCCAAGGAACTCGATCCCGCGACGACCACGATCGCCGACGCGATGACGCCCGATCCCGTGACGATCGCGCCCGACGCGACCGTGCAGCAAGCGCTCGACATCATGGCCGAGCGCGGCTTCCGCCATTTGCCCGTCGTCGAAGACGGCAAGATCGTCGCCATCGTGTCGATCCGCGATCTCTATCGCTGCGTGAAGGACCAGATGGAAAGCGATCTGCTCCTGCTCGCCGAAACGCTTCTCCAAGGGTGATCCCATGAACGCCGCCGCCGAATTCGATTACGACATGATCGTCATGGGCTCCGGCCCCGCGGGCCAGCGCGCCGCGATCCAGGCCGCCAAGCTCGGCAAGAAGGTCGCGGTGATCGAGCACAAGGCCGTCGTCGGCGGGGCGTGCATCAACACCGGCACGATCCCGTCGAAGACGCTGCGCGAGGCGGTGATGCATCTCTCCGGCTATCGCGAGCGCAACATCTACGGCTCCTCGTATCAGGTAAAGCAGAACATCACGATCGAAGATCTGCTGTTCCGCGCGCAATTCGTGATTCAGGCCGAGCTGGACGTCGTGCGCCATCAGCTTCAGCGCAACGGCGTGGAGATGATCGCCGCCGAAGCGAAATTCGCCGGGCCCGACACGGTGGCGCTGGTGGGCCTCGACGGGCGCGGCCGGCGCGAGGTTCGCGCGCGCCGTATCGTGATCGCGACGGGCACCAACGCCACGCGCTCGGGCCGCATTCCGTTCGATGCGCAGAACATCTTCATTTCCGACGATGTGCTGGGCTTGAAGCGCCTGCCCAAATCGCTGTGCGTGATCGGGGCGGGCGTCATCGGCGCCGAATACGCGACGATTTTCGCAACGCTGGGCGTGCGCGTGACGGTCGTGGACAAGCGCGACCGCCTGCTCGATTTCGTCGACCACGAAATCACCGACGCGCTGGTCTATCAGATGCGCCAGAACCGCGTGACGTTCCGCTTGGGCGAGGAAGTCGAGGGCCTCGAATACACTGAAGACGCCGAGCATGGCGCGCGCGTCAAGGTGAAGCTGCAATCGGGCAAGCAGATCGTCACCGAGAAGGCGCTTTATTCGATCGGCCGCACGGGGGCGACGGGCAATCTCGATCTCGCCCATGCGGGCCTGACCGCCGACGAACGCGGGCGCATCAAGGTCGACGCGCATTACCAGACCGAGGTGAAGGGTATTTACGCCGTCGGCGACGTGATCGGGTTCCCGGCCCTCGCTTCGACCTCGATGGAGCAGGGGCGGCTTGCCGCGTGCCATGCCTTCGGCGTGGATGCGACCTCGGTGCCGGAGCTGTTCCCCTACGGCATCTATACGATCCCGGAGATCAGCACCTGCGGCAAGAACGAGGAAGAGCTGACCGAAGCCGGCGTGCCCTACGAAGTGGGCAAGGCGCGCTATCAGGAAATCGCGCGCGGCCAGATCATCGGCGATAAGACGGGTTTGCTGAAGCTCGTCTTCCACGCCGAAACGCGCCAGCTGCTGGGCGTGCATATCATCGGCGAGGGGGCGTCCGAACTCGTCCATATCGGCCAGGCCGTGATGGCCTTCGATGGCACGGTCGATTACTTCGTGCGGACGGTGTTCAACTATCCCACCCTCGCCGAATGCTACAAAACCGCGGCTTTCGACGGGATCAACCGGCTGGGTTAGGGCTTCTTGCAGGCGGCCGGCGCCTCAGGCTCCTGTTCCGCTTTGTGGACCGCGACGAATAGAGCGTGGACACGGCATAGATATTGGATTTTTTGATCCTTCGATATCGCGCCGCTCGATGCCCGGCTGGCGATAACCGCGCTGAAGAACGGCAAGGCCGCCTTCTCGATTTCGGCGAGGACTTTGGATTGCGCTTCGCCGGATTGGACATTGATTTCGGCGAATGCGATATCGCGTTTTGCCGCGTCATCCCGCGCGTCCGCGTAAGAGCGTCGCGCCCCGCGCAGTTTCACGTCGATCTCCTGCGCGGATTTTTTGATTTCGTCAGTATTGATCGCCGCCGTCGTTCGATCCCGCGCGGCGGCGAGTTCTTTGCGCACGATCGCAACAGCGGGCTCCAGAGTGCCCACATCCTCCGTCGCGGCCGCCGCCAAGAATCGCGATAGACGAATATCCGTGTTTTGCTCCTGGGTATTCACATTGTCGATCTGCGCTTGGATCGCCTTCAAGGGCGACTGATTGACCAAAGCCAACAGGCTCGACGGGCTATCCCGGTCGATCGGCGGTCCGATGATGCCGCCGGATGGGAAATCTCCGCCTTCGGTGCGGGTGAGATCGTTCAAGCTTTGCCGCGCCATTGCGAACTGATCGATCGCCCGCTGCATCACGAACGCCGAAGGGTTGCGGACGTTGCGCGCCGCGTCCGCCACTTCTTGCAGGCCGCGCGGAATGCTACACGAACCATCGTAACGCACCGCGTCGAGCAACGCATGCTGCAACGTGTAGCCGTTTATGTCGCTATCGCGCTGCTGACGGATCTGCTTGAATATGGTCTGTCGTGCGTTATCGATCCCTTCCGAGATCGCTGGCACGGCCAGGCTCATAAAGAAGCTATCCTGGAATTGTGCGCCGACGCCTGCGGAGATGCCGGCGGCGCCCGCCAATGCGCGCGACACGCCGGAATCTGTGAAGATAGCGCCCAATCCGCCGAGGATCGTTGAAGCGCTGCCCGACAGGAACGAAGCGTTCGACTGCACCGTCTGCAGATAAAGCTTGTAGGCATTGCAGCGTTGCTCGGACGCGCGGATCACTTCGTCTTGAATTTCGTTCCGGCGATAGCGAAGCTCGGTCGTAGTCGGTGTTGTTCCATCGGCGGAGCCGCGCGCGAATTCGTCGTAGGCGCGCGCCAAACGTTGCGAGACCGAATAATTCGTTTCGTTGCTCGTCGACGCCAATCTATTGATATCGTCGCGACAAGCCTCAGCAACCCTGTTCGTATCGGCGCCACGGTTTGCGGTAGGGGGCGGGGCGGGCACGACCTTCTCTCCCGCAGCGGGCTGGGGCTTCTCGTTCTCGGCTGCGGCAGCCGGAATGAAGGCACTCAGAATCCATCCGAAGGACGCAGTTTTCGTCGGCGCTGTCGATGCGGGCGTTTGTTGGGGCGTCGTTGATTGCGTCGGCGGCGGTGTATGCTGTGTTCGAGCCGCCTTCGCCAACGGATGCTCGTATCCGGTTATGATCTTGTAGTGAACGCAGTAGTCGCCGCGCGCTATATGGGAAAACAAGTCTACCCGGTCGAGCTTTGGCGGAAGAACCGTGATCGTACCCGCAGGTACGAAGGGCTTCTCGCTGTAGAACTCACCTTCGATCATCGATTTGCCGAGATGGCCGCAGCCGGTGAGCATAGACGACAACGCCAAAATCCCGATCGCGCCCCGGACCAATCGATTCATTTTTTGCCTCCCGGCTTTTAGGTCGTTCAGTGAACGACGAAGCATGGTTGGGATTTGAAATCGCCAATACAAGAGAGATAAATCCTAAAGTCGAATGTTTTCGAAAGTAGTCGGAGTACTGGCGATGACGGCCGCCGAATTTCGAGCGTCCGAAACAAGGTTCGCGGACGGACGATTCCGGCCGCGCGGGGCCAAGCGATCCGAGTTCGCGTATCCGCGTCCGGAACCATCCCCAGGCACCGGAGCCGGGGCGGGCCGCCCGACCCCGTTGCCCTTGCGTTCCGGGGCGCCTATAAACCGGGCATGACGCAAGGGACTCCGGCCGATATCGCCAAACTCTCCTTCGAGGACGCGCTTGCGGAGCTCGAAGGGATCGTGCGCGCGCTCGAACAGGGCAAGGGCAAGCTCGACGAATCCGTCGCCGCTTACGAGCGCGGTGCGGCGTTGAAAAAACATTGCGAGAAGAAGCTCGCCGAGGCCGCCGCACGGATCGAAAAGATCCAGATTTCCGGCGGCGAGGCGAAAGCGACGCCGTTCGACGCGGATCGATGACCGATACGCTGGCCCAAGCGCTGACCGCGACCGCCGCCAAGGTCGAGGCGGCGCTGGACGCGTTTTTGCCCAAGGGCGATGGACTCGAGGCCGATCTGCACGAGGCGATGCGCTATGCGTGCCTGGGCGGGGGCAAGCGCATGCGGCCTTTCCTGGTGCTGGAAACGGCCAAGCTGTTCGCGGTCGACGAAGCCTGCGCGCTGCGCGTCGCCTGCGCGATCGAGTTCGTCCATTGCTATTCCCTCGTCCACGACGATCTGCCCGCAATGGACGACGACGATCTGCGGCGCGGCCGGCCGACCGTGCACAAGGCGTTCGACGAGGCGACCGCGATCCTGGCGGGCGATGCGCTACTCACCAAGGCGTTCGAAGTGCTCGCCCATCCGCTGACCCATGCCGATCCGCTGGTGCGCTCCGATCTCGTGCTCGCCCTCGCCTTGGCGTCGGGGGCCGAGGGCATGGTCGGCGGCCAGCAGATCGACCTCGCCGCCGAGGGCGAAAGCCTCGATATCGGCCAGATCACGCGCCTCCAGCGCCTGAAAACCGGCGCGTTGATCGCCTTCGCGGCGCAATCGGGCGCCATTCTGGGCAAGGCGCCAGCCCATATCCGCCATACCCTCGTCGCATTCGCCCACGATCTTGGCCTCGCGTTCCAGATGGCGGACGACCTGATCGACGTGGAGGGTTCCTCGGTGGATGCGGGCAAGGCGACGGGCAAAGACCAAGCGCGCGGCAAGGCGACTTTCGTGTCGATCCTGGGGCCGGAGCGCGCACGCGCCCAGGCGGCGCTGCTGGCCGAACAAGCGGCCAAGCATCTCGACGTGTTCGACGTGAAGGCCGACAATCTGCGCGCCTTGGCGCGCTGGACCGTGGCGCGCAAATCATGAGCGGGCCCGGGCATAATTCGGGCGAAACGCCCCATCTCGATCGCGCTTGCGACCACGCGCTCTTGCGCAAAATGGACGCGAGCGAGCTGAAGCACGTCGCCGAGGAATTGCGCCGCGAGACGATCGCGGCCGTCGCGGGCACGGGCGGGCATTTGGGGGCGGGGCTTGGCGTCGTCGAACTGACGGTCGCGTTGCATCACGTCTTCGATACGCCGCGCGACCGGCTGATCTGGGACGTGGGTCACCAAGCCTATCCGCACAAGATCCTCACCGGCCGGCGCGATCGCATTTCCACGTTGCGCCAGGGTGGGGGCTTGTCGGGCTTCACCAAGCGCAGCGAAAGCGAATTCGATCCTTTCGGCGCGGCCCATTCGTCGACGTCGATTTCGGCGGCGCTGGGCATGGCCGTCGCGCGCGATTTCAACGGCGACAAGCGTCATTGCATCGCGGTCATCGGCGACGGCTCGATGTCCGCCGGCATGGCCTATGAGGCGATGAACAACGCGGGCGCTATGCGCGCGCGCCTGATCGTCATCTTGAACGACAACAACATGTCGATCGCACCCCCGGTGGGCGCGATGAGTTCCTATCTCTCGCGCCTCATTTCCTCGCGCCCCTATGTGGGCTTGCGCAGCCTGGCGCGCGAAGTGGCGAGCCATTTGCCCAAGCCCTTGTTCCAGGCGGCCGAGCGCGCCGAGGAATTCGCGCGCGGCATGGTCGCGGGCGGCGGCACGCTGTTCGAGGAGATGGGCTTCTATTACGTCGGCCCGATCGACGGCCATAATCTCGACCATTTGCTGCCGATCCTGCGCAATGTGCGCGACAGCCGCGACGACCGGCCCGTGCTGATCCATGTGATCACGCAAAAGGGCAAGGGCCATCCCTTCGGCAAGGAAGCCGAGGATCGCTACCACGCGGTCAACAAGTTCGATCTGCAAGTCGCGAATGACGGCGTTCTCAAAGGTGCGGCCAAGCCCGCCGGCGCCAAGGCGCCGACCTATACGCGCGTCTTCGCCGATGCGCTGATCGACGCGGCCGACAAGGACCCGAAGATCGTCGCGGTGACGGCGGCGATGCCGTCGGGCACGGGCCTCGATCTGTTCGCCAAGAAACACCCGAAGCGCTGCTTCGATGTGGGTATTGCCGAGCAGCACGCGGTCACCTTCGCGGCGGGCATGGCGGCGGACGGGTTGAAGCCGTTCGTGGCGATCTACTCGACCTTCCTGCAACGCGGCTACGACCAAGTCGTGCACGACGTGATGCTGCAATCCCTGCCGGTGCGCTTCGCGCTCGACCGCGCGGGGTTGGTGGGGGCGGACGGCGCGACCCATGCCGGGATCTACGATCTCGCTTATCTCGGCTGCTTGCCCGATTTCGTCGTGATGGCGCCGGGCGACGAAGCCGATTTGGCGCGCATGGTCGCGACATCCGCCGCCTACGACCAAGGCCCGATCGCCGTGCGTTTCCCGCGCGGCGAAGGGATCGGCGTCGCGATGCCCGACGCGGGCGAGACGCTGGCGATCGGCAAGGGCCGCGTGTTGCGCGAAGGGACTGCGGTCGCGATCCTCAATCTCGGCGGTCGCTTGGCTGAATGTCAAAAAGCGTGCGACGCGCTCGCCCAGCAGGGTTTGAGCGCCACGCTCGCCGATATGCGCTTCCTGAAGCCGCTCGATCTCGATCTGGTGCTGCGTCTCGCGCGGTCGCACGAAGTCGTGTTGACGGTGGAGGAAGGCAGCCAAGGCGGTTTCGCCGCCGCCGTGCTGCAAGCTTTGGCGAATGCGGGGGCACTCGATGCGGGCCTTAAAATCCGCGCGCTGACGCTGCCCGATCGCTTGATCGACCACGACACGCCCGAACGCCAATACGCCGAAGCGGGCCTCGATACGCGGTCGATCGCCAACGCGGCGTTGACGGCGCTGGGTCGCGCCGAAAAGCGCGCTTGAAGAAGCGCCTCGACCAATTGCTGGTGGAGCGGGGCTTGGCCGAAAGCCGGGCCAAGGCGCAGGCCGCGATCATGGCGGGCCTCGTCTTCTCGAACGAGAAGCGTCTCGACAAGCCGGGCACGCCGGTTGCCGAGGACATCGCGCTGGAAATGCGCGGCCAGCCGCATCCCTGGGTCAGCCGCGGCGGTTTGAAGCTCGCCCATGCGATCGAGGCGTTCGGCATCGACGTCGCGGGCAAGACCGCCATCGATGTGGGGGCTTCGACCGGCGGCTTCACCGACGTGCTGCTGACCAAGGGGGCCGCGAAGGTCTACGCGGTCGATGTCGGCCACGGGCAGTTGGCGTGGAAGCTGCGCAACGATCCGCGCGTGATCGTGCTCGAAAAGACGAACGCCCGGCATCTGACGGTGGAGATCATCCCCGAAGCGCCCGATATGGTCGTGTGCGACGCGAGTTTCATCGGCCTCGAAACCGTGTTGCCCGCCGCGTTGGCGTTGGCCAAGCCGGGCGCGGTCGTCGTGGCGCTGATCAAGCCGCAATTCGAAGTCGGCAAGGATCGCGTGGGCAAGGGCGGCGTGGTGCGCGAGCCCGAACTTCATACGGAAGTGCGCGCGCGCATCGCGCAATGGCTGCCGCGCATCGGCTGGACCGTGTTCGGCGAGGATGAGAGCCCGATCCAGGGACCCGAAGGCAACCGCGAATTCCTGATCGCGGCGCGCAAGAACGCTTAGTAGAGAACCGCCGCCATCGCGCCCATCAGGCAGGTGGCGAGCGTGCCCGCGACCAGCGATTTGAAGCCGAGCTCGACGATCTCCGGCCGGCGCGCCGGGCACATCGTCGCCATGCCGCCGATCATGATGCCCAGCGACCCGAAATTGGCGAAGCCGCACAGCGCGTAGAGCATGATGAGCCGCGTGCGTTCGGACAATCCAGCACCGCCGTCGCCCGCCAGCGACAGATAGGCGACGAATTCGTTGAGCGCCGTCTTGAGGCCGAGCAATGCTCCCGCTTGCGGGGCTTCTGACCACGGAATGCCCATGAGCCAGCAGATCGGCGCGAAGATCCAGCCCAGCATGCGTTCGATCTTCAACGGCGCGCCGAACGCGTCCGGCAGCAGGCCAAGGCCCGCATTGACCAAGGCGACGAGCGCCACCAGCACGATCAGCATCGCGCAGATGTTGAGCAACAGTTCCAGGCCGGCCGCCGTGCCCTTCACGATCGCGTCCATCGCGCCGTTGGCGACGGGCTCCAGCGGTCCCAATTCGCCCTCGGTCGCACCCGGTGTGGTTTCCGGCACCATGATGCGCGCGATCAGGATCGTCACGGGAGCCGACAGCAGCGACGCGATCAGGATATGCGCGAAGGCGTCGGGCACGATGCGCCCGATCAGTGTGGCGTAAAGCACCATCACCGTGCCGGCGATCGACGCCATGCCGCCGACCATGACGACGAAGAGTTCGGCGCGCGTGAGTTTCGCCAGATACGGGCGGATGAACAACGGCGCTTCGACCATGCCGACGAAAACGTTCGCGGCGGTCGACAGGCCCACGGCCCCACCCACGCCCATCGTGCGGCGCAAGGCCCAGGCGATGGCGCGCACGATCGCGGGCATCACGCCCCAATGGAACAGCACGGTCGTCAGCGCCGAGACGACCAGCACGATCGGCAAAGCCTGGATCGCCAAGACGAACGAGGCGCCCGGGAATTTCTCGTCGAACGGCAAGGGGCCGCCGCCGAGATAGCCGAAGACCAGGGTGGTCCCTGCGCGCGTCGCGTCCGCGATCGCTTGGACGGGCGCGTTCAGCAGCCCGATCGTCGTGGCGACGTAAGGCAGTTTCAGGAACAACGCCGCGCAGACGAACGACACGGCAAGGCCCAGCAACGCCGCGCGCAGGCTCACATGGCGGCGATTTTCGGCCAGCGTCCAGGCGATACCCAGAATCGCGAACATGCCGATAAACGCTTGCAGCCGGTCCATCGCGTTATTCCTTGGGAGCCGTTTCCGCCGGCGGCCAATGGCGCCTTATCGCCTCGAACACGAGGCGCGGCTTGGTGTCGAGTCCGGCGCCGAGAATGGTGAAGCCGGGCTTCGTGCCCGGGCGGCGGACGATCAGATCGCCCATCCAGCGATTGCCGAGCTTGAGCTTCGAATAGGTCTCGGGATCGACATAGACGTCGAGGCGCCCGCCGCCGAGCGCGCGGATGCCCGTGCCGAGCGCCAATTCCTCGATCTTGTCCCAACCGAGCGGCGCATCGGAAACGCCGGGCATTTCGAGCCCGTCTTTGCCGACGACGATCTTGGGCGTGTCGTCGCGGAATTGCTGCCCCATCAGCACGCCCCAGAACGCCGCGATGGCGAGGAACAACAGCGCCGCGCCCAGCGTTTCGCCTTGTTGCCAGGCTTGCCAGGTGACGGCGACGGCGAGGCCGAACACGCCCGACGCGAAAAGGAGATTGAGACCCGCCATGCGCCGCGACCGGCGTACGATCAAAGTCTTCAGATCGAGCGCCACGGAATCAGCCGCATTGCGCGCGGTGGCGCAGCTTATGATCGGCGAGCACGCAGGCCATCATCGCTTCGCCGACGGGCACGGCGCGAATACCCACGCACGGATCGTGGCGGCCTTTGGTGACGATTTCCGTCTCGTTGCCGTCGATATCGATCGTGCGGCGCGGCGACAGGATCGACGAGGTCGGCTTCACCGCGAAACGCACGACGACCGGCTGACCGGTGGAAATACCGCCCAGAATGCCGCCCGCGTGGTTCGACAGGAAGGTCGGGCCCGCGTTACCGCTGCGCATCTCGTCGGCATTGGCTTCGCCCGACAATTCGGCGGCGGCGAAACCGTCGCCGATTTCCACGCCCTTCACGGCGTTGATGCCCATCATCGCGGCGGCGAGATCGGAGTCGAGCTTGCCGTAGATCGGCGCCCCCCAGCCGGCGGGCACGCCGTCGGCGACCACTTCGATCACGGCGCCGGCGGACGATCCCGCCTTGCGCGTCGCGTCGAGAAATTCTTCCCATTTCGCGGCCATGGCGCGATCGGGACACCAGAAGGGATTTTCGGCGCAAGCCGACCAGTCCCATTTCGCGCGGTCGATCTTGTGCGGGCCGATCTGCACGACCGCGCCCCTTATCGTCACGCCATCGCCCAGCACGCGGCGCGCGACCGCACCGGCGGCGACGCGCGCCGCCGTCTCGCGCGCGGACGAACGCCCGCCGCCGCGATAATCGCGAATGCCGTATTTCGCCCAATAGGTGTAGTCGGCGTGACCGGGGCGGAACTTCGCCGCGATCTCGGAATAGTCCTTGGAGCGCTGATCCTCGTTGCGGATCATCAACGATAGCGACGTGCCGGTCGTCATTCCGTCGAACACGCCCGACAGGATCTCGACCGTGTCGGACTCGCGGCGTTGCGTGACGAAGCGCGACGTGCCCGGCTTGCGCTTGTCGAGGAAGCCTTGAATGAAGGCTTCGTCCAGCGCCAATCGCGGCGGCACGCCGTCGACGACGGCGCCCAGCGCCGGGCCATGGCTTTCGCCCCAGGTCGTAACCCGGAACAGCGTGCCGAAGGAATTGGCGCTCATGCGCCCTTGTTCTTGAAGCCGGCGAGCAGATCGGAAAGCTCGCCCGCCGATTCCGTCGCCATCATGCCGACGACGTGATAGCCGCTATCGACGTGCAGAACCTCGCCGGTGACGCCCGAGCCGAGTTCCGACAGCAGATAAAGCGCCGAACCGCCGACGTCTTCGATCGTCGTGCCCCGGCGCAGCGGCGCGTTCAGCTCGTTCCATTTTTGGATGTAGCGGAAATCGCCGATGCCCGACGCCGCGAGCGTGCGGATCGGGCCGGCCGAGATCGCGTTGACGCGGATATTCTCCGGCCCCAGATCGGCGGCCAGCGCGCGCACCGAGGCTTCGAGGGCGGCCTTCGCGACACCCATCACGTTGTAATGCGGGATGATGCGTTCGGCGCCGATATAGGAAAGCGTCAGCATCGCGCCGCCTTCTTTCATCATCGGGCGCGCGCGGCGCGCCACGTCCGTGAACGAGAACACCGAGATGTCCATCGAGTTCAGGAAGTTCTCGCGCGTCGTGTCGACGTATTTGCCCTTCAGCTGGTCCTTGTCGGAATAGGCGATGGCATGGACGACGAAGTCCAGCTTGCCCCAGCGCTTGGCGATCTCGTCGAACGCCTTGTCGAGCGACGCCGTGTCGGTGACGTCGGCCGAGATCAGAAAATCCGAGCCGAGCTGTGCGGCCAAGGGCCGCACGCGCTTTTCCAGCGCCTCGCCCTGATAGGTGAAGGCGATTTCGGCGCCGTGTTCGACCACCGCCTTGGAGATGCCCCAGGCGATAGAGCGATCATTGGCCACACCCATGATGAGGCCGCGTTTGCCCTGCAACAGGGCTTTGGATTCCGACATGCGTTTCTAAGTCCGCGTTTCGACTGGCGAATTGGCCGGCATCCTACACGAAAGTCCGGGTCAGGCAACGCCGGGATGGCCGGATTATGTGCGGAGCAGCAAAAAACCCGGCCCCGCCTGGGGGCGGGACCGGGTCCGATTTCGCGCGATGGGCCGGAAGGTTAGTTGACGACCTTCCAGCTGCCGTCCTGTTGGCGGCAGGCGGTGCCATAGGCCTGTTCCTGCTTGCCGCCGACGGTGACGGTCGTCTGGTATTCGCGGCATTGGTTGCCGGCCTGATCGCGGCCTTCGCGGGTCGGCGTCACGGTGCCCGAATTGCCCGAATCCGGATTGCTCCAGCTGATGCGCTGGCCGACCGGGGCGGTCTGCGCGGCCGTTTCGGCGCGCTGCATATGGGCCTGATCGGCCTTGTCGAGCGATTTGCCGACCTCGCGCCCCAGGAACGCGCCAGCCAGCGTGCCGACGGCGACGCCGACGAGCTGGCCGCGGCCGCCGCCGAATTGCGAGCCAAGCACCGCGCCGCCGATACCGCCCAGCACGGTGCCGACATTTTCCTTTTGCCCGCCTTCCGCGCAGGCGGCGAGCGAGAGGGCGATGGCGCCGACGGCGAAAATCTTGATCCCACGCATTTTTCCGTCCTCCTTCGACGGTTCGACGGGTTGCGAAATTCCGTCCTGAAACGATAACGATTCCCGTTCGCAGTCTATTCCAAACACGGTCTTGGTCGAAGCGTTGGCTGGGTCTATTTAGGGGCCATGGAAAGCGAATCCCAGTCCCCGTCCGAACTCGATCCGGCCGTCGATCCTGTCGCACGTTTTGCGGCGTGGCTCAACGAAGCGCGCGCGAAGGAAATCAACGATCCCGAAGCGATGGCCGTCGCGACGGTGGGTCAGGATGGCATGCCCAGCCTGCGGATGGTGCTGCTGAAAGATTTCGATACACGCGGCTTCGTTTTCTACACGAATTTCGAAAGCAAGAAGGGCACGCAGCTTCTGGCGCATCGCAAGGCGGCGCTGCTGTTCCATTGGAAGTCGCTGCGCCGCCAAGTGCGCATCGAAGGCGATGTGGAAATCGTGACGGAAGCGGAGGCCGACGCGTATTTCGCCTCGCGCCCGCGCGGCAGCCAGATCGGCGCGTGGGCCTCGCAGCAATCGCGGCCGATGGAAGGGCGCTTCACGCTCGAGCGGCGCGTCGCCGAGTACACGCTGAAATTCGGGCTGGGCGCGGTGCCGCGCCCGCCGTATTGGTCGGGTTTCCGCGTGAAGCCCGTCACGATCGAATTCTGGCACGACCGGCCGTTCCGCTTGCACGAGCGGCTGGTGCATCGGCGCGACGGCGACAAATGGCGCACGGAGCGTCAATTCCCGTGACCGCGCCGGCCGCAACCGTATTGCCCGAGGAACGCGGCGCGCTGATGCGCCGCGCGACCTATGCCTCGGTCGCGGTCGCCAGCCTTCTGATCGTCGCGAAGACCGGCGCCTGGGCGATCACGGATTCCGTGTCGGTACTGTCGAGCCTGCTCGACTCTTTGCTCGATGCGGCGGCTTCGCTCGTGAATTTGTTCGCGGTGCGCCATGCGCTCGCCCCCGCCGACGCCGAACATCGCTTCGGCCACGGCAAGGCGGAAGCGCTGGCCGGTCTCGCCCAGGCCGCGTTCATCGGCGGCTCCGCGCTGCTGCTGCTGTCGGAGGCCGTGCATCGCTTGTGGACGCCCGTGCCGGTGACAAGCGGCGAGGTCGGCATCGCCGTCATGGCGTTGTCGATGGTGCTGACCTTCGCGCTGGTCCGCTATCAGATATACGTGGTGACGCGGACCGGTTCGCTGGCCGTGGGTGCCGATCGATTGCACTACGCGTCCGACTTTCTGCTGAACGGCGCGGTCATCGTGTCGCTGCTCGCCTCGATGGTGTTCCGGATCGATATCCTCGATCCGCTCGCGGGACTTGCGATCGGCGCCTATATTCTGTGGGGGGCGGCGAAGATAGGGCGCGACGCGCTCGATCACCTGATGGATCGCGAATTGCCCGAGGAAACGCGCGAAAAAATCATCGCGATCGCGCGCGCCAATCCGCTGATTTTGGACGTCCATGATCTGCGCACGCGCGCGGTCGGGCCCAATATCTCGGTGCAGATGCATCTGGAAATCGACGGCAACCTCACGCTCCACCAGGCGCATGGGGCGGCGGACGCGGTGGAGGAGGCGGTGATGGCCGCCTTCCCGGGATCGGACGTGATCGTCCATATGGATCCCGCCGGCATCGTCGAAAACCGCCGCGACGCGCATTGATGGGCGCGAGGGGGAGCGGGACGATGGGCCAGGACCGCGCGATCGCGATCCTCGCCGATCCCGCGACGCATGGCGGCGAGACGCCGGTTCGGATCGATACGCATATCTCCGCCGTGTTCTTGACCCAAGCGCACGCCTACAAGCTCAAACGCGCGGTCAAATTCCCGTTCCTCGATTTCTCGACGTGCGGATTGCGCGAAAAAATGTGCTGTGCCGAGATCGCCGTGAACCGCGCTTGGGCGCCGGATCTCTATCTCGGCGTCGAGAAAGTCACCGAAGCCGGGATCGGCGGATCGGGCGACGCGCTCGATTGGATCGTGGTCATGCGCCGCTTCGACGGGGCCGGATTGTGGGATGCGCGCGCGCAGCGCGGCGATCTGAACGGGCGCGACATGCGCTTGCTGGCCGATGTTTTGGCGCGCGTGCATGACGTGGCGGCGAGCGTTTCGTCGCATGGCGGCACCGATGATCTGCGCTGGGTCGAGGACGGCGACGCCGAAGACCTCGCCAAGCTGTTCGACAAAGGTGCTGTCGAAGCGCTCGATCGCGCGACGCGCCAAGAAATCGCACAACATCGCCGCTTGATCGAAACGCGCCGCGCGAGCGGGGCGGTGCGGCGCTGTCACGGCGACATGCATTTGCGCAATATCTGCACGATCGACGGCGCCCCCGTGCCTTTCGACGGGATCGAGTTCGACGATCGCGTGTCGTGTATCGACACGCTCTACGATCTCGCTTTTCCGATTTTCGATTTGATCCGCATCGGGCGGCGCGATCTCGCCAACGCGGTGTTCGCGCGCTACCTGCAACGCCGGCCCGACGAGGCGGGCCTCGCCCTGATGCCGCTGTTCTTGTCGCTGCGCGCGGCCATCGCGGCCAAGACGCGCGGCTTTTCCGCCGCCAATCAGAAAGACGAAACGCGCGCGCGCGACGAACATGACATCGCCGCCCATTGTTTCGCACTGGCGCGGTCGTTCCTGGCGGAACGGCCGAAACCGATCCTTGCCGCCGTCGGCGGCCTGTCGGGGTCGGGCAAATCGGCGGTCGCGTCGGGGATCGCGCCGCGTATCGGCGTGGCGCCGGGGGCCGTCATCCTGCGCACGGACGTGGAGCGCAAGCGCTTGGCCGGCGTGGAGCCCGAAGAGAAGCTGCCGCCGGAGAGCTATACGCGCGAAGCCAGCCGCGCGGTCTATGAGAGTTTGTATACGCGCGCGCGCGCGGCCCTCGCTTCCGGGCATTCGGTGGTCGTCGATGCGGTTTTCGCCGACCCGGCGGAGCGGCATACGATGCGCGACATCGCCCGTGCGGCCGGTGTAGAATTCCAAGGTCTGTGGCTCGATTGTCCGGCGCAAACGCGGCTCGCCCGCGTCGCCGGACGGACGGACGACGCGTCGGATGCCGGTGTCGCCGTGGCGGCCGGGCAGAATTCGCGCGAGTTGGGGGAGATCGATTGGCGGCATCTCGATGCCGCCGCCGCGCCGGCGCAAGTAATTTCCGAGGCATGCCGCGCGGTTGATGCAGGTCAATCCCAACCCGATATCTAGGGTGTAATCTCCTTCGTGAAATGGAGGTCGCTATGGGCTTCAAGGTCGTACTCGTTCCGCTGTCCGGTTCCACTGCCGACGAACGCGCGCTGGCGACAGCCGCCGCCGTCGCGCGCAAATTCGGCGCGCGCGTCGAAGCGTTGCACGCCGCGGGCGATCCGCGCGACGCGGTTCCCTTCGTGGGCGAGGGTGCTTCGGGCGCGCTGGTCGAACAGATCGTCGGCGCGGCCGAAAAGGATCTGAAGCGCCGCGCCGAGACCGCGCGCGCGACCTACGCCGCGTGGAGCAAAGCCGCCGGCGTCGATAGCGAACTCATCGAGCCCGAGGGTTCGGAGGAAGATGCGATCGCGCGCTACGGTCGTTTCGCCGATTTGATCGTGCTGCCGCGCCCGTCGGAGGACGACCAGATCGCCTCGACCGTCGCGTTCGAAACGGCGCTGCTGGAAACCGGCCGTCCCGTCATGGTGGCGCCGCTGTCGGGCGAGGTTTCGTTCGACGGGCCCGTCGCCTTCGCCTGGAACGGCAGCCGCGAAGCCGCGCGCGCGCTGGGGGCGGGCATGCAGTTCCTCAAAGGGGCCAGCAAAGTCGTCGCGATCGTCGCGGGCATCAAGGTGGCGGAAAACGATCAAGCGCCGCTCGAAGCCTATATGGCGAGCCACGGGCTGAAGATCGACATCGCGCGCGCCGACGTGCCGACGATCCAGGCGGGCCCGCATGTGCTCGCGGAATCGGTCAAGGCGGGCTGCGGCCTGCTGGTGATGGGCGCCTATACGCATAGCCGCTTGCGCCAGCTCGTGTTCGGCGGCGTCACGCGTCACGTTTTGCAGAACGCCACATTGCCGGTGCTGATGGCGCATTAACACCGCGTCGCGAACGGCACCGGCAAGCCCGCCGGGGGGAGGGGCTTGCCATGTTGACCTGGGTGGATTGCCTGTCGCTCGCCGATCTGACGGCGGACGAAGTGCGCGCGATCGCGGAGCACGAACATATCTCCGAGATGGCGGCCGTCGAGCTCGGCGCCTTCCTATGTCAGGATTCCGCCGGGGTGAAACACGTCAAGGCGATGATCCTCGACGACATCGCCGGGGCGATGAAACGCGGCGATCATGTCCGCGCGGCGACGCTCAAACTTGCCTTGCGGCATTTCTGTCAAACGCATCCCGATAATCCGGAATGCGGCAAGGCGAACTGATTTGAAGTGGGGAACACGATGGCCTTGAAACATATCCGCCTCGAACTCGCGCGCACCAAGACGAAGCCGGACGGCGATTCCGGAATCGGCTACGAGTTCGCGGCACCGTTGACGGCGGACGGCCATCTCGATCCCGACGGCTGGAAGAAGGATAAGGACCGCTGCACCGTGCGCCGTTTCGCGCGCGGCGAAGCCGACGAAACCGGCCTGCTGATCCACGCCCGCGGCGGGCGCTGGGCGTTTTCCTACGCGGCCGGTGCCGACGACGACGAGCCGATCTTCAAATTCGATCGCCATCGTTTCGCGCCCGGCGAATACGTGTCGATTACCGAGCACGACGGCGAAATCCTGCCGTTCAAGGTCGTTTCCGTCCGCTGAGATTGCGGGCTAAACTCCGCTTATGGCGGAAGCTCAAAAAACCCTCGTCCTGACCGGCGCCTCGCGCGGGATCGGCCACGCGACCGTGAAGCGTTTCGCCTCCGCGGGCTGGCGGTTGTTCACCTGTTCGCGCGAAGTGATCCCCGTCGATTGCCGGGTCGATCCCAATTGGGCGCATCACGTCGCTTGCGATTTGTCGGTGCCGGCCGACCGCCGCCGCTTCGTCGACGAGGTGAACGAGCGATTGGGCGAGGCGCCGCTGCATGCGCTGGTCAACAACGCGGGTGTGAGCCCCAAGACGCCCTATAAGGAACGGCTGGGCGTGCTACACGGCGAACTCGACGCTTGGCACAAAGTCTTCGAACTGAATTTCTTCGCCGCGCTCGATCTCACGCGCGGCTTCGCGGCGTCGCTGGCGCGCGCGCGCGGCTGCGTCGTCAACATCACCTCGATCGCGGCGCATCGCGCCCACCCGTTCGCGGGTTCGGCCTATTCCACCTCGAAGGCCGCACTCTCCGGCCTCACGCGCGAAATGGCGGTGGAGTTGGCGCCGCTGGGCATTCGCGTCAACGCCGTGGCGCCGGGCGAGATCGTGACCGAAATGATCTCGCCGGAATACGAGCCGCTGATCAACCGCATCCCGATGCAGCGCATGGGCACGGCCGGCGAAACGGCCGACGCCATATTCGCGCTGTGCTCGTCCGATTTCGCCTATGTGACCGGCGCCGAAATCCCGGTCAACGGCGGGCAGAATTTGGTTTAGCGGCCGATCGCCGCGCGTTTGGCGGCGTACCAATCGCGCCAGCGTTCGGCTTCGGCGATATCCTGCGCGAGCCATTCGCCCATCAGCCCGTCGGCGCCGCGCGCGACGAGGTCTTTAAGGCGCGCGATCTCGCTTTCCGCGAGTTCGACGAGCTGGTCGAGCTGCGCCGCGCGATCTTCGGGCGGCAGCAATTCGAGGAAGCGCAGCTTCAGCGCCACGACCATCTTGGACAGATCGGTCATCGGCCCGCGCACCGGCCCGCGCAATAGATCGCGCAGGGCTTCGCGGCCCTTGTCGGTCAGCGTCAATTCGCTGTCGGCGGTCAGGCTTTGGCCCGGCCCCGCGCGCCGGCCGACCGTTTCGATCATCCCGTCATAGCGCAATTGCTCGATCGACACGCCCAGCACGTCGAGCGACGGGCCCATCAGGCGCGACACGAACCCGCGCACCGACATCGACAAGGCGCCGAGCGTCACGTTCCCGCGCGACAGTTCGCCCAACGCCGCCAGGCGCACCGCCTCGGCCGGAATCAGCGAACGGTCGCCCGGACGCGGCATCAGGGCAGGTCCCGGATGCGGTCGAGCGGATAACGCGAGACTTCGTCGAGCAGCTTCACGAGCTTCGCCGCCGCGTGATCGACGACCTTGCGCCCGCGCTCGGCGTCCGCATCGCGCGCATTGCCGACGGCACCGGAAATGTGGATGTCCTGCGCCTGCCAGGCGAGCGCGCTTTGGCCGGTGAAGGTCAGCAATTCGAATTCCTTGGCGAGGGCGAATTGCCCGGGCACGAAATTGTCGATCTTGGCGTCGCGCACTTTCTCCGGCGCCAAATGCATCATCATCGACGTTTCTACGCCGCCGGCATGGATGCCGAATTTCGCTTCTTTCGGATCCCACAGGCCTTCGGGCATGCCGAACGCCCACCACGACGTCGCGACCGCCGCCATGCCCAGGCGCACGCGCAGATCGCGCGCGACGATGTCCATGATCTGCGGCTGGCCGCCATGGGAGTTGTACATCACGAATTTGCGAAGCCCCGCGCGATGCACGCATTCGCCGAGTTCGGTCCAAATGCGGATCAGCGTTTCCGCCGAGAAGGACAGCGTACCGGGATAGGCAAGATGCTCGTTCGACTTGCCCACGTCCTGCTGCGGCAGCACGACGACCGGCGTGGCCCCCGCCATGCCCGCCGCGCGCGCGACGATGCCTTCGCACAGAACCTGATCGACCGCGACGGTCAGATGGGGCCCGTGCTGCTCGACCGCCGAGACCGGCAGCAACGCCACGGTCTTGGCGGGGTCGAGGGTGCGGAACTCCTCGGTCGTGAGATCCAGCCAATTGCGCCAAGCCTGAGCCATGTCGAACTTCCCCGAATTGATTTCCGCCGGATATATAGTGGACCCGTCCCGTTCGCGCCAGAAGGCGAGAGGTTTAGTCATGAAACGCCATAATCCGCCGGAACTCTCGGCCCCGTTCGCGCGCTATTCCCATGCGGTGGAAGTCGACATGCCGGGGCGTTTTCTGTTCACGTCGGGCCAGCTTGGCCTCGCCAAAGACGGCACGCTGCCGCCCGACTGTGCGGGCCAATGCGCGGTCATCTTCCGCCATCTCGACGCGATGTTGGCGTCGGCGGGCATGGCGCGCGCCGACGTGGTGCGCATCAACGCCTTCGTCACGTCGCGCGAGGAAATGCGCCCCTATATGGACGCGCGCGACGCGTGGCTCGAAGGGCTGGCGCCGCCGGCCTCGACGCTGGTGATCGTATCGGGCTTCACCAAGCCCGAGTTCAAGGTCGAGATCGAAATCGTCGCCGCCCGTCCGCGCGGCTGATCGCGCGATTTGGCAAGACGCTTGCAAGCCCGCGCGTAGCGCACACGTTGCGCGTGCGGAAATTTTGCGGAGCGAAGACGTGGCGGATCCAGAACGAGTCGTCCATTTGGCGCGGAATGTCGGCCGGTTGGCCGAGGATAAGATCGGCGAAATCAACGCGGTCACGCGCGGCGTGAAGATGCTCGCGCTCAACGCCAAAATCGAAGCGACGCGCGCGGGCGAAGCGGGACGCGGATTCGCCGTCGTCGCCGACGAAGTCAAATCCGTGTCGATTTCGATTTCGCGCATCGCCGACGAGCTGTCGAATGACCTCGCCGCGGCGACGCGCGAACTCGCCACGCTGGGCGCCGAAATGGTCGCGGGCATGCGCGGCCAGCGTTTGGCCGATCTGTCGCTGGCGATGATCGATATCGTCGACCGGAACCTCTACGAACGCTCCTGCGACGTGCGCTGGTGGGCGACCGATGCGGCCGTCGTCGACGCGCTGGAAAACGCCGTGCCCGAGACGGCCGCGACGGCCGGGCGCCGGCTCGGTGTCATTCTGGGCGCCTATACCGTCTATCTCGATATTTGGGTGGCCGACGCGGCGGGCCGCGTCGTCGCCAGCGGCCGCGCCGGGCGGTTTCCGGTCGCCGGGTCGGACGTCTCGCGCGCGGAATGGTACCGCCGCGCGATGGGATTGCGCAGCGGGGACGATTACGTCGCGATGGAGGTCGCGCGCGATCCGTTGTTGGAGAACGCCCCCGTCGCGACGTTCGCGACCGCCATCCGCAAAGGCGGGGCGAGCAACGGGGATATCCTCGGCGCGCTCGCCATACATTTCGATTGGGCCGCGCAATCGGCGGCGGTCGTCAAATCCGTGCGGCTGCTGGCGCACGAGCGCGAGCGCACGCGCTGTTTGATCGTCGATTCGACCGGGCGCGTCATCGCCGCGTCGGACGACCAAGGCGCGCTCGCGGAGACATTCCGCTTGGAGACGAAAGGCGAGCGCACCGGCGCCTACGAACGCGACGACGGCACGACGGTCGCCTTCGCGGCGACGCCGGGCTACGAGACTTATCCGGGGCTCGGGTGGTACGGCGCGATCGTTCAGCGCGCCGAAGGCGCGCGTTAAACGGTGCCGTCCGACTGGCTGTTGAGCGACACGTCGAGGCGCTTCAGCATTTCATCGAGCTGGTCGAATTGCAGGCGGTTCTGGATGGCGCTCTGCATGAAGCGGTCGAAAATGCTCGACGCGTGCAGCACGGCCATCGAGCAATAGCCGAGCACCCAATAGCGGCGATAGACGCCGGCCAGGAACTGGCGGAAGGGCTTGGGATCGCCCTCGTTCATGAACTTGCCGTGGCAGATCGTATATTCGCCGAAGATCGCCGACACGGTGGAGATGATGTTCCGCAGCTTTTTGATGACCTGCTGGCGGAACATATCCTGCTGTTCCTTGTAGTGCTTGTATTCGCGGATATCGAGCGGGATGGCGTCGGGCGAGTTGAGCCACGACAGCACCTTCGCGGTCGCCGCCTTGTTGCGGTTGAACGTGTGCTCGTAGAACGACACGCCCTTCCAGCCTTCGAAAATCTGCTGCGCTTGATCGCCGGAAATGCCGAAGGCGGAGACGAACAGTTTCGCTTCCGGCATCGTCGGGTCCCACAACGCTTGCAGGAAGCGCGCGGAACGTTCGTTGACGTCGTTGGCGGAAGTGAGGCCCAGCGCCTTGGCGACGATCGGGTTCACCTTGCCGGCGATCAGCGTCTTGATGCCGGTTTCCTCGACCTCGGAGATCGAGAAATAGCCGGGATGGACTTCGTCCTGGAACTTCGCCAGCGCGCTTTTCAGCAGGAACGGGTCGAGCGACGGGATCGAATCGATCAGCCGCAGGATTTCGACGTCGCGCTCGTAGGCTTGCGAGATCTGGCCGATGTCGATGCCGACATGGTGCTTGATCAGATTTTCGAAATCGCGCTGGCGCAGATAGATCGCGTAACCGCCGGCGGCGATCTCCTCCGCGTCATGGGGAATGTAGATCGCGGTTTCGATCGGACGATCGGCTTTCTTCGGCCCTTCGCTGGAAGGTGCCGCCGCCGCCGCCGGTGTCGCGGTCGCCGGCGGGGGCGTTGGCTGATCGGCGAGTTGCTGATCGAAATTCGGATATTTGAAGATGACCGTTTTGTTGAGGCTGGGCGAGCGGAACAGCGCGCGGTCGCCCGCGATCGCCTGCATCTTGATCAGGCTCAACGCCACCGACGAACCGCCATACACGATCTGATCGAGGATCGGGGATAGCGACTTCTTCTTCTTCTTCGGCTCGGGCTTTTTGGCGGGCGGGGCGTTCAAATCGGTCACGTACGGCGAAGGGTGAAAAGCGTGCGGCAACAATATTCCACCTGCGAGGACGGTGCAATCACTCCGGTCCTTCCCGATCGGGCCTCGATTCGGGTTACAATTCGCGGGCATTTCCACCGAATCCCAACGCGCGGAATATCGACGTGACATCTGCCGGTGCTGGCCATCTCCCCCGACTCCTGACGCTCGCGGCGGGCGATCTGTCGCTCGAACTCGTGCCCGAGATGGGCGGGATCATCGGCGCGTTCCGCACCAAGGCGGGCGGCGGTTTCGATTTGATGCGCCCGATCGGCGAGGCCGCCTTGTCCGCGCGCAACGCGAGCGCCGCGGCGAGTTATCCGTTGATCCCGTATTCGAATCGAATGCGCGATTGCACGTTGTATTTTGCGAAGCGAAAATTCCGCCTCGCGCCGAATTTCGGCTCGCATCCGCATTCGATCCACGGCAATGCCTGGCAGCGCGCCTGGAGCGTGGCCGAGGCGAGCGCTTCGCAAGCGACGCTCACCCTCGATCACGACGCGAGCGGCAGCCGTGCCGCGGAATGGCCTTTCGCCTTTCGCGCGGAGCAGCGCTTCCGGATCGATGCCGGCGGCTTCGCGCTCGCGGTTTCGCTGACCAATACGGGCGACGTGCCGGCCCCCGCCGGGATCGGCATCCATCCGTTTTTCGCGCGTACGACGGGGGCCCGCCTGTCCACGCAAGCCGCGGGGTATTGGCGCAACGACGACGGGATGATGCCCGTGGCGTTCGAGCCGATCCCGCCCGCGTGGAATTTCGCCGAAGGCAAGCTGGTGGCACCGCTCGCGATCGACAATTGCTTCGCGGGCTGGACGGGTGCGGCACGGATCGAATGGCCGGAGGCGGGGCTCGTTTTGCACATGGCGGCCGATCCGGTCTTCGGCCACGCGGTGATCTACGTGCCGCCGGGCAAACCCTATTTCTGCGTCGAGCCGGTCAGCCACGCCAATGACGGCATGAACCGCATGGCGAAAGGGGCGGCGGATACGGGCGTGCGCGTGCTCGCCCCCGGCGAAACCTTGTCGGGCGAAATCCGCTTCGCCGTCGAGCCTTTATGACGGCGCCGATCTTCGACGCCCATTTCCATATCGTCGATCCGCGCTTTCCGCTGATCGCCCTCGAAGACGCGCCGCCCGAAAGCTATACGAGCGCCGATTACCGGCACGCGATCGAGGGCTTGGGTTTCGCCGGCGGCACGATCATTTCGGGCAGTTTCCAGGCCTTTGATCAGGAATATCTCGTCGCCGCCTTGGCCGAGCTTGGGCCGCGCTATGTCGGCGTGACGCAGATCCCGCAATCGATGCTCGATCATGAAATCCTGCGTCTGAACGAAGGCGGGGTGCGCGCCGTGCGCTACGATTTGCGCCGCAATCCGAGCGAAGGATTGGCGCGGATCGAGAGTTTCGCCAAGCGCCTCCACAAACTCTGCGGCTGGCATGTCGAGATCTACGCCGATCTTTCCAAACTCGCCGCCGACGAGCTTGCGATCCTCGCGCGCCTGCCCAAACTCGCGATCGACTATCTGGGCTTCAACGAACCCAGCCTCGGTCATGTCGTCGAACTCGCGCGTGGCGGCGCCAAGGTGAAGGCGGCGGGGTTCGGGCGCGCGTTGCTCGATCCGATCAAGGCGATGGAAAAGATCGCGGCGGCGGCGCCCGACGCGTTGATGTTCGGCAGCGATCTGCCGGCGACGCGCGCGCGCCGCCCGTTCGAGCCGGCGGACCTCGCCTTGATCGAGAGTGCTTTGGGCGCAGAGCTGGCCCGCAAGGCGCTCTATCAAACGGCGCTGGAATTCTACCGCCCGGCCGCGTCACAATCGTCCGCGTGACACACGTTTCCGTTCCATCGCCGTCGCCGGTGCGCGAAGGCCTGCGCGCCGGCGCCAAAATTGGTGCTGGCATGCCGGCCCTGGTGCTCGGCGCGTCCTATGTCGGCTTCGGCGGCTTCGTGCGCGACAACGGCTTGGGGCTCGACATCGCGATGTTCACCACGCTGACCGCCTGGGCGCTGCCCGGCCAGCTGGTGATGGTGGAGCTTTATTTGGCCGGCGCGCCGCTGCTGGCGATCGCGCTGGGCGTGGCACTCGCCAATATGCGCTTGGCGCCGATGTGCACGGTGATGCTGCCGGTCGTGCGCGTCGAAGGCCGGCCGGCGTGGCGGCTTTATCTCGCCGCCAACTGGGTCGCGATCACATGCTGGGCGCTGACCATGCTGCACGCACCCCAAGTTCCGCGCGAACAGCGCCTGTCGTGGTTCATGGGTTGCGCGCTGACCTTGTGGGCGGCGTCGCTCGCGGGTTGTGCGATCGGTTATTTCGCCGCGGGCGTGTTCCCGCATCCCGTGTCGCTGGCCCTCGTATTCCTCAATCCGCTCTATTTCGGCCTGCTGATGTTGCAGGATCTGCGCAACCGTCAGCGCGTCTTGTCGATGCTGTGCGGCGCGGGGTTGTGCGCGATCCTGCATCCTTTCGTGCCGGAATGGAGTTTGTTGATCGCGGGCGTGGCGGGCGGCTCGCTCGCTTACATTCTGTCGAAGCGGGGCGCGGCATGAGCCCGCTCGGCATCTACATCGCCGCCGTGGTCACGGCATTGGCAACCTATTTCTGGCGCGCCTTCGGTGTGGCGGTGGGCGGGCGGCTCGACCCGCAGGGACGCGCCTTCGAATGGTTTTCCTGCATCGCCTACGCCGTGCTCGCCGCCTTGGTCGTGCGGCTTGTCGTCTTTCCGGCCGGCGGCTTGTTGGAATTGACGTTGACCGTTCGTCTGTCTGCCTTCGCGCTGGCGATCGGCGTGTTTTTCCTGGCGCGACGCAACGTCTTCCTGGGCTGCGGGGCGGGAACCGGCGCCGTCGCACTGGCGGCGTGGCTGGGCTGATGTAGAATTGCGCATCGTGACCCGCTTCATCGCCCTTCTCTTGTCGATCGTCGCCGCGCCGGTTTTCGCGCAGTCGCCGACGGCGCCCGTACCCGCCCCGGCCCCGGCGGCGGCCGAATGCACGGCCGAAGGCTTGGCGCGCGACAAGATCGATCGCATCACATCCACGCTGCTCGATATGGGTTTCGTCGGGCTCGACAAGATGGAACTCGTCGATGGCTGCTATCGCGCGACGGCGCACAACGGGCGCGGCGAAGTCGTGATCCTGACCTTCGACGCGGCGGGCGAGTTGATCGGGCTTGGCGTGGGCAATGCCGCGCCGCGCTTCGCGACACCGCGCGATGGCTTGCGGCCGGCGGATTGATGTCGGGCGAACGGAGTTCCCTTTCGCGTTGGTGGGACGGCAAAGCCGAGGCGCGCGCCAAATTCCACGCGTGGTGGGAAGGCTACGAATTCCAAGCGCGCGCGCGGGCCGCCGAGGCGGACGCAGCGTCCCCGCCGCCCGTGATCGCCGCCCCACGCCCGCGCGTCAAACCCACGGGCAAGGTCCTCGTGCGCGAAACTTGGCCGCCCGAACGCGTGAAGGTCGCGCAGATGGTGTGGGGCGACGGGTTCTCGTTCCCCGGCGGCATCGACTACACGGTCACGATCGCCAGCGCGCTGAAACTGCCGCGCGACGGACGGGGCCTGGATATCGGCAGCGGCCTTGGCGGCGGCACGCGCGCGATGGCCTGCGCCTATGGCGCGATAATCGACGGTTTCGATCTGTCGCCCGATCTCGCCCATGAAGGCCACGGATTGTCGATCGCCGCGTCGCTGGGCGATCGCGCACCGATCGACTTTCTCGACATCGACCGCGACGTTTTCAAGCCCAGGCATTACGACGCGGCGCTGATCCGCAACACGCTGTCGCTGATGTCGGACAAGACGGTGCTGCTCAAACGCGTCGCGGCGTCGTTAAAGCCGGGCGGGCGCCTGCTCGTTGTCGAATTCTGCCTGGCGCGCGAGGACGCGCATGGCGCGGCGCTGGACGCCTATCGCCTGGGCGAGGCGACCGCCCCCCGGCTCGCGACGTTGCCCGTACTCGCCGCGCGCCTCAAAGAAGCGGGGCTCGCGGTCCTGGGCGTGGAAGATCACACCGAGACGTTCATGCGCACGGTGTTGACCGGCTGGGCGAAGATCGACGCGCTGGTGAAGCGCGGCGAATTGAACGCCGACGAAGGCCGGGCGCTGATGGGCGAAGCAGAGTTGTGGCAGCGCCGTGTGGGTGCGCTGCAATCGGGCGATCTGCGCGTCGCGCGCATCCTCGCCACGGCCGCCCAATAGATCAGGCCGGCGAGTTTTCGATCGCTTTGGCTTCGGCCGCTTCGCGCGCGGCGGCCTCGGCCACGCGGCGCTTATTGGCGCGATGGGTGCGGATCGCCAGCGTGATCAGCGTGGCGAACAGGCACAGCACCACGATCTTGATCGGCCACGCGGCCTTGGTGAACACCTCGCCCAGCAGATAGCCGGCACCCGCGAAGGTGCAGGACCACACGCCCGCCGCGATGAAGTTCAGCATCATGAAGCGCGGCCAGAACAGATTGCTCATGCCGCAGGCGAAGGAGCTGAAATTCCGCACCACGTAGATGAAGCGGAAGGCGAGGATGAAGCCGGTGTTGTATTTGTGCAGAAGGTCGAGCGCCACGTCGGTGCCCGGTTTGAGGCGCGGGAAACGCGCGATCAAACGATGGCCGTAGCGCCGCCCGAGGAAGAAATAGAGATTGTCGCCGCAAAAACTGCCGATCCACGCGCAGGCGATCAGATAATCGACGCGCAGAATTTCGAAAGCGGGGCTCGCCGCGATACCGGCGAAGATGACGAAGGTCTCGCCTTCGAAAAACGTCCAGACGAACGTCAGAAGGTAGAACCAATCGCCGTACCCGGCGATCCAGTCGATCCAGCTTTCGAGTGACATTGGCGGCGTTTGAAGCGTCCCTGAAAGCGCGCACTTTACGGGCGGGTACGCGGCCTGTCCATCGTGCTAAATCACGGTGGCGCACCGAAAATTGGTCATTTTCGTGTACGTGTCCGCCCCGATATTCCGGGCCGCCAGACCCCGGTTGACAGGGGCGGGGGATGTCCCTATGTTCCGCGCCTCATTCGGCCGGGGGCAACCTCGGCCGAACCCGTATTTCACTCTCGGACGGAAGCTTGCCATGAAGGTCGTGAACTCGCTGAAGTCGGCCAAGAAGCGCGACAAGGACTGCAAGATCGTCCGTCGTAAGGGCCGCGTCTACGTCATCAACAAGAAGAACCCGCGCTTCAAGGCCCGCCAGGGCTGATTTCGCGCGAATCGGCGGGAAATTCTCCGCCGCTTCTTGAGGAACGAAAAACCCTCGGTACCGGATCCGGTACCGGGGGTTTTCTTTTTGGCGCCCGCCGCTTTACAAGGAAACGAAGTCCAGGGAGCCGCCCATGCTCGTGATGCCCGCCCCCGATCGGGGAATCCTCGCGCGCCGCGAATCGATCGTCGCCGCCTTGCGTGACATCGTGCCCGGCGACGGCGTGATCGATTCGGAAATCGGGCGCCGCCCGTTCGAATGCGACGGTTTGGCGATGTACCGGCAATTGCCGATGGTCGTTGTGCTGCCTTCGACGATCGAACAGGTCGCCGCCGTGCTGAAATACTGCCACGCGGAGGGCATCAAAGTGGTGCCGCGCGGGGCGGGCACGGGGCTGTCGGGCGGCGCTTTGCCGTTGGAAGACGGCGTGCTGCTCGGCATGGCGAAATTCAACAAGGTGCTGGAGATCGACTACACCAACCGCTGCGCGCGCGTGCAGCCGGGTGTCACGAATCTCGGCATCTCCAACGCGGTCGCGCATGCCGGCTTCTATTACGCGCCGGACCCGTCCTCGCAGATCGCCTGCACGATCGGCGGCAATGTCGCGGAAAATTCCGGCGGCGTGCATTGCCTCAAATACGGTCTCACGACCAACAACGTGCTGGGCGTCGAGATGGTGACGATGGACGGCACCATCGTGCGCCTCGGCGGCAAGCATATGGATGCGGGCGGCTATGATCTGCTCGGCCTCGTCGTCGGCTCGGAAGGGTTGCTCGGCGTCGTCACGGAAGTGACCGTGCGAATCCTGCGCAAGCCGCAAACTGCGCGCGGCGCCTTGATCGGTTTCCCGACGGTCGAGGACGGCGGCAATTGCGTGGCGCAGATCATCGCCGAAGGCATCATCCCCGGCGGGATCGAGATGATGGACAAGCCCGCGATCCACGCGGCCGAAGCCTTTGCCAACGCGGGCTATCCGCTCGACGCGGAAAGCCTGCTGATCGTCGAACTCGACGGGCCGCAAGCCGAATGCGACGAGTTGATCGCCACGGTCGGGCGCATCGCGAAGGAAAACAACGCGACCTCCATCCGCATTTCGGAAAGCGAGGAGGAGCGTCTGCGTTTCTGGGCGGGCCGTAAATCGGCCTTCCCGGCGGTCGGGCGCATCAGCCCCGATTACGTCTGCATGGACGGCACGGTGCCGCGCAAGAAATTGTCGGAAGTGCTCACGCGCATCGGCCAGCTCGGCGACAAGCACGGGCTTCGCGTCGCCAACGTATTCCATGCCGGCGACGGCAATCTGCATCCGCTGATCCTGTTCGACGCGAACAAAGATGGCGAACTCGCGGCGGCCGAAGCGCTGGGCGCCGATATTCTGCGCCTGTGCGTCGAAGTCGGCGGCGTGCTGACCGGCGAGCATGGCGTGGGGATCGAAAAGCGCGATCTGATGCCCTCGATGTTCGACGAGACCGATCTCGCCCATCAACTGCGCGTCAAATGCGCCTTCGACCCCGACGGCTTGCTCAATCCCGGCAAGGTCTTCCCGCAGCTCCATCGCTGCGCCGAGATGGGCCGGATGCATGTGCAGCGCGGCGCCATTCCTTTCCCCGATTTGCCGCGGTTCTGAGATGGAAGTTTTCAAACCGACCAACGCGGCCCAATTGAAGGACGCGATCGCCGCCTGCGTCAGCAACGAACGCGCGGTGGACGTGCGCGGCCTCGGCACCAAAAGCGGCTTGGGCCGGCCGGTCGCGTCGTCGCTGGTGCTCGATACCTCGGCGCTGAAGGGCGATATCGACTATCAGCCCGAGGAACTCGTGCTGACCTGCGGTGCGGCGACGCCGATGCGCGACATTCTGCTGCTGCTCGAACAGCGCGCGCAGATGCTGGCCTTCGAGCCGCCGGACCTTGCGCCCTTGTATGGCGGCGAAGTCGGCGGCGGCACGATCGGCGGGGCGCTCGCGGCCAATCTCGGCGGCCCGCGCCGCGTCAAAATCGGATCGGCGCGCGATCATTTCCTCGGCTTCTCCGCCGTCTCGGGCCGCGCCGAAGCATTCAAGGGTGGGGGCAAGGTCGTCAAGAACGTCACCGGCTACGATCTGCCGAAGCTGATGGCGGGCTCGATGGGCACGCTCGCCGTGTTCGATACCGTCACGGTCAAGGTGATGCCCGCCCCGCCGAAGTCGCGCACGGTGCTGGCCTTCGGTTTGACGCCGATTGAGGCGGTGGCCCTGCTGGCCGATGCGTTGAACTCGCCCTGGGAAGTCTCGGGGGCGGCGTATCTTCCGGCCGCCACGGCCGCGCATTCGGCCGTCGATCACGTAAAGAACGCAGGCGCGTCGGTCACGGCGATCCGCGTCGAGGGCACGGCCGTTTCCGTCGCCGCGCGCTGCGAAGCGTTGCGCAAAGCTTTGCCCGAAAAAGCGGGGCAGGAGGAGCTGCACTCGATGCGCTCCAAGATTTTCTGGGAGGAGGTGCGCGACGTGCGCGCCCTGCTGCCCGCCGACGCCGCCTTGTGGCGCGTGTCGCTGGCGGCGACGCAAGCGCCCGATCTCGTCGCCGCCTTGCCGGACAGCGCCTATTATTTCGATTGGGGCGGCGGGCTGGTGTGGCTCGCGATGGCGGACGCGAAAGTCGCCGCCTATGCCGAGGCGCTGCGCGCCGCGATGGGCCAAGGGCATGCGACGCTGATCCGCGCGTCCGACGCCGCGCGCAAAGCCGTGCCGGTGTTCGAGCCGCTCAGCGCGCCCGTGATGGCCCTGACGCGCGGCCTCAAAATTCAATTCGATCCGTCGGGAATTCTCAACCCCGGCCGGATGTACGCGGGAGTCTGACGGTGCAAACCCATTTCACCCTCGCGCAATTGGCCGATGCGGATACGCGGGAGTCGGAAACGATCCTGCGCAAATGCGTGCATTGCGGCTTCTGCACCGCGACGTGCCCTACCTATGTGACGCTGGGCGACGAGCTCGACAGCCCGCGCGGGCGCATCTATCTGATCAAGGACATGCTGGAAGCCGGCCGCGCCGCCGATGCGCGCACGGTCAAGCATGTCGATCGCTGCTTGTCGTGCCTCTCGTGCATGACGACCTGCCCGTCGGGCGTGAACTACATGCACCTCGTCGATCATGCGCGTGCGCATATCGAAAAGACCTATACGCGCCCCTTCCTGGATCGCGCGTTGCGCGCCGTGCTGGCGGCGATCTTGCCTTATCCGGGGCGGATGCGCATCGCGTTGATCGGCGCGTTGCTGGCGAAGCCGTTGCGCGCGCTGCTGCCGTCGAAGGGTTTCTTTGGCCGGATGCGCGCACTTCTGGATATGGCGCCCGCGCGCATTCCGTCGCCCTCGCCGATGGAAGGGATCAAGCTGTTTCCAGCCGAAGGAAAAACGCGCAAACGCGTGGCGCTGCTGCAAGGCTGCGCGCAGCGTGTGCTCGCGCCGCAGATCAACGACGCGACGATCCGCTTGCTCACGCGCTTGGGCTGCGATGTCGCGATTGCCGACGGCTCGGGCTGCTGCGGGGCGCTCGTCCATCACATGGGCAAGACCGAGGCGAGCCATGAAGCCGCCGCCGCCAATATCCGCGCCTGGATGAAGCTGTGGGGCGGGGCGGGGCCCGACGCGATCGTGGTCAACGCCTCGGGCTGCGGCACGACGGTCAAGGATTACGGCTTCATGTTCCGCGAGGACCCGCATCTGAAAGCGTTCGCCGAAGATGTATCGCGCCGCACGAAGGATATCTCCGAATTACTGACCGAGCTCGGCATGGGGCAGGCGAAGGCGCCGGAGAAACTCGTCGTCGCCTATCACTCGGCGTGTTCGCTTCAGCACGGGCAGAAGCTGGGCGGTGTTCCGCGCAAGCTGCTCGCCGATGTGGGGTTCGAGATTCGCGATCCCGCCGAAGGCCACCTGTGCTGCGGCTCGGCCGGCACCTATAATCTGATGCAGCCCGAACTCGCCCAGCAGCTGCAGGCGCGCAAAGTGGCGAATCTGCAAGCGCTGAAGCCCGATCTGGTCGCGGCGGGCAATATCGGCTGTATCGCGCAGATCGGGGCGGCGGCGTCCGTGCCGGTCGTCCATACGGTGGAATTGCTCGATTGGGCGGCCGGCGGACCCAAACCGGAAGCGTTAGCGTGAGTAAAGCCTTCACCAAAGAGAACGACGATTCGGACGACGATGACGGCCCGGAACCCGCACCGCTGCCGGGCGGGTCGCGCAATCTGATGACGCCCGCCGGCTGGCAAAAGCTGCAAGACGAACTCAAACATCTGCTGCGCGTCGAGCGGCCGAAAGTCGTCGAGACCGTGTCCTGGGCGGCGGGCAATGGCGACCGGTCGGAGAACGGCGATTACATCTACGGCAAGCGCCGCCTGCGCGAGATCGACCGGCGTATCCGCTATCTCACCAAACGGTTGGAGATCGCGGAGATCGTCGATCCCGCGCGCCAGACCAACCGCGAACAGGTATTCTTCGGGGCACGCGTCACCTATGCCGACGGCGAGGGCGAGGAACGCACGGTGCGGCTCGTCGGCGTGGACGAGACCGATAGCGAGCCGGGCGCCATCGCCTGGGTCGCCCCCGTCGCGCGCGCGTTGCTGAAGGCGCGCGTGGGCGATTTGATCGACGTGCGCACGCCCAAAGGCGTCGAGACGCTCGAAGTCCTGAAGATCGAGTACTGAATTCTTCGTCATCCCGGGCGAGCGTCAGCGAGACCCGGGATCCCGGCTCGCGCGGCTCGCTGTCGCGATCCGCTTGGCCGGGATGACGATTGGGCTCAGGCGACCAGCCGCGCCTGCAAACGCGCGATGGCGCCCGCGAAAGCGGGCGGGTTGTCGGCGGCGCGCGACAACGCGATGGCGCCTTCGATGCAGGCCACGGCGTCGAACGCCTCGGTACGCGCATCGGCGGGGGCACGTCCCGCCACGACCAACGCGCGCGCGATCGCTTCGATCCAGCGCTGGAAATAGCCGCGGATGCGCGCGGCATAGGCTTCGCGCGTATCGGCGAGCGCGAAGGCGCCGAACAGGCACACGCGCCGCCCTGATTTGAAATACGCGTCGAGCGCGCGGCACATTTCGGTCAAACGCGCGCGCGCTTCCTTCGCGTCGCCCGCCGGGATCGATCGCAAGGGCGCGAAGATATTGCCTTCGAACCACGCGTCCATCTCGGCGAGCACGTCCTCCGCCATTTGCGGTTTGCCGCCGGGGAAGAAGTGATAAAGGCTGCCTTTGCCCAAGCCCGTCGCCTTGCCGATTTCGGAAAGACTGGCGCCGTCATAGCCGCGCTTGCGGAAGATTTCCGCGAGCTTGGGCAGCACGTCTTGGCGTTCGGCGACAATTCGGGGCATGACGGTAAATCTCTATGGACCGATAGGTACAAACTAAACCAATCGGTCCATTAAAGCGAGCCGGAATCACCCGGCGAGTCGGCGCTGCCGCTTGGCGGTGCATGGAAGTTCTCATGATTTCAGCGGCTTGCGGGCGGCGTATCCGGGCTTGACCAAAGCTTGGGCAGGCGCCTAGACCCGCCGCCGATCGCCAACCCAGGAGCCCCGCATGGTCAGCGCCACCCGCACCCTCCCGAAAAACAAGGCGGGGATTCCCGCCGGGGCGACCGCCGCGTTGGTGCTCGCCGACGGCACGATCTTCTGGGGCCGCGCGATCGGGGCACCGGCTCGTAAGACCGGAGAAATCTGCTTCAACACCTCGATCACCGGCTATCAGGAAATTCTGACCGACCCGTCCTATGCCGGGCAGATCATCGTCTTCACCTTCCCGCATGTCGGGAACGTCGGCACCAATATCGAAGACATCGAAACGATCACCCCGGCGGCGCGCGGTCTGGTGTTGCGCGAGGAACCGACCGAGCCGTCGAATTTCCGTAGCGACAAATCGCTCGATGCGTGGCTGAAGTCGCACGGGCTGCCCGGTATCGTCGGCGTGGATACGCGCGCGTTGACGCGCCATATCCGCGACGGCGGGGCGCCCAACGGCACGATTGTGACCGCACCCGACGGCAAGTTCGATGTCGACGCGTTGCGCGCCGAAGCCAAAGCGTGGCCGGGCCTGGAAGGCATGGACCTCGCCAAGGACGTGACGACGCGCCAGTCGTATCATTGGACCGAAACGACCTGGGTGTTGGGCAAGGGCTACGGCACGCAAGATCGGCCGCGCTTCAAGGTCGTCGCCATCGATTACGGCGCCAAGCGCAATATCCTGCGCTGCCTCGCCGCCGCCGGTTGCGACGTGACGGTCGTGCCCGCCGATGCGTCGGCCGACGACGTGCTGCGCCACAAGCCCGACGGCGTGTTCCTGTCCAACGGCCCCGGCGATCCGGCGGCGACGGGCGTCTACGCCGTGCCGACGATCAAGGCGCTGCTCGACAAAAAGATGCCGATCTTCGGCATTTGCTTGGGCCATCAGATGATGGCGCTGGCACTCGGTGCGAAGACGACCAAGCTACCGCGCGGCCATCGCGGCGCCAATCATCCGGTCAAGGATCTCGACACCGGCAAGGTGGAGATCACCAGCCAGAATCACGGTTTCGCGGTGCTGCCCGAAACGCTGCCGAACAACGCGCGCGTCACGCATGTGTCGCTGTTCGACGGCACGAACGAAGGCATCGCCGCGACCGACCGCCCGGCCTTCTCGGTGCAGTACCACCCCGAGGCGAGCCCGGGTCCGCAAGACGCCCATTACCTCTTCAAACGCTTCGTCGATTTGATCGCCAAAGAGAAGGCGCGCTGAGCCATGCCGAAACGGACGGACATTTCCTCGATCCTCATCATCGGCGCCGGGCCGATCGTCATCGGCCAGGCTTGCGAGTTCGATTACTCGGGCACGCAAGCCTGTCGCGCGCTGAAGGACGAAGGCTATCGCGTCATCCTGGTGAATTCCAACCCCGCGACGATCATGACCGATCCGGGTTTGGCCGACGCGACCTATGTCGAGCCGATCACGCCCGAGATCGTCGAGAAGATCATCGCCAAGGAGCGCCCCGACGCGCTGTTGCCCACGATGGGCGGGCAGACCGCGCTCAACACCGCGATGAAGCTCGCCGAGATGGGCGTGCTGGAGAAATACGGCGTCGAGATGATCGGCGCCAAGCGCGACGCGATCGACAAGGCCGAGGATCGGCTGCGCTTCCGCGATGCGATGGCGAAGATCGGGCTCGATTGCCCGCGCTCGATGCTCGTCACGTCGATGGACGAGTCGAAAAAGGCGCTCGAGCATGTCGGCCTGCCCGCGATCATCCGCCCGTCCTTCACGATGGGCGGGACCGGCGGGGGCATCGCCTACAACGCCGACGAATACGAGCAGATCGTGCTGGGCGCGCTGCGCGCCTCGCCCGTCGGCTCCACGCTGGTCGAGGAAAGCGTCCTCGGCTGGAAGGAATACGAGATGGAGGTCGTGCGCGACCGCAACGACAATTGCATCATCGTCTGCTCGATCGAGAACGTCGATCCGATGGGCGTGCACACCGGCGACAGCGTGACCGTCGCCCCCGCGCTGACGCTGACCGACAAGGAATACCAGATCATGCGCGACGCCTCGCTGGCGGTGCTGCGCGAGATCGGTGTGGAGACCGGCGGGTCGAACGTGCAATTTGCCGTGGACCCGAAAACGGGCCGCATGATCGTGATCGAGATGAACCCGCGCGTGTCGCGGTCGTCGGCCCTCGCGTCAAAGGCCACGGGCTTCCCGATCGCCAAGGTCGCGGCCAAGCTCGCCGTCGGCTACACGCTGGACGAACTCACCAACGACATCACCAAGACGACACCCGCGTCGTTCGAGCCGACGATCGACTACGTCGTCGTCAAGATGCCGCGCTTCACCTTCGAGAAATTCCCCGGCACGCCGGCGTTGCTCACCACCGCGATGAAGTCGGTGGGCGAGGCGATGTCGATCGGCCGCAATTTCGCCGAGGCGCTGCAAAAGGCGCTGCGTTCGATGGAAACGGGCCTGACCGGCCTCGACGAAATCGACGTGCCCGGCCAGGAGCCGGGCAAGGAACGCATGGCCGCGTTGGCCGCGTTGTCGAAACCCACGCCCGATCGCCTGCTGGTGATCGCGCAGGCGCTGCGCATCGGGCTGTCGGTCGAGGAAATCTGCCGCGCCTGTTCCTACGATCCGTGGTTCGTGCGCCAAGTCGCCGCCATCGTCGCCGCGGAAGCCGAGGTGAAGCGCAAAGGCTTGCCGAAGGACGAGGCGGGCTGGCTGGAGATCAAGAAGCTCGGCTTCGGCGATGCGCGTCTCGCCACGCTGACGCGCAAGAGCGAGGCCGATGTCGCCGCCGCGCGCCGCGCCGCCGGCCAGTTGCCGGTGTTCAAGCGCATCGACACCTGCGCGGCCGAATTCGCGTCGGGCACGCCCTATCTCTATTCGAGCTACGAAACGCCGTCTTTCGGCGTGGCGCAGAGCGAGGACGAAGCGACCGACAAGCGCAAGGTCGTGATCCTGGGCGGCGGGCCCAACCGCATCGGCCAGGGGATCGAATTCGACTATTGCTGCGTGCACGCGGTCTACGCGCTGCGCGAGGCCGGGTTCGAGACCATCATGGTCAACTGCAACCCGGAAACCGTCTCGACCGATTACGACACGGCGGATCGCCTGTATTTCGAGCCGCTGACGCCCGAAACGGTGATCGAGATCGTGCGCCGCGAGCAGACCAACGGCGAAGTCGTCGGCGTGATCTGCCAGTTCGGCGGCCAGACGCCGCTGCGCCTCGCGTCGGCGCTCGAAGCGGCCGGCATTCCCATTCTGGGCACGTCGCCCGACGCGATCGATCTGGCCGAGGATCGCGAGCGTTTCGCGAAGCTCCTGGACAAGCTGAAGCTCAAGCAGCCGCCGTCGGGCACGGCGTTCTCGCTGAAGGAAGCGGAAGCCGAGGCGACGCGCATCGGTTATCCGGTGCTGCTGCGCCCGTCTTACGTGCTCGGCGGGCGCGCGATGAAGATCGTGCACACGCCCGATGCGCTGCGCACCTATATCCACGAGGCGGTGCGCGTCTCCGGCAAGAACCCGGTGCTGATCGATAGCTACCTCACCGACGCGATCGAGGTCGATGTCGATGCGCTCGCCGACGGCAAGGAAGTCCATGTCGCCGGCATCATGGAGCATATCGAAGAGGCGGGCATTCACTCGGGCGACAGCGCGTGTTCGCTGCCGCCATACTCGCTGCCCAAGATGATCATCGCGGAGATCGAACGCCAGACGGTGGCGCTCGCGTCGTCGCTGGGCGTCGTCGGGTTGATGAACGTTCAGTTCGCCGTGAAGGACGGCGAGGTCTATGTGCTGGAAGTGAACCCGCGCGCCTCGCGCACCGTGCCGTTCGTGGCGAAGGCGACCGGGATCGCCATCGCCAAGATCGCCGCGCGCGTGATGGCCGGCGAAACGCTCGCGTCGTTCAAGCTCAAGAAGAACCGCAAGCTCGATCACGTCGCCGTGAAGGAAGCCGTGTTCCCCTTCGCGCGCTTCCCCGGCACGGACACGCTGCTGGGGCCGGAGATGAAATCGACCGGCGAGGTGATGGGCATCGACGCCGATTTCGGCCATGCCTTCGCCAAGTCGCAGCTCGGCGCGGGGCAACGCCTGCCGACCAAGGGCACGGTGTTCCTGTCGGTGCGCGACGGCGACAAGAAGATCGCCGTTCAGATGGCCAAGCGCCTCCAGGAGATGGAGTTCAAGATCGTCGCGACGCGCGGCACGGCGGCCTATCTCGCCCGGGCCGGGGTCGAGGGCATCACCGAGGTTAACAAGGTTCTGGAAGGCCGCCCCCATATCGTGGATGCGATGAAATCGGGTCAGATCGACCTGGTTTTCAACACCACCGAGGGGGCGCAAGCCGTTGAAGATTCATTCAGTTTGCGGCATACGGCGCTGATGTCGGGGATCGCCTATTACACCACCTTGGCGGGTTGCCGGGCGGCGGTGGAGGCGATCGGGGCCTTGCGCGCCGGCAGTCTTGAAGTAGCCCCCCTCCAGGCGTACTTTAAGGGCGCCTTCTGAAGGCGCCTCCCGAAACGCGTTGCGGACCGGGCGGCCGGTTCCCCCGGAACCGACCGCGGGCGTGCGATTTTGCCGAAGAGGGCGAGGTATAGGAAACGGACGAGAGTTCGCGATAAATGGACAAAGTTCCGATGACGCCCGAGGGCTACGAGCGCCTCGAAGCCGAGTTGAAGAATTTGAAGTCGAACGAGCGGCCCGCGATCATTCGTGCGATCGCCGAGGCGCGCGATCACGGCGACCTTTCGGAGAACGCCGAGTATCACGCCGCGCGCGAGCGCCAATCTTTCATCGAGGGCCGCATTCTGGAACTCGAGGACAAGATCAGCCGCGCCGAGATCATCGACATCGCCTTGCTGTCGGGCAAGCAGATCAAATTCGGCGCCAAGGTCACGCTGGCGGATGAGGATACGGACGAGGAATCGACGTATCAGATCGTCGGCGCGGACGAAGCCGATATCGAGAAAGGCCGCATTTCGATCACCTCGCCGCTCGCGCGCGCGCTGATCAACAAGCAGGCCGGCGATACGGTCGAGGTCGCCACACCGCGCGGCCACAAGGCCTACGAAATCATGAAGGTGAAATTCAAATAGACGGCGCCGCGCGCGCCGTCTAAAACACGGGTCATCTTCGGGGCTTGCGGCAGTCGCCCCGGTCTTGAGAGGGAAACCTCCAAGCACTGCCTTCTCGATACGTTCGAGGAGGAATATCCATGACCGCCATTTTCATCGCCGAACTTTCCGACCTGCCGGGGGCAACGCTTTACGACGTGCGCCGCCGGCCGGTGTTCCGTGCCGCCGACGCTTCCATTCCGGGGGCGGCGTATCGCGACCCCGCGTTGGTCCATCGCTGGATGGGCGAAATCCCCGCCGGCGCGCCGATCGTCGTGTTCTGCGTGCACGGGCACGCGGTCAGCCAAGGCACGGCGGCCGCGTTGCGGGCGGGCGGCCATGACGCGCGTTTCCTCGACGGCGGGTTCGAAGCCTGGCGCGAAGCGGGCAAGCCGACGGCGCCGAAACCCGCGATGGCGCCCACACGCTGGGTCACGCGCGAACGGCCGAAGATCGATCGCGTCGCCTGCCCGTGGCTAATCGCGCGTTTCGTCGATCCGCAGGCCGAATTCCATTTCGTCCCGTCCGGCGAGGTGATCGCGGCGTCGAAGCGCCTCGACGCCGAACCGTTCGACGTGCCCGGCGTCAAATTCTCGCATGACGGCGAGAATTGCAGCTTCGACGCGTTTTTGTCGCGGTATGGGCTCGACGATCCGGGCCTGCGCGCCCTCGCCCCCATCGTGCGCGGCGCGGATACCGGGCGGCCCGATCTGGCGCCCGAAGCCGCCGGGCTTCTGGCGATGTCGCTGGGCTTGTCGGCGATGAATCCCGCCGACGATCATGCGATGCTGCGTCAGGGATTCGTGCTCTACGATGCGCTCTACGCCTGGGCTTTGACGGCCCGCGAAGAAAAACACGGCTGGCCGCCGAAGCAAGGATGACGACGATGCCCGACGCGAACGCGCCCGCTTTCCCCGACCGGCCGAGCTTCGGCGAAGCCTTCGTCTATTGGCTGAAACTCGGCTGCCTGTCCTTCGGCGGGCCGGCCGGGCAGATCGCGATGATGCAGACCGATCTGGTCGATCGGCATAAATGGATCGGGCAGGGCCCGTTTCTGCGCGGCCTGTCCTTCGCCACGCTGCTGCCGGGGCCGGAAGCCCAGCAGCTCGCGACCTATATCGGCTGGCGCCTGCATGGGACCTGGGGCGGTATCGTCGCGGGCGGGCTGTTCGTGCTGCCCGGCGCCTTGGCGATGCTGATCCTGTCGTGGATCGCCGCGCATTACGGCGACACGAAATGGGTCGGCGCGGTGTTCGACGGGTTGAAGCCCGTCGTCGTCGCCATCGTCGCGCATGCGGTGTGGCGCATCGGCAAGAAGGCGCTGACCACGTGGCAGGCGACGGCGCTGGCCGGTTTCGCCTTCGGCGCGTTGCATTTCGCCGGGATCGATTTCCCCTGGGTCGTCGCCATCGCGGCCGCGTTGGGCGCCTTCGCGTCGCGCTGGGGGAATTTCTTCGCCCCCGCCGGTCACGCGGCGACGCCCGGCGAAGCGGGCGAATTGCCGCGCAATGGTGCTGCACGTATCGCCAAGCTGGTCGCGCTTTTCGTCGTGCTGTGGGCGATTCCGGTCTATGCGGTCGTCGCGATTTTCGGCGCCTATCCCTTCGCCGATCTCGCCGAATTGATGACCAAGGCGGCGTTCGTGACCTTCGGCGGCGCCTATGCCGTATTGCCCTATATCGCCGACGCGTCGGTCAATCTCTATGGCTGGCTGTCGGCGGACGACATGCTCAACGGTTTGGCGCTCGCGGAATCGACGCCCGGCCCGCTGATCCTGGTGCTGCAATATGTCGGCTTCTATGCCGGCTGGAACGGCGGCGCGGCGGATCCCGCGACGGCCGCCGTAGCGGGCGCGTTCCTCGCGACTTATTGCACCTTCTTGCCGAGCTTCTTGTTCATTCTGGCGGGCGCGCCCTATGTCGAGGGCTTGCACGCCAATAAGGCCGTGTCGGCGGCGCTGGCGGCGATCACCGCCGCGATCGTCGGCGTGATTTTGAATCTCGCCGTGTTCCTGGGCCAGGAAGTGTTCTTGCCGAAGACCGGGCCGGATTTGATCGCCATCGCCGTCGCGGCGATCGCCTTCGTCGTGTCTGTGCGCTTCAACCCGCCGATCCACTATCTGGTCGCGGGCGGTGCGCTCTATGGCGTCGTGCGGATGCTCGCCGGGCTATGAGCGGTTCCTTCACCCGTCGCGTCGAGGATTTCACGTGCGTCAAATGCGGCGCCAAAACGCGCGGCGACGGCTACACGAATCATTGCCCGAAATGCCTGTGGTCGCTGCATGTCGACGTCTCGCCCGGCGACCGCGCCGAGGATTGCGGCGGTGCGATGCGCCCCGTCGCGGTCGAGGAGAAGGGCGGCAAACGCTCGATCGTGCATGTGTGCGACAAATGCGGCGTCACGCGCCGCTGCCGCACCTCGCCCGGCGACGATGCGGACGCGATCTATGCGCTGGCGCGCGCGGCGGCGGAAGGCGCTATAGGAAGAAAACGAGGTCGACCAGAATGAAGCACGGGATCAGGAACGCGATCGACCACAGCATATAGCCGAAGAAGCTCGGCATCTTCACGCCGTTCTCCTCCGCCACCGCCTTGACCATGAAGTTCGGCGCGTTGCCGATATAGGTGTTCGCCCCCATGAACACCGCCCCGGCCGAAATCGCGGCGAGCGTGGTGGCGAGCGGGCCCATCAGCGTCGCGGGATCGCCGCCCGCCGTGTTGAAGAACACGAGATAGGTGGGCGCGTTGTCGAGGAAGCTCGACAGAATGCCGGTCAGCCAGAAATACATCGCCGCGTTGGGCGAGCCGTCTTGGTTCGTCACCGCGGCGACGACGCCCGCGAAAGCGCCGTCCTTGCCGGCCTTCAGCATCGCGATAACCGGCACGATGGTGACGAAAATGCCGAAGAACAGTTTCGCGACTTCCTGAATCGGCCCCCAGGAAAACGCGTTCGCCTCGCGGCAGCCGGGCGGGGTGATTTTGAGCGAGAGCCACGCGAGCGCCAGCAAGATCACGTCGCGCGCCACGCCCTGCAACTCGATGACCGTGCCCGCGATGTTCCAGGCGATGCCGGGCTTCCATAGGCCCGACATCAGCACGGCGGCGACGACGCCGCCGAGCAGCAGGATGTTCACCTTGCCTTCGATCGACAGCGGCGCATCCGGCGTGGGGTCGTACTTGGCCTTGAAGGCTTCGTCGCGGTGATAGAACCAGCTGTCGAGCGCGTAGAACGCGACGAGCAGGATTGCGGTCACCGTCAGCATCGGCAGGAACAGATGGACCGTCGGCCAGAAGAAGCCGACACCCTTCAGGAAGCCGAGGAACAGCGGCGGGTCGCCCAGCGGCGTCAAGCTGCCGCCGATATTCGCGACCAGGAAGATGAAGAAGATCACGACATGCGCGTTGTGGCGGCGTTCGTCGTTGGCGCGCAAGACGGGGCGGATCAGCAGCATCGCGGCCCCGGTCGTGCCCGTGAAACTGGCGATGCCCGTGCCGACGGCCAGCAACGCCGTGTTGGTCTTCGGGCTGCCGTGCAGATTGCCCTTCACATAGACGCCGCCCGCGATGGTGAAGAGGGCGCCGAGCAGAATCAGGAAGGGAATATATTCGGCCGCCATCGTGTGCCAGATCGCGGCGAAGGCGGTGGCGAAGCCGAACGAGGCGACGAAGGGCAGGATCACGCCAAGCGCCCAGGCCAGCGCGATCTTGCCGTAATGATGGTGCCAGAGCGACGGTGCGGCGAGCGGCATGATGGCGATCGACAACAGCAGGCCGCAGAACGGAATGGCCCACGGCCAAGCGAGGGCGGCTCCGTCCAGATCCGCCGCGAAAACCGTTCCCGGCAGGGCGGATAAAATCGCCGCCGTCGCTAGCACCCGAATCGACATACCCGAACTCCCGCCATTCCACGCTTATCGGCGGGAGAACTTGGCCGGGGGCAACCGCCCCGTCAAGCGAACTCGGCGGGCGGACGGGGTGGCAAAGCGCGCGACGAAACCTATATTCGGCGCATGTCGACGCTGGAAATCGTCCGCCTGAATTTGCTGTCGCCGATGGTGCTGTCCTTCGCCCTCGGCGCCGCCGCCCAATGGGTCCGTTCGGACCTCAAATTCCCCGACCAGATCTATACGGTCATGTCGATTTACCTGCTTTTCGCCCTCGGGCTGAAAGGCGGCGTGGCGCTGTCGGATGCGCCCTTCGCGGCCGTGGCGGGGGCGATGGCGGCGGGGATCGGCCTCGGCCTGGTCATTCCGGTGTGGTCGTTCCACATCCTGCGCCGCTGGGGCCGCTTTGGCGTGGCGGATGCGGCGGCGATCGCGGCGCATTACGGCTCGGTCTCCGCCGTCACCTTCATCGCCGCGATCGCCTATACGCAAGCGCTGGGCCATTCGGCGGAAGGTTTCATGCCCGCCGTGCTCGCGGCGATGGAAGTGCCGGCCATCGTCGTGGCGCTGATGCTCGCCAAGATCGCGGCGCCCGGCGGCGGCGCCGATTGGCGCGCGGCCTTGCCCGAAGTGCTGGCCGGGAAAAGCATCGTGCTGCTCGCGGGCGGCCTCGCCATCGGCTTTTTGACCGGCGCTTCGGGCTATCGCGCGGTGGAACCGTTTTTCGCGGCACCGTTCCAGGGCGTGTTGTGCCTGTTCCTGCTCGACATGGGCATGGTCGCGGCGCGCCGCTTCGCCGATTTCCGGCGTGTGGGTGCATTCCTGTTCGGCTTCGCGATCGCGATGCCGCTGCTGCATGGCGCGCTGGGCGTGTGGCTCGGCGGGATCGCGGGGCTGTCGGTCGGTGGTGCCACGGTGCTGGGCGTGTTGGCGGCAAGCGCTTCCTATATCGCGGCCCCCGCGGCGGTGCGCATCGCGTTGCCCGACGCGTCGCCCGGCTATTACTTGACCGCGTCGTTGGCGATCACGTTCCCGTTCAACCTGCTCGCGGGGCTACCGCTCTATGCGGCCTTCGCGCAATATCTGGCCGGAGGACGCTGATGCTGACACCGCTGAAACTCGTCGTCATCGTCGCCGAGGAAACGATCGCGCCGAAGATCGTGGCCGACGTGAAACGCTTGGGCGCCAGCGGCTACACGACCAGCGAAGCGCATGGCGAAGGTTCGCGCGCCAAGCGCGCGGGGCGCGTGGGCGAAACCAATCTGCGCATCGAAGCGGTGGTCGGCGCCGATGTCGCCGCGCGCATCATGGCGCATCTGGCGGAAACCTATTTCCCGCATTACGCCACGATCGCGTGGACCAGCGACGTCGACGTCGTGCGCGGCGATAAATACGTCTGACGCACCGTGTCACACGGCGGCTTGCGCGGCCCCCGTGGTGTCGCGCAAATCGTTTTTGAGATGCGTCAGCGTATCGAGCGCGCGATCGACCAGATTGGCGATGCGCTGCGTCGTCTCGGGCGTGAGCGGTTGCTCGGCCTCGGCGACCGCACCGGCGATGGCGCCCAATTCGCGGGTCGCTTGCGCCACGCGGCGCAACGGATCGGTCGCGCGATGGGCGCAAGGCCCGCCCAGTTCCGCCACGCGGGCATCCAGCGCCTGACGATAGGATTCGAGGATATGCGCGCGCTCGCCCGCGACCACGCAGGCTGCATCGAGCGCCACGGCGTCTTCGGCTTGCAGGCGGTGGCGCTTGTTGTCGGGGTCCGCGCATTTGCGGAACAGCGACGCCGATTTGCCTGTGGCGGCGGCGATGCGCTCTTCCGGCAGCAGGCCCAAAGCGCGGTGCAATCCGGCGCGGATCGAAGCGATATCGCGCGGTTTTGTCATCGGACCGGTCCCCCTTAATAACCACAATCTTTCTGTGCCATTTCTGCGCGCGATTTGGACGCCCGGCACCCGGCGAATTGCCGCATCGCCAAGCCCCTGATAAAATGCGGAAATTCGACGGCTTGAAATTCGTCCGAGGAGGGCGCCATGGCGGGATGCATCGTCGGCTGGTCGCACGGCAAATTCGGCAAACGCGAGGGGCTCGACCTCGAAGCGTTGATCGCGGAAGTCGCGGTTCAGGCGATGGACGATGCGGGCGTGGCGCCCGGCGACGTCGACGAAATCTATGTCGGCCATTTCGGCGGCGGCTTCGTGAAGCAGGACTTCCCCGCCTCGCTCGTCTTCCAAGCGTCGGATGCGTTGCGCTTCAAACCGGCGACGCGCGTCGAGAACGCGTGCGCCACCGGTTCGGCCGCCGTGCATTTGGGGCTGACGTCGATCGCCGCGAAGAAAGCGCGCGTGGTGCTCGTGGTCGGCGTCGAGAAGATGACCGAAACGCCGGGCGACAAGATCGGCGAGATCTTGATGAAAGCCTCCTACGTCAAGGAGGAGGATCGCCCCGGCATGAGCTTCGCGGGCGTGTTCGGCCACATCGCGCAGCTTTACGCGCAACGTTACGGCGACCCGTCCGACGCGATGGCGAAGATCGCCGCGAAGAATCACAAGAACGGCGCCGTGAATCCTTACGCACAGTTGCGCAAGGATCTCGGCTACGAATTCTGCCGCACGGTGTCGGATAAGAATCCGCTGGTCGCGGGGCCGTTGCGCCGCACCGATTGCAGCTTGGTCTCCGATGGTGCGGCGGCCCTCGTGCTCGCCGACTTGCCGACGGCGCTGGCGTTGGGCGGCAAGGCGGTCGCCCTGCGCGCCACGGCGCAGGTGAACGATCTATTGCCGATGTCCAAACGCGACATCGTCGATTTTGAAGGTTGCGCTATGGCGTGGCGCAAGGCGCTGGGCGACGCGAAGCTCACGCTCGGCGATCTCGCTGCCGTCGAAACGCATGACTGCTTCACCATCGCCGAGTTGATCCAATACGAGGCGATGGGCTTGGCGCCGAAGGGCCAAGGCGGACGCGTCGCGATGGAAGGCCTCACCGAAAAGGACGGCAAATTGCCCGTCAACGCGTCGGGCGGACTCAAAGCCAAAGGCCATCCGATCGGCGCCACCGGCGTGTCGATGCACATCATGGCGGCGATGCAGGCCACGGGGCGTGCCGGCGACATGCAAGTGCCCAAGCCCGGCATCACCGGCGTTTTCAACATGGGCGGTGCCGCTGTCGCGAATTACGTCTCTATCTTGGAGCCTTTGCGTAGCTGACGGTACCCAAGGGCGATAGAGGGCTTGTCAGGACAACTGGGGCGCGCTAAGTGCCCCGGGCCATGAAAGGTCCCATTCTCCTCATCGATGCCTTCGAAGAATCGTTGCAGGCGTTGGCGGCCGGTCTTTCCGGTAAAGGCTATCAAACGGTGACGGCGCGCACGCCCGGCGATCCTTCGGTCGCGGGGCTGGCGATGGCGCCGAAGATCGCCGTGGTCGATGTCGATGGGCTCGACGACGAAATGATCGCCGACATGCCGCGCTTGAAGCGGCGCTGGCCGCATATGGGCGTGATCGCGCTGGCCCAGCCCCAGCGCGACAAGACCGACACCGAAATGCTGGCGGGGGCCCGCGCGGCGGGTGCCCACTTCCTGTCGATGAAGCCCGTGTCGCACGACGATCTTTCGCGCCGGATCGACGACCTCATGCGCAAGGGCTTCGGCGCCAAGCGCAAGCCGATGGCGCTGGTCGTCGACGACAGCGAGACGATCGGCGAAATCCTCAAAGCCTATCTGCGCAAGCGCGGCTACGATTCGGTCGTGAAGCCGACCTGGGAACAAGCGCTCGCGGGCTGGGACACGCTGGGGGCGGATATCGTCATCACCGATATCTTCATGCCCGGCATGGGCGGCGTGGAAGGCATCAAATACGTGCGCGAGCATTGGGGCCATCTGCCCGTGGTCGCGATCTCGGGCGGGCTCGACACGCGCATGACGCCCGACGACGCGCTGCTCGCCGCCAAAAAGATGGGGGCCGACGCCGCGATCTCGAAGCCGATTTCGGAGCGCCAAGTCGCCGACGCGCTTACGCGGCTTCTGCCGGCGTTTTGATCCGTTTTAAGGCGGGGATTTCTGTGAACCCCGCTGGTGCTGCCGCGGAGGATTGAACTCCGGACCTCGTCCTTACCAAGGACGCGCTCTACCACTGAGCTACGGCAGCGCTCGGGGCCTAGGGCGGACCCGAAAATCAGCGCGGGGCCGGGTCTATGCCATAGACGGGCCCGGGCCGCAACTCGCCTTGCGCGAGGGCCCCAACCGGCCCAAAATCGGGGTTATGGCGGCCCCGCCCAAGATGCTATCGCCCGAACTGGCCGAACCCCTGATCCGCGCCGCGGTGAAGGGCAAGGGCACGTTTTCATTGGGTCAAATCGCCGACGCCGTGGGCGCCCCCACGATGCAGGTCTTCTCGGTGCTGGAGCGCATGGTGACCGAGGGCAAATTGCGCCGCCTGACCGACGGGCGCACCGGCGGGGCGGCGGGCGGCATGGTGCCGACGACCGCCAAACCGCCGGCGATGGCCGGCTTGGGGCGTTAGGGTTTTTTGCGGAACTTACTTGCGGCGCGAATTCGCGTCGGCGAGGCGCGTCGAGGGGCGGCTTTGCGCCGGGCCCAGCGTCATGCAGTCCATATCGCGCTTGTCGAGCGCCCGGCACGCTTCGCGCGCTTGCGCCTGCGTGATGCCCAACAGGCGCGCGCGATAGCGCTTGCCCGCTTCGCTGATATCGACGGTCGCGTCGCTGAGATAGGTGGGCGCGATTTTCTGCGCGGCGTTGGCCGCACGGCGCGCGGCGTCGATGCGCGAGAAGGCGCCGACCTGCACGCCCCATTCTTCGGGCTTGTCGGCGTGTTCGACGGCGGAGGTTTGCTGCGCGCGCTGGGGCGGGTTGGCGCGCCGTGCCGGTGCGTTGCTGGGCGTGGCGCTGGTGGCTTGCGCGCGCGCGGGTGCGGCGTTGCGCGCGGGCGGCGCTTTCGCGACGCGCGTCGTGGCGACGGGCAGATCGCCGCGGCCGAAACCGGCGTCGAGCAGCTTGCCGGTATACTGATCGCGTTCCGACGGGTTCGGCCCGCCGATCACGGCGGCGACGATGCGCCGCCCGTCGCGCACGGCCGACGCGACCAGGTTGAAACCCGAGGCGCGGATATAGCCGGTCTTGATGCCGTCCGCGCCCTGATACCAGTTCATCAACCGGTTATGGTTCGCGTATTTGCGGCCTTCGAAGGTGAATTGCTGGGTCGAGAAGAACGCGTAGTGATGCGGATAACGCTTGATGATCTCGCGGCCCAGCGTGGCCATGTCGCGCACGGTGGTGATCTGCGCGTCGTTCGGCAAGCCGTGCGGGTTTTCGAAATTCGAGCGCGTCATGCCGATGTCGCGCGCGCGCTTGTTCATCATATCGGCGAACTTGGCTTCCGACCCGCCGAGACCTTCGGCCGCGACCATCGCCGCATCGTTGGCCGAACGCGTGACCATGCCCAGGATGATGTCGCGCACCGCCACGCGGTCGCCCGCTTGGAGATTGAGTTTCGTCGGCGCTTGACCGGCCGCGTATTCGGACACGTTCCAGCGCGTGTTGAGCGTGATCTTGCCCGCGTCGAGCGCTTCGAAGATCAGGAACAGCGTCATCATCTTGGTGAGCGACGCGGGGTGCCGGCGCTCGTCCGCACCTTGTTCGGACAGCACGCGGCCGGATTCGAAATCGACGACGATCGACGCGTAGCGCGCTTGCGCGGGTGCCGCACCGCCGATGACAATCGCCGTCAGCACGGCGAGGACCGGGAACAAGCGGACGAGGCGATGCGTTAGGATATTCAGAGCAGGGGTCACGCGAAAAGATTCCTGAAGTGAGTGGTTTTCGTGGCCCGAGTCTGGAGGGTGCGACTCGACGAATGTTTCAATTCGTTGCAGTCCGAACGATAATCGAGAGCGAATCTTGATGTCCATAAAAAACCGCGATTCCATGCCATTGGCGTCGTACTTTCGACTCGAATCGAGGATCCACATGAAACGCGTCGCGCTGTTGGGAATTGCTCTGGCGTTGGCCGCTTGCGCCGACACGTCGCGGGTCAACAACCCGGTCGTCGGGCGGTTCTCGTATTTCCAATACCTCGCCGGGCAAGACATCAAATCGGCCTGCGCTGCCGATGCGCCCGCGCGCTATCGGTTCGTCTACAACGCCGTATTCGACGAACAAGTCCGTAGCTACGACCTGATTCAGACGGAAGACGGCGGAAAATTGAACGTCACTGTCGGCAACTCGGAAATTCGGGTCTTCGAATTTCCCCTGTCCTGGCCGATCCGCCCGGAAGGCATCAAGCGCCAAGCCGAGGCCAATCTGAGCCGCGCCGATTATCTTGCCTTGATCCGCCAGGTCGAGGCCGACGGTTTCGGCGCCCCGGCGCAGGAAGGCATGCGCCTGCAATCCTATGATTTTTATTGGGCGGTCAGCGCCTGCGCGGGCGGCAAATTCCATTTCAACGCCTGGGTCAACCAGACGCCGGGTTTTGCCGCCTTGCGCTTCCCGCCGCTGCTTTACAGCCACGATACGACCAGCCTTCCGCCCGCCAAGCCCTTCGCCAACACCTATGGCGCCTATATCAGCCGGCGCACCGGCGACAACGGACCCGACCGGAATTTCGAGATGGTCGTCCGCAATGGCGAGCTCGGGAACATCCTGACGCCGTTCTGATCAGCGGAATACCGCCTGGCGGATTTCAGGCCTAAAAAAATCCCTCGTTGCCGCAAGGGTTTATGTTGCGGTGCGAGGGTTTTTTGTTGCGCCGCACAAAACTCCCTTGACGCTTGCGTTCGAGTGGCTATATTCGCGTCATGTTGCGCTGCACAAAGCGGCACAACCCCACTCGAGGACGACGAAGCGAAGGCGACCAAGATGGGCAAAGGCAAGTCGAAGCAACCGAGCAAAGCCGCGCCGAAGGCGCCGGCCCAAGCCGTTGCGGCCCCTGCCAAGCCCGTCCCGGCCGCGAAGCCCAGCCTTCCTCCCGTCCAAGTCGCGGCCGCTCCGGCGGTGCCTGCGGCCAAACCCGTCCCAGCCCCGGCCATCGGGGAACAGTTCATCAAAGGAACATTCGCCATGACCGATCAGTTCAAAGCGTTCTTCGACGTCAAGTCGTTCGACAAGTATTTCGGCGACGCCAAGTCCCAGGTCGAAAAGGCCTCGGCCCAGACGCTGAAGGCGTATGAAGACGCCGCCAAGTTCAACAAGGAAAACCTCGACGCGTTCGTCGTGGCCTCGACCACCTACGCCAAGGGCGTGGAATCGGTGTCGAAGTCGTGGGCCGCGTTCGCCCAGGAGACGTTCGAGGCTTCGGCCAACGTCGCCAAGGCGATGCTCGGCGCCAAGACACTGAAGGAAGCGGTCGACCTGCAGACCGATTTCGCCAAGACGACGTTCGACAAGTTCGTCGCCGAAGGCACGAAGGTCTCGGAAGCCTCGATCAAGGTGACGAACGAGGCGCTCGAGCCGATCAACGCCCGCGTCAACGTCGCGGTCGAAAAGATGCTGAAGCCCGCGCTGGCGGCCTAAAAGCCCCATCCGGCACTTCAAGCCGGCAAAGACCCGGTCGCCCGCAAGGGCGGCCGGGTTTTTCTTTTGCGGCGCCAGCCCCTTTATTCGCCCCGCCCGGATGCCATATCATCGGGCTGAAAGAGGGTTTCGGATTCCAGGATGAGCGAGGACAAAGATACCGATCGCACCGGCGGCGGCGACGACGGCTCGGGCATCGCGCTGCAAACGCGCACCCGCACCAAGAAGCCGGCGATGTACAAGGTGCTGATGCTCAACGACGATTACACGCCGATGGAATTCGTCGTGCACGTCTTGGAGCGGTTTTTCGGCAAATCCCGCCAGGAAGCGACGACGATCATGATGCATGTCCATCGCCGCGGCGTGGGCGTGTGCGGCGTGTTCACCTATGAAGTCGCCGAGACGAAAGTGAACCAAGTGACCGAATTCGCCCGGCGGAATCAGCATCCGCTGCGCTGCACACTCGAAAAAGAGTGAGAAGTTTTCCCGCATTCGCGGCTGTTTGCCGTCCATCACTGGCAAAGACACCGCAGCGCACTTACATTTATAGTCTTAGGACTCGCGCCGGGCGTCCCGGCGCGAGGCTTGCAAAGCCCGGCTTGTGGGCCGCTCCGCCGCAATTGCGCGACGGGGCGTGACGGAAAGGGAGCGGACCTCTCGATGCTGTCGCGCAATCTCGAACAGAGCCTGCACCGCGCGCTCGCCCTCGCCAACGAGCGGCGTCACGAGTATGCGACTCTCGAACATCTTCTGCTGGCCCTGACCGAAGATCAGGACGCGATCGCGGTCTTGCGCGCGTGCGGCGTCGATCTCGACAAGCTGCGCCGGGACTTGACCCAATATCTCGACAACGAACTCGCGGGGCTGGTCACCAGCCGCGGCGGCGAGGCGAAGCCCACGGCCGGCTTCCAGCGCGTGCTGCAACGCGCCGCGATCCATGTTCAATCCTCCGGCCGCGAGGAAGTGACCGGCGCCAACGTGCTGGTCGCGATGTTCTCCGAGCGCGAGAGCCATGCCGTCTATTTCCTGCAGGAGCAGGACATGTCGCGGCTCGACGCGGTCAACTATATCAGCCACGGCGTGGCCAAGGTGCCGGGCAAGTCCGAGCCGCGCCGCGTGCGCGGGGCGGACGAGGAGCAGACCACCGGCCAATCGGGCGAGCGCGGTCCCGCCGATCGCGGGCCCGAGCGTCAATCCGGCGGCGGCGAAGGCAAGCAAGGGGCGAAGCCCAAGGAAGGCGCCCTCCAGGCTTACTGCGTCAACCTCAACAAGAAGGCCGCGCAAGGCAAGATTGATCCGCTGATCGGCCGCGATGCCGAGGTCGAGCGCACGATCCAGATCCTGTGCCGGCGCTACAAGAACAACCCGCTTTACGTGGGCGATCCGGGCGTGGGCAAAACGGCAATCGCCGAAGGCCTCGCGCGCAAGGTCGTGAAGGGCGAAGTGCCCGAAGTGCTCCAGAACGCGGTGATCTACGCGATCGACATGGGCACGCTGCTGGCCGGCACGCGTTATCGCGGCGATTTCGAGGAACGGTTGAAGGCCGTTCTGTCGGAACTCGAAGCGCAGGAAAACGCGATCCTGTTCATCGACGAAATCCACACCGTGATCGGTGCGGGCGCCACTTCGGGCGGCTCGATGGACGCATCGAACTTGCTGAAGCCCGCCCTCGCTTCGGGCGGCCTGCGCTGCATCGGCTCGACGACCTACAAGGAATACCGGACCTATTTCGAAAAGGACCGCGCGCTGGTCCGCCGCTTCCAGAAGATCGACGTCAACGAACCGTCGGTCGAGGACGCGATCAAGATCCTCGAAGGCATCAAGCCTTACTACGAGGAGCATCATAAGGTCCGCTACACCAAGGACGCGGTGCGCGCGGCCGTCGAATTGTCGGCGCGCTACGTCAACGACCGCAAGCTGCCCGACAAGGCGATCGACGTGATCGACGAAGTGGGGGCGGCGCAAATGCTATTGCCGGCCGCACGCCGCAAGAAGACGATCAACGTGAAGGACGTCGAAGCGGCCGTCGCCAAGATCGCGCGCATTCCTCCCAAATCGGTTTCGACCGACGACAAGGAAGTGCTGCAGAATCTCGACAAGCAGTTGAAGGGCGTCGTGTTCGGCCAGGACAAGGCGATCGAAGCCTTGTGCGCGGCGATCAAGCTGGCGCGCGCCGGTTTGCGCGAACCCGAAAAGCCGATCGGCTCATATCTGTTCTCCGGCCCCACGGGTGTCGGCAAGACGGAAGTCGCGCGCCAATTGGCCTTGTCGCTGGGCGTCGAGTTGAAGCGCTTCGACATGTCCGAATACATGGAGCGCCACACGGTCTCGCGTTTGATCGGCGCCCCGCCGGGCTATGTCGGTTTCGATCAGGGCGGTCTGCTGACCGACGCGATCGACCAGCATCCGCATTGCGTGCTGCTGCTCGACGAAATCGAGAAGGCGCATCCCGATCTCTATAACATCCTGCTCCAGGTCATGGATCACGGGAAGTTGACGGATCACAACGGCAAGAACGTCGATTTCCGCAACGTGATCCTGATCATGACCACGAACGCCGGTGCGGCCGAACAGGCCAAGCCCGCGATCGGTTTCGGCAACGAAATGCGCGTGGGCGAGGACGAGGAAGCGATCAAGCGGATGTTCACGCCGGAATTCCGCAACCGTCTGGACGCGACGGTGGCTTTCGCGCGGCTGTCGCCGGAGGTCATCAACAAGGTCGTCGACAAATTCGTCGGCGAGTTGGAGCGCCAGCTGACCGACCGTCAGGTCGTTCTGTCGGTGTCGGACGAGGCGCGCACCTGGCTCGCCGAGAAGGGCTACGACGAGCTCTACGGGGCCCGTCCGCTCGGCCGCGTGATCCAGGAGAATATCAAGAAGCCGCTGGCGGACGAGCTGCTGTTCGGCCGTCTGGCGAAGGGCGGCAAGGTCCGCGTGAAGGTCGAAAACGGCAAGCTCGCTTTCGACTACCCGCCGCCGGCCAATCCTGAAAAGGACGTTCCCAAACTCCCCGCGATGGTGGAGTAGAAGAAACGGGCGGGGGAAACCCCGCCCGTTTCGCTTTTTGGCGGAATCGCGCGATACTCGACCGATGTCGCAGCAAACGATTCTTCCCCGCAAGCATTTCGCCAATGGGCGGACGATCTTCCGCACCGGCGACGCGGGCGACGCGGCTTACGTGATCGAAAGCGGCACGGTCGATATCGTGCGCAATGTCGGCGGCCAGACCAAGCGCATCGCCCAGCTCGCCGCCGGCGAGATTTTCGGCGAGATGGCGCTGATCGACGGCAAGAAGCGCATGGCGGACGCCATCGCTTCGACCAACGTGACCGTCATTCTGGTCTCGGCCGATCAATTCACCGAGAAGATGCGCGCGGCCGATCCGTTCGTGCGCGCCTTGCTGCGCATGTTCGTCGAAAATCTGCGCGTGATGACGCGCAACGCCCTGATCTCGCAAACGCAGAACGAAGTGCTGCGCGCCAAGCTCAAGGAAATGGGCGTCGAAATCAAAAACGACGTCGATCCCAAAGCGCCGCCGGCGTAAGCGTCACGCCGCGCGTTTGGCCTTCAACGCGCTGGCCGCCCGCCAGAATCCCAAACCGTCCCCATCGACGAAATGGACATGCCGGTCGGCCATGAAATCGCCGACCAGGCAGGTAATCGTCGTGCTGTCGGCGCGCGCCGTGCCGAACGCGATGGCGCCCGCGTTCTCCTCGCGCGCCAGGGCGGCCTGGATCGCGGCCTCTTCCGCATCTGTCACATCGAGCACGAAGCGCGGGCCGCCGGCGAGTTTGCGGTGGTCCGAACGCTCGGCGAGGCCGCGCGTGTAGTTTTTCGTGTCGATGCGGCCCCATTTGCCGCCCAGCGCGTGGACGGTCTTCAGGATCATCATGCCGCCGACCGCCGCCGCCAAGCGCTTGAGCCTTGCGCCCGGTTTCTGCGCGCGCATCTCGTTGCGCAAGGCGCGCCAAGCGGGGATCCCTTTGGGTTCGAGATCGCCGCCATCGCCCAGTGGTGCTGCGGTCGCGCCCGGCACGATGCGCTCGAAATCGGCCAGCAAGCGCGCCAGGGCCGCTTCGCCCGCCGCACCGGGGGCGGGATCGACGATCACGCACAGCACATGGCCGCGCCGTGAAGGGACCGGCTGCCAGCGGCAGGACAAGCCCTCGATGCCCGGCAACTCGCCCGGTGCCGGGGCGATGCGCCATTTGCCGTCGGCTTTGACCCAAGCGTCGGCCGCCGCGATGCCCGAGCCGAGGAACTGCCCGAACACATTGCCGCCGCCGAAATCCTGCAACGCCGCGCGCGCGTCGTGGCCCGCGTCGATCAATGCCTTGACGGGCACGAGGCCGACGCGCAGCGGAATGTCGATCTCCGCCGCCGCCCAATGCGCCAGCGCCGCCAATGCGGTGCGCGTCGCGGCTTCGCAGCCCGGCGATACGGCGGCGATGGCGCCGTCGCCGCCGAATTGGCAGGCGGTCATGTCGGGCGGCCGGGTCGCGACGGTGGACAGCACGGCGACCGCCGCCCCGGCGACGAAATTCACGTCGCGGTCGCGGCCGGCACCTGCGAGCTTAGTGCTCGCCTCCACATCCGCGACGGCGAGGAACCAATCGGGCCCCAGCGCCTGATAACGCGCGGGGTCGTAGCCTTCGCGCGCGAAATCGCGGATCGCGGGCAGGCTCATTTGTAGGGCCCTTCGGCGGCGAGTTCGTCGATATGCGCGCGCATCGCGTCGTCCTCGGCGCGGCAGAAATCGCGCACGGCTTTCTCGAAGCCCGGATCGCGCAGCGCATGCGCACTCCAGGTCGACACGGGCATATAGCCGCGTTGCAGCTTGTGTTCGCCTTGCGCACCCGCCTCGACGCGCTTTAATCCGCGCGCAATCGCAAAGTCGAGCGCTTGGTAGTAGCACGCCTCGAAATGCAGGAACGGCAGATCGACCGAAGCGCCCCAATTGCGGCCATAGAGCGTATCGGCGCCGATGAGGTTCAAGGCGCCGCACACCCACTCGCCGTCTTTGCGGCCCAGGATCAGCAGCACCTTGTCGGCTAGGCGATCATGCAGCAGATCGAAGAAGCGTCGCGTGAGATAGGGATTGCCCCATTTGCGGTCGGACGTCGAGATATAGAACGCGAAGAACGCGCTCCAATGCTCGCGCAGCAAATCGCCGCCGGTCAGGCCCACGAATTCGATGCCGGTCGCGGCGATGTCGCGCCGCTCGCGCTTGATCGCCTTGCGCCGCGAATGGGATAGCGCCCCCAGAAAATCGTCGAAGCTGCCATAGCCGCGATTTTCCCAATGGAATTGCACGCCTCTTCGCAACGCGAAGCCGTTCTCCGCCAACAATTCGGCGTCGCTTTGGTCGCAGAAGGTGACATGCAGCGACGACACGCCGCTTGAGCGCGGCAAACCGGCCAGGGTTTGTGCGAGGCCTTCGCGCACCGCGTCGCGGCTTTCGCCGGGGCGCGCGAGCAGCCTTGCGCCGGGAACGGGCGTGAACGGCACGCAAGCTTGCAGCTTCGGGTAATAGCGCCCGCCCGCGTTCTGATAGGCCTGCGCCCAGCTATGGTCGAAGACGTATTCACCCTGGCTATGGCTTTTGGCGTAGAGCGGCACGGCGCCGACAAGTGTGCCCGCGTCGTCGCGCGCGACCAGGTGATGCGCCGCCCAGCCGGTGCGCGGGCCCACACTGCCCGAATCCTCCAGCGCCGACAGGAAGGCGTGACCGAGGAACGGATTATCCGTACCCGCGCACGCATCCCATTCGGCGGGGGTGATCGCGGCCAGGCTTTCGACCGCGTCGATCTTCAGCGTCAGCGCGCCATCGGGCATGGGCCCAGGATAGCGCTATTTCGCGATCATGCGAGTTCGAAGATCGCGTCGATCTCGACCGCCACGCCGCGCGGCAGCGACGACGTGCCGACGGCGGCGCGCGCATGCTTGCCCTTGTCGCCGAAAACTTCGACGATCATGTCCGACGCCCCGTTGATGACGGCGGGGTGGTCGGTGAATTCGGGTGTGGCGTTGACGAAGCCGCCCAGGCGCACGCAGCGCGCGACCTTGTCGAGATCGCCGCCGGCGGCGGTCTTGAGATGCGACAGGATGCTGAGCGCGCACAGGCGCGCGGCCTGCTGGCCTTCCGCCACGCCGAATTCGCGGCCGAGCTTGCCTAAAAATTCCGGTTTGCCGTCTTTCTGGGAAATCTGGCCGGCGATGAACACGAGCTTGCCGGTGACGACATAGGGCACGTAATTCGCGGCCGGGGCGGAGCCGGGGGGCAATTCGATGCCGAGTTGCTTCAAGCGGGCGTCGATCGTGCCGGTCATGGGTATTTCCCTTCGCTGGAGGCGGAAAAGGGCGCGACGATAGCGGCCCCATTCGGGTTACGCCAGGGGGCTTGCCGGGCGGGCGCGGCTCGCCCATCATCTTTCCATGCGCTCGAAACTTTTCCGCATTGGCGTCGCGGCCGGGATGGCGTTGGCCTTGGGGGCTTGCGTCGCCAATCCCGGCGATGGCTCTCGTCCGCAAACCGCCTCCGAGCAACCGGGGCTGCGCTCGACGCCCGAAGGCTTGGCGCTGGTACGCCTCGCCATGATGCATCGGCGCGGCGACGGCGTGGCGCAGGATCTGGGCGAAATGCGCAAGCTGCTCGTCCAAGCGATGGGCAAGGGCGAGCCGGTCGCCTATGTCGAGATGGGCTTGCTCGCCGCCAATGGCGACGCAGGCGTGCCGAAGGACGAAGTCTCGGCCGTCAAAATGTTCGAGCGCGCATGGTCCGCGCGCCTGCCCTCGGCCGCGTTTTTTCTCGCGCAAGCGCATTACAACGGGCGCGGCGTGACGCGCGACCTCGCCTCGGCGCGCGAGTGGAGTTTGCGCGGCGCCGAACTGGGCGATTCGCGCGCGCAATTCATGTACGGCGTGATGAACGATATCGGCGAGGGCGGCCCGCAAGACGCCAAGATCGCCGTCGATTGGTATCGCCGCTCGGCGGCGCAGAACAACGCCGCCGCGATGAACAATCTCGCCTCGCTGTTCGCCGCCGGACGCGGCATCGATCGCAACGATCCCGCCGCTTTCGCGCTGTATGAACGCGCGGCGGCGCTCAATAACGCCTCCGCGCTCAACAATATGGGCCGCTGGTATCGCGACGGACGATTGGTCGCGCGCGACGACGGGCGCGCGGTCGATTTTTTCCGCCGTGCGGTGCGTCTGGGCGATCGCGGGGCGATGAACAACCTCGCCGGCATGTACGAAACCGGGCGCGGCGTGGCGCGCGATCCCGCCGAGGCGGCGAAGCTTTATCGGCGCGCCGCCGGGCTCGATCCGGAGCGGGGCTCCTGAGCTTGATCTCGCGTCGCAGCGCTTTGGCGGGGCTCGCGTTGTTCGCGGCGCCGGCTTACGGCCAAGCGCGGCCATCTATTTTCGCGCCGCAGATCGATTACACCGCGATCGGCTGGTTCGGGCGCGACGCCAAGCGTTCGGCGCGCATTCATCGCACGCGCGACGCGATCCGCTATCACGCGACCGACGGGATCGAGCATGTGGTGATCGCAAGGCTCGATCGCGACAAGGCGTGGCTGGCGGCGCCCGCCTTGCGCGTCGCGTTCGAAACCGATTTGACCGGGCTGGGCTTGCCGCCCGCGATTTTGCGCGGGCGCGGCTTCCAGGAATCGCCGATCCGGGCGACGACGGTCGACGGCGTGCCCGCGTCGCAATTGCGCGTGAAGCGCGATGCGGCGGATGTGGCGCTCGACGCGACGGCGCTGGTCGATCGGCGCGGCGTGTTGTGGCGCCTGGAAGGGACGGGCACGGTCGGCGGTCAGCCCGGCCGTCTCGATTGGAATTTCGAGGACGTGACGCCGGGAAGATTCGACGCGGCGTTGTTCGAAGCGCCCGCCGATATCCGCGTCGTGCCGGTCGCGGGGGAGACCTTGCTTCTCACGCTGCGCCGCTTCGGGATGATCCGTTAGTTTTTCGCGCCGGCGGGTGCGCCGATCGCGCGCGGGGCGGGGCGCGACAGCACGTCCTTCACGCCCGCGGCGGTCTGCGCCAAAAGATTGGTCGCTTCGCCGATCGACGCGGTCTTGGGCATATGGGTCCAGGCGGACGACCATCCATTGACCTTGACGTAAAGCTCCTCGACCACCGGCCGCGCCTCGCGGATGTAGAGGATCGCGGGCATCGCCTCGACGTAGAAATTGACGCCCTTCACCGCGCGGTCGTAGAGCATGCTGGCGTTGTAGACATGCGTGCCGATGATTTTGCCCGCGCGTTTCAACGCGTCCTCCAGATCGCGGACCTGGGCGGAAAGCGGCTTGTCCGACAGGATCGCCGGGATGGGCCGCAGATCCTGCACCTTCACCGCGCAATCGATCACCCAGCGCCACAGCTTGCGCCAAATCTCGACCTTCACCATGCCGCGCAGCATTTCCTGCTGCAGCGTGTGCTGCATGTCGATGGGGTTGAGGCGCGACGGCGGCACGCCCGATTTGGCGAGGCGCTGCACGAGGCGCGCATAGGCTTCGTTGAAGGCTTGCTTGTTGCGGATCGGCTGCGGCTTGTAGTTGCCGATCGCGGTGACGATGTCGTTGATGAAGCGCTCGCAGCTTTCCTCGGGCTGGGGCAGCGGGCGCAAATAGAGAAGCGAGGCTTCGGGCAAAGGCTGGCCGAACACGACCTCGTCGACGATACCCAGGCCCAGCACCTGGGAGACGAGTTCGACGAGACGGCGGTTGTAGTCGGAGCCCGGATCGTAATCGCGCATCAGCGACGCGTCGGAGCCCGAGCGCACGAATTGGATGCCCGTCTCCTGGCCCGTCTGGTTGAGGTTCATCACCACGTCCAGGCGGCCGCGCTCGGCGTCGAAGCGGATCGGCGCGTCGGCGAAGGCGCCGGTCGATTCCTTGAAGCGGAAGCAGCTGCTGCGCCCGATATCCTCGAAGATCTCGCGATCGATATCGCTTTCCTTGCCGGGCACGTGGCGCATCAACAGGCCTTCGACGCCTTCGGCGGCCAGGCGCAGCATCTCGCGCAAGCCGCGATCGTCGTATTTGTCGATATCCTCGCCCGGCCGGCGCGGATCGTTACCCTGGATCGCCATGGAGATTTGGTAGCAAGGGGTGTTCCACCCAGCAAGCTAATCCGGAATTTTTACGGTTATAATTTTGACGCGGGCTATTTAGAGCGTGCCGCCGCAACGAAAAAGGGCCGGGATTTCTCCCGGCCCTTTTCGCGTTTCGCGATTTCGCGCGGCTTACGAGCAGCCGCTGGTCGAGCCGCAATCGATGCACTTGGTGCAGGTCCCGTTGCGCACCATCGCCATCGAGCCGCAGGTCTCGCACGGATCGCCCGTGTAGCCCTTCATGCGCGCTTCGCGGATCTTGTCCATCTTCGAAGCGCCCTTGGCCGGGGCGGCTTCCATCGCCGTGCCGATCGCCGCGGCGACCGCTTCGATCGCGAAGCCGATAGGCTGCTTGTCGCCTTCGGCTTGTGCCGGGGCTTCCGCCGGTTCGGCGAGACCGACCGTCGCTTCGTCTTCGACTTCCGGTTCGAGCAGATCGACATCGCCCGCCAGCGCCACGGCCGACGAGGCCGGCGCGCCGCCCGGCAGCACCTTGAAGCGCTGACGCACGAAGCCGGTCGACGCGACCTTCTTGACCGCGTCGAGCGCGGCGGCCGCGGCGGCCGAACCCGCACCCGGCAGGGTCGAATCCTTCTCGCCCTTGCCCATCGCGTCGGGTTCGAGATCGTCCTGCACCACATGGGCGAGGTCGTCGCGGCCGAGATACGACACGGCGAGTTCGCGGAAGATGTAGTCGAGGATCGACGTCGCGTTCTTGATCGCGTCGTTGCCCTGGACGATGCCGTTGGGCTCGAAACGCGTGAAGGTGAACGCTTCGACGTATTCCTCGAGCGGCACGCCGTATTGCAGGCCGATCGACACGGCGATGGCGAAATTGTTCATCAAGCTGCGGAAGGCGGCACCTTCCTTGTGCATGTCGATGAACAGCTCGCCGACCTTGCCGTCTTCGTATTCGCCGGTGCGCAGATACACCTTGTGGCCGCCGATCACCGCCTTCTGGGTGTAACCCTTGCGGCGGTTGGGCAGGCGCGCGCGGGCGGTGGCTGCCACGCGTTCCACGATGCGCTCGACGATCTTCTCGACCTTCACGATTTGCGGGGCGGTGGTGATCGCCTCGACTTCCTCGTGCAGGTCGATGTCGTCGCCGACGATCGCGGCGAGCGGCTGCGACAGCTTCGAGCCGTCGCGATAGAGCGCGTTGGCCTTCAAGCACAGGCGCCACGACAGCAGATAGGCGTCCTTGCAATCCTCGACCGTCGCCTGGTTGGGCATGTTGATGGTCTTGGAGATCGCCCCCGAGATGAACGGCTGTGCCGCCGCCATCATGTGGATGTGGCTATCGACCGACAAATAGCGCTTGCCGTTGCGCCCGCACGGATTGGCGCAGTCGAACACCGAAAGATGCTCTTCCTTGAGGTGCGGGGCGCCTTCCAGCGTCATCGAGCCCGAGCACCAGGTGTTTGCGGCTTCGATCTCGGCCTTCGAGAAGCCCAACGCGGCCAGCATGTCGAACGCCGGATCGTCGAGCTGTTCCTTGGTCAGCTTCAGCGTGTTGAGGCAGAACTCCTCGCCCAGCGTCCACTTGTTGAAGGCGAACTTGATGTCGAACGCCGACTTCAAGGCGCCTTCCAACGTGTCGATCTGCGCTTGGCCGAAGCCCTTGGCCTTCAAGGCGCCATGGCTGACGGCGTTGGAGCCCTTCAGCGTGCCGTGACCCACCGCGTAGGCGATGATGTCGTCGATCTGCGACTGGCTGTAGCCCAGCGTCGCGAGGCCGACGGGCACGACGCGGTTGATGATCTTGAAGTAGCCGCCGCCGGCCAGCTTCTTGAACTTCACCAGCGCGAAGTCCGGTTCGATGCCGGTCGTGTCGCAATCCATGACCAGGCCGATCGTGCCGGTGGGCGCGATGACCGTGGCTTGGGCGTTGCGATAGCCGTGGGCGACACCCAGTTCCAGCGCGTCGTCCCACGCCTTGCGCGCGGCGTCGATCAGGCGCGGATCGGGGCAATGCTTCGCGGGCAGCGGCACGGGCAGGATCGTCAGGCCTTCATAGCCCGACGCCTCGCCATAGGCCGCGCGGCGATGGTTGCGGATGACGCGCAGCATGTGCTCGCGGTTGGGCTCGTAGCCGGGGAAGGCGCCGAGCTCGGCGGCCATTTCGGCGGACGTGGCGTAGCTGACACCCGTCATGATCGCCGTGATGGCGCCCGCGATCGCGCGGCCTTCGTCGCTGTCATAGCCGAGGCCCATCGCCATCAGCAGACCGCCGATATTGGCGAAGCCCAGACCCAGCGTGCGGTACTCGTAGGAGAGTTCCGCGATGCGCTTGGACGGGAACTGCGCCATCAGCACCGAGATTTCGAGGGTCACCGTCCACAGGCGGCAAGCATGCTCGAAAGCGGGCGCGTCGAACGAGCCGTCTTCGCGGCGCAGCGCCAGCAGATTGACCGAGGCGAGGTTGCACGCCGTGTCGTCGAGGAACATGTATTCCGAGCACGGGTTCGAGGCGTTGATGCGCCCCGATTCCGGGCAGGTGTGCCACTCGTTGATCGTCGTGTCGTATTGCAGGCCCGGATCGGCCGAGGCCCAGGCGGCTTCGCCGATCTTGTCCCACAGCGCCTTGGCGTCGACCGATTTATGGATCTTGCCGTCGGTGCGGCGGATCAGTTCCCACTTGCCGTTGTCGAGCACGGCTTGGAGGAACGCGTTGGTCACGCGCACCGAGTTGTTCGAGTTCTGGCCCGAAACGGTCAGATAGGCTTCCGAATCCCAATCCGTGTCGTAGGATTTGAAGTCGATCTTTTCGAAGCCTTGCTTGGCGAACTGGATGACGCGCTGGATATAGTTCTCGGGGATCAGTACCTTGCGCGCGGCCTTGATGGCGCCGCGCAGCGCGGTGTTCTTCTTCGGATCGTAACCGGCGTCGCCCGCCGATTTGTCGCACGCGGCCATGATCTCGTTGAGATGCTTGGCGGCGAGGCGCGAGCCCGCGACGAGGGCCGCGACCTTCTGTTCCTCGACGACCTTCCAGTCGATGTAGTTCTCGATATCCGGATGGTCGATATCGACCGTCACCATCTTGGCCGCGCGGCGCGTCGTGCCGCCCGACTTGATGGCGCCCGCGGCGCGATCGCCGATCTTCAGGAAGCTCATCAGGCCCGACGACTTGCCGCCGCCCGACAGCTTCTCGCTCTCGCCGCGCAAGCGCGAGAAGTTCGAGCCCGTGCCCGAGCCGTATTTGAACAGGCGCGCTTCGCGTACCCACAAATCCATGATGCCGCCCTCGTTGACGAGGTCGTCTTCGACGGATTGGATGAAGCAGGCATGCGGCTGCGGATGCTCGTAGGCCGAGGTCGACGCCGTCAGCTTGCCGGTGCGGAAATCGACGTAGAAATGGCCCTGGCCGGGGCCGTCGATGCCATAGGCCCAGTGCAGGCCGGTGTTGAACCATTGCGGCGAGTTCGGCGCCGCGATCTGCGCGGCCAGCATGTAGCGCATCTCGTCGAAATAGGCGCGGGCGTCGGCTTCGGAATCGAAATAGCCGCCCTTCCAGCCCCAGTACGTCCACGTACCGGCGAGGCGATCGAAGACCTGTTTGGCGGAATTTTCGCCGACATTGCGCGCGTTCTCCGGCAGCTTGGCCAGTGCGGCTTCGTCGGCCTTCTTGCGCCACAGCCACGACGGCACGTCGTTTTCTTCGACGGCCTTCAACGCGGCGGGCAAGCCGCGCTTGCGGAAATACTTTTGCGCCAGCACGTCGCACGCGACCTGCGACCAGCCGGCGGGGACGTCGATGTCCTTCGCCTGGAAGACGACCGAGCCGTCGGGGTTCTTGATTTCGCTGTTCGTGGTCGTAAACGCGATGCTCGCGTAAGCATCGGCCCCGTCCGTCGTAAAGCGCCGCTCGATCCGCATCCTAGCCTCCAGCCGTCTTCGATCCCGATGTGCGCGGCCTCTCTCGGCCCGCTTCATCGCCTGATTGCTTGAGCCGATCGCGCGTGACCCGTTGCCGGACAAAGCGCAGAATCAGCCCCCGTCTTCGCCGACTCGTCCCCCGATCCCGAATGTTGCGGGTGAAAACCGCTCACTAGATTTCGTGGTGGATGGCGAAGCTCGTTACCAAATGTTGAACAAACCCCGGATTCACCCGCAACAGGATTTTGGCGAGATCACGGCAAGAACCACAAAATGTAGATACGACAACTAGATACAGGGGGTGCCTCGACGGGAAACCGCTAAAATCCAGGGCGAAAACCGTCAAGCGCTTATTTTCAGCGCGATATCAAGGCACTAACGATGGGTTCGAATATGTCCGGAGCTTGGTGTGCAATGCAGCATGAGCTGTTGCAAACCTGTCATATTTCGGATTTTTTCAAATAATTTCAGCGATCTAATTCTACACCGGGTAAAATGTATAATTCTGAAGTTCATGGAAAGACGGCATTGGCCGCGCGACGCGAGGAATTTGCGGTGCCGCGTCGCGCTCGATCCGGCTTCGGCGGACCCGAAACGGGGACGCGACTCCCCCAAATGCTTGAAACCGTCATGCGCGACTCCCCCGAAGGAATCGGGGCCGCGACCGCGGACAGCGAACGCGATTCCGCCCCGGCATTCTGGACGACTCGCGAAGCCGCGTGCGATAGTCCGCCCGCTTCAAGGGACGGGCATTTATGACCATCGGGACGTTGATCTATACGTGGCTGCGCGGCGAAGAAATGGGCCGCGACGAATTCGGCAATCGCTATTTCCGCGACAAGACCGGCTTGAAACGCGCGCGGCGCGAAAAGCGCTGGGTCGTGTACGAGGGCGAGGCCGAAGCGTCGAAAGTGCCGCCCGATTGGCATGCCTGGCTGCATCATCTGATGGCCGAGCCGCCGCCCGCGTCGGGCCTGCCCACGCGCAAGCCCTGGCAGGCGCCGCACCAGCCCAATCTGACGGGCTCGCCCCAGGCCTATCGTCCGCCGGGACATGATTTCCAGGGCGGCCAGCGCGCGAAGGCGACGGGCGATTACGAACCCTGGACGCCGAACTGATTCCGCCGCATAGCTGAGGCGGTCATTCGCGAATCGGATCGAGGACGATGGGCAAGAATCTGGTCGAAACGCTGATGGGCGCGCTTGTGCTGGTCGTGGCCGGCATGTTCGTCGTGTTCGCCTATTCGACGGCCGATATCCGCCCCGTGCGCGGCTATCAGGTGACCGCGAAATTCCAGAGCATCGACGGCGTGCGCATCGGCACCGACGTGAAGCTCGCGGGCATCAAGATCGGTTCGGTCCTCGCGCAATCGCTCGATCCCGAGACCTACGAAGCGGTGCTGACGCTGTCGATCGACGCGCATGTGAAGTTGCCGCGCGATACGTCGGCCCAGATCACCAGCGAAGGCTTGCTGGGCGGTACCTATCTCGCGCTGTCGCCGGGCTCGGACGACAAGATGCTGGCCGCGGGCGGCACGATCCAGTTCACCCAATCGCCGGTCAATCTCGTGCAGCTGCTCGGCCGCTTCATCTTCAATTCGGCCGAAAGCGCCACCCAGCAACCGGCCAAGCCGAACTGAAGCGCCGGCGCGGCCGCCCCCCATGAGCGCGTCCGCCAAAGGCCGCGACCAGCGGCTCGATTTCTTCCGCGGCCTCGGGCTGCTGTTCATCTTCATCAACCATATTCCCGACAACGCGTTCTCGTTCCTGACGCTCGCGAATTTCCTGTTCTGCGACGCGGCCGAGATCTTCGTTTTCCTGTCGGGCTACGCCGCCGCGTTGGTGTTCGGACGGCGCGCGCGCGCCGACGGCACGGCCTATGCGATGGCCAACGTGATGGCGCGCGTCTGGACGCTCTATGTCGCGCATATCTTTTTGTTCGTGATCTACACGGCCCAGGTCGCGTGGACGGCGCAGAATTTCGACAACCCGCTGTTCATCGAGGAAATGCAGATCGCCGCGTTCCTCGACCGGCCGCATGTCGCGATCGTGCAGGCGCTGCTGCTGGCGCATCAGCCGCTGTTCATGAACATCCTGCCGCTTTATATCGCGCTGCTGCTGGGCTTCGCGCTGCTGCTGCCGCTGATCCCGCGCTACGGCCGCTATCTGCTGGTGCTGTCGGCGGCGGTCTATATCGGCGTGCCGATCTTCGATTGGAATCTGCCCGGCTATCCCGAAGGCGGTTGGTTCTTCAATCCCTTCGCATGGCAGTTCCTGTTCGCACTGGGGATTTTCTGCGGCTGGCGTTCGGGCGTGGACGGCGAGCCGGTCGGCGTGCCGTATTGGGTTTTCTGGGCGGCGGCGATTTTCCTGGCCGCGACCATCCCGGTCCGCACATGGATCACGATCGGCTATTATTTCGATACCGTGCCGATCGCCTTCGCCGAAGCGATCTACAAATTCGCCGACAAGACCAACGAAGGCCCGCTGCGGTTGCTCAGCATTCTCGCGTTGTGCGCCGTCGTGGTGTGGCGTGTGCCCCGCGATGCGGCCTGGCTCAATCTGCGCTGGGCCAGGGCCATCACGCGCTGCGGCACGAACTCACTCGCCATATTCTGTCTGGGGATTTTCCTCTCGGTCCTGGGCCATGCGGCCTTGGTCGAATACGGCGCGTCGGTCGCCAATCAAGCGGTGGTGACGGCGGCGGGATGCTTCATTCTGCTGTCCCTCGCCAAGCTGTTTTCTTGGTATAAGGCGCAAGGCAAGCCGCGCAAAGGTGAGGGCTGATCCATGGCGGGGCGTGGGTCACGATTGAGGTTCTGGGCGTCGATGGGGGTGGCGTTGATCGCCGCGTCGTTCGCCCATGCCCAAACCCCGACGGTGAACACGATGCCCGAAGCGTGCCGCGTGCCGGCTTCGGTCTTCGTCACCGACGCGAAGCTCGTCCACACGTCCAAGCGCGTCGTGCTCGAAAAACGCCTGTCGATCGTCGCGATCGGCTCGTCCTCGACGATGGGCATGGGCGCTTCGTCCGCCGACGCGGCCTGGCCCGCCCGGCTCGAGGCCGATCTGCGCCGCCGTTTGCCCAATGTCGCCGTCACGGTGCAGAATCGCGCCAAGCCGCGCGAGACCGCCGATCAGATGGCCAAGCGATTGGCCAAAGACGTGCTGTCGCTCAAGCCCGATCTGGTCGTCTGGGAAACCGGCACGGCGGACGCCGTGCGCTCGATCGATCTCGATCAATTCGGCACGACGCTGGAGGACGGGATCGCGGCGATCGCCGCCGCCAAAGCCGATACGCTGCTGGTGACGCCGCAATACGCGCGCGACACGGTGCGCCTGATCGGTTTCCAGCCTTATATCGATGCGATGAACCAGGCGGGCTTGCGGCACGACGTGGCGATTTTCCCGCGCTACGAGACGATGCGCCATTGGATCGAAAGCGGGCAGATGAAACTCGAAAACGTGCCGCGCGAGGAAATGACCAAGGTGGCCGACATGCTTTACGACTGCCTGGGCCGCCAGATCGCGCGCGTCGTGCTGCGCGCGATGAATCTGCCGAAAGATTTCCTTTTCACACCCACGCGCTGACGAATATTTGCGTCGCATTGTGTCGGGCTGTGACAGGTGTCACTGCCGCCATAATTCGGCCACGCCATATTGACATCGTGCAATTCGACACGATGTGACTGGTGGTGGAGGACAACGATGCGAAACGGAATTTTATTCGCGCCGTTCGCGTGGCTGTGCCGGACCTTCGGCCAATCGGCCTGCGTGCTGGCGATGGTGGTTCTCGTCGCCGCGACGGGGCAGGGGGCGGCCATCCTGTTGCGCGACGCCCATAATCCGCCTTCCGCCGCCGGTCCGGTCGCCAATGCGCCGGTCGAAATCGGCCTGCGCCAGCCGGGCCAGCGCGGCTTCCAGGAAGTGCCGCGCCGGGCGGATAGCGGCCTGCCGGAAGATCCCTACGACGTCGATACGGCCGCCGAATACGGCCGTTAAACCGGTTCTTGCGCGCCTTGCGACAAGGGGTTAAGTCCGCGCTGACCATGCGCGTTCTTTTCCCCCTTGCCGCGATCCTGTGCGTGCTTGCCGCCCCGGCCGGGGCGCAAACGGCGCCGGCTGCGTCGTGGCGCACGCTGGAAACGGCGCAGCTCCAGACGCTGGATAAGGTCACGGGCCGCGTGCGCACGCTCGAAGCGCCGGTGGAACGCGAAGTGATGCTCGGCACGTTGTCGGTCGTCGTGCGCGCCTGCCGCAAGCGCCCGCCGGAGGAGCCGCCCGAGAGTGCGGCCTATCTCGACGTGGTCGAGCGCAAATCGGGCGAGCAGGCGCAAAGCGTGTTCCGGGGCTGGATGTTCGCTTCCGCCCCCGCCGTGTCGGCGATGGATCACCCGGTCTACGATATCTGGGTCGTCGGCTGCCGTTAGGCGCGGCCGATCAGTTTGGAAAACTCGGCGTCGATGCGCGTTTGCGGAATTTCCGCGAACGGCGCTTCGCCTTTCAAGGCGCGCGCCAAGCGCCGGCGATATTCGGCGCGCGAAATCTCGACCGTGCCGAAACGCGCCATGTGCTCGGTCGTCATTTGCGTGTCGAGCAGCACGAAGCCGCCCGCGCGCAACCGCGCCACAAGATGGACGAGGGCGGCTTTCGACGCGTCGTCTTTGCGCGCGAACATGCTTTCGCCGAAAAACGCCGACCCCAATCGCACGCCATAGAGTCCGCCGGCGAGTTCGCCGTCGGCCCAGGCCTCCACCGAATGCGCGTAGCCGGCTTCGTGAAGTTCGCGATAGAGATCGCGGATCGTATTGTTGATCCAGGTCGACGGCCGCGCCGCGCAACCCTCCATCACCGCCGCGAACGCCGTGTCGAGGCGGAATTCGAACGGGGCTTTGCGCAGGCGCTTGGCGAGCGAGCGGGGGATATGCACGCCATCGAGCGGCAGCACGCCGCGCGGATCGGGATCGTACCAGCCGATTTCCGGGTCGTCGGCCGTCTGCGCCATCGGGAAAACCCCGTTGGCGTAGGCCCACAGCAGATGGCGGTAAGTCAGACTCTCCATCGCTGCGGGCATCGCCGCGGCGCGAGGCGGGTCATTTCTTGAGACCCATCCAGCGTTCGAGCCAGTGGATGTCGTAATTGCCGTCGATGAATTCCTGCGAGCGCGTCAGGCGGCGATGCAAGGGCAGCGTCGTCTGGATGCCGCCGATCACGTATTCGTCGAGGGCGCGGCGCAGGCGCATCAGGCATTCGTTGCGGCTGGTGCCGTGCACGATCAGCTTGGCGACCATCGAATCGTAATTCGACGGCACGCGGTAGCCCGAATAAAGGCCGCTATCGATGCGCACGCCCAAGCCGCCGGGCGTGTGATATTCGGCGATGCGCCCGGGCGACGGCGCGAAGGTCTCGGGATCCTCGGCGTTCACGCGGCATTCGATCGCGTGGCCTTGCAGGCGCACTTCATCTTGCGTGAACGCCATCGGCGCGCCCGACGCGATGCGGATCTGTTCGCGCACGAGGTCGAGGCCGCAGACCATCTCGGTCACCGGATGCTCGACCTGCAGGCGGGTGTTCATTTCGATGAAGTAGAACTCGCCGTCCTGGTAAAGGAATTCGAGCGTGCCGGCGTTGCGGTAGCCGAGCTTCTTCAGCGCGTCGACGACGATCTTGCCCATCTTTTCGCGCTGCGCGGCATTGAGCGCGGGCGAGGGGCTTTCCTCCAGAACCTTCTGGTGCTTGCGCTGCAGCGAGCAATCGCGCTCGCCCAGATGCACGACGTTGCCGTGCGTATCGGCCAGCATCTGGAATTCGATATGGCGCGGATGGCCGAGATATTTCTCGATATAGACGACGTCGTTGCCGAAATTCGCCCCCGCCTCGGCGCGGGCACCGCGATAGGCCTCCTCGAGCTCGGCCGGCGAATTGGCGACGCGCATACCCTTGCCGCCGCCGCCGCCCGCCGCCTTGATGAGGACCGGGTAGCCGATTTCCTTGCCCAGCTTCAGCGCGGTTTCCATGTCGGCGACCGGACCGTCGGAGCCGGGCACGCACGGCACGCCCAGCGAGATCATCGCGCGCTTGGCTTCGATCTTGTCGCCCATCATCGCGATATGGTCGGGCGTGGGGCCGATGAAGGCGATCCCGTGATCCTCGACCATCCGCGCGAAATCCGCGTTTTCGGACAGGAAGCCGTAACCGGGATGGATCGCGTCCGCACCCGTGATGACGGCGGCGGAAATGATCGCGGCTTTGTTGAGATAGCTGTCGCGCGCGGGCGGCGGGCCGATGCACACGCTTTCGTCGGCCAGGCGCACATGCATGGCGTCCGCGTCGGCGGTGGAATGCACCGCGACCGTGTGGATGCCCAGCTCCTTGCACGCGCGATGGATGCGCAGCGCGATTTCGCCGCGATTCGCGATGAGGACTTTTTCGAACATCCCGGGCGCGCCTACTCGATCACGATCAGCGCTTCGCCGTATTCGACCGGCGCGCCGTTCTGCACGATGACGCGCGCGACCGTGCCGGCGCGCGGGGAGCGGATCGGGTTCATCACCTTCATCGCCTCGACGATCAGCAGCGTCTGGCCTTCCTTGACCTTGTCGCCCACGCGCACGAAAGCGGGCGCGCCGGGTTCGGCCGAAAGATAGGCTGTCCCCACCATCGGCGAGGTCACGGCGTTTTCAAGGCTCGCCTCGGCGGCGGGGGCCGCCGCGGCCGACGCGACGGGTGCCGCCGCCGGGGCCGGCGCGGCGATCGGGGCGGCGGCGTAAGCGACCGCGCCGCCGCTGCGCGACAGGCGCAGGCGCTTGTCGCCTTCGCGATATTCGAGTTCGACGAGGCCCGTCTTTTCCAAAAGCTTGGCCAGGCGTTCGACGTCGGCCGAAGACGGGCCGAAGCTCGGCAGCGCCGGGGCGGCGGCTTTCGCGGCCGGCTTGGCGGCTTGTTTCTTGACGGGGGCGGGTTTCGATTTCTTGGCTGCCATGATTTTACTCGAGATCGGGATCGACGATGCGCGCCAAAGCTTCCAGCGCGAAGAGATAACCTTGCGGGCCGAGGCCCGCGATGACGCCTTTGGCCACGCGGCTGACATAGGAATGGTGACGGAATTCCTCGCGCGCGTGGATGTTGGTGATGTGGACTTCGATGACCGGCAGATCGGCGGCGGTCAGCGCGTCCATCAACGCCACGGAGGTATGCGTCAGACCGCCCGGATTGATGATGATGCCGTCGGCGGTCCGGCGCGCTTCCTGGATCCAGTCGATAAGGTGGCCTTCGTGGTTCGACTGGCGGAAATCGACCTCGACGCCCAAATCTTCGGCCAGCGCCCGGCACTCGCCTTCGACGTCGGCAAGGGTCGTGCGGCCGTAGATTTCCGGCTGCCTTGTGCCCAGCATATTGAGATTGGGCCCGTTCAGGATCAGCAGAGTTGGCTTGGGCTCCAAGGGCGTCGGGCCTCCGAAGGGGGACGAGTCGCTAGGGCGCGGTTATAGCAAGGGGGGAGGGGGGCGCAAATCGCTCTTTTCGGCCGAATCCGGCCGGGATTTCCGGGTGTTGCGCCGCGCGCAGGGGACGGTTGCGGGTGTTTTGCGTGGCCGGGGGCGATTTGCCGGGCATGATGCCCCCGCCCGCACAAGGAACGTCATGAGCAAAGAACAGGTCGCCGTCCTTCTCGCCGCCGTCGCCGCCATTCTGGGCGGCACCGCGTTCGTCGCGTCGCGCTACGCGGTCGCCGAAAGCGAACCGATGACCGTCGCGTTCCTGCGGGCGCTGGGGGCGGGCGTCGGGCTTGCGATCATCGCCTGGGGCGTGCCGGGGCGGCGCGCGGGCTGGATCGCACGCCGCGATATTCTGCCGATCATTCTGCTGGGCGCGTTGATGTTCGCGGGCTTCGGCTGGCTGTTCGCGACGGGTACAAGCTACATCCCCGCCGCGCGCGCGGCGTTGATCTTGTCGCTGATGCCGGTGCTCGCCTTGGCGCTGGCGGCGGCGATGGGGCAGGAGAAATTGAGCGTCAACAAAGTCGCGGCCTGCGTGCTGGCGGCATTGGGCGTGGCGGTGGCGCTGGGCGACCGGGCGGGCGGCGGGCCCGAGGCGTGGAAGGGCGATCTCGTCATGCTGTTCGCCGCAATGGTCGGGGCGACGCACACCGTGCTGTCGGCGCGTTACGTGCGCCGCTACAAGCCGATGTCGCTGACCGCGATGCAATGCCTCGCCGGCGCCGCCGCGCTGGGGGCCGCGTTGGTCGTGCGCGGCGATTTCTCCGGCTTCGGAAATTTCAGCGCGTCGGGCTGGTTCGCGATGTTCTGGCTCACCTTTCCGGCGGGGCTCGTCGGCTATTACCTATGGTTCTTCGCGTTGACGCGGATTTCGGCGTCGAACGTCACGTTGTTCGTGACGCTCAATCCGATCGCTGCCGCTGCGGTCGGCGCGCTGGTGCTGGGCGAGGCCGTGGATTGGCGCCTGGGGGCGGGTTTCGCCTGTATCGCCGTGGCGATCGCGCTGGCCAGCCGGCGCAAGCCGGACGCGGGATGAGCGGGTGCAAATCGTAGCGTCCGGCGCTATCTTCCCGGCATAATCGTTGGGAAAACCGGTCATGAAACTTTGGGGCTATTTCCGTTCATCGGCCGCCTTCCGCACGCGCATCGCGCTGGGCTTGAAGGGCTTGCCCTACGACAACGAATTCATCCATCTGCGCAAGGCCGAACAGCGGTCGCCCGAGTTCCTCGCGCGCAATCCGCAAGGCCTGATCCCGTATCTGCGGGACGGCGATCTCGGCATCGCGCAGTCGCTGGCGATTTGCGAGTATCTCGACGAAGCCTATCCCGATAAGCCGTTGCTGCCGCCCGACATTCCCGGCCGCGCGCGGGTGCGCAATCTCGCCTTCGCGATCGCGTGCGACATCCATCCGCTCAACAATCTGCGCGTCCTCAATTATTTGAGCGACACGCTGAAGCTCGACAAGGCGGGCGTGGCGGCCTGGTATCGGCATTGGATCGCCGTGGGCTTCGACGCGCTGGAGAAGGAATTCGCGTCGCCCGAAACGGGGAAATTCTGCCACGGCGATACGCCCACGCTCGCCGATGTGTGCCTGGTGCCGCAAACCTTCAACGCCAAACGCTTCTATAGCGACGCGGAACTCGACGCCGCTTGGCCGCGCCTGATGGCGATTTTCAAAACCTGCATGACGGTGCCCGCCTTCGACGCGGCGCGGCCCGAAAATCAACCGGACGCCGAAACATGATCGGCGGCGAACCCGGCGCACTCGATCACGTGCCGGCGGACGCCGATCCGCGCGTCCACGCATTTCATGCGTATTGGCGGCGCATGGCGCCGGGGCCCGGTCTGCTGCCCGCACGCCGGCATTTCGATCCGACCGCGATGCCCGAACTCATGCCCAATATCTGGCTGCTCGATATCGTCGGCGCGCCGCCGCGCTTCCGCTATCGGCTGATCGGCACAGCACTCGATACCGGGCCGCTCGCCGGCGCCACCGGGCGTTTCATGGACGAGGTCTCGCCCGATTTCGCGGTCAACCCGACGCTGCCCGATTATCACGCGGTGGCGAAAGGGGCGATCAGCTGGCGGCGCGGCGCGCCCGCCTTCCGCTTCATAGAGATGTGGCGCGCGATCGAACGCATCATGCTGCCCTTGGCCGAGGACGGCAAAACGCCCGACATGATGCTGAACCTTACTTTGGTGCTGGAGCGCGCGCCGCCGCGACCAGATTTTTAAGCGTCGCGAGATCGACCGCGCCGGGCACGAGCGCCTCGCCGATCGCGAAGCCCGGCGTGCCGGTGAAGGCGAGGGCGCGGGCGAGCGTATCGTTCTTCTGAAGGATCGCGGCGATACGCGGGGATTCCATGTCGCGGCGCAGGCGATCGACGTCGAGCCCGCTCTCGCGCGCGATCCGGAAAATCGAAGTCTCGTCGATCTGCGAACGCGTCGTCATCAGCGCGTCGTGGAAAGCATCGTAACGCGCGTCGCCTTGCGCGCGCGCGGCCAAAGCCGCACGGCTCGCGATCACCGAGGGCGGGCCCAGGATCGGCCAATCGCGGCGCACCAGCTTCACGTCCTTTTCGGCCGCGAGCAATTCCTTGATCGGCCCGGCCATGCGCCGGCAATAGGGGCAGCGATAATCGAAGAACTCGACCAGCACGACGGTTCCGCGCGGATTGCCTGCGACGGGGATATCGGGATCGTTTTCGAGTTCGCGCCGGCGCTCGGTCAGCGTTTGCTTGGCCGCTTCGCGCTGCTGGGCTTCGCCGCGTTTTTCGAGCGCGTCGAGCGCTTCGAGAACGATCTCCGGCTCGCGGCGGATCAAATCGCGCACGATCTGTTCGATCGCCGCCTTATCGAGCGCCGGCGCTTGCGCTTGGGCGGGCCCGATAAGTGCCAGCATCAACGCCGCCGCGGCGAAGATGCGCTTCATCGCGTGAGATACGCTTCGGAGATATAGCCGATCGCGCCGGGCACGCCGTCGGGCACGGGGCCGGAGAAGCCGCCCAGGCCCACCATCACGATGCGCATCTTGGCGGGATCGCCGCTCGGCCAGAAGCGCTTATAGAGCTCGTTGAGGTCGATCGCCTCGACATGCCAATTGCCCGCCTGCTCGGCGCGCGGCTCGCGCAGCACGATGCGCCTTCCGGATTCGTCGGCGGTCCATTTGCGCTGCTGCGCCATTTCGGCGCGCGCCGCGCCGAAGCCGCCGAACGAGATTTCGACCCAATGATCGTATTCGGCGGGCTCGACGAAGGCCCACGACGCAAGACGCTCGCTGAACGGCCGGTCGACCGAGCGGAAGAACACGACCATGCGAAGGCCGCGCTCCTGTCCCGTGCCCGGCCCGCCGCCGAAAACGCTGGGCTCCAGATACCAGCTCCAGCGCAGGAAGGGCGTCGCGGCGAGGCTCGCGTCCACGCGCCGCGCCATTATCGAGCCGCCGGGCGCGTCGGGGCGGATGGCGAGCGTGCCTTGCAGATCGACGACCGTCAGCGGGCCCTCGTTCGCCTGGCGGCGCGTCCACCATTGTTCGGGGGCGGGATTGGATTGGGCGCCGGGAATGCGGTCGAGCAAACGGATCGTGCCGTCGACGACCGAGGCGCGCGTCGCTTGCGCGGGTGCCGGCGCGTTGCCGGACGGTCCGCTCGCGCACGCGGCGAGGACGAGCAGGACGGCAGCGATGACGATGTGTTTTTTCATTGGCGGGGCGGGTTTGGGTCGATCGCGTTTTTGATGTCTTGGGCACGCAGGATATAAGTCGAACCCGCCGGGAGCAAACGTTCCGCCCGCTCGGCGAAGCCGCGCGCGGCCACGCGCTGGCCCATCAGCAGCGCGTATTCGGCCTGCGACAGTGCCGCCATGCCCATTTGCCCGTCGCGGCCATAGGCGACGGCGAGCTGGCGGTGGATTTCGGCGGTTTCCGGTTCGCGCGCCTGGGCCTGGATCAGATTGTCGATCGCGGCTTTGAGCAGGGCCGGATCCTCGGTCGCGACCTGCGCGGAAGCGAGGCCCAAGCGCAGCAGCGCGTTCGCCGGCACCTTCGCGACGGCTTTTTCGTAGAACGGGATCGCGTCGCGCGGGCGGCCGTTTTCGTAGGTGAACTGGCCGCGCGATTCGGCGAACCACGGATCGTCGGGATGATCCTTCAGCAGCGCGTCCATCAACGGGATCGCGCGCATCATGTCGCCGCGCCGGTAATAGGCCCAGCTGCGCGCGTAGCGCGCCTCCAGCGACGTATCGCTTTCGCGAAACTGCGACAGCGCGCGCGCGGGCTCGATATAGCCGATCAGCTTGGCGCGCATGCGCTTGTGCATCTCGACGAATTCGGGCCGCGTGGGCGCGTTGGAGAAGCGCGAACCGGCGACGAAATTCTGGATGAAGTCGATGCGTTCGCGCGTCACCGGGTGGGTGCGCACGTAAGGATCCTGGCGCTCGATCATCGCGAATTCCTGATCCTGCAGGATCTGCATGAATTCGAGAAAGCCCTTGGCGGATTGCTGCGAGCGATCGAGAAACGTGGTGCCCGCCTGATCGGCGGAGGATTCCAGGGCGCGCGAATAGCGCAGAAAGCTGCGCTCCGCGATTTGCTGACCGGCCATCACCGACGCGATCGCCGCGTCGCCGCGCCCGGCGACGGCCGCGGCCGCGGCCCCCAGCAGCGAAATGACCGACGCCGTCCACGCGTCGCGCATCGCTTCGGGCAGGCGCGCCAAATGGCCGCCCGCGATATGGCCGGTTTCGTGCGCGATCACGCCGATCAACTGGCCGGGATTCTCCGTGCGCATCAGCAGACCGGTGTGGAAGAACATGTTCTGGCCGATCGCCACGAAGGCGTTCAGCGTCCGGTCGTTGATGAGATGGACGTTGATATCGTCGGGATTGAGGCCGGCGACGCGGAAAATCGGCGTCGCATAGGCGCGGATGATCGTTTCGGTTTCCGCGTCGCGGATGAACTGGATGCGCTGCTGGGCCTGTGCGCTCGCCGGCGGGGGTTGCCAGAGTGCGACCGAAAAGGCGATAACGCCCGCGAGGCCCGCTTTTCCGGCGGCCCGCAAGAATTTCGCATAATCGAGCAGTTTCAATCGCATGACCCTGTTTCCAAGCCCGACGCACGGCGTGCGGACCCAAGCTAGGGCCACCGGCACGGCAAATCAATCGCCCAAGAACGGCCTTTTCATGGCGGGCTTGCTCGCATCCGGCATGGCTTTGTCGGGCTGTTCCTGGCTCGGGATGGGCGGCACGAAGACCGAGGATTTGGGCGTCGTCGGATCGGTGCGCGGCTTTCTGGGCGGGGCGACATTGGCCGAGCCGCGGGCGGCATTGGTCGCGCGCGACATCCTGTCCGCCGGCGGATCGGCGACCGATGCGGCGGTCGCGGCGACGCTGACGCTGACCGTTACGTTGCCGAGCCAAGCGCCGCTGGGCGGCGGCGGGTTCTGCCTGGTCGCGACGGGCAGCGGGCGCACGCGCAGCGTCGAATCGATTTCGTTCCCCGCGACGGCGGCGAGTGCGGACGCGCAAATCGCCACGCCGGGAATTCCGCGCGGGTTGTTCGCGCTGCATGCGCGCTATGGCCGCCTGCGTTGGGAGCAGGTCGTCAGCCCGGCCGAAAGTTTCGCGCGCAACGGCACCGAGGCGACGCGGGCGTTGGCCATCGACGTCGCCGCGAACGCGCAACGCCTGGCCGAGGATCCGGGTTTGCGCGCGATCTTCCTGCCGCAAGGCCGCCCGATCGCGGAAGGCGAGCGCATGGTGCAGCCGCAAATGGCGGCGGCGTTGGGCGTGTTGCGCAGCCGCGGCCCCGGCGATTTGCATAACGGGCAATATGCGCGCGCGATGCTGCAATCGCTGGACGCGGCGGGGATCCGTCTGACGGCGGCGGAATTGGCGTCCGGCATGGCGCAGACCCAGCCGTCGATCCGGGTGGGCGAAAGCAACGATCTGTTCGTCGGCACCACGCCCGCCGCCGGCGCGCTGGCGGTGGGGCAAATCTTCGGCGCGCTTGAATCGCGCTGGCGGCCGACGGCCCCCGACGCGCGCTTGCCGCTGCTGGTGTCGACCGCCGCCGCCGCGTCGCGCGATCGCGCGCAATGGCTGCAGGCGGATCTATCGTCGCGCCTGCCGATGGGCGAAGCGATGGCCACCGCGCGTATTCGTAGCCTTGCCGGCGTGGGCGGCGAATTCGCCTCCGAGCCCGATACGGCATCGGGCACGAGTTTCGCGATCGTTGATCGCGACGGCGGTGCGGTCGCTTGCGCGCTGACCGGTCATGCGCCGTTCGGCATCGCCAAACTGCCGCAAGGGACGGCGTTTCCGCTGGCGCCCGCGCCGCGTGTCGGTGGGCCCGATACGCGCTGGCTGACCGTGGCGATCGCGTTGCGCGAACGCAACGACGTGACCTTCGTCGGCGCGGCGTCCGGCGGGGCGGCGGCACCTTTGGCGCTGGCACGCGCGGCCCTCGACACGCTGCAAGGGCGCGAAGCGTTGGCGGCGTCGATCGAAGCGCCGCGCGCGACTTTGCCCGCGAACGGCGAAGCCGCGCGCGTACAGGCGATCCATTGCCCCGGCGGTTTGATCGCCGATGGCAATACGTGCCGGATCGAAACCGATCGGCGCGGTGCGGGTCTCGCGATTGGTTCGAATTGAGAGGCGGTTCAAATTAATGGCGCATAAGATCGCCAAGCGCGCGGACGTCGCCCCCTTCATCGTCATGGACGTGATGCGCGCGGCCGCCGCGCGCGACGCCGCCGCCAAGGATGCGGGCGGAAAATCCGTCCATCTCGAAGTCGGGCAGCCCGGCACGCCGGCGCCCCATTTGGTGCGCGAAGCGGCCAAGCGCGCGATCGACAACGACAAGCTCGGCTATACGCTCGCACTCGGCATTCCCGAACTGCGTAAAGCCATCGCGCGGCATTACAAGAATTGGTACGGCATCGATCTGCCCTGGGAACGCGTGTGCGTCACCGTCGGCTCGTCGGGGGCCTTCCTGCTCGCCTTCCTCGCGGCGTTCGATGCGGGCGACCGCGTGGCACTCGCCGATCCGGGCTATCCCGCCTATCGCAATATCCTGAAAGCGCTCGATTGCGTGCCGGTGGGTTTGGCCGCCGAAGCGCGCACCAAATTCCAGCCCGATCCCGCGGCACTCGACGAAACGATGGCGGGTTTGATCGTCGCGAGCCCCGCGAACCCGACGGGCTCGATGCTCTCACCCGGCGATCTCAAAGCGCTGGTCGAGACGTGCCGTAAGAAGGGCATTCGCCTCGTCTCCGACGAGATCTATCACGGCGTGGTCTACGAGAACCGCGCGCAGACGCAAACGGCGTTGAGCTACGGCGACGACATGTTCGTCGTGAACAGCTTCTCGAAATATTTCTCGATGACCGGCTGGCGCTTGGGCTGGCTGATCGTGCCGCCCGATCTCGTGCGCGCGGTCGAATGCCTGGCGCAAAATCTGTTCATCTCGCCGCCCACGCTCGCCCAGCACGCGGCGATCGCCGCGTTCGATGCGACCGAGGAGCTGGAAGGCCATGTGCGCAACTACCGCGCCAATCGCGATTACCTGCTCGCCGAGTTGCCCAAGGCGGGCTTTGCGGAATTCGCGCCGCCCGATGGCGCTTTTTATCTCTACTGCGACGTCGGTCACATGACCAACGACAGCGCCGAATTCTGCCGCCGCATGCTCGATGAAGCGGGCGTGGCGGCCACGCCGGGCAAGGATTTCGATCCGTTGCGCGGCCATCGCACGATGCGCTTTTCCTTCGCCGGCACTTTCGCCGATATGCAGGAAGCGGCCGCGCGCCTCAAAGCCTGGCGGAAATAAAAAGGGCGCCGGAACGAATTCCGGCGCCCTTCTTCTTTGACCTTGGCGAGCCTTAGCCCGTCAGGCGATTCCACCAGCCACGACGCTTGGGCTTGTTGGGATCGTCTTCGGGCGGCGGCGGTGCGGGCTCGGCGGCCGGCGCCGGTGCCACCGGTGCGGCTTGCGCCGCGGGTTCTTCCGGCTTGGTTTCCGCAACGATCGGTGCCGGCGCCGAAACCGGTGCGGCGACATTGACCGCCGGGGCGGGTTGATCGACGCGGCGGTTCCACGGCCAATCATGCGCATCGCCGGGACCCGCAACGCGCGGCGGCGGCGGGGCCGAGGCGAAGCCGGGCCGGTCGAGATCGTCGCCGGGGCCGGGCACGCGATAGGGGGCGGGCGCGTAAGTTTCCGCCGGCGGAACCGCATTATCGCCGTTGCCAATGCCATTGCCGTTCCCGGCATCGGGCGTTTGACCCTGTGCGGCTTCCGGCGCACCGGCTTCCATACCTTCGCCGCCTTCGCCGCGACGGCGACGGCCGCCGCGACGGCCGCGACGACGACGACGGCGCGAATCATCACTTTCGCCGTGCTCGCCGCCTTCGCCGTTGGGCGTCGGGCGCGGTTCGCGCGGGCGATGGGCTTCCGTGCCGCCGGGAACGAGGTCCATCGGGGCCACTTCCACCGGCGCATCGCCGGTGGGCGCTTGCAGTGCCGCAGGTTCGCCCCCCAATTGCGGGGCTTCGCCGTTGGCGGCGTGTTGCGGACGATCGCCGCGCTCGCGGTCACGATCGCGGCCGCGACGGCGGCGACGACGCCCCCGGCGTTCGCCATCGGTCTCGCCTTCGGCTTCGTTGCGGCCTTCGCCGCGCCCGTCGCGACGATTGAAGTCGCGTTCGCCGCTTTCCTCGCCGTCATGGCGCGCATCGGCGAATTCCTCGCGCTCGCGAACCGGCGGCTCGCTGGGCGTGAAATCCTCCACGTGGCGGATCGGGGCGGGGCCCGCTTCGCTGCCGCCTTGCTTGGCGCGCACGCGCTCCACGCGATAGGCGGGCGAGATCAGCTTGTCGTCGGCCTGGAAGGTCAGGCGCACGCCGTGGCGGGTTTCGATATCCGCCAGCGCCGCGCGCTTGTGATTGAAAAGGTAGAGCGCCACCGAAGCCGGCACATGGACAACGAACTCGCCCGTGTTGCGCGCCTTGGAGATTTCCTCCTCGATGCCGCGCAGCACATGCAGCCCGGTGGACTCGGTCGAGCGGATGCGCCCCGTGCCCTCGCAATGCGGGCAGACCTCGAAGCTCATCTCCGCGATCGACGGGCGCAGGCGCTGACGCGACAGCTCCAACAGGCCGAAGGCCGAGATGCGCCCGATCTGAATGCGCGCGCGATCGGACTTCATCGCTTCCTTCAGACGGCGTTCGACCGCCGCCTGATGGCGATGGTCGTCCATGTCGATGAAGTCGATGACGATCAGACCCGCGAGATCGCGCAAGCGCAGCTGGCGCGCGACTTCGTCGGCAGCTTCGAGATTGGTCTTGTACGCGGTCTCGTCGATATGGCGCTCGCGCGTGGCGCGGCCCGAGTTGACGTCGATCGCGACCAAGGCTTCGGTCGAGTTGATGACGATATAGCCGCCCGATTTGAGGCGCACCGTGGGCTGGTGCATCTCGTCGAGCTCGTTCTCGACCTGGAAGCGCTGGAACAGGGGCGCGGTGCGATCCTCGTAAAGGCGGATCTTGCCGATGTCCGACGGCATCAGCATCGACATGAAGGATTTCGCACCTTCATAACCGGCCTTGCCTTCGACCAGGATCTCGCCGACGTCGGCCGAATAGATGTCGCGCATCGCGCGCTTGAGAAGGGTACCCTCCTCGTAGATCAACGCGGGCGCGGACGAGCGCAGGGTGAGATCGCGGATCTCCTCCCACAGGCGCATGAGATATTCGTAGTCGCGCCGGATGTCGGAGGTGTCGCGCTCCATGCCCGCCGTGCGCAGGATCACCGCCATGCCTTCGGGCATGTCGAGTTCCTCGATCAGGCTTTTCAGACGCTTGCGGTCCTGCTGCGAAGTGATGCGGCGCGAAATCCCGCCGCCGCGCTCGGTATTGGGCATCAGCACGCAATAGCGGCCGGCGAGGGAGAGATACGTCGTCAGCGCCGCACCCTTGGTGCCGCGCTCTTCCTTCACGACCTGGACGAGCAGCACCTGGCGGCGCTTGATCACTTCCTGGATCTTGTAGTGGCGCTGCGGACGGCGGCTGCGGCGCGTCTCGTGCGCTTCCTCGACCGTGTCGCCGCCGAGGTCTTCGACGTGATGCTGGCGCGGTTCGGCGTGTTCTTCTAGCGGCGGCAAGTCGGCGCCCCCCGCTTCAACCGTGGCCGTTTCCACCGTGACCTGTTCGGTCGGAACGGCGTCGGCCGGGACGCCGTCGGCCGGCGGCGCGTCCATCGCGGGCGCCGCAACGTCGACCGGGGCCGGGGCGGGCGAAGCGAAGGGCAGTTCCGGGGCGGCGTCGCTGGCGTGCGGGATCGTTTCCGGCGCCGGCGCCTCGGGCAAATGCGGGGGCGGCAGCAGATCGATCGGGCCGGCGCTTTCCGTCGGCGTCACGTTGATCAACGCGGGATCGATCGGCGGCTCGTCGACCGGCACATCGATGATGGCGGGTGCGGCGTGTTCCGGATCGGCGTGGCGGACATCGTCGTGGTCGCGATCATGCTCGGCGTCCAGCGCCTCGCGATCCGACATCGGAATACGATAATAGTCCGGGTGGATTTCGTTGAAGGCGAGGAAGCCGTGGCGATTGCCGCCGAACTCCACGAACGCCGCTTGAAGGGAAGGTTCGACGCGCGTGACGCGCGCCAGATAGATATTGCCCTTAAGTTGTTTCTTGCTCGCGATTTCGAAGTCGAATTCCGCGAGGCGGTTACCATCGAGCACGACGACCCGCGTTTCCTCGGGGTGCGTCGCGTCGATCAACATACGTTTGGTGGCCATACTGCCGCTCCGAACTCATCTGGGGGACGCCACATCGCGCGAGAACCGCGCGGGTTCGCGTCCCAAAAAATCAAAGACCGGATCGAAGTCGCGCACGGCCCCAAGGGGAGTTCGCGTGTCGCGCGCGGGTTCCTTGGCCCGCGCCGCGGGGTAATCCGAATTCCGGGGATGCCGCGCCGGGAGTCTTCCCCGAAGGAAAGCCAGCCCGGGCATCGAACCCGAAACCCTGGGGCGTCGCGCGGGAGATGACCCGGCCGCCCTGGCGCGTCCGCCGCGAGACGGTCCCAGGCACCGAACCCGGATCGTCCCCAAAAGGGTCGGAAGCCGGGAGGCCACGAGGCCGTTCGCACGGTGGAGGGCACTCCGGTCTTAAAGGGGCCCCCACCAGCGGACGAATCCACCATACAGACCGGGTCCCCTGGTAACAATCGGAAATTCCACCCGAGTCGTTCGATGCTTGTCGCTCGCTCGCGTCGCGGGATATAGCTGGCGGGATCCTGGCACGGAGTTGACAATATGTTGTGGGCCCGGCGCCTCGGCGCCGTCTTTTTAGCGCTGGCGACTTTCTTGGCAGGGACGGCCGCCCATGCCCAGAATACCGCGCGTCCGGCCTCGGGACGGGAAGTTGCCGTCCAATCGGTCAATTTAACGGACTCACCTTGGGGAGTTCGGCTGACGGTCGAGATCTCCCGCCGGGTCGAATATCAGGTGTTCTTTCTGTCGGAACCGATGCGCGCTGTCGTCGATCTGCCGGCGGTCGCGTGGCGCCAGAATGCCGGTAACCCGCCGCCGCGCGGGCTGGTCGCCGGTTTGCGCTACGGCGCGTTCGACGCCAAGACCGGGCGGCTGGTCCTGGATCTCGCGGGGCCGGCGCGGGTGCGCGAGGCGCGGTTCGAACTGCCCGCCCGCCAAGGGGCGGGGCATCGCCTGACGATCGAGTTCGAGCGCACGACCCCGGAAGCCTTCGCCCAGGACGTCCAGCCCTGGAGTGCCTCGGGCGTGTTGCGCGCCATGCAGGCGAATATGCCCCCGCCGGTGCCGGATGCGCCTGCGCCGACGGCTTCGCCGCCGCAGACATTGCAAGCACCGTCCGCACAAACGCAACGGCCACCGCCGAACATTCAAGCGCCGTCGCCGCCGCAAGTCGCGGCACCCGCACCCGTGGCACCCTCGAGCCAAGTCGCCAGCGCGGCACCCGCCCCGCGCGCGGCAGTACCTGCCGCGCCGTCCGCGCAAGCGCCGCGCCGGACGGAACGCCCGGCCATCGTGCTCGATCCCGGTCATGGCGGCGTCGATCCCGGCGCTATCGGCATCGGCGGCACGCACGAGAAGGACATCACGCTGGCGATGGCGCGCGAGATCCGCCGCCAGTTGGAGGCGACGGGCAAGTATCGCGTGTTCCTGACCCGCGATCAGGACGTGTTCATCCGCTTGCGCGATCGCATCGCCATCGCGCGTCAGCAATCGGCCGATCTGTTCATTTCGATCCATGCGGATTCGATGGGCAACCGCGAAACGCGCGGGGCGTCGATCTACACGCTGTCGGAAAACGCGTCGGACTCCGAAGCCGCCGCCTTGGCCGCGCGCGAAAACCGCGCCGACATCATTGCGGGCGTCGATCTCAGCCGCGAAAGCCGCGACGTGACGTCGATCCTGATCGACTTGGCGCAGCGCGAAACCTCGAACCACTCGATTTCGCTGGCGCGCGCGTTGGTGCAGGAGATGGGCCGCGAAGTTCAGCTGCTGCCGGTCAACCCGCATCGCTTCGCGGGCTTCGCGGTGCTGCGCGCCCCCGACGTGCCCTCGGCCTTGATCGAGCTTGGCTATCTTTCCAACGCGCAGGACGAAGGCCAGCTCAACCGGCCGCAATATCGCCAGCGCGTGGCGAGCGGTATCGTGCGCTCGATCGACGCGTATTTCGCGCGCAACCCGCGGCGTTGATCGCTTAGACGGCCTTCACCAGCGCGTGGCGCTTTTTGCCGGCGGTGAGTTTGATCGTGCCGCTATCGAGCTTCACGACCAGCGTATCGCTTTCGACCGTCGCGTCGTCGAGCTTGGCGCCCTTGCCTTGGACGAGGCGGCGCGCTTCGCCCTTCGAGGCGGCCAAGCCGGCACGCACGAAAAGATCGAGCACGCCGATCCCGGCGGCGAGTTCGGCTTTCGGCAATTCGACCGTCGGCAAACCTTCGGCCGATTGGCCTTCCTCGAACGCGCGGCGCGCGGTCTCGGCGGCTTCGGTTGCGGCGGCTTCGCCGTGGCACAGCTTCGTAGTCTCGAAGGCGAGGATCTTCTTCGCCTCGTTGATCTCGGCCCCTTGCAGCTTCGAAAGCTTCTCGATCTCGTCGAGCGGCAAATCGGTGAACAGCTTCATGAAGCGGATCACGTCGGCGTCTTCGGTGTTCCTCCAATATTGGTAGTAGTCGTAGACCGACAGGCGCTGCTGGCTGAGCCACACGGCACCCGCCGCGGTCTTGCCCATCTTGGCGCCCGACGCGGTGGTCAGCAGCGGCGTCGTCAGGCCGAAGAGCTGCTTTTCGGCCACGCGCCGGCCGAGCTCGACGCCCATGACGATATTGCCCCATTGGTCGGAGCCGCCCATCTGCATCGCGCAATCGTAGCGCTTGGCGAGTTCGACGAAATCGTAGCTCTGCAAAATCATGTAGTTGAATTCGAGGAACGACAAAGGCTGGTCGCGTTCCAGACGCAGCTTGACGGAATCCATCGTCAGCATGCGGTTGACCGAGAAATGGCGGCCGATGTCGCGCAGCAGCGGAATGTAGAGCAGCTTGTCGAGCCACTCCGCGTTGTCGACCATCAGCGCCTTGCCGTCGCCGAAATCGAGATAGTTGTCGAAGCTGCGCTTGATGCTGGCGACGTTCGCCGCGATGTCGGCTTCGGAGAGCAGCTTGCGCGCTTCGTCCTTGCCCGACGGATCGCCGATCTTCGTCGTGCCGCCGCCCATCAGCGCCAGCGGCCGGTGACCGCAGCGCTGAAAGAGGCGCAGCGTCATGATCTGGAACAGATGCCCGACATGCAGCGAGTCCGCCGTCGCATCGAACCCGATATACGCGACCATCTGCTTGCCCGACGCCAAGCGCGCGTCGAGACCTTCGGGGTCGGTGATCTGGTGGATGAAGCCGCGCGCTTGCGCCGCTTGCAGGAATTCGGAGCGGAATTTCGTCATGGCGGCGGCGCTATAACACGCCGAGGCCGTGTCCGTCAGCGTTTCGCTTTGGGTGCGGCGGCTTTCTTGACGGCGGCCTTCGGCGCGGCGGCCTTGGGCTTCGCCTTGGCGGCGGCGGCTTTCTTGGCTTCGGCGCGGCTGGGCGCGTCGGGCGGCAGCGAAATCGCCGGCGGTTTACGCTCGGGCTGCGGGGGCGGCGGGGGCGCCATCACCGGCGGCGGCGGGGCCGCGTCGCGCATCGTGGGCAGGGCCGAAGCCGCGTATTCGGCGACCATGGCGTCGAGCTTGTCGAGCCGGTCGGCGAAGAAATGGTTCGCCCCCTTGATGACGCGGAAATCGACGACGATGTCCTTCTGCTTCGCCAGCTTCTCGGAGAGCTTGAGCACCGATTCCTCGGGCACGATCTCGTCCTTGTCGCCCTGAACGATCAGGCCCGAAGACGGGCACGGGGCGAGGAACGAGAAATCGAAAATATTCGCGGGCGGGGCGACGGAGATGAAGCGGTCGATCTCCGGCCGGCGCATCAGCAATTGCATGCCGATCCACGCACCGAAGGAGAAACCGGCGATCCAGCAGCCGCGCGAATTCGGCAGGTTCTGCTGAATCCAATCGAGCGCCGAAGCCGCGTCCTGCAATTCGCCTTCGCCGCGGCCATAGCTGCCTTGGCTGCGGCCCACGCCGCGGAAATTGAAGCGCAAGGTCGAGAACCCGGCCTTCTGAAAAGCCAAGTTCAGCGTGTACACGACCTTGTTGTGCATCGTGCCGCCGTGCTGCGGATGGGGATGCAGCAGAAGCGCGATGGGTGCGCGGTCGCCGGCACTGGCGGGCGCGAATTTGCCCTCCAGCCGGCCTTCGGCACCGTTGATCGTCACATCCGGCATTCCCGGGTCCTACTCCACGAAGTGAAACTGTTCTGACAAATCCGCGGCGATCGAGCCCTAATTGGATTTGTTTATGTTTTGCGGCTGTACGAAACGACGACTCGGCTTCCGGCGGCAAGGGATAAACATACTTGACCGATTTTGTCGGTCTCCCTAAATTCCGACTGCGTTTCTCGGGTATGGCGGGCCGGAAAGGTTTCCAGCTACCGCATGGTCGAGGCAGCCCCGAATGTTAGTTGGTTAAGACAATGACTTTCAAGGCAATTCGCGCGGATATGGAGGCCATCTTGGCCCGCGACCCGGCTGCCCGTTCGCGGCTGGAGGTTGTGCTTTGCTACCCGGGCTTCCATGCGGTGCTGATGCACCGTCTGGCGCATGGGTGCTGGACGCGCGGCCTTAAGCTGGTCGCGCGGGCGATCGCCGTGCTGTCGCGCTTCCTGACCGGGATCGAGATTCATCCCGCCGCGCGCATCGGCGAGCGCTTCTTCATCGATCACGGCATGGGTGTCGTGATTGGCGAGACGGCGGAGATCGGCAACGACGTGACGCTTTATCAAGGCGTCACGCTCGGCGGCACCTCGCTCGACAAGGGCAAGCGCCATCCCACGCTGGAAGACGGTGTGATCGTCGGCGCGGGGGCGAAAATCCTCGGGCCGTTCACGGTCGGCAAGGGCGCGCGCGTCGGTTCCAACGCCGTCGTGCTGGAAGCGGTGCCGGCGGGGGCGACGGTGGTGGGCATTCCCGCCAAAATCGTCGGCCGGCCGAAGAACGACGATTTCTGCGCCTATGGCATGACGGGCGAGGTGCAAGACCCCGTCGCCCGCGCGCTCGAACGTTTCGAAGGCGATCTCGGCATCCTGCGCGCGCGCATGGCCGAGCTCGAAGGCATCGTCGCCGCCCAGCGCAAGGCGCTGGACGAACGCGAAGCCGCCCCGTTGCGCGTTTACGCGAATGATCGCGTCTGAGATCGGAAGGTTGATCCCATGAAGCTTTCCACCAAAGGCCGCTACGCCGTGATGGCGATGGTCGATCTCGCATCGACCAGCCAGGGCAATCCCGTGGCGCTCGCCGATATCGCCGAGCGTCAGGAGATTTCGCTCTCCTATCTCGAACAACTCTTCGCCAAGCTGCGGCGCGGCGGGTTGGTGCGCTCCGTGCGCGGGCCCGGCGGCGGCTATCTGCTCGCGCATTCCAGCGACCAGACGCGTATTTCCGACATCATCCTCGCGGTCGATGAGCCGATCCGCGCGACGCGTTGCGCGCCGGGTTCGCCCGTGGGCTGCCGCGCCAACAAGGCGCGCTGCCTGACGCATGATCTGTGGGAGGAGCTGGGCAACCAGATCCATCTCTATCTTTCGTCGGTGACACTGGCGAATGTCGTGTCGCGCCGCGTGCTCGGCACGGCGGGCGTGATCGAAGAGGTAACGGCTCCGGCCCCCGAACCCATGGTCGCGGCGCAATAACGATGCCGAACGCCTATCTCGACTGGAACGCAAGCGCACCCGTTCGGCCCGAAGCGGCCGAAGCGATGGCGCACGCGCTGGTCGCGGCGGGCAATCCGTCGTCGGTCCATGAAGCGGGCCGTGCGGCGCGCGCATTGATCGAAAAGGCGCGCGCGCAGGTCGCCGCTTTGGTCAACGCGCCGGCCGAGCGCGTCGTGTTCACGAGCGGCGGCACGGAAGCCAACGCGCTGGCGCTGTCGGGCTTCGGGGCCGATGCCGCGTATTCGGCGGTCGAGCATGACGCGGTGCGCGCCAACCTGCCCGATGGCCGCGTGCTGCCCGTCACGGCGGACGGCGTGCTGGATTTAAATCGCGCCGACATCGCGGGCGTGAAGCTCGTCGCCGTGATGCTGGCGAACAACGAGACCGGCGTGATCCAGCCGGTCGCCGACATCGCCGCCCGCGCGCATGCGGCGGGTTCGCGCGTCCATTGCGACGCCGTGCAGGCCGCCGGCAAAATCCCGGTCGATTTCGCCGCCCTCGACGTCGATACGCTGGCGCTTTCGGCGCATAAAATCGGCGGGCCGATGGGCGTGGGCGCCCTGGTCGTGCGCGAAAAACGCGCGGTTTCGCCCCTGTGGCTAGGCGGCGGGCAGGAGCGCGGCTGGCGTTCCGGCACCCCCAATCTGCCGGGGATCGTCGCCTTCGGCATGGCGGCCGAATTGGCGGCCAAGGAAATCGACGCCTGGTCAAAGCTTTATGCGGCGAGAGACCATGTGATCGACATGGTTGATTCCGCGGGATTAGGGGCCATCTTCTATGGCAGGAAGGCCCCCCGCCTGCCCAACACGTTGAGCATCGGTCTGCCGGGCGTTCCGGCGCATACCCAGGTCATGGCGCTCGACCTGGCCGGGTATGCGGTGTCGGCCGGTTCGGCGTGTTCGTCGGGCAAGGTCGGCCCCAGCGCCGCGTTGCTGGCGATGGGGGCGGGAGATGGCGCGGCCGAGGCCATTCGGGTCTCATTCGGGCCAGCAACGACGGCGGCGCAGCTCGACGGTTTCGCCGCCGCTTATATCGAATTCGCCCGGCGCCGGTCTTCGGCGCGGGCAGCGTAGGTTTCGGGTACGGGAGCGAGAGAGTTATGGGCACGCAGACGACACAAGACAGGCTGGCGAACGCGCCGACGAAGCCCGTCTATCTGGATTATCAGGCGACGACGCCGATGGATCCGCGCGTGCTCGACGCGATGATGCCGTTCTTCATCGAGAAGTTCGGCAACCCGCATAGCCGCAACCATCATTACGGCTGGGAAGCCGAAGAAGCGGTCGAGATCGCGCGCAAGCAGGTCGCCGATCTGATCGGCGCCGACGAGCGCGAGATCGTGTTCACCTCGGGCGCCACGGAATCGAACAACCTCGCCATCGCGGGCGTCGCGCATTTCTACAAGGACCAGAAGAACCACATCGTCACCGTGGTGACCGAGCATAAATGCGTGCTCGATACCTGCCGCCATCTGGAGCAGGAAGGGTTCACGGTCACCTATCTGCCGGTGAAGACCGACGGCCTCGTCGATCTCGCCGCGCTGGAAGCCGCGATCACGGACAAGACCGTGCTCGTCTCCGTCATGGCGGCGAATAACGAGATCGGCGTCATTCAGCCGCTGGCCGAAATCGGCGCCATCTGCCGCAAGAAGGGCGCGTTCTTCCATACCGATTGCGCGCAGGCCTTCGGCAAGATCCCGCTCGACGTCGAGGCGATGAAGATCGATCTCATGTCGATCTCGGGTCACAAGATCTACGGGCCCAAGGGTATCGGCGCGCTGTTCGTGCGCCGCAAGCCGCGCGTGCGCTTGCAGGCGCTGATCCATGGCGGCGGGCAGGAGCGCGGCATGCGCTCGGGCACGTTGCCCACGCCGCTTTGCGTGGGCCTGGGCAAAGCCGCCGAAATCGCGCGCCAGGAAATGGCGTCGGAAAACGCGCGACTCACCACTTTGCGCGATCGCTTCCTCAAGACGGTTCACGACAAGCTGCCGGAGGTGTTCCTCAACGGCGATTTCTCGAACCGTTTGCCCGGCAATCTCAACCTCTCCTTCGCCTATGTCGAAGGCGAGGGGCTGATGATGGGCATCAAGGATCTGTGCGTTTCCTCGGGCTCGGCCTGCACATCGGCGTCGCTGGAACCCAGCTACGTGCTGCGCGCGCTCGGCGTCGAGGAGGAACTCGCGCATACGAGCTTGCGGATCGGCTTCGGCCGTTTCACCACCGAAGCGGAAGTCGATTACGCGGCGGATCGCATCGTCCAGGCCGTTTCCAAGCTGCGCTCGATGAGCCCGCTTTGGGAAATGGCGCAGGAAGGTATCGACATCAAATCGATCCAGTGGGCGGCCCATTGAGGTTTCGTCTATAAAGGATCGCGAAGGAGAAACACCCATGGCCTACAGCGAAAAGGTCGTCGACCATTACGAGAACCCGCGCAATGTCGGTTCGTTCGACAAGAACGACGCCGCCGTCGGCACGGGGCTGGTCGGCGCGCCCGCCTGCGGCGACGTGATGAAGTTGCAGATCAAGGTGAGTGCCGACGGCATCATCGAGGACGCGAAGTTCAAGACCTTCGGCTGCGGCTCGGCGATCGCTTCGTCGTCGCTCGTGACCGAATGGGTCAAGGGCAAGTCGATCGACGAAGCCTCGACGATCAAGAACACCGACATCGCCAAGCATCTGGCGCTGCCGCCGGTGAAGATCCATTGCTCGGTCCTGGCCGAAGACGCGATCAAGGCCGCGATCGACGATTACAAGCGCAAGCACGGCGCTTAAGCGGAGTTTGCGATGACCGACGCCGCCGCATCGACGACCACGACGCCCGCACCCGCCCCGGCCAAGCGCGCACCGCGCGCGCGTCCGCCCGCCATCACGGTGACGGAAGCGGCGATCGGGCGCGTGAAGGCGCTGCTCGCCCAGCGCGGCAAGCCGTCGGCGGGCGTGCGCGTGGGCGTGCGCACGCGCGGCTGCTCGGGCCTCAGCTACACGCTCGAATACGCCGATGCGAAGGGCCCGGGCGACGAAGTGGTCGAACCCGAAGCCGGCATCTCGATCTTCATCGATCCGAAAGCGTCGATGTTCGTCTTCGGCACCGAGATGGATTTCGTCGAGGAAAAGCTGCAATCGGGCTTCGTCTTCCGCAATCCGAACGAAAAGGGCCGCTGCGGCTGCGGGGATAGTTTCCACGTCTGATCGGGCGCTGGTTCTAATGCTCGATGACGAACGCGCCGCAGACATCCGCTTCGACGAATAACGGTCCGGCCCTCGCCGTCTGTTGGTCCTGCAAAGGGCCGGTCGCGTGGGGCGGGCTGTTTTGCGACACCTGCAAGGCGGTGCAGCCGCCGGTTCCGCTGGACCATTTCGCGCGATTGGGTCTCAAGCGCGATTTCGACATCAAAGTGCCGGTCCTCGATCAGCTCTATTTCGGCTTCCAGCGCCAACTGCACCCGGACCGCTTCGCGGCGGCGGCACCCAAGGCCAAGCAGATCTCGCAGAGTCAGGCGGTGGCCTTCAACGACGCCTACGAGACCTTGAAGGACCCGCTGACGCGCGCGGCCTATCTGCTCGATCTTTGGGGCGAAAAGGTCGAGGGCGAGGGGGCCCACACCATCGCCGACGAAGAATTGCTCATGGAGCAATTAGAACGCCGCGAAGCCTTGATGGAGGCCGATAATCCGGCTTCGGTCGAAGCCATCGCGCGCCAAGCCAAACTCGATGCCGAGGCCGCCCTTTCGGCCCTTGCGTCGGACTTCGCTTCGGGCGACAAGATCGCCGCCAAACGCGGTTATCTGCGCCTCAAATACTTGGTCAAATTGGGCGAAGAGGCCCGCGCGCGGCGCGCACGCCTGACCCTGGCGCGCTGATTGCTAACCCGCAGCTTCCTTTAACGGCTAACGGCCGCGCTCGACATGTTGTTGCAGATTCACGAACCGGGCGAGACGCCGCTGCCCCACGAGACCGAGAAGGGTCTCGCGGTCGGCATCGATCTCGGCACGACCAACTCGGTGGTCGCGTTTTCGCGCGACCAGAAGGCCGAGATCGTGCGCGACGCCCGTGGCGTGGGGCTCGTGCCGTCGGTCGTCGCCTATTTCGACGAAGGCGATCCGCTGGTCGGCGAACGCGCGCGCCGCGAGTTGCTCGACAATCCCGAAGTGGTGGTCTCGTCGATCAAGCGTCTGATGGGGCGCGGGGTCGACGAACTCGCCAAGCTCGGCGACGCGTTGCCCTATGAATTGGGACCGCCGGCCGAAGGCGGGATGGCGCGCTTAAAGATCGGCGCGCGTCTGCTCACGCCGGTCGAAATCAGCGCCGATATCTTGCGCGCGGTGAAGCAGCGCGCGGAGATCGCGTTGGGCCGAGCCGTCGATCGTGCGGTCGTGACCGTGCCCGCCTATTTCGACGACGCCGCGCGCACCGCGACGCGCGATGCCGCGCGCCTTGCCGGTCTCGAAGTTTTGCGCCTCGTCGCTGAGCCGACGGCGGCGGCGCTCGCCTACGGGCTCGATAGCCAGGCCGAAGGTCTTTACGCGGTCTACGACCTCGGCGGCGGCACGTTCGATTTCTCGCTGCTGCGTTTGGAGCGCGGCGTGTTCCAGGTGCTCGCGACCGGCGGCGATGCGGCGTTGGGCGGCGACGATTTCGATCATGCGATCGCGTCGCGCTTCATGGGCGAGCGCGGCGACAAGCTCGATCGCGATCACGTCAAGCAAGCGCTGGTCACCGCGCGCCTCGCCAAGGAATGCCTGACCGATCGCGACGATTGGGACGGCTTCCTCGATCTGGGCGAAGCCGAGAGCGAACACAAACTGACGCGCGCCGAATTCGAAAAGCTGATCGCCCCCTTGGTCGAGCGCACGATCCAAATCGCGGCCGCGACGCTGGAAGATGCCGGTATCGCGCCCGAAGCGCTTGGCGGCGTCGTGCTGGTCGGCGGATCGACGCGCGTCCCGTTGGTGCGCCAGCGCGTGGCGGAGTTCTTCGGCAAGCCGCCGCTCACCGATATCGATCCCGACGAGGTCGTCGCTGTCGGAGCCGCGTTGCAGGCCGAAGCATTGACCGCCGGCTCGGACACGCTGCTGCTCGATGTGCTGCCGCTGTCGCTGGGTCTCGAAACGATGGGCGGCATCGTCGAAAAGGTTGTCGAGCGCAACACGCCGATCCCGGTCAGCCGTGCCCAGGAATTCACGACCTATCAGGACGGCCAGAATGCCATGGCGCTGCATGTCGTGCAGGGCGAGCGCGAGATGGTCGATCAATGCCGCAGCCTCGCGCGCTTCGAGCTCGACGGCATCCCGCCGATGGTCGCGGGGGCCGCGCGCATCCGCGTGACCTTCTCGGTCGACGCCGACGGTTTGCTGACCGTCTCGGCCAAGGAAGCGACGACCGGCGTTGAATCGCGCATCGAGGTGAAGCCGTCCTATGGCCTGACCGAAGACGAAATGGCCGCGATGCTGCGCGCGTCGATCGACAACGCGCAGGACGATATGGAGCGCCGGTTGTTGACCGAGGCGCGCGTCGAAGCACGGCGCGGCGTCAACGCGGTGCAGGCCGCGTTGGCGGTCGACGCCGATCTTCTGTCGGCCGAAGAGCGCGCGCGTATCGACGAAACGATCGAAATGGTCGAGCGCGCGATGTCGGCGACCGATCGTGCAGCAGTTCAAGGTGCTGCCGAAGAACTCGAACACCGCACCAAGATCTTCGCCGAGCGGCGGATGGATCGCGGAATCCGCAAAGCGCTCGCGGGCCGCGCCGTCGCCGATATCGGCGGATAGAACTTTCAGACAAGAAGAGAAGCCCATGCCCAAGATGTATTTCGTCTATCCCGACGGCACGAAGAAGGAAGTCGACGCGCCGGTCGGCCTTTCGGTGCTCGAAATCGCGCATCGCAACGACGTGCCGCTCGAGGGTGCATGCGAAGGTTCGCTCGCCTGCTCGACCTGCCACATCGTCGTCGACAAGGACGATTACGAGCGCTTGCCCGAGGCGTCGGAAGACGAGGAGGACATGCTCGATCTCGCCTTCGGCCTGACGCACACCTCGCGCCTGGGCTGCCAGATCACGATGACCGAGGAGCTGGACGGCCTGACGGTCGCGCTGCCGACGGCCACGCGCAACATGATGGTCGACAAGGCCTGAATGCGATGAAGAAACTGCGCTGGACCGATGTGAACGACATCGCCATCGAGTTGGAGGAGGCGCATCCCGACGCCGACGTCGAGAATCTGCGCTTCACCGATTTGTGGAAATGGGTCCAGGCGCTGCCCGGCTTCGAAGACGACCCGAACAAGTCGAACGAGAAGATCCTGGAAGCGATCCAGATGGCGTGGCTGGAGGAACGGCGATGAGCGTCGTGCTGTGGCAGAAGGACGGTCTGTTCGAACGCCTGCGCGACGCGTGCCGCGATTCGTGGGACGCCTACACGACCCATCCCTTCACCACGGGTCTGGGCGACGGCACGTTGCCGGTCGAAAGCTTCCGCCATTATCTGATCCAGGATTATCTGTTCCTGGTGCAGTTCGCGCGCGCCTGGGCGTTGGCCGTTTATAAGGCCGACAACCTCGCCGACATGACTTTCGTGAACAACAGCGTCAAAGCCATTCTCGACGGTGAGATGGCGATGCACGTGAAGTACTGCGAAAGCTGGGGCATCTCGAAGGAAGAGATCGAGACTTACGAGGAAGCCGAGGCGACGATCGCCTATACGCGCTTCGTGCTCGAAACCGGCATGCAAGGCGACATCCTCGATCTCGTGACCGCGCTGGTGCCCTGCACCGTGGGTTACGCCGAAATCGCGATGCGCCTCGAGGAAGCCGATTGGCGCCGCGAAGACGGCAATCGCTACAACGATTGGATCGCCGCCTATTCCAGCGACGATTATCGCCGCATCGCGCGTGGCAAGGCCGATTTCGTCGATCGCCTGTGGCATACGCGCGCCGGCGGCGGACGTTTCGAATCTTTGGCGACGATTTTCGATCGCGCCTGCCGCCTGGAGACGTCGTTCTGGCGGATGGGGTTGGAGCGCCTGCCGTGACCACGCAAGACGCAATCGGTCTGCGGCCGGGTGCGCGCGTCGTCGTCGCGATGTCCGGCGGAGTCGATTCCTCCGTCGTTGCCGCACTGATGAAGGAAGCGGGCTACGACGTCGTTGGCGTCACGCTCCAGCTTTACGATCATGGTGCCGCGATCCAGAAGAAGGGTGCGTGCTGCGCGGGCCAGGATATCCACGACGCGCGCAACGTCGCCGACCGGATCGGCATTCCGCATTACGTGCTCGACTACGAAAGCCGTTTTCGCGACGCGGTGATCGACGAATTCGTCGACAGCTACACGCGCGGCGAAACGCCGATCCCGTGCATCCAGTGCAACCGCACGGTCAAGTTCCGCGATCTGCTGGCGGTCGCCAAGGATCTCAACGCCGAAGCGCTGGCGACCGGGCATTACGCGCGCCGCGTGGCGGGGCCGGAGGGTGCGGAGCTTCATCGCGCCGAGGACGACACGCGCGACCAAAGCTATTTCCTGTTCGCGACGACGCGCGAACAGCTCGATTTTTTGCGCTTCCCCTTGGGCGCCATGCCCAAGACGCAAGTGCGCGCCGAGGCCGAACGTTTGGGCCTGCCCGTCGCTTCCAAGCCCGACAGCCAGGACATCTGCTTCGTGCCCGACGGCAATTACGCCAAGCTCGTCGAGCGTTTGAAACCCGGTGCGGCGGAGCCCGGCGACATCGTCGATCTGCAGGGCAATGTGCTGGGCCGCCACGAAGGCACGATCCATTACACGATCGGCCAGCGGCGTGGGTTGGCGTTGTCGCAATCGCGCGGTCCCGATGCCGAGCCGCTTTACGTCCTGCGCGTCGATCCCGAATTGAAGCGCGTGGTCGTCGGTCCGCGCGAAGCGCTCGCCGAACGGCGCGTGGCATTGGCGGGTGTGAATTGGCTCGGGCCGCGCGCGATCGAAGCGGCCGATGTCGCCGTGAAGATCCGCTCCACCACCTCGCCCAAGCAAGCGCATCTCGAACGCGGGGAAGGGGACAAGGCTGAGCTTGTTCTGGCTGAGCCGGAGTACGGTGTCGCCGCCGGCCAAGCCGCCGTGTTCTATGACGGTCACCGCGTGCTCGGTGGCGGCTGGATTCAGCGCAAGCAAAAGTAAAAAACGACGACTTTTCAAAATATTAAGGGCGTTACAATCTATATTGAGAATGCTAGTGCGAATCATTTGCATTTAAGATTCGCCGGTGCTATTTCACCCCCATGCGTCGCAGCAACTCGACTGCCCCCGTTGCCGCGCCCGCCGATACGCCGCCCGACGCCGAACTTACGGTCGACAGCCGCGAATTATTGGCGGGGCGGTCCGAAGTGAAGATCGTCCATGCCGGATCGATCTATCGGCTGAAGGTAACGGGTGCGGGAAAGCTGCTACTGACCAAGTGACCTAAACAATCTTCGACCCAGCCAGCCAGCCAAGCGGGGCGTAATGCTCCGGACAAGCCAGCCAGCAACGGTCTCCAAGTTCAAGGAGTCCGCCTATCATGTTGGCACGCCGTCCGGCGCTGAGCTGCGCCATCCCCGCTTTGCTCGTCTTCACCGCCGTCGCCCATGCGCAAACGGCGCCGGTCACGGCGCTCGACGCCGTCACCACCTCCGCCACGCGCACCGAAAAGGTCGCGGGCGACGTCGCGGGTTCCGTCTCGGTCGTCGACCGCGAGGAGATCGAGCGCCGCCAGCCGCAAAGCATCGACGATCTGGTCAAGGATATGCCCGGCGTCGAAACCAACGGCGTGCCGCGCAACACCGTGCGCCAGTTCACCGTGCGCGGTCTGTCGGACGAGCGCGTGGTGCTGCGCGTCGATGGCGTGCGCAACAATTTCAACGCCGGCCATCGCGGCCGCGTGTTCCTCGAACCCGATCTGCTGAAGAGCATGGACGTCTCGCGCGGCCCCGGCGCGCTGCTGTTCGGTTCGGGGGCGCTGGGCGGTGCGGTCAATATGCGCACGGTCGACGCCGAGGACATTCTGAAGCCCGGCGCCAATTTCGGCGGCCGCGCGCGCGTCGGCTACCAGACGAACAATTCCTCGCGCCTTGCAAGTCTGACCGGCGCTACCCGCGGCTACGGCGGCGAGATCGTCGGCAACGTCACGCGCCGCGGCAACGGCAACTACACGGACGGGCGCGGTATCGACATTCCCTATTCGGGCGACGAGGTGTGGAGCGGGCTGCTGAAGGGCGGCTACGACGTGGGCAACGGCCACAAGATCGGCATTTCCACGCTGCTCTACGCCGACGACCACACGATTCCGCGCGACGCCAATCTCGGCAACGCGACGACGACCAGCACGATCGTCGACCGCGACACGAAGCAGCGCAGCTTCTCGGTCAATTGGGCCTACGCGGCACCCTCGACGCCGCTGGTCGACCTGAAGACCGTCGTCTATCGCAACGAAGTCGATATCTACGAAAAGCGCGTCCTGCCCGCGACGGCGATCGAAAAGGACGACACCGATCTGCGCACCAACGGCTTCGACATCCAGAACACGTCGCGCTTCTCGCTGTTCGGCGCCGAGAAGAACGCGCTGACGATCGGCGTGGACGGTTATCGCGACGAGCAGTCGAGCCGGCGCAACGGCGCGCGCCGCACCGAATATCCCAACGCCGATCAAACCGTGTTCGGCACGTTCCTCCAGAACGAGATCGAGATCGGCAAGGTTACGATCGTGCCGGGCGTGCGCTACGACCGGTTCGAGCAATCTTCCTTCGGCAATCCGACGCAAAAAAGCGACGAGCGCGTGTCGCCCAAGGCGTCGGTCGCCTATCAGGTCACGCCATGGGCGGCACCCTACGTGTCCTACGCCGAAGCGTTCCGCGTGCCGTCGCTGACCGAGCGTTACGTCAGCGGCCAGCACTTCCCCGGCAACAATTTCGTGCCCAATCCGAATCTGAAGCCGGAAACGTCCTTCAACAAGGAAGGCGGCGTGAATTTCCGCTTCTCCGACGTGTTCGCCGCGCGCGACCGCCTGCGCGTGCGCGCCGCGTACTTCGTCAACGATCTGGAGGATTACATCCAGCAGGTCGTGGGATCGACGACGACGACCACGACCAATGTGCGCGAAGCGCGCATCCAGGGCTTCGAGGGCGAGGCGCGCTACGATTCGGGCCGCTGGTTCGGCACGGTCGGCACGTCGATCCTGCGCGGCGAGAACCGCGTGACGAAGCTGCCTTTGACCGACACGCCCGCCGACAAGGTGACGCTCGGCCTTGGCCATCGCTGGCTGGAATGGGGTTTGACGCTGGGCGGGCGCGTGACCGCCAGCGCGCGTCAGGATCGCGTGTCGGGCACGCAGCCAGTGACCGGCGGCTATGCCGTGTGGGATCTCTACGCGAGCTGGACGCCCGAAGACACGTTCCTGCGCGACTTCACGATCGACGCGGGCGTGGATAACGTCTTCAACAAGGTCTATCGCCGCTCCAACTGGAACTCGGCCACGCCGGCCGCGTTCTACGAAACGGGGCGCAACGCCAAGCTCGCGTTGACCTATAAGTTCTGACGCGATGGCGATGACGGCGACATCGCGATCCGGATTGGACCCGCGCGCGGCACTTGGTTCTCTGCTCGCGCACGGGCTCCTGTTCGGCGCGGTCGCCGCCGCGGCCACGCTGGGGGGCGTGGCCGCACCGCCATCGGAACGCGTGATCGAGTTGATCGAGATCGCGATTGCCGCGCCGAACGAAGCGCCCCTTGCGGCCCCCATCGAAGCGCCGGTCGTGACGCAAGCGGCGGCGCCCGAGCCCATCGTCGAGCCGGTTGCCGTCGAGCCACCGCCGCCCGTGCTTGAGCCGATCCTCGAGCAAGTCGCGGAACTGCCCGAACCGCCGCCGCCAATTGCCAAGCCGGTTCCGAAGCCGCGACCCAAGCCAGTGGCGCGCAAACCGGTCGAGGCGCCACCCGCACCGGCGCAAGTGCCCGAGCCCGTTCACGCCGCTGCGCCGACGCCCGCACCCGCGCCCATCGTCGCGGCACCCCTTCCAAGCGCCGCCCCGGAATCCGTGCCGCAAACAGCCGCCGCGGCGGCACCGGCGGCGAACGAAATCATGGTCACGACCGACGCGCGGTTCCGCGCGCGGCCGGCCGCCCCGGAATATCCGCCGCGCGCGCGCCAAATGGGCGTCGAAGGCACCACGGTGCTGCGCGCGCTCGTCGGCGAAACCGGCGACACGCTCGAACTCGTCGTCTGGCAAGGCTCCGGGATGCGCCTGCTCGACGAAGCCGCCTTGGCCGCCGCGCGCCAATGGCGGTTCGAACCGGCTCGGCGCGGCGACCGGCTGCTCACCGCCTGGGTCGAAGTGCCGGTGCGTTTCATTTTGCGTTGACGAAGGGAGTCATCATGTCCGTCCAACCGATCCAAACCGATCTCGCCGCGCGCCGCGCCGCTTTGCTCGCCGCCGAACCCAAGCTGCGCGCCTACGATGTGGCGCAGAAGCTGGGCGTGGGCGAAGCAGCACTGCTACCGATCGACAACTCCGCCGTCGTCACGCGCCTCAAACCCGAATTCACCGCGATGTTGGCGCGTTTCAAGGACCTCGGCCGTGTGATGGCGCTGACGCGCAACGAATCCGTCGTGCACGAACGCAAGGGCGTGTACGAGAATTTCTCGGCCGATGGTGGCCATGTCGGTCTCGTGCTCGGGCCCGATATCGATCTGCGCCTGTTCCTCGGCCAGTGGAAATTCGGCTACGCAGTGGCGCCGAAGGATGCGCAGCGCCACCCCAGCCTGCAATTCTTCGACGCTTCCGGCGACGCCGTGCACAAGGTGCATGCGCTGGCGGAGACCGACATGGCAGCGTGGAACCGCTTGGTCGCGGATTTCACGGCGCCTGCCGAAGTCGAAGCGCCGATCTTCGCCGCGCGCGCCGCGAAGAAGGCGGAAAAGCCCGATGCCGAGATCGACGCCAAGGCGCTGCGCGACGGCTGGAAATCGCTGAAGGATACGCACGACTTCTTCGGTTTGGTGCGCAAAGTTGGCGCCTCGCGCCTGCAAGCGATGCGCTTGGCGGGCACGGAATTGGCGCAGCCTTTGGCGCCGTCCGATCTGCGCGCGACGCTGGAGCGTGCTTCGGCGAGCAACACGCCGATCATGGTGTTCGTCGGCAATCCCGGCTGCATCCAGATTCATACCGGGCCCGTCTCCAAGATCGTGCCGATGGGTACGTGGATCAACGTGATGGACCCCGCATTCAATCTGCATCTGCGCGAGGACCGCATCGGCTCGGTCTGGCTAGTGCGCAAGCCGACGAGCGACGGCGTCGTCACCTCGGTCGAAGTGTTCGACAAGCAGGGCGAGAACATCGCCATGTTGTTCGGCGCGCGCAAACCCGGCAAACCCGAACTGCCCGAATGGCGCGAACTCGCCGAATCGCTGGTCGGCCGCGCGGCCGCCTGACGCGATGCGCAACCTTCTCCTTGCGGCGGCGCTGACTGTTGCCGGCGCCGTTCCGGCTTTCGCCGAGCCGCCCCAGCGCATCGTCGTCGCGGGTAACGGGCTGACGGAGATCGTCTACGCACTGGGCGCGGGCGATCGCGTCGCCGCGGTCGATACGACCAGCCTATACCCGAAGCGCGCGCAGGAATTGCCGAAGGTCGGTTATCTGCGCGCGTTGGCGGCGGAAGGCATTCTTTCGCTCAAGCCGGATTTGCTGCTCGTGACGGACGATGCGGGCCCGCCGGCGGTGTTGGCGCAGATGGCGAGGGCGGGATTGCGCGTGGTGAAGGCGCGCGAAGGACATTCGGCCGAGATTTTGGCCGAACGCGTTCGAATGGTCGGTTCGATCCTCGAACGCGGCGATGCGGCGGACGAATTGGAACGGGGCCTCGCGGCGGATTTCGCGACGCTCGCCCAATCGCTCGCCGCGTCGCCGACGCGTCCGCGAATCGTGTTCGTGCTGTCGGCGGGCGGCGGGGCGCCTCTCGCGGCGGGCGCGGAAACCTCGGCCGAAGCGATCTTCAAACTCGCGGGGGCGGTCAACGCGATCGATGGCTACAAGGGCTATAAGCCGCTTTCGGCCGAAGCGTTGGCGGGCTCGGGCGCCACGGTGATCGTCACCGTCACGCATTCGTTGCAAGCCTTGGGCGGCGAAGCGGCGATGCGCGGTCTTCCGCAATTCGCCGGTGCCAAGAGTATGCGCGTCGTCGCGTTCGATGGCGATTATTTGCTCGGCTTCGGCCCGCGCACGGCGCATGCGGCGCGCGACTTGGCGGCCGCGCTGCGCCCGAACGAAACGATCGCCAAGCTGCCCGAACGGCCCTGGGTTGCCGCACCATGACGATGCGCCCGGTCGTCGTCGCGGGGGCGTGGTTGTTGGCGGCGTGTCTGGCCGCCTTGTCGCTGGGGCCGTCGCGCATTCCGCCCACCGACGTGGCGGTGGCGTTGCTGCATGGCGCCGGATTGGATTTCAGCGTCGACGAGCGCACGCTCGCCATCGTCGCCTCTCTTCGTTTGCCGCGCATGCTGATGGCGGCGCTGGTCGGCGGCATGTTGGCGTTGGCGGGAGCGACGTTGCAGGGTCTGTTCCGCAATCCGCTCGCCGATCCGGGCGTGCTCGGCATCACCGGTGGCGCCACGCTCGGCGCCGTTACGGCGATCTTCTTTGGGGCGAGCGCCATGGGCGGGGCCGTTTTGCCGCTGGCGGGATTCGCCGGCGCGCTTGCGGCCGCGATCGCGGTCGATCGATTGGCGCGCGTCGACGGACGCATTCCGGTCGCGTCGCTGCTGCTGTCGGGCATCGCGCTCGAAGCCCTGTCGCGTGCGCTGACCGGCGTGTTGATCTACGCCTCCGACGATCGGCAGTTGCGCGACATCACCTTGTGGCTGCTGGGCAGTTACGCCGGCGCCTCGTGGGATCGCTTGATGCTGATCGCACCCTTCGCGCTTCTGGCGGCCGGCACATTGCCGTTTTTCGCGCGCGGCCTCGACGCGCTGATGCTGGGCGAGCGCGAAGCGGGGCATCTCGGCATTCCGGTCGAAACGTTGAAGCGCTTGGCCGTCGGCGTCGCGGCGTTGGGCGTGGGCGCCGTGGTATCGGTCGCGGGACCGGTTGGTTTCGTCGGCTTGGTCGTGCCGCATCTCGTGCGATTGACGCACGGGCCCGGCCATCGCCGCTTGATCCCGCTCGCGGCGGCTTATGGCGCGGCGTTGTCGGTCGCGGCGGATACGCTCGCGCGCATCCTCGTCGCGCCGGCCGAGCTACCGGTCGGTCTCGTCACCGCGGCGATCGGCGCGCCCTTCTTCGCCTTCCTGATCCGGCGCGAGAAGCGCCGCTTGGCCGCATGATCCGCGCGACCGGCATCGTCGTGCGCCGCGCCGGGCGCAACCTTGTGGACGGCGTTTCGCTGTCGCTGGGCGAGGGCGAGTTCCTCGGCCTGCTCGGGCCCAACGGGGCGGGAAAATCGACATTGCTGCGCGTATTGGCGGGCGAGTTTCCGCCCGAAAGCGGCGGCGTCGAGATCGACGGCGCCGATCTCAAATCCTGGCCGCGTGCGGATCTCGCGCGCCGCCGCGCCGTGCTACCCCAGCATGCGGCCGTGGCGTTCGATATCGACGCGCGCGCGATCGTCGAACTCGGCCGCCTGCCACATGAAGGGCGCACGACCAAAGCGGCGGATACGCAAGCCGTGAACGACGCGCTCGATGCGTGCGACGCCGTGCCCCTCGCATCGCGCGGCTATGCGGCGCTGTCGGGCGGCGAGCAGCAGCGCATCCAACTGGCGCGCGCCTTGGCGCAGATCGGCGGCACGCCGAAGCCGTTGCTGCTGCTGGACGAGCCGACCTCGAGCCTCGATCTTTCGCATCAGCATGCGGTCTTGAACCTCGCCAAGCGCGTCGCCGCGCAAGGCGGCGCGGTGCTGGCCGTGCTGCACGATTTGTTTTCGGCGTCGCTGCATTGCCGGCGCGTCGCGGTTCTCGAACGCGGTCGGCTGGTCGCGCGGGGAACGCCCGAAGAAGCGCTCACGCCCGATCTTGTGCGGCGCGTATTCGGCGTCGACTCGCGTTGGATCGATCTACCCGGCGGGCAGCGGGCGCTGGCGACCTACCCGATCGCGGCCTAGACGAAGCTTTCGCCGTGGGCGAGGGGCTTGAGCCCCAAATGCGCCGCGATGCTTTGGCCGATATCGGCGAAGCTCGACCGAATACCGATATCCTTGCCCGCCACACCGGGCCCGAACCACAGCACGGGAATATGCTCGCGCGTGTGATCCGTGCCCTTGAAGGTCGGGTCGCAGCCGTGATCGGCGGTCAGCACGGCGATATCGCCCGGCTTCATCGCCGCGCGGAACGCCGGCAGCGCCGCATCGAATTCCGCCAAAGCGCGCGCATAGCCGGGCACGTCGCGCCGATGCCCGTAGAGTGAGTCGAAATCGACGAAATTGGTCATCACGAAGGCGCCGTCCGGCGCTTGCGTCAGCGCTTCCATCGTCGCCGCCATCAACGCCGCGTTGCCGTCGGCTTTGATTTCCTTGGTCGGGCCGCTATGGGCGTAGATATCGCCGATCTTGCCGATCGCGTGCATCTCGCGCCCCGCCGCCTTGGCGACGTCGAGCAACGTAGGGGCGGGCGGCATCACCGCGTAATCCTTGCGATTGCCGGTGCGTTTGAATTCGCCCGCTTTCTCGCCGACGAAGGGCCGCGCGATGACGCGACCGATGCGATAGGGCTGAACCAGCTCGAACGCGATCTTGCAGACGTCGTAGAGTCGTTGGAGGCCGAAATGCGTTTCGTGCGCGGCGATCTGGAACACGGAATCGGCCGACGTATAGACGATCGGCTTGCCCGTGCGGATATGTTCTTCGCCCAACTCGTCGAGGATCGTCGTGCCCGAGGCGTGGCAATCGCCGAGCAAACCGGGCAAGCGCGCCTTCGCGATCAGGGCTTGCGTCAATTCGGCGGGAAAACTCGGCACGGTGTGCGGGAAATAGCCCCAGTCGAATTCGACCGGCACGCCCGCGATCTCCCAATGGCCCGAAGGCGTGTCCTTCCCGTGCGAACGCTCGCGCGCGGCACCGTAGAGCCCTTCGGGGGCGGGGCCCGCATACGCGCGGCCCGTGGCGCGCGCATGGGCCGCGTCCAGACCCAGGCGCACGAGATTGGGCACCGACGGCGCCTGCGCATTCTTGATGCTGCCCCAGGTATCGGCCCCCGCATCGCCGAACTTCGCGGCGTCAGGGGCGGCGCCGATCCCGAAGGAATCCATCACCAGAACGAACGCGCGGGCCATCACATCCCCAGGGTTTCGCGCACGACCGGCGGAGCGGCTTGCGCATCGCCAAGAGTATACGCCGCGATCAGCGTACGCGCCGCTTTTTCGGCCGACGCCGCGTCGCGCGCATGGAGAATCGCGATCGGCCGATCGGGGCCGATTTCGGCACCCGTATTCGCGATCTCCGCAAATCCGACGGCATGGTCGATGGCTTGCGCCGGATCGACGCGCCCGCCGCCAAGTTCCAGCACGGCGATGCCGATCGCGCGCGTGTCGATCTTCGCGACGACGCCTTTGGCCGGCACAAAAACGGGCCGCACGATCGGCGCTTTCGGGAGATAGGAATCGACGCGTTCCAGAAAATCCTTTGGCCCGCCGAGACCGGCGACCATACGCGCGAAACGCTCGGCCGCTTGGCCGGATGCCAACGCGGCTTCGATCTTCGCTTCGGCTTGGGCGCGCGGCGCCACACCCGACAGATCGAGCATCTCGACCGCCAGCGCCTTGGTGACGCCGTGCAAGCGCGCGTCGCGTTCGCCTTTCAAATACGCGACCGCCTCACGCATCTCCAGCGCGTTGCCGGCCGTGCGGCCCAGCGGGCGGTCCATATCGGTCAGCAGCGCGCGCGTGCGAAGCCCGGCGCCGTTCGCGACATCGACGATGCTTTGCGCCAGCGCTTTCGCGTCGTCGAATTTCGCCATGAAGGCGCCCGAGCCGAACTTCACGTCCATCACCAACGCGTCGAGACCCGCCGCGAGTTTCTTCGACAGGATCGACGCGGTGATCAGGCCGATCGATTCGACCGTGCCGGTCACGTCGCGGATCGCGTAAAGCCGCTTATCGGCGGGGGCGAGATCGGCGGTTTGGCCGATGACGGCGCAGCCCGCGTCGCGCACCACGCGGCGGAACAGCGCCAGATCGGGTTTGGCCGAATAGCCGGGAATGCTTTCGAACTTGTCGAGCGTGCCGCCGGTGTGCCCAAGACCGCGCCCCGATATCATCGGCACGAAGGCACCGCAGGCCGCGACCATCGGGGCGAGCATCAGGCTCACCTTATCGCCCACGCCGCCCGTCGAATGCTTGTCGACGATGGGGCCGGGCAGGTCTTCGCCCTTCCACGACAGCACTTCGCCCGAATGCGTCATCGCGCGGGTCAGCGCCACGCGTTCGGCGTTGTCCATGCCGTTGAGGAACAGCGCCATCGCGAGCGCGCCGACCTGCGCGTCGGCCAAACCCTTGCCGTCGGCGATGCCCTTCACGAGGAACTCGATTTCGGAATCGGACAAGCGCAAACCGTCGCGCTTCTTGCGGATCACTTCCTGCGGCAGCATGTCAGTAGCCTTTGGCGGGCACGGGGGCGGCTTCGCCGTCGAGATCGGCGAGCAACGCGTCGAGCAGGCCCGACGCGCCGAAGCGGAACGTCGCCGGTGTCGCCCAATCGGGGCCGCGCATCTCGTCGGCGAAAGCGAGATAGGCGGCGGCGTCGGCCAGCGTGCGCACGCCGCCGGAGATCTTCACGCCGACGTCGCGATAGGGATTACGCGCCGACACTTCGAGCAGCACGCGCGCCGCGTCGGGCGTGGCGCCGATCTCGATCTTGCCGGTCGAGGTCTTGAGGAAATCGGCCCCCGCCTCGACGATCTCACCGCAGGCGCGGTCGAGCTTGTCGAGGGCGGGAAAGGCGCCGCTTTCGACGATGACTTTCAGCGTCGTCGTGCCGCAGGCCTCGCGCACGCGCGCGACGACCGTCACGGCGGGCACCTTCTCCCCGCGCAGCCAGCGTTTATAGGGGAAGACCACGTCGATCTCGTCGGCGCCGTCCGCCAGCGCGGTCTTGGTCAGCGCGACGACATCGGCGGCCGGTTCCAGTCCGCCCGGGAAATTCACCACGGTCGCGATCTTGATGCCGGTACCCGCCAGCGCCGTCTTGGCTTGGGCGACGAATTTCGGCCACAGGCAGACGGCCGCGACATTGCCGTGTTTGGTCTGTGCCCGCGCGCAAAGCTTGGCGATCGCGGCTTCGTCGTCGCCGTCGTTGAGGCTGGTGAAGTCGAGACAGGCGAGGGCGCGGCGCGCGAGGTCGCTCATGCCCGTACCAGATCAGGCAAAGCGGCCGGGATCAAGCGGTCGAGCTTCTCGGCGCAGAGTTTCGCGATACGCTGCGTATGATCGTGAGACAGATGCTGGTTTACGCGCATGCCCGCCGCGAGATTGGTGACGGCGCTGATCGTGGCGACGCGAAGCCCGCAATGGCGCGCGACGATCACCTCGGGCACGGTCGACATGCCGACGATATCCGCACCCAGGCCCCGCAGCGCGCGGATCTCCGCCGGCGTTTCGAAATTGGGACCGAGATACCAAGCGTAAATGCCTTCGGGCAGCGCGATGCCGAGCTTCGCGGCCTGCGCCTTCAGCACGTCGCGCAGCTTCGGGTCATAGGCGTCGGTCATCGCCACGAAGCGCGGGCCCCATTCGTCGTCGTTGGGGCCTTGCAGCGGCGACCAGCCCGCCCAGGAAATATGATCTTCAATCAGCAGCAGCGAGCCTTCGTCGCTCGCCGGATGGAACGAGCCCGCCGCGTTGGTTAGCAGAAGTTTTTCGACTCCCAGCGACTTCAGCGCGCGGATCGGCGTTTTGATTTGCGAGGCATCCGCGCCTTCATACACATGCGCGCGGCCTTGCAGCACGATCGCGTCGACGCCCGCGATTTTCCCGGCGATCAAACGGCTGGAATGGCCTTGCACCTTGCTGACCGGAAAGCCGGGGATCTCGGCATAAGGCAGCACGCGTGCGTCGGCGATCGTGTCGGCGATGCCGCCAAGGCCCGAGCCGAGCACGATGGCGATCTTGGGCGAAAGACCCTTTAGCAGCGGGCGGATCGCGTCGGCGGCTTTTGCGGGGGACAAACTCATTTCTCCTTGGCGTAGGGAATGCCGCTGGCCTTGGGCGCCACGGCTTTGCCGACGAAGCCGGCGAGCAGCAGCACCGTCAGCAGATAGGGCAAGGCCTGGATCGCCTGCACGGGCACGACGCCCACGACCGGCAGGGCGACACCTTGCAGGCGGCCTTGCAGCGCGTCGGCGAAGGCGAACAACAGACAGGCGAGGACGGCGGGCACCGGCATCCATTTGCCGAAGATCAATGCGGCGAGTGCCAGGAACCCGCGCCCGGCGGTCATCTCGCGCTGGAAGGCCGACGCCATCGCGGTGGCGAGATAGCTGCCCGCCACGCCGCACAGCACGCCCGTGCAGATCAGCGCGCGATAGCGCAGCCACGCGACCGAAATGCCGGCCGTGTCGACCGCGTGCGGATTTTCGCCCACAGCGCGCAGGCGCAGACCGAAACGCGTTTTGAAAATCACGAACGAGACGATCGGCACGATCGCGACGGTCAGATAGACAAGCGCGTTGTGGCCGGAGATGAGACGCGCATAGATCGGGCCGATGATCGGCGCTTGGCCGATCGTCTCGGCGAAGGGCAGGACGATGGGGGCGAATCTCGCGGCACCCGACAGCGCCGGGGTCTGGCCGCCTTCGCGGAACCAGGCGAAGGCGAGCACGGCGGTGAGGCCGACGGCCAACACGTTCAACGCCATGCCCGACACGACCTGATTGCCGCGATGGGTGATGCAGGCGAAAGCATGGATCATCGAGAACGCGACCGCGACGACGATTGCCGCGAGCAAGCCGATCCAGGCCGAGCCCGACAAGGCCGCGACCGTGCCGGCGGCGAAGGCGGCGGCGAGCATCTTGCCTTCGAGGCCGATATCGACCACGCCCGCGCGTTCGGCGAACAAGCCCGCCAGCGCGCACAGGATCAGCGGGATCGACAAGCGAACGGTCGAGGCGAGCAGCGAGACGAGTTGAACGAAATCGTCCATGTCAGGCCGCCTTGCGCCGCGCGAACAGCGTCGCGATCCAAGGGCGGAACATGTTCTCCAGCGCGCCGCAGAACAGGATGATCAGGCCCTGGATCACGACGACCATTTCGCGGCTGATCGCGCGCATCTCGAAGGCGAGTTCGGCGCCGCCCTGATAGAGCGCGCCGAACAGCAGCGCCGCGAGGCATACACCCAGCGGATGGTTGCGGCCCATCAGGGCCACGGCGATGCCCACGAACCCGAAGCCGCCGGTGAAGGCGACGAGCAGGCGTTGATGGGCGCCCATGATCTCGTTGACGCCCATCAACCCGGCGAGCGCCCCGGAAATCGCCATCGCGACGATGATGGTCTTCGCCGGATCGATACCGGCATAGCGCGCGGCCTGTTCGTTCTGGCCGACGACGCGCAGCGCGTAACCCCAGCGCGTGCGCCAAATATAGACATAGACCAGGAACGCGGCGGCGAGCGCCAGGAAGAACGCGAAATTGAGCGGCGAGCGCGGGGCGTCGATGCCGATCCAGCCCAGCATCGTCTGCATCGTCGGCAGCGTGGCGTTGGCGATGAAGCGTCGCGTTTCCGGGGCGCCCCGGCCCGGCTCCAGCATCACGTTGCTGAGCAGATAGGTCATCAACGCGGCGGCGATGAAATTGAACATGATCGTCGTGATGACGACATGGCTGCCGCGCTTGGCCTGAAGCCAGCCGGGGATCGCGGCCCAGACGGCGCCGAACGCCATGCCGAGCGCGATGGCGCCGACGAAGATGACCGGCCAGGGCAGGAAGTCGAGATAGAGGCAGACCAGCGCCACGCCCAGCCCCGCGACGTAAGCCTGACCTTCGCCGCCGATATTGAATAAGCCGGCATGGAAGGCCAGCGCCACGGCAAGACCGGTGAAGATGAAATTCGTCGCGTAATAAAGCGTGAAAGCGATCGCTTCGGGATAGCCGATCGCGCCCTCGACCAGAATGCGCATGGCGCGCAACGGGTCTTCGCCGATCGCCAGCACGACTAGCCCGGACAGCACGAAGGCGAGGAGGAGATTGATGAGCGGCAGCAGAACGTAATCCGCCCAGGCCGGCATATCGCCGCGCGAACTCATGCCGCGATACCCGCCATCATCAGGCCGAGACGCTTTTCGTCGGCCGTGGTCCCATCGGCCTCGCCGATGATTCGGCCGCCGCACACGACCAGAATGCGGTCGGCCAGCGCCAGGATTTCGTCGAGCTCGCAGCTCACCAGCAGGATCGCCTTGCCGCGATCGCGCATTTCGACGATGCGCTTATGGATGAATTCGATCGCGCCGATATCCACGCCGCGCGTCGGCTGGCCGACCAGCAACAGGTCGGGATCGCGGTCGATCTCGCGGCCCAGCACGATCTTCTGCTGGTTGCCGCCGCTGAATTGGCCCGAGCGCAAACGCGGATCGACGGGGCGCACGTCGAACTGGCCCATCAGATCGCGGCAGCGTTCGATCGACCGGCTTTCCGACAGCAGCGGTCCGCGGCGCAGCGCATCGTCGTCGTGATAACCGAGGATCGCGGTCTCGTAGGCGTCGAAGCCCGTGACCATGCCCATGCGATGCCGGTCTTCGGGCACATGGGCGATGGCCACGCTGCGCGCGAATTTGGCGCGCGCGGGCACGCCCGGCGGCGGCAGCGCTTCGCCCTTATAGAGAAGGCGGCCGGACGCGACGGGACGAAGCCCCGCCAGCGTTTCCAGGATTTCGGTCTGGCCGTTGCCCGACACGCCGGCGATGCCGACGATCTCGCCCGCGCGCACCGAAAACGAGATGTCCTGAAGCCGTGCGGCACCGCGCGCGTCGATGCAGCTTAAATGCTCGACGCGCAGAACCTCGGCCCCCGGTTCGGCCGCACCCTTGGGAACGCGCGTCGTCACGCGGCGTCCGACCATCAATTCGGCGAGCTCGGCCTGGTTCGTGTCCTTGGTCTCGCGCGTCGCGACGATGGCACCCTGGCGCATCACGGTGACGCGGTCGGTGATCGCCATGATCTCGCGCAGCTTATGCGTGATCAGCAACACCGTGCTGCCCTGGCTGCGCCACAACGCCAACAGCTCGAACAGCTTGTCGGCCTCTTGCGGCGTCAGCACCGCCGTCGGCTCGTCGAGGATCAGAATGCGCGCCCCGCGATAGAGCGCCTTGAGGATTTCGACGCGCTGCTGCGCACCGACATGAAGCGTTTCGACCTTCGCGTCGAGATCGACGTCGAGGCCGTAATCGCGCGCGAGGCGCATGAGCTCGGCGCGCGCCGCCGCTTCGCCTTTGGCGAGAAGTGCGCCGCCCTCCGCGCCCAGCAGCACGTTTTCCAGCACGGTGAAATTCTCCACCAGCATGAAATGCTGATGGACCATGCCGATCCCGGCGGCGATCGCGTCCTGCGGCGAAGCGATGGTCACGCGCTTGCCGTCGACTTCGATCGTGCCGGAATCGGCTTGGTAATACCCGTAGACGATGCTCATCAGCGTCGACTTGCCGGCGCCGTTCTCGCCCACGATTCCGTGGATCGAGCCTTTGGCGACCGACAAGTCGATGCTGCGATTGGCATGCACCGGGCCGAAGCGCTTGTCGATGTTCGACAAGCGCAGGGCGGGTTGCGTCACGATTCCGCCGTCAACGCATGACGTCGGTGACGGTGATCTTCCCGTCGACGATCGCCTGGCGCGCTTCGTCGATGCGCTTCAGGATGTCGGCCGACAGCAACGCCTTGTTGTTGTCGTCGATCGCCATGCCGACACCTTCTTCCTTGAGGCCGAGCGCACGCGCCCCCGCCTTCCAGGTTCCGGCGCGGGCCTGGGTCATCGCTTCGTAGACGGCGATATCCACGCGCTTGACCATCGACGTCAGCATCGTGCCCGGATGCAGATGGTTCTGGTTGCTGTCCACGCCGATGGCGAACTTGCCGGCGTCCTTCGCGGCCTGATAGACGCCCGTCCCCGTGGCGCCGGCGGCGGCGAACACGACGTCCACGCCGCGATCGAACTGGCCGCGCGCGAGTTCCGCGCCGCGCGTCGGGTCGCGGAAGGCGGTCGGCGTCGTGCCGGTCATGTTCATGAACACTTCGACCGACGGCTTGGCGTGTTTGGCGCCTTCCTCGTAGCCCTTGTAGAATTTGCGGATGATCGGCACGTCCATGCCGCCGACGAAGCCGACCTTGCCGGTCTTCGAGGTGAGGGCGGCGGCCATGCCGACCAGGAACGAGCCTTCGTGCTCGCGGAACGTCACCGACTGCACGTTGGGCAGATCGACGACCGAATCGATGATCGTGAATTTGACGTTCGGGAATTCCTTGGCGACGGTTTCGATCGCCGCGTGGTTGTTGAACCCGACCGCAATCACGACCGAAGCACCGCGCCGGGCGAGATTGCGGATCGCCTGTTCGCGCTCGGCGGTGTTGGTGATTTCGAATTCGTTGTAGATGACGCCCGTTTCCTTTTTGAAACGCTCGGCGCCGTCATAGGCCGCTTGGTTGAACGAGCGGTCGAACTTGCCGCCGATGTCGAACATCACCGCGGGCGGCGTCTGGGCGGCGGCCGAACCGGCGATCGCGAGCGCGAGGGCCGCGGCGAGAACGGGGGTCTTCATGTTTATCGTCTCCCTGGGGGCGTCAATGCCCGGGCCGACTCTGGCAAAGCCGTTTCGCCGGATCAATGGCCCTATGCTAAAGCAGACCCGGTTTCGGCCCGGTTTGCCGGTTTTGCGGTGGAAAAAGTCCCATGAATCTCGACGCGCTCGACACACCCGCTTTGGTTCTCGATCTGGATGCGATGGGGCGGAATATCGCCAAGATGGCCGAATTTGCCCGTAAAGCCGGGGTAATGCTGCGCCCGCACGCCAAAACGCATAAAAGCCCGGCCGTTGCCCGGCGCCAAATCGCCGCGGGCGCGGTCGGCGTGTGCTGCCAGAAGGTCGGCGAGGCCGAGGTGATGGTCGAGGGCGGCGTGACCGACATTCTGGTTACGAACGAGATCGTCGGCTCCACGAAGGTCACCCGCCTTGTCGGCCTCGCCCGCCTCGCGACGATCCGCACCGTGGTCGATCATCCGGACGGGCTCGATGCGCTCGCCGCCGCTTGCGTCGCGGCGGGCGTGGAGATCGGCGTGCTGGTCGAATGCGATCTCGGCATGGGCCGCTGCGGAATCGCCGATCCGGTGGCGGCCGTCGCACTCGCCAAGCGCGCGATCGCGACGAAGGGCGTGCGCTTCGACGGGCTCCAAGCCTATCACGGCAAGATCCAGCACATCGCCGGCTGGGCCCAGCGCCGGGCGGGGGCGGAGGCGTGCAACGCCAAGCTCGCCGAATTCCGCGCGGCGTTCGCGGCGGCGGGGATCGCCACGCCGATCATCTCCGGGGCCGGAACCGGCAGCTACGAATTCCAAACGGCAGCCGGCTACACCGAATTCCAGTGCGGCACCTATGTGTTCATGGACAAGCAGTATCGCGACGTGGGCGATGAAACCGGCGAACGCTATGGTCGCTTCGAGCAAGCGTTGTTCGTGCTCGCGACGGTGATGAGCATCCCCTCGAACGATCGCGTCGTGCTCGATTGCGGCTACAAGACGCTGTCGGTCGATGGCGGCATGCCCGAAGCGATGGATCTGCCCGGTTGGAATTTCGGCTTCGGCGGCGACGAGCATGGCATTCTGCGCCGCGCCGATGCGACCGTGCGCTTGCCCAAGCTCGGCGAGAAATTGCGTATCGTACCCGCCCATGGCGACACGACGATCAATCTGCACGACGAATATCAGGTGCTGTCGGGCGGCAAGCCGACGATGGCTTGGCCCGTCGCGGCGCGAGGCAAGATCCGCTAGAGCAGTTTTTCGCGGGCGTCGTAGCCGTCGAGATCGGCGATCAGGCTCGGCTCGATATCGCGGAACAACCCGCGCGTGATCCCGGCGACAAGGCGCGGCAATGCGTGGCGATGCCCGCTGACCGACGCGCATTGCGCGCCGTGGCTCAACCCCGCCGCGAAGCCGAATTGATGGATGCGGCTCAGATGCTCGGCGTCGCGCCCCGGTTTCGGCGTGAACTCGAATCCCGCACCCAGATAGGGCCACGACGCCAGCACGGAATCGGGATCGTCGGTCCTGTGCACGTCGCCCCAGCGCGCGATATCGGCTTCGAGCGCCGCAAGTTCGGGGCGCAGCGAAAGATCGACGCGCATGCCGGTCGCGAAGATCAGGTAATCCGCATCGAGCGGGCCCTGCGGCGTGTCGATGCGCACTGCGTCGCCCGCGACCGCGAGTTTCGTCCACGGACGGCCGGGATGGGCGGCGAAGTTGGCAAAAGCTTTGCAGCCGTTGACGCCATCGGCGGTCGGTGGCTGATCCATCAAGCGGAAGCGCCGCATGATCGCCCATTTGGTCGCGTCGGGCAGTTCGGGGTAATGGCGCAGATAGCCCGCGAATTCCGCCCAGCGATGGGGATTGATCTCCGGCAGGGTTTCGCGCCGGAAACAGAGATCGACGCGTGCGGCCCCGGCCTTCAGCGCGGCAAGCGCGTTGTCGAACGCCGACGCGCCATGGCCGAGGACGGCGATGCGCTTGCCCTTCAACGCGGCGAAATCGACCGGTCCGTTGGAATGCGCGCGGAAGCGTTCGGGCAACGCCTCGGCCCATTCGGGCAGAGTCCATTGTCCGGCATTCTCGAACCCATGGGCGAGCACGACGCGGCGGGCATATTCGCGCGACGTTTTGCCATCGATGGCGAGATCGGCGGCGATCCAATCGCCTTGCGGTTCCAGGCGTAGGAGTTCCACTTGGTTGCGCACCGGGATCGCGGCCGTGTCGCGGAACCAGTCGAGATAGGCCGCCCAATGCGCGCGCGGGATACGGACGATTTGGTCCCACGCGTCCGGCCCGAATGCGGCGGCGTACCAGCTGCGCACCGACAAGGACGGCAAACCGCCATCGAGGCCGACGAGATCCTTGGGCGTGCGCAAGGTCGCCATGCGCGCGTAGTTGAGCCACGGACCTTCGCCGCCGCGCGGCGCCTTGTCGATGACCGACACGCCCGCCACGCCGTCGCGCGCCAATTGAAAGGCGACACCCAGGCCGCTTTGTCCGCCGCCGACAACCAGCACGTTATGACGGCCGGATTCGGCGGGTTCCGGCATCCAAATTCGGGCGGGATACGCCATCGCCGCCATGTCGGCGCGGGCTTGGGCGGTGAGGGCGGCGAGCGCTTCGCGGTTCATAGCCGCGTGGGCAGCAATAATCGGGCCGGGTTCACGCTTTCGCGCGGCAGCCGGGCGTGGTGCAGGTCAAACCCGCCGCGATGAACGTGCCGCAGCGCGGGCAGGCGCGCATCGTCGTCGCCCCCGCATCCATATCGGCCTTGGCGACGTCACGCGACTTGGCGCGCTGGGCGGCGATATCCGCTTCCTTTTCCCGGATGCGGAAATAGCGCCAGCCGAACCACGCGACCATGACGACGATGACGAAGATCAGAATTTTGCCGATCGAACCCATAGCGGTCTTATAACCCGAATCGCGCGAAAGCGGCGCGGGCTTCGATCGCGTCCAATGCGTCGCCCGCGTAGTCGGCTTGCGACGACAGGCCCAGCAAGCGGCGCAGGAAGCCGCCGCCTTGCAGCGCGAAGCCGCGATAGCGGACTTTTTCGCCGAAGCGCTTGCGCAGATCGGCGCGCGCGTCGCCGATCCCATCGATAAGGCCGAGATCGAGCGCCTTCGTGCCGGTCCAGAACTCGCCTTCGAACAATGTGGCGTCTTCGGCCTTCAACTTGGCGCCGCGCCGTGCGCGCACCCAGGCTTTGAAATTCGCGTGCAGCTCGGCCTGGATCGATTTGAGCCGCACGATATCTTCGGCTTTCTCCGGCCCGAACGGATCGAGCAGCGATTTGCGTTCACCCGAGGTGTGCAGGCGCCGCTCGATGCCGAGCTTGCCGATCATCTCCTGAAAGCCGAAACCGGCGGAGATGACGCCGATCGAACCGACGATCGAATTCGCGTCGGCGACGATCTCGTCCGCCGCCGCCGCGATCCAATACCCGCCCGACGCGGCGACATCCTCGACATAGGCGTAGACCGGCAGTTTTTCCTGGTCGGCGAGGGCCCGGATGCGGGCCCCGATCAACGCACTTTGGGCCGGCGATCCGCCGGGCGAGTTGATCACCAGCGCCACGGCGGCAAGACCCTTGGTCTTGAACATGCGCTCCAGCGGCCCGGCGAGGCGCTCCATCGACAGACCGCGCCGCCCGCCCATGCCGATCGGGCCTTGCAGGCGCATGACCGCGACGATCGGGGCGGGCGTGCGCCCGAGAAGGCGCGCGAAAGCGGGGCGGAGTTGGTCGAACATCGTGTTTCTATAGCAAGGGCAATTCGCCGCCGTCGCGCAGAATCGAATCCGCCGCGGCGGAGAATTTCCCGTCGCTCCCGTGCAAAACCAGGCCGCGCGCAAGCGTCAGCGGCGCCTTGGAGCCAAGGCGCGCGCGCACCAACACGCGTTTGGCGGGTTCGCCCGCTTTGGGCCACAGCGGAAACACGACGAGTTCGCCCAAGCCCTTCATCGCGGCCAGCAGATCGGCAAGCCGATCGGCGCGCTGCACGAACAGGATATGGGCTTTGGGCGACGCCGCGCGCTTGGCGGCTTTGACCCAGCCGGCGAGGTCGAGTTCGCCTTCCATATCCGCCTTGCGCTTGCGGGCGTGGGGCGAGGGATCGGCGCGCGCGGGATCGAGATAAGGCGGATTGACCATCACCAGATCGAAACCGACTTCCCCGAAAGTGGCCGCGTCGCCTTCGACGATCCGCGCGCGGATGGTGAAATCGTTGGCGGCAAGGTTTTCGCGCGCAAGATCGGCGAGATCGGGATCGATTTCCACGCCCACGGCGTGCGCGGTTTCGACGCGCGCCAGCAGGCACAGCATCGCCGCGCCCGCCCCGCAGCCGAGATCGAGCGCCTTGATCGGTTTGCCGGCGGCGGCGGCGAGCAGGACCGGATCTATCGCCGCGCGATAGCCGTCGGCGGGCTGCGCGAAGCGCAGTTTGCCGCCCAGCAACTTGTCCTGCGTGGTTTCGATCATCGTATCTCGTCCAATCCCGCCTGCTTCAAAAGGTCGCTTGCGGCGGCGTAGTCGGATTCGTCGACCGCCAGACGGCGCGGAAACGCGCCGATCGAGCCTTCGATCGCCGAAATATGCGCGTCCAGCGTCGCGAATTCGATGCGCGCGTCGCGCAAAAGCGCCTGCGCGAACGATAAAGCGACCGCATCCGTGGTTCGCAGGACTTCGCGCATCGAGTGTTGATTCCCCGGTTGAGGGCTCTATGCTCGCAATCGGCGGGTGCGGGCGTCAAGCGCGTCCGCCGCCGGATGCAGCAAAAAGGAATTCAGGACGTGGCCGTCGTCGTCAATCTCGAAGGCGAGCGCAAGAATCCCCGCCCCAGCGGTGCGAAGAACGCGCTTCAAAACCTCCTCGCCCTCGTCGACGGCGATCTGAAGGCCGTCAACGAGACGATCGTCCGGCGCATGCATTCCTCCGTCGATCTGATTCCGCAGCTCGCGGGGCATATCATCGCGGCCGGCGGCAAGCGCATGCGCCCGATGTTGACCCTCGCCGCCGCGCGCATGTGCGGCTATCGCGGCCAGCGCCATATCGGCCTCGCGGCCTGCGTCGAATTCATCCACACCGCCACGCTGCTGCATGACGACGTGGTCGACGAAAGCGATCTGCGCCGGGGCCGCGCCACCGCCAACGCGGTGTGGGGCAACAAGGCCTCCGTCCTCGTCGGCGATTTCCTGTTCAGCCGCGCCTTCCAGGTGATGGTGGAGGACGGCTCGCTGCCCGTTCTCGCGATCCTGTCCAACGCTTCGGCCGTGATCGCGGAAGGCGAGGTATTGCAGCTCACCACCGCCAACGACACCGAAACGTCCGAGCAAGCGTATCTCGAAGTCATCCGCGCCAAGACGGCGGCGTTGTTCGCCGCCGCCTGCCGCGTGGGGGCCGCCGTTGCCGACCGCCCGAAGGCGGAGGAGGACGCGCTGGAGGCTTACGGCCTCAATCTCGGCATCGCGTTCCAGCTGGTCGACGACGCGCTCGATTACGCGTCGGATACCGCGACGATGGGCAAGGAAGTCGGCGACGATTTCCGCGACGGGAAGATCACGCTGCCGATCGTGCTGTCGTTCCTGCGCGGCGACGAGGAGGAGCGCGCGTTCTGGCGCCGCACCCTCGAAGATCTCGACCAGAAGGACGGCGACCTCACCCGTGCGGTCGAACTCATGCGCAAGCACAACGCGCTGGCCGACACGATCGAGCGCGCGCGCCATTATGGGCGCATCGCCAAGGACTCGCTCGGCATCTTCGCCGACGGGGCGGAAAAGCGCGCGTTGATCGACCTGATCGATTTCGCGATCGAACGCGCGTACTAAGCCGCTTCCGTCAAGGCGCGGTCGATCGATTCGGTGAGCGCGGCGGCACCCCGCGCCACTTCCTCGGACGTTTGGGCGAGCTTGGCGCTCGTCTCATCGGCGCGCGAAGCGGCGCTCGCCACGGCGGCGATGCGCGCGGAAACGCCGCGCGCGGCGTCGGTCGTGCCCGCGATGCCGCGCGAGATTTCGCGCGTCGCCGCCCCTTGTTCCTCGATCGCGGCGGCGATGGCCGACGCGGTTCCGTCGATCGCCGCGATGGTCGTTTCGACCTCGCCGATCGAACGCACGGCCGCTTCGGTCGACGCGCCGATTTCGGCGACGCGTTTGGCGATGTCCTCGGTCGCGCGGGCCGTTTGCCCGGCGAGGCTTTTGACCTCGCCCGCGACGACGGCGAAACCTTTGCCCGCTTCGCCCGCGCGCGCCGCTTCGATCGTGGCGTTGAGGGCGAGAAGATTGGTCTGCGCGGCGATCTCCGCGATCAGCTTGGTTACGGTCCCGATCTGGCCGACCGCGTCCGACAGCCGAGCCACGGTCGCGCGCGCGGCACCGCCGCGTTCGACGGCCACGCGCGTGGTCTGCGCCGCCGTCGCGATCTGGCGGCCGATTTCATCGATCGATCCGGACAATTGGCTCGTCGCCGCCGCGACCGTCTCGGCGTTGCGCAAAGCCGCGTCCGCGGCTTCGGCGACGTCGCGGGAATCCGCCGCCGTGTCGCGCGCGGCCGTGGCAAGCGCGCCGGCGAGCCCGGTCATTTCGCCGGTGCGTCGCGCGGTCGCTTCTGCGGCCGCACTCGTGGCGCCGCGCACCGTGGTCGCCATCTGCGCGAGCGCTTCGCGCCGTGCGGCGTCGGCGCGTGCGCGATCTTCGGCTTGACGCGCGCGGGCACGGTCGGCTTCCGCCAGCCCGTCGCGCAAGGTCGTCAAAGCGCGCGCCGCATCGCCGATTTCGTCGCGGCGGCTCGATTGGACGATGTCGCCCGCATAGTCGCCGGCTTCGACCGCTTTCATCCGCGCGACGACGGCGGCGAGGGGGTTGGCGATGCCGCGCCGGCCGATGGCGATCCCCGCGACCGCGCCGATCAGCATCGCGAGCGCCGATAGGATCGGCAGCCAAAAGACCAAACGGTCGAGCAAGCCGACGACCGTGGCCGTCGCGGCGTCGGCCGCGCGGGCGTTACGATCGTAGAGTTCGGTCAGCGCGAAGATCGCCTCCAGCACCAAGCCGCCGCCGTCGACTGCGGCGGCGCCGGCTTGTTCGCGGGCACCGTCTTTCGCCAAGGCGACGACCTTGTCGGCGACGGGCTTATAGGCGTCGAGCGCCGCGCGCGCCTTCGCCGCCGCTTCGCGGGCGGGCGCGTCGAGCAGATGGGGGGCGAGGGCGGCGAGATTGTCGCGGATCACCTCGAAATCCTTGACGGCGGCGGCGGCGAGTTCGTCGCGCCGTGCGGCCGGCAGGTCGAGCCCCAAGGCTTCGACGTTGCGCGCGAAGGAGATCGTCGAAGCGCCGATATAGCCGGTTGTTTCGACGTTGCGCGCGGCATTGTTGATCGCGCGCGCTTGGTCGACGGCTTGGGCGAGACTCCAGACCGCGCCGCCGGCCATGGCGAGGGCGAGAAGGCTGGGCGCCATCACCGCCAGCAGGATTTTACGGGCGATCGGAAAATTTTCGAGACGCATCGCGGTTTCCCCGGAGATTGCGGACCGGGTTCGCGCGCGACGGCGAAAAGGTTACCGGCGTAACCCGGGCGCGGCGACGCGCGAACAAGGACCGACAGCCGCGTCCGGGAGGCGGGAAATGACAGCAATGCGACGGATCTTCGAGGCCATGCCGTGGCTTCTGGCCCTGTGGATCGCCTATATCTTCATTTGGTACCTCCAGTACAAATTCACCGGCGCGGACGGTTCGGTCTGGCTGTTCACCGTGCTGACCGACTGGCTGGGTTTTTCGGGTTACGAAAAGCCGATGCGCATCGGCGTGGGCGCGGCCGAGCTTCTTGCCGCAATCTTGGTGCTGATCCGCCGCACGCAGGTATTCGGCGCGGCGATGTCCGCCGGCATCATGGCGGGGGCCATTTTCTTCCATGTCGTCTCGCCGCTGGGGATCGACCCCTACGAAGACGGCGCCGTGTTGTTCACGGAAGCCTGCCTCGTGCTGCTCGCCGCCCTTGCCATTCTCTGGCTGCGGCGCGACGAAGCGCTCGATCTCGCGCGGCAATTGCCGGTGGTCGGCCGCTACGCATGAGCGTGATCGCCAAAAAACCGCGCGATCCGCGCCTCGATTTTTTCCGGGGTTTGTCGCTGATCGCGATCTTCTTCGCCCATGTGCCGGGCGGCTGGGCGCGCGAGGTGATCTGGGCGCGCTTCGGCCTGTCGGACGCGGCGCATGTGTTCGTGTTCATCTCCGGCTTTGCCGCCGCGATCGCGTTCGGCGGCACGTTCGGCCGGATGGGCTTCGCGACGGGGACGGCGCGCATCGCATGGCGCACGGCACAGCTTTACGGCTGCCATATCGCGCTGTTCTTCGTGACGTTGTTCCTGGTCGCTTCGCTATCGCCCGGCTACGCGGCGTTTTTGGGCATCGACGGATTCTTCGCCGATCCGATGCGCCATATCGTCGATCTGTTCACGCTGCGCTACGTGCCGACCTATTTCGACATTCTGCCGCTTTATATGGTCGTGCTTGCCGCCGTTCCCCTGGCGATGGCGTTGGCGCGCGTGCATCCCGGTTTGGTGATCGCGGCGAGCGTCGCTTTATGGAGCGTCGTGCAAGTCACCGGCTTCAATCTGCCGGCGGGCGACGGGCGGCTGTGGGGCTTCAACCCGCTCGCCTGGCAGATGCTGTTCTTCGCGGGTTTCGCCTTGTCGCGCGGCTGGATCGTCCCGCCCAAACCGACACTCGCCGTGCTGGCGTTGTGTCTTGCCTATCTCGTCTTCGGCTTCGTCGCCGAGTTCCGCGCGGTCTGGTCGCTGCTGCCCGAACTCGCGTCGTTGCACGATTGGGCTTATGCCCATGCCAACAAGCCCAATCTCGACGCGCGCCAATTCGCGCATTTCGTGGCGCTGGCGATCGTGGCGCTGTGGATCGTGCGCCAGCGCCCGGCGATGCTGGAAACCGCCCTCGCACAGCCCTTCGTTCTTCTCGGCCGCCAAGCGCTGCCGGTGTTTTTCGCGGGCATGGTGCTGTCGCATCTGGGCGGGATCGCGCTGGCGATTTACGGCACCGATCTCGAAGATCAGATCGCGGTGCATGGTTTCGGCCTTGCGGCGCTGTTCGCCGTCGCGCGCATCGCCGCTTACGTGAAGAATGCGCCATGGAAGACAGGCGTGAAGCCGCCGCCGGCGGGTGCGGCGATCAGCGTGCCCAGCGTCGCGCGATGAACTCGAGTGCGCGGGGCAAGGCGCGTTCCCACGTGCCCCATTCGTGACCGCCGGGGGCGGTCTCGTTTTCGACGTCGAACCCCTTGTCTTTCAGCATGCGCGCGAGATCGTCGCTCTGCGCTTGGATCGACCCGAAATCCGTCGTGCCGGCGGTGAGGTAGATCGCGGGCTTAGGCATCGCGGCCGGTAACGCGACCGCCAGCGCATGGGCGCTGTGTTTGAGGAAATTCGTGCGCGCGAAGGGCGTGCCGAACGCGCCGTCGAACACGCGCGCGACGCGCGCTTGCATCGCGTCGTCGAGGGCCGTCTCGCTTTCCAGCATCGTCCAGAACGCGCCGGACATCGACGCGGCGGCGACAAAACGCTCGGGATAGGCAAGGGCGATTCCCAGCGCGCCGAATCCGCCCATAGAATTGCCGGCGATCGCGCGTTGGCCGCGCGACGGGCTCGCGCCGAAGCGCCGCTCGATTTCGGCGGGCAGGTCGGTCGCAATGGCGGCGGCCATAGCACCCGCGTACCAGCTATTGCCGCCATCGGGCAGCACGATCAGGCAAGGCGGCATTTTGCGCTCGGCGATCAACCGGTCGGCGGTTTGCGCCACATGCGCCATGTCCAGCCAATCGGCGGGTTTGCTGTTGCGCCCGTGCAGCAGATAGACGACCGGCAAATCGCGCGCGACACCATCGGGTCTGTAGATCGCATAGACGAGGGGACGGCCCAGCGCCGCGCTCGGCGCCGACAAATCGCGCAGCACTTCGCCCGCGTGAACGGGCAAGGCGATTAAAACGGCCAGCAAAGCCACGATGGCGCGCATATTGCGAGCCTATCGCGCCGCCAAGGCGGGCGCTACATTCCCGCTTTCCCACGTATGCCGATGTTTCGAGGATCAAGGATGCAGCTTCCCACGCATGGCCGTTACGAGTATTCGCCGATTTCGACGCGCAAGCCTTACGATTGGCCAAACGGCACGCGGCTCGCGGTCTATCTCGGGCTCAATCTCGAACATTTCGCGTTTGGCGAAGGGCTGGGCGCGGAGCTTGCCCCCGGCGGCCCGCAACCCGACGTGCTGAACTACGCGTGGCGCGATTGGGGCAATCGCGTGGGCGCGTGGCGCATGCTGGAGCTGTTCGAGGAATTGTCGCTGCCCGCATCGGTGCTTATCAATTCGTCGATGTACGACTATGCGCCCGAATTGCTCGCGGCGTTCCGCAAGCGCGGCGACGAATTCGTCGGCCATGGCCGCACCAACGCCGAACGCCAAGGCACGCTGCCGGAGGCGGAAGAAGCCGCGTTGATCGCCGATGCGACGGCCGCGATGCGCGCCAAGGAAGGCAAGGCGCCGCAAGGCTGGCTCGGCCCCTGGATCAGCCAAAGCCGCGTCACGCCCGACCTGCTGCACGAGGCGGGCTATAGCTATGTGCTCGATTGGTGCATGGACGACCAGCCGATCTGGTTCAAGACGCGCAAGGGCCGCATCCTGGCCGTGCCCTATCCGCAGGAGCTCAACGACATTCCGATGATCGTCGGGCGCAAGATCGGCGGCGACGCTTTCGCCGATATGATCGTCGACGCGTTCGACGAGATGTTGCGCCAATCGAAGGACCAGCCGCTTGTCATGGGGATTGCGCTACATGCGTATCTCGTCGGCCAGCCGCATCGCTTGAAGCATCTGCGCCGCGCGCTCGCGTATATAAGGCAAGCTTGGCCGGAGATTTGGTTCACGACCTCGGGCCGGATCGCCACGCACGCCGCCAGCCTGCCGCCGGGCGTCGTTCCCTGACCAAATCCGATTGGTCGCCTTCGTAAAAGGCGGGACGGCGCAAATTTAAGCAAATGCCGTCGATAGCCGGTGGCCGATGCCGCGGGCGCAGACGCTTGGCTATCGTATCGGTTGCGTGCCCCGCGATCCTGCCCATCCGCGCGTGGTATCCCGGCGCGCCGTTCGCCACGCAAGCGTAGGTATTGCCGCGTATGGCATGCCCCTTGCTCCCCCATGAATTCGGCCGATCGGCCGCGCAACGAAACATGGGGGTTTCGCGAAAATGGGTATTTCTCGTCGTCGTCTATTGGGCACCGCCGTTGGTGGCGCCGCGATTCTGCACTACGGCCGTATGGGCGCATTCGCCCAGGCGCCGACGATCAAGATCGGCATTCTCCACTCGCTGTCGGGCACGATGGCGATTTCGGAGACGACGTTGAAAGACGTCATGCTGATGCTGATCGAGGAGCAGAACAAGAAGGGCGGCGTTCTGGGCCGCAAGCTCGAAGCGGTGGTCGCCGACCCCGCGTCGAACTGGCCGCTGTTCGCCGAAAAGGCGCGCGAACTGATCGCGCGCGACAAGGTCGCCGCGACGTTCGGCTGCTGGACCTCGGTCAGCCGCAAGTCGGTGCTGCCGGTGTTCAAGGAACTCAACAACATCCTCTTCTACCCCGTGCAGTACGAGGGCGAGGAGAGCGAGCGCAACGTGTTCTACACGGGTGCCGCGCCGAACCAGCAGGCCATTCCGGCCGTCGACTATCTGATGTCGAAGGACGGCGGCGAGGTGAAGCGCTGGGTCCTCGCGGGTACGGACTATGTCTATCCGCGCACGACCAACAAGATTCTCGAAGCGTATCTCAAGTCGAAGGGTGTCGCCGACGCCGACATCATGATCAACTACACGCCGTTCGGCCATGCCGACTGGCAGACGATCGTGTCGAGCATCAAGACCTTCGGCGCCGCCGGCAAGAAGACCGCCGTGGTGTCGACGATCAACGGCGACGCCAACGTTCCCTTCTACAAGGAACTCGGCAACCAGGGCATCAAGGCGACGGACATTCCCGTCGTCGCGTTCTCGGTCGGCGAAGAGGAACTCGCCGGCATCGATACGAAGCCGCTGCTCGGCCATCTCGCCGCCTGGAACTATTTCCAGTCGGTCAAGAACCCGATCAATGACGCCTTCATCAAGGAATGGCAGGCCTTCACCAAGAACCCGAAGCGCGTGACCAACGATCCGATGGAAGCGCATTTCATCGGCTTCAATATGTGGGTGAAGGCGGTCGAGGCGGCCAAGTCGGTCGATCCGGACGCCGTCATCAAGGCGCTGCCGGGCACCAAGGCGCCGAACCTGACCGGCGGCATTTCCGAAATGCTGCCCAACCACCACATCACGAAGCCCGTGATGATCGGCGAAGTCCGCGCGGACGGTCAGTTCGACGTGGTGTGGCAGACCAAGGATCTGGTCCCCGGCGACGCGTGGTCCAAGCATCTCGACGGGTCGAAGGACCTGATCGGCGATTGGGTGACGCGCAACTGCGGCAACTTCAACACCAAGACGAACACCTGCGGCAGCTGAGAAGCGACGCTGGTGAATCATCGTCATACGACGTTGCGGGACCGGGCGCGCGCTATCGCGCCCGGTCTTGCGTCCCCGGTGCTTCTGGCATTGGCGGTCCTGTTCCTACTGACATGCTTGGCGGCCTTGCCCGCGCGCGCGCAGGATTACAACGCCGCCCTCGACAAATTCCTGTCGGATTCCTTTTCGGATACCGAAGCCGGGATCGCGGGCGTGCAAGCCGCCGGCGATCCGCGCGGCGTTCCCGTCATCGAAGCGCTGCTCGACCGGCGCTTGCTGGTCAACGAAGCGGCCAAGGCGATCGTCTATCGCGACCGCGCGGGCGCCACGTTCGATGCGCGCACCGGCGAACCTGCCGCCGCCCCCGATAGCCCCACGACCGTGCGTCTCAACAACCGTCTGCGCGGCATCGCGCAAGCGGCGATGGGCGCCATGACCCTTTTGTCGCCCGATCCCGTGCGCCGCCGTCAAGCGGCCGAGGCCGTGTTCCGCTCGCGCGACGCGTCCGCCCTGCCGGCCATCGATCAGGCCTTGGCGCGCGAAACCCTGCCCAGCGTGCGCGAGGCGCTGCGTCTGGCGCGCGCGGCGATCGTGCTGACCGACGACGCGACGCCGATGGCCGATCGCATCGCGGCCGTCGATATCGTATCGGCGTCCGCCGATCGCGACCGGATCGGTTTGCTGCGCCAAGTCATGAACCGCGCGCCGGCCGAGTTGAAACCCGCCCTCGAAGCCGGGATCGCGAAGATCGAGAACGTGCTGAAGATGCGCGAAATCGCGCAGACCTTCTGGTTCGGTCTGTCGCTCGGTTCGGTGCTGCTGCTCGCCGCCATCGGCCTTGCCATCACCTTCGGCGTGATGGGCGTCATCAACATGGCGCATGGCGAGATGGTGATGATCGGCGCCTATGTCACCTTCATGGTGCAGGAGACGATCCGCGCGTCGGCACCGCATCTGTTCGATTATTCGCTGCTGATTGCGCTGCCGCTCGCCTTTTTCGTCGCGGGCGCCATCGGCGTGGCGATCGAACGCGGCATCATCCGCTTCCTCTATGGCCGGCCGCTCGAAACGCTGCTCGCCACGTTCGGCGTGTCGCTGTTCCTGCAACAGGGGGTGCGCACCATCTTCGGGCCGACGAACCGCGAAGTCGGGGCGCCCGGCTTCATGTCGGGCTATTTCGAGTTCTTCGGCCTGCAGATCACCTATGGCCGCTTGTGGATCGTCGTCTTCGCGATCTTCGTCTTCGCGATGCTGCTGCTGGTGCTGAAGGGCACGTCGCTGGGCCTGCATATGCGCGCGGTCACGCAGAACCGGCGCATGGCGGCGTCGATGGGCATTCGCACCGGCTTCGTCGATGCGATGACTTTCGGCCTCGGCTCGGGCATCGCCGGGATCGCGGGCGTGGCGCTGAGCCAAATCGACAATGTCAGCCCCAATCTCGGGCAGGGCTATATCATCGACAGCTTCATGGTCGTCGTGTTCGGCGGTGTCGGCAACCTCTGGGGCACGCTGGTCGCGGCGCTGTCGCTCGGCGTGGCCAACAAGCTGCTCGAGCCCTTCGCGGGCGCGGTACTGGGCAAGATCCTGATCCTGGTGCTGCTGATCCTGTTCATCCAGAAACGTCCGCGCGGGTTGTTCGCGCTCAAAGGCCGGGCCGTCGAACAATGATCGCCGCGTTGCTTGCCGAAAAACTCGACGGGCGCGGGAAGATCTTTTTGATCTTCCTGGCGCTGCTCGCCGTCCTGGTGCCGATCTGCAATCTGTTCGTGCCCGCAGGCTCGGCCTTCCATATCGGCACCGGCACGGTCGTGCTGATGGGCAAATGGCTGTGCTACGCGATGCTGGCCGTCGCCCTCGATCTCGTCTGGGGCTATTGCGGCATTCTCTCGCTCGGTCACGGCGCGTTCTTCGCGCTGGGCGGCTATGCGATGGGCATGTACCTCATGCGCCAGATCGGCACGCGCGGCGTTTATGGCCATCCGATCCTGCCGGATTTCATGGTCTTCCTGAATTGGACCGAGCTGCCCGTCGCGTGGTGGGGCTTCCAGAACCCGTTCTACGCGATGTTCATGGTGCTGGCGGTGCCCGGCGCGCTCGCCTTCGTGTTCGGCTGGTTCGCCTTCCGCAGCCGCGTCACGGGCGTATATCTGTCGATCATCACCCAGGCGCTGACCTATGCGCTGCTGCTCGCCTTCTTCCGCAACGATATGGGGTTCGGCGGCAATAACGGCCTGACCGATTTCAAGGACATCTTCGGCTTCAACGTCCAGTCGGGCGGCACGCGCATGGTGCTGTTCCTGGCGAGCGTCGCGGGTCTCGTGCTTGCCTTCCTGATCGCGCGTTTCATGGTTACGTCGACCTTCGGCAAAGTGCTGGTCGCGATCCGCGACGGCGAAAGCCGGACGCGGTTCTTGGGCTACCGGGTTGAGCGCTTCAAGCTGCTGGTCTTCGTCGTCTCGGCGATGATGGCGGGCGTGGCGGGGGCCCTTTACGTACCGCAAGTCGGCATCATCAACCCGTCGGAATTCTCGCCGATCAACTCGATCGAAGCGGTCGTGTGGGTCGCGATGGGCGGGCGCGGCACGCTGGTCGGTGCGGCGATCGGGGCGGGCATCGTCAACGCGCTGAAGACGACCTTCACCACCGGCGCCTTGGCGCCGTATTGGCTGTTCGTGCTGGGTGCCTTGTTCGTGCTCGTCACCGTCGCCTTGCCCGCGGGCATTCTGGGGGCGGCCGAAGGCCTCATCAAGCGCTTGCGCGGATCGGGTTCGCCCGCCCGCAAGCCGGCCGAATGAGGGCACGGATATGAACACCCCAGTCGTTCGCGCGCTCCTTTATCTCGACGGCGTCAACGTCACCTTCGACGGCTTCCGCGCCTTGCGCTCGCTGTCGCTGACGGTCGAAACCGGCGCCATGCGCGCCATCATCGGCCCCAACGGGGCGGGCAAGACCACGATGATGGATGTCATCACCGGCAAGACGAAGCCCGACAACGGCGACGTGTTGTTCGCCGACGGCACGGTGGATTTGACGCGCCACGACGAAGCCTCGATCGCGGAACTGGGAATCGGGCGGAAATTCCAGAAGCCGACCGTGTTCGAAAGCCATACGGTCGCGGACAACGTGCTGCTCGCCACGGCGGGCCCGCGCGGCGCGTTCTCGTCGCTGTGGGGCGCGCGCGCGCGCGTCGAGCGCGAACGTATCGACGAGGCGCTGGAAACCGTGCGCTTGCTCGCCCATCGCGACCGGCGGGCGGGCGAATTGTCGCACGGTCAGAAGCAATGGCTGGAGATCGCCATGCTGCTCGCCCAGAACCCGAAGCTGCTGTTGGTCGACGAGCCGGTCGCGGGCATGACCGACGCGGAAACCGAGACGACGGCCGAGCTGCTGCGCGAGATCAACCGCGACCACACCGTGGTCGTGGTCGAGCACGATATGAGTTTCGTGCGCGCGCTCGATTGCCGTGTCACCTGTCTGCACGAAGGATCCGTGCTCGCCGAGGGCTCGATCGACACGGTCGCGTCGAACGAGCGCGTCATCGAAGTCTATCTGGGGCGCTGAGCAGCATGTTGGCCGTCGACAAGATCGATCTCCATTACGGCCAGGCGCAGGCCTTGCGCGGCATCTCGATCGAAGCGCATTTCGGCGAAGTGTGCTGCGTGCTGGGCCGCAACGGGGTGGGCAAAAGCTCGCTGTTGCGCGCCATCACCGGCCAGCGCGGCATTTCGGCCGGTTCGATCACTTTCGAAGGCAAACGCATCGACGCGATGGCGCCCGAAGATCGCGCGCGTGCGGGCATCGCTTACGTGCCGCAGGGCCGCGAGATTTTCGCGATGCTGACGGTGAAGGAGAATCTCGAAACCGGCTTCGCGCCCTTGCCGCGCGGCCAGCGTTCGATCCCGGACGATCTCTTCGATCTGTTTCCGGTGCTGAAGGAAATGCTCGGGCGGCGCGGCGGCGATCTGTCCGGCGGCCAGCAGCAGCAATTGGCGATCGGCCGCGCGTTGACCATGCGCCCGAAGCTCCTCGTGCTCGACGAACCGACGGAGGGGATTCAGCCCTCGATCATCAAGGATATCGGCCGGACGATCGCTTATCTGCGCCAGCGCGGCGACATGGCGATCGTGCTGGTCGAGCAGTATTTCGACTTCGCCAAGGAACTCGCCGATCGCTGGTACGTGATGGAGCGCGGCGAGGTTTCCCTCGCCGGCACCAAGGCGAATATGGACGAAGACGAAATCCGCCGCCGGATGTCGGTTTAGGCGGCGGCTTTCTTCGCGACGCGCGAGGGCTGCGGCGGCAGGAAAATCGTCAGCAGCCCGATCGCCGGCAGATAGGCGCAGATCGCGTAGACGGTATCGAGGCCGTGGATATCCGCGATCTCGCCCAGCGCCGCGGCGCCGATGCCGCCCAGCCCGAACGAGAAGCCGAAGAACACGCCGGCGACCAGGCCGACGCGGCCGGGGATCAATTCCTGCGCGTAAACCAGAATCGCCGAGAACGACGACGACATGATGAAGCCGACGATGAAGGCGAGGATCAGCGTCGCCTCGAACCCGACATAAGGCAGCACCAGCGAGAAGGGCAGCGCGCCGAGGATCGAGAACCAGATGATCGGCAAACGGCCGATGCGGTCGCCCAGCCACCCGCCGACGAGCGCCCCGATGGGCGCCGACAGCAGGAAGGAGAACAGCGCGTATTGCGCGGTCTGCACGTCCACGCCGAAACGGCCCATCAGGTAGAAGGTGAAGTAGGACGTGAAGGCCGCCATGTAGAAGGTCTTGGAGAAGATCAGCGCCACCATCACGCTGACCGCGATCGCGACCTTGCGCTTGCCCAACGCGGCGGCCATATCGCCCGCCACCGCCGCGGCCGCACGTCCGGCGCGCGGCTTCATGTTGCGCGCGTACCAGCCGCCGATCCAGAACAGCACCGCCATGCCGACGAAGGCGGCGGCGGAGAACCAGGCGATGCTGCCTTGGCCATGCGGCAGCACGATCAACGCGGCGAGCAGCGGCCCGATGGCCGAGCCCGCGTTGCCGCCGACCTGAAACAGCGATTGCGCCAGGCCATGGCGCCCGCCCGACGCCTGGCGCGCGACGCGCGAGGCTTCGGGATGGAACACCGCCGAGCCGAGGCCGACGAGGCAGGCGGCGAGCAAGATCAGCGGATAGCTATGCGCTTGCGACAGCAGCAGCAAGCCGATCAGCGTCGAGCCCATGCCGATGGCGAGCGAATAGGGGCGCGGATTGCGGTCGGTGACGAAACCGATCACCGGCTGGAACATCGACGCGGTGATCTGGAAGGCCAGCGTGATCAAACCGATCTGCCCGAAATCCAGCCCATGCGCTTCCTTCAGGATCGGGTAGATCGCCGGGATCATCGACTGCATCGTGTCGTTCAGGAAGTGGCAGAACGACAGCGAAAACACGACCGCGAACGCGCCGTTGGCGGCGGTGGGCGCGATCTTCGGAGCGGCGAAATCGGCGGGGGAAGCGGTCAGGGTGGCGGTTTGGCCGCGCGTATCGTCGGGCATGGGCTGTTTCTCCAGAGCCCCAAGAATTAATCTTTGCGACTCGCGCGCGTCGACCGCTATCGGCGCAACGCTGGTCCGCGCCGATTTATCAATATATTTCAAATGATTATGACGGGGATCGCCAGCCCAACAAGCGCAGTGCGTTGAGCGTGACCAGCACCGTGGCGCCGGTATCGGCCAGAATCGCCGGCCACAGGCCGGTGATGCCCGCGATCGTGGTGCCGAGGAACACGATCTTCAAGCCGATGGCGATCGCCATGTTTTGCTTCACATTGGCAAGCGTGGCGCGCGACAGGCGCACGAGATCCACGATGCCGGACACGCGATCCTTCACGATCGCGGCGTCGGCCGCTTCGAGTGCGGCGGCCGTGCCGCCGCCCATCGCGATGCCGACATTGGCGGCGGCGAGGGCGGGCGCATCGTTGATGCCGTCGCCGACCATCGCCACGCCGCCATAACGTTTCAGCGCATCGATCTCGGCGAGCTTCTGCGCCGGCGTGAGTTGCGCTTTGAAATCCATGCCCAAGGTTCCGGCGATCGCGGCGGCGGTGCGCGGATTGTCGCCCGTCAGCATCACCGCGCGTGGCCCCAGTGCGTGCAAGCGCGCGATGGCGACTTTCGCTTCGGCGCGCGGCTCGTCGCGCATCGCGATCGCGCCCAGCGCCGTCCCATTGCGATAGACGAGTGCAACGGTCTTGCCGTCGCGTTCCAGCGCGTCGACGCCATCGGGCAAGGCGCGGCCCAATGTTGCGGCCCAAAACGGGCTGCCGATTTCCACCAGCGCGCCGTCGATGCGCGCGGTCACGCCCATGCCGGGTTCGGCGGTCGCGTCGCCGGCAGCGCGCAAAGCTAAGCCGCGCGTATGCGCCGCCGCGACGATGGCTTTGGCGAGCGGATGCGCCGAGCCCGCTTCGACGCTGGCGCCGAGCGTCAGCAATTCGTCTTCGGTGGTGTCCGGGGCCGGAATCGCATCGGTGACGCGCGGTTTGCCTTGGGTCAGCGTGCCGGTCTTGTCGAACGCGATCGTCGCCGCATGGCCGATCGCTTCCAGCGCAGCCCCGCCTTTGATCAGCAGACCGTTGCGGGCACCCGCCGACAGGCCCGACGCCATCGCGGCGGGCACGGAGATGACCAGCGCACAGGGGCAGGCGACGAGCAGCACGGCAAGCCCGCGATAGATCCAAGTCGCCCATTCGCCGCCACCCAGCAGCGGCGGCAAAACGGCGACGGCGAACGCCAACACCATCGCGGCGGGCGTCCAGATCGCGCTGAAGCGTTCGATGAAACGCTGTGTGGTCCCGCGCGACACGGCGGCGTCCTGCACCATGCGCGCGATGCGCGCGAGCGTGGAGTCCGGCCCCGCTTGCGTCACGCGCAGCACCAATGCCGCGTTCGCGTTGACGCTGCCCGCGACGACGTTGTCGCCGACCCCCCGCGCCACCGGCACGGATTCGCCGGTCACCGGGCTTTCGTCCAGCGCCGATGCGCCTTCGACGATCGCGCCGTCGCAGGGCACGCGCTCGCCCGGGCGCACGCGCACGATATCGCCCGCTTGCAGCTTTTCGGCGTCGATCGTTTCGTAATTGCCGTCCGCTTTGCGGCGCTGCGCCTCGCGCGGCATCATCGCCACCAGCGATCGGATGCCCGCGCGCGCCCTTCCGGCGGCGACCCCTTCCAGCCATTCGCCGATGGCGAACAGCAGCACGACGATGGCGGATTCCGCCGCCGCCCCAATGATCACGGCGCCGATCGCGGCGACGCACATCAAGGTTTCGATGGAGAAGGGCGATCCGCCGCGCGCCAACGCGATTGCGCGTCGCCCGAACGGGATCAGCGCCAGCAGCGTGGCGCCGAGATAGAGAGTGTCCGCCCATTCGGGCAGCGCATAGGACGCGGCATAGGCGGCGGCGACGAGGGCGCCAAGCACGAAGACCAAGCGGAGCTTGGCGTTGCCGCGATCGTGGTCGATGCCGCCATGGTCATGATGATGATGCGCGCGGCGCTTCGCCGCCGGGGATTGGCGCGAGACGCCGTAGCCCAGCGCCGTCACCTGGACTTCGATGGCGTCGGCGGCCCCTTCGGGGGCCAAATCGAAACGCAAACGTTCGGCGATCAGATTGACCTCGACGGCCGAAACGCCCGGCAGGCGCTCGACCGCCTTGGTCACTTTGGCGACGCAAGCCGCGCAATCCATCCCGCTCACTTGCCAGTCGTGTTTCGCCGCCGCGCCCATCGCCGTTCCCTTTCAATATATGAATAGCTATTCATATGTTGTTGAGTCAAGGCGATACTGGGCGACGGCGGGCTTGACCGGCCAGCGCTTTGATAATATTGAACATCTGTTCATTCGTTGGAAACGAAGATGGCCCGCCCCCGCATCGGAATCCGCAAAGCCCAGGATCACGCCGCCGAGCTCGCGGATCTGTTCCGCCTGCTCGGCGACACCACGCGCCTGCGCATCGTGTTGGAGTGCACGGCGTCCGAGCGTCCGGTGAACGAGATCGCGGAACGGCTGGGGCTCTCCGCCTCGCTCGTCAGCCATCATTTGCGCCTGCTGAAAGCCGCGCGCATCGTGCGCGCCGAACGCCAGGGCAAGCAGGTCTATTATTCGGCGGCCGACGATCACATCACCCGCGTGGTGACCGACATGCTCGAGCATGTCCGCGAGCCGCGCCACGAGGACATCTGATTAAAGCGATGAACATGTTGCGCACCATCCGCCTCGCCGCGTGGTTTCTGGTCGTCGTCGTCGCCGTCTTCACGGGCGCCATTTGGGCGACGCGCGCCTTGAAACCCGTGCCCGAGGCCGTGCCGATTTCCAGCGCCTTGTCGCAATTCGGCGGCACCTTCTCGATCCCGGACATGAACGGCAAGCGGATGACCGAGCGCGATCTCGCCGGGCGGCCGTCGCTGATGTTTTTCGGCTTCACCTATTGCCCCGATGTCTGCCCGACGACGCTGACCGATATTTCGGGCTGGCTCGATACGCTGGGCGAGGAGGCGAAGGATCTCGCCGTCTATTTCATCAGCGTCGATCCGGAACGCGATACGCCCGAACAACTGCGCGATTATCTCAGCGCGTTCGACGGGCGGATCATGGGCTTGGTCGGCACCCCGGCCGAAACCGCGCGGATCGCCGATGCTTGGCGCGTCGTCTACAAGAAAGTGCCGCAAGGCGACAGCTACGTGATCGACCACACGGCGACGGTGTTCATGGTCGACAAGTCCGGCCAATTCGCCGGAACGATCGATTTCCACGAGCAGCGCGAGACGGCGCTGGCGAAGCTATCGCGACTTCTTCGCAGTGCACAAAATTCTTGACCGGGTAAACCGGCGCTGGTACGCGTCAATTCTCCTTGGGGAGTAGTCGGCGTTCCCGAAACGCGTTCGCGTCAACATACTTGGCTCTTCGGAGCCATGGCGCGAGCAGCCCGCTTCTGCGGGTTTGGCAAGACCACGGACCTTCGCTTTGCCGGTACGGCCGGGGAAAGCGCAAGGTCGCGTTGCGTCTGGCCGTGGGAGCGTAATCAGTGGAAGCCTTTCTCGTCTCGACCAGCGCCGTCGCCCTCGCGGAAATCGGTGACAAGACGCAGCTGCTCGCCTTTCTCCTCGCCGCGCGGTTCAAGAAACCCTGGCCGATCGTCGCGGGCATCGTCGCCGCGACCGTGCTCAACCACGCCATCGCGGGCGCGGTCGGCGCTTGGATCGCCGAAGCTTTGGGCGGGGATATCCTGCGTTGGGTGCTGGGCCTCTCGTTCATCGCCATGGCGGTATGGACGCTGATCCCCGACAGCATCGAAGAAGAGGAAACGAAGATCGCGCGCCAGATCGGCGTGTTCGGTACGACCTTCGTGACCTTCTTCATCGCCGAGATCGGCGACAAAACGCAGATCGCGACCGTGGCGCTGGCCGCGCATTACGCACAGGCGGTCGCGGTGGTCGCAGGCACGACGCTCGGCATGCTGATCGCGGACGTGCCGGCCGTGTTCCTCGCCGACAAATTCGCGACGAAGATTCCGACCAAATTCGTGCATCGCGTCGCGGCGGCGCTGTTCCTGGCGCTGGGCCTCGCCACGCTGCTGTCGGATTTCGAGTTGTTCTAAACGCGCGCGAGAAATGCGTGGAAGCGTTCGTCGAAGGCGGCGGGCGCTTCCACCATCGGCGAATGGCCGCATTGGTCGAGGATCAGCAATTCGCTGTCCTTGATCCCGCGATGGAGCGTTTCGGCGTGATCGACCGTGCGCCCGCCGTCGAGCCGCCCGTGGACGATCAAGGCAGGGCAGGCGATTTCTTTCAAGCGATCCTCGAGATCGGTTTCGATCAGGCTGCGCTGCACGTCGACGATGGCTTGGCCGGGGGCGAGCACGGCCGCGTCGACATAGCGTTCGAAGAAATCGCGCGGTGCGGTCGCGAACCAGTGTTCACTGGTCTTGCGGATCTGCGCCGGGTTCACGCCGTCGCGTTCCATTTCCGCGAGCAGCCCGCGCGCCAGACCGTGCCCGCGCACCGAAGCGCCCGTGCCGATCAGCACGAGCCCGCCGATTCTGTCGGGTGCGGCGAGGGCGGCAAGCTGGCAGACCACGCCGCCCATCGAATGCCCGACCAGCACGGGCTTCTCCAGACCCAGCGCGGCGGCGAAATTGACGACCCGCCGCGCGAATGCCTGGACCGAATACCCGTCCGGCGGCGCATCCGACCAGACGAAATTGTTGATCGCGTAGCCCGTGTGCGTCGCGGGCAAGCGCGCCATCGTCTCGCGCCACAGCACTGACGACGAGCCGAACCCGCCATGGACGAAAATTACGGGCCGCGATCCAGCGCCCGATTGCTCGTAGACGATTTTCCGGCCGTCGACCGCGACGGACAGCATTATTGCGCCGCCAGCGGGGGACGCACGATCGCCGCCGTCGTTTGGTCGACATGGCGGGGCTTGGCCGGCGGCATTTCCTGGATCGCGTGGACCGATTGGCCCCAGCCTTTCGTATCCGCGATTAACTGACGGTCGCGCACCACGAAGCGCCCGCGCACCAGCGTGTGGACCGGCACGCCGCGTACGGCGCGGCCGTTCCACGGCGTAATCTTGGCGCGCGATTGCAGATCGGCGTCGCAGATCATCGACGAGCGGCGCAGATCGACCAGCACGATATCGGCATCGGCGCCGGCGCGGAGGATGCCCTTCCTGGGGAACAGGCCCCAGGCGCGCGCCGGGTTGTAGGACGTCCAGCGGACATAGTCGCTGATCGACATGCGCCCCGCGTTCACTTCCGTCAGCATCAGCGACATCTGCGTTTCCACGCCGGGGAAGCCGCAATCGCAATCCCAAATCGCGGGACGCGTCTTCTCCTCGGGCACATGGGGCGCATGGTCGGTCGCGATCATGTCGATCGTGCCGTCCTTCAGCGCTTCCCAGATCGGGCCTTGGTTGCGCGCCTCGCGCACCGGCGGGTTGACGCGGATACGCCCGCCCAAGCGGCCGTAATCCTCGGCCCCCAGCAGCAGATATTGCGGGCAGGTCTCGCCGGTCACGTCCACGCCGCGCGCCTTGGCTTCGCGCAAAGGCTTGAGTTCCTCGGCCGAGGAGATGTGCAGCACATGAATGCGTGCCCCCGTCCATTCGGCGAGGATCGCGGCACGGCTGACCGCTTCGATCGCGACGACGGCGGGGCGGGCGGCCAGATGCGCCAAAGGATCGTTGCGACCCGCCGCCTGCAAATGATTCTGGCGGCGCGCCATGATCGATGCGGTTTCGGCATGCAGCGAAATGCGCTTGCCGTGGCGCGCCACGATCTCGAAGCCTTCCAGCATCGCGCCGGTCGACGGGGCGGGCAGATTGCCGAAAGTGTTGCCCATGAAGCATTTGAAACCGATCACGCCGCCCGCGACCAGATCTTCCAGATTGGCGAGGTTTTCCTCGCCCAGCAGGCCGTAAAGCCCGTAATCGACATGCGCCTTGGCGGCGGCGAGCGCGTGTTTTTGCGCAAGCTCGACCTTGCCCGCCGTCGGCGGATTGACGTTGGGCATTTCGAATACGGTCGTGACACCGCCCATCGCGGCGGCGGCCGTGCCCGTCTGCCAATCTTCCTTATGCGTATAGCCGGGCTCGCGGAAATGGACATGCGCGTCGATGGCGCCGGGCAGGATATGCATGCCGGTCGCGTCGAGCGTTTCCTTGGCTTGCGGCATCGCCGCATCGTCGCCGATGGCGAAGATCTTGCCGTCCTTGATGGCAAGGCTGCCGTCGCGCACGCCGTCCGGATAGACGAGCGTGCCGTTGCGCAAGACGATATCGGCGGTGACGGTCATTGTCGTTTCCTCGTTCGTTTTAGAGCGCGGCCCAGCCGCCATCGACCGGCAGATCGACGCCGGTGATCTGGCGCGACGCGTCGCTCGCCATGAACAGGCAAGCATTGGCGACGTCGGCGTCGATCGTCACGCGGCGCAGCGCGTAATCGGCGGCGTGGCGTTGCGCGGCTTCTTCGGGCGTGATGTTCAGGCGCCGCGCCATTTCCGCGCAGACCTTTTCGCGGAAGCGCGGCCCATCCACCATGCCGGGGGCGACGTTGTTGACGTTGATGTTGTAGGGCCCCAGCTCCAGCGCGAAGCTTTTGGTGATGCCGCGCAGGCCCCATTTCGACGCGGAATAGGCAAGACGCCCGGCGCGCCCGCGCATGCCGAACGTGCCGCCGACATTCACGATCTTGCCGTAGCGCTGCTTGATCATCGCCGGCGCCACGGCATGGATCGTGTGGAAGCAGCCATTCATGTTGAGGGTGACGATCTCGTCGAATTCCTCGACCGTGGTCTCGACGCCCGTCTTGCCGATCGGGCCGGAACCGCCGGCGACATTCACCAGCACGTCGATCCGCCCGAAGGTCGAAAGGCAGGCGCCGACCGCGCGTTCGACGGCCGCGGAATCGGTCAGGTCGCAGGCTTCGACTTGGACTTTGCGGCCCGCCGCGCGCGCTTCTTGCGCGACGGGTTCGATGGCCGCGACGTCGCGGCCGAGAAGGGCGAGGTCGCACCCCTCGGCCGCGAACGCGGCGGTGATGGCGGCCCCCATCCCTTTGGCGGGACCGGTGATGAGAACGATCTTGCCTTGGAGCTGGAGGTCCATCTGGCTCACTTCATCGACGAAGGACGGTCGGCGCGCGGCGGCAGGAAGGAACGGTTGAAGACCTGTTCCACCGGCGGCTTGGTTTTGAGGTCGAAGGCCATCGCCAGAATGTCGATCGACGCTTTGAGGCGCGCGTCGTCCACGTCGCCCAGCCCGATCTTCGCGATTTCGGGATGGTTCATCTCGTCCAAGATCGTGGCGTCGAAGCGTTCGCGTTCGATCTTCAAATCGATCAGCTGGTCGCGCTTGGCGACGGCGGCGACCGCGGCGGTCGGGTCCTTCAGCGCGTCGACGACGCCCTGGTTGATCGCCTTCAGAAGCCCGCGCACCGCTTGCGGATTTTCCTTGGCGAGCTTCTGCGACACCATGATGACGTTCGAGTAGAGATCCATCCCGAAATCGCCGAACTTGATGAAGCGCAGTTCCTTGTCCGCATCGATGCCGATCAGCTTGGCCGAAAAGCGGATCGTGTTGACGAAGCCGAAGGCGCCGTCGAACTGGCCTTGCATCAGCAATTGCTCGCGCAGATTGGGCTGGATGTTGGTGAGCTTCACGCCCGCACAGTCGATCTTCGCCAATGTGCAGAAGGCGGGGAACAGCTTGAGCGCGCCGTCATTGGCGGGGCCGCCCAGCGTCTTGCCTTCCAAATCCTTCGCCGTCTTGATCGGCGAGCCCGACTTGACCGCGATGGTGAAGGGCGGCTGGTTGAACATCGCATAGACGGCGATGGGCGCCACGTCGGGCTTTTGGGTCGCGAAATCGATCAGCGCATTCATGTCGCCGAAGCCGACATCGTAAGCGCCCGACGCGATCAGCGGGATCGGCGCACCGGAACCCGTCCCCGGGTCCATCGTCACCTCCAGGCCTTCGCGCGCGAAATAACCGCGATCCTGCGCCAGGAAGAAGTAGCCCTGCGGGCCTTGATACTTCCAGTTCAGCACCATTTTGAGCTTGGTCTGCGCGTCGGCCGGAGCCGACAACGCCGCACCGGCCAGCGCGAGGATCGCGGCGGCGAGATAACGCAATTTCATGCGGACTCTCCTGTTTGGGGTTTCTTGTCGATATCGGACGTGAAGGCGCGCGCGATCGCGGGGTTGCCGGCGACCGCGCCGTAAAGCAGGCGCACGAGGAAGGGGATCGCGTCGGCGACGTATTGCGGCGACGTCGTGGCGCACGCGTCCAGCGCCAGAACGACGTCGTAGCCGAGATAGGTCGCGTCGCTCAGCGTGGCGAACACGCAGCGATCGGTGTTGATGCCGGCGAAGACCAGCGTGGTGATCTGGCGGCGGCGCAAAATCGAATCGAGCTCGTTGTCCCAGAACCCCGACAGGCGGTGCTTATTGACCAGCACGTCGCCTTGTTCGATCGGCAACTCGTCGATATTCGCGGCCCCCCAATCGTCGGCGACCAGCGTGCGGCCCTTGCCCGAGATCGCAGGATCGCCATAGGTTGGGTGTTCGCCGCCGTTGCGCGCGCGCTCCAACGCGAAGGCGGGCAGGTTGGCGGCGTCGGGGCGCACGCCCCAATTCACCCAGAAGACCGGCACGCCGCCGCTGCGCGCGGCGGTCGTCAGCGCCTTGACCGGGCCGATCGCGCGGCGCACCGGCGCGGGATCGATGCCGGAAGCGGCGAACCAGCCCTCGTCGTGCAGAAAGTCGTTCTGCATATCGACGACCAGCAAAGCGGTGCGCGCGAGATCGATTTCGATGGGCTGCGGATCGGTCTCGATCAACGCGCGGCGCGGGGCGGGGGCCTCCCGCACGAAGCTCGTCACATTGCGCCGTTTCTCGCTTTCCATGGGGAAAGCCTAGGCGCGGTTATTGCTTCCAAAAACTGTCGCTTTCGAAGGAAAGCGGTTCGAAAAAGTACACGCCCCCTTGGCGCTGCCCGGCGTTTGGGCGCCGTGACCCGCCGGAAGCGAAGGCCTGCCCAATGAAGTATCAGCGGATATTGTCATATTTCGACGCGGTGGCGCGAACCGGCTCGTTCCGCAAAGCCGCCGAGCGGGCGAATATCACCGGCTCGGCGCTGGTCCGGCGCATCCAGGATTTGGAGCAGGAGCTGGGCGCCCCGTTGTTCGAGCGGCGCGCGCGCGGCGTGGGACTGACGACGGCGGGGGAGATGTTCCTCGCCTATGCCCGCGCGCAAAACGCCGAGGCGCAGCGTTTGGCTTCGCAGATCGAGGATATGCGCGGCGTGCGGCGCGGGGCGGTGCGCATTTCATGCAGCCAGGCGGCGGCCCCGCATCTGCTGCCCCAGGCGATCGCGCGCTTCACCGAGAAGCATCCAAAAATCTCGTTCCATGTCGAGGTGCTGGACCGCGAGGCGGCGGTCGCGGCCTTGGCGGATTATCGGGTGGATCTGGTGCTGGTCTATCGCCCGGCCCCGGCGGCGGGTGTCCTGCATGTGTTGAAGCGCCTGCCGCAGAAGCTGGTGGCGCTGCTGCCCGAACGCCACGCGCTGGCGGGCAAGGGGCCGCTGCGCCTGCGCGATTGCGTGCGTTACCCCATGGCGCTGCCCGAGCGCCCGCTGGGGGCCCGCGTGTTGCTGGAGGAATTCGCGGGCCGTGCGGGCATCCGGATCGCACCCGCCGTGGAATCGAATTCGTTCGAAATGTTGCGCGGCTGCGTGCGCTATACCGGCGTGATTTCGTTCCAGATCGAGGCCGGCGTGGTCAAAACGCGCGCCAAGGCGACGGACGGGATCGTCGCGCGCCCGATCGACGAGCGCGACGCGCCCCCCGCCGATCTGATCCTCGGCCAGTTGCGCGGGCGCAATTTGCCGGTCGCGGCGGCTTCGTTCGCCGAGATGTTCGCCGAACAGCTCGGAACGTTCTAAGATGATCGCTCAAGAATTGGAGAGAGGCAGCGTATGGAGAAGTTGAAGATCACCGCCGGCGGTTTCGTCTTCGGCGCGAAATTCGAGGATGCCGCACCCAAGACGGTCGCGAAATTCCGCACATTGCTGCCCTATCGCCAGAAGCTGATCCATGTGCGCTGGAGCGGCGAAGGCTGCTGGATCCCGCTCGGCGATTTCGATTTCGGTTTGGGCTACGAGAATCACACGAGCTATCCCGCGCCGGGGCAGTTCCTGCTTTATCCGGGCGGGATCAGCGAAACCGAAATCATCGTCGCCTATGGCGGCGTGCAATTCGCCAGCAAGATGGGCCAGCTCGCCGGCAATCATTTCATGACCATCACCGACGGGATCGAAAACCTCGCCACCCTCGGCAAGAAAGTGCTGTGGGAAGGCGCGCAGCCGATTTCGATCGAAGCGGCGTAGGCGAAAAGGGGCGGGCTTGTTCGGCCCGCCCCCTTCGGTTCAGGCGACCATGCCGGGTTCGGCGGTTTCCAACGCGAAATTCGCCGACGGCGGCGGAACGGGCGAGGTCAACGCCGGCAAGGCGCGCAGCGACGCCGGCAGCAGTCCGCGCGACTGATCGCGCAGGAAGCCCTTCAACGGTGTTTCCGCTTCGCAGAAGCCCGGCATCGCCGCGGCGGCGATGAGTTCGCGGCGCGACATGCTGGCCAGCAGGAATTCGTTCTGGTCGCGCCACACGCCCAATTCGCAGCGCGTGAAGCCGTACCAATCGAAACCGTGCAGGCGGAAGGTCGAGCCTTCGACGATCGCCGCGACCGCTTTGATCTGCCAATGCGTGGCGACGTAGAACAACGCCGCGCGTGCCAGCGCCTTGTAGATTTTCGTGTCCTTCGACACGTTGATGCCGCCGCCGAACCAGCCCAGATGCGAGGATTCAAGCTCGTAAGCCGCGGGCGCGGACACCGCGCAAGTGCGGCCTTCGCCCGCCATCGCCTGCGCCTGGTCGCCGTACCAGAAGGAAAGATCGGTCATCATTTCGGCGAGCGAACGTTCGAGCCACACGCGGCGCATGCCGATCGTCGCGACCGGACCTTCGTCGGGCCGCGACGCGGTGAACACGATCACGTCGGCTTCGGCGGGATTGTGGAATCGGCTGTCCTGCGCGGGCGGCATGCGCACCTTCGCGCGCTTGTCGTCGGGCAGCTTTTCCCAGAAGCGGCGCACGTCGTCGAGGCGGTGGCTCACGTCGATGTCGTAGCCATGCGCTTCGAACCACGCGCCGAGCTGCATCCAGCGCGTGAAGGCGATCTTGGGGTCGAGAACGGATTTTTCCGGGCGTTGGAAGACGTCGAGGAATTTCATGGCTTGTACCTCCGGGAACGAAAAGGGGAGGTAGCCATTGAACACGATTCCCGCGACGACCGGAGGGGCGACGCGCGTCAATTCGGCGGGCGCGACGAACTTTCTTCGAGCACGACGGACGTTGTCGCTACGAAGGTAGCGTCGTCGAGCCGGAACGGCAAAATTAACTTTTGATAGGCGGTCCAGTGCGTGCCGAAGTCGACGCGCAGCACCTGCGCTTCGGGTTGGGCGCGTTCGGCCGCTTCGCGCGCGTGACGGTCGATCATCGCGGCGTAGGGGACGAGCTGCGTGCGGTCGAGCACGCGTGCGCCGATCCAGCGGCGCGTGGGCACGTTGAAGCGCGAGCCAATATGCAGGCACACCGCTTCGCCGTCGACGATCTTGAATAGCGACGTGGTGCCGCCCTTCAACATCTCGACGAAATAATGCGCCATGTCGCCGGCGGCACCGCTGTCGAGCACCGAACGCAACTCGGGCTTCAACTCGCCATAGGGCATGCGCATATCGACCCAGCCTTTGGGGATGGGCGTGCGCGCGCGGATAATGCGCGCGACGACGGCGCCGAATTCGCGCGTCTCGAATTTCTGCAGCGGCGCGTTCGGCTCACCCATACCCACCAGCGCGAAGCGCGCGCGGCTCGCATGGATCGCGTCTTCGAGCGCCACGGCCGCCGCACCGGTCAGCGCCATGCGGTCGAAGGTCACGCGCATGCCGTCATGGCCGACGGGCTCGATCCCCGCCCAGCCGAAGCCGCGCGCCACGAAGGCGCGTACATCGCCATAGCCTTCGCCCGGCGTGCCCAGGCGGCGGCGCGCTTCCTCGACCAAGCCGTCGGGGGCGGACAGGAATTCGCCTTCGTCCGATATCCAGCCCGATTCCACGCCGGCCAGGCGTTCGGTCGATTTCATATCGGGCGTGAGTACGACTTCGCGCAAGAAAGCCATACGATCGGTGATCGGCAGCGACGCGGCGATGGCTTGCAGCCAATCGGCGTTGACCTTGCGGGTCAGGCCGGCGCTCAAACGCTCGAACGTGTCGGAACTGGTCCCGCAGATGCGCGCGGCATGGGCCAGGCGGATCCGCCGCCGGGACAAAGCCTCCAAAAATCGTTCGCGCACGTTCGGCATACAATTTTCTCCATACCCGCAGAACTGCGGGTGCCGGACGCCTAGGATTTCCGTCGAACAGTCCGGTCGTCCCAGGCCGGCATACAATAGCGCGGCACGGCGTTCCGGCCTAGTGCTCCCCGATTTCCCTCGGGGGGCCTGGGGTGGGGCGGTGGCCGGAGACGAGAAAGGCGAGACCGACCCATGGAAACGACCACAATCCCCGTCACCGTCCCCGCGAATTCGGCGATTTCCCTGCCGCTCGGCCCCCATGCGCGGGCGAAGGGGCGCAAATCGCGGCCCTCGCCGCGGTCCTACAAGATCGGCACGGAGGGCGGGCGTACCAGCCTGCGCCTGGAAGCGGAATTCCAGGCCGCACTGCGCGATATGTGCCGAATCGAAGGCGTGACCATGTCGCGCTTCCTTTCGGAACTGCGCCAAGGCCTGTCGGACGACGCGAATTTCTCGTCGAAGGTGCGCTGCGCGGTGTTGAGCTGGTACGCACAGCGCGTCGTGCTGCCGCAGGGCCGGCCGGAGCGCAAACGATGACCGGCGCCATCACGATGAATCGACGGGATCGATTTTCCGCCGCGCGCAGCCTGACGCTGGTCGTGCGCGGGCCGGGCGGTCCGCCGACGGCGGCGGAGATCGCCGCCTTGTTGTCGTCGATGCCGGCGACGACGAGTGGCGGCGAAGGCGGCGGAACGCGCTTGCGGGTCTATAATGTGGACTACCCGGAACAAGTCCCCTTGTGCCGGGATAGCGCGCCCGCCGCCGCCGTGATTCAGCCGAGATTGGCCTCCGCGAACTCGTAGTTGGCGAGCTTGTCGAGGAAGTTGGTCGTGAAATCCGGCCGGCGGTTGCGGAAATCGACGTAGTAGGCGTGTTCCCAGACGTCGATGACCAGCAGCGGCTTGCCTTCGCCGGTGGCGATCGGCGTGCCGGCATTGCCCGACTTCGTCGTCTTCAACTTGCCGTCCGCGCCGAGAACGAGCCACGCCCAGCCCGAACCGAACTGCGTGGTCGCGGCGGTCTTGAACGAATCCTTGAACGCTTCGACCGAGCCGAAATCGGCTTCGATCTTCGCCTTCAGCTTGCCCGGCATCGCGCCGCCCTTGGGCGACAGCGACTTCCAGAAGAACGAATGGTTCCAATGCTGGCCGGCGTTGTTGAACACCGGCGTCAGCGCCGCGTCGGCGGCCGACATCTTCACGAGTTCCTCGAGCGACTTGCTTTGCAGCGCCGCGTTCTTCTCCACCAGGCCGTTCAGCGCGGTGATGTAGGTCTGGTGATGCTTGCCGTGATGCAGTTCCAGGGTTTCCTGGCACATGCCGCGTTCGGCCAATGCGGTCTGCGCGAAATCCAATGCGGGAAGTTCGAAAGCCATGTTGTCGCTCCTTCGTACGGATGATGTCGGATGCCCGCGATGTCGAGCCGGGTCGATCCGGCGCGCACTATTTTACCCCTTGCCGCAGCCTGTCAACCTTACGGGAACTACGTGTTTTCGGATTTCCGCGTTACGCCGCGCCGGTCGAATCCGGCGCGAGGAATGTCCGGAATCCGTAATCCGTCTTTCTGTGGCCCGCATCCGAGCGACGTGGTGTCCCTCGCTTCGGAGCATGTTTGACGTTGAGGATCGATCCGGACCGCTCGAAGAATTTTCACCGATGGGCTAGCCTCGGTTCGGAAAAGAGCCGTGAGGCCGGTAATCGGGGGGTGTGGCGATGTTCGATTTGGTGCTTAAAGGCGGTCGGGTTATCGATCCGGCGCAAGGGATCGATGCGGTCAGTGACGTCGCGTTCAAAGACGGGCGCGTCGCGGCGGTCGGATCGAATTTGGGCGAGGCGGCGGATACGCGCGACGTCTCGGGCAAGATCGTCACGCCCGGTTTGATCGACCTGCATACGCATGTTTATTGGGGCGGTACTTCGATCGGCGTCGATCCGGATTCCTACGCGCGCCGGGCGGGCTGCACGACATTGATCGATGCGGGCACCGCGGGCCCCGGCAATCTGCCGGGATTCCGCGAGCACATTATCCGGCGCGCCGATGTGCGCATTCTGCCCTTCATGAACATCTCTTATCCCGGCATTTTCGCGTTCAGCCCCCATGTGATGGTCGGCGAATGCGAGGATTTGCGCCTACTGCATCCGCGCGCGTGCCGCGATGTCGGGCGCGAAAACCTCGACCTCATCGTCGGCATCAAAGTGCGCGTGGGCAAATCGGCGTCGGGCGAGTCCGGTCTGGCGCCGCTCGATATGGGGTTGGAAGTCGCCGATCATCTGGGCGTGCCGGTGATGGCGCATCTCGACCATCCGCCGCCTTATCGCAGCGAAGTGATGCCGCGCTTGCGCAAGGGCGACATCCTGACCCATTGCTACCGGCCGTTTCCGAACGCGCCGATCACCGGCGACGGCCGCGTGCAGGACGATGTGCGCGCGGCGCGCGAGCGCGGCGTCATTTTCGATATCGGTCACGGCGGCGGCTCGTTCGGTTACGAAACCGCCGTGGCGATGATGCGCCAAGGGTTCTCGCCGGATGTGATCTCCTCCGACGTGCATGTGTTGTCGGAGAACGGTCCGGCTTTCGACCAGCTCGTGACCATGTCGAAGTTCCTGGCGATCGGGATGCCTTTGGTCGAGGTGATCCGCGCCTCGACGATCAATCCCGCGCGCGCCGTGCGCAAAACCGATCGCGGCACGTTGACGCCCGGCACGCTGGGCGACGCGACGATCCTCGATATTGAGAAGGGCAAGTTCGCGTTCCCCGACGTTCTGGGCGAAATCCGCGAAGGCAGCGAGCATTTGCGCTGCAAGGGGATCGTGCTGGGCGGGCGCTGGTGGCGCGACTGACGCTTAAGTGACGACGCGCGCAAGGGCGGCGGCGAGCTTCGCGTCGTCCGCCGCGCGGACCGTTTGAAGATCGACGAGCAGAACGCCCTTCGCCAGATCGCGCTCGCCGATATGGACCGGCGGGTCGCCGGCCTGGAGTTTCGCCGCAGCTGTGGGACCGTCGCCCGCGTCGATCTCCAACAACGGAATTCGGCTTCCGGTGATTCGTGTCCGGTCCTTGGGCAGCGAGGCGGCGATCGCTTCCAACCGCGCGCGCAATCCGGCGATATGGGCGGCGTCGTCGCGCGCGGCGAAAATCTCGAGTGCGACGATCAGGCCGACGATCTCCTCCTTGCCGACCTTGAAGGCGCGCCCGATGCCGTGATGCGGGGGAACGGGCACGCGGGCGCGATCGACGATCTCGGGGGCCGCCCAGCGCGCGGGATCGACATCCATGTCGAGTTGCTGGAGCAGCGCGGAGGCGATCAGATCGCGCTTGCCCGCGAGAATGCCGCTCGCTTGCGGACCGCCGATCGCCTTGCCGCCGGAGAACACGACCAGATCCGAACCCGCCGCGACGAAGGCGCGCAGATTCGAGGCGGGCGGCAATTGCGCCGCCGCGTCGACGATGAGCTTGAGGCCGCGCCGCCGGCAGGCCTCGACGATGCCGGACAAAGCGGGGATCGTTTCGGGCGTGGCGGTGAAGGCGAAGGCGACCGTTGCCGGCGTGATCGCGGCGTCGATCTCCCACGCTTCCAGCCCGCGAATGCCAGCCCCCGTGCCGCGATCGTTATGGCCGATATCGACGAGCACGGCGCCCGCCGCGCGCAGCGCGTGGTCATAGGCGTTGCGATGCGTGCGCGGGATCAGGATTTCGTTGGGTATCCCGCGCGTATCGGGCAGGCGCGCCATCTTGGCGACGTCGTAACCGGCGATGCAGGACGCCGCCGCCAGCGTCAATGCGGCGGCGGCACCCGAGGTGACGAGCCCGGCTTCCGCCCCCGTCGCACGCGCGATCGCGCGACCGGCCGCCGCCTGCAATTCGCCGATATCGACCGAGCCTTGGGCCGCGTCGCGCATCGCATCGAGGACGGCGTCGGCCATCAAACTGCCGCCCAGGCGCGTAAGGGTGCCCGCCGCGTTGATCCGCCGTTTGACGCCGAGCCGGGCGTAGATACCGGTCATCAATTGCCCCGCAAATGGCAGGCGACGAAGCGGCCCGGCGCGATCTCGCGCAAGGCGGGCGATTCCTCGCGGCAACGCGCGACCGCATAGGGGCAGCGCGTATGGAAATGGCAGCCCGACGGCGGATTCATCGGGCTCGGCACTTCGCCTTCCAGCAGCCGGGCTTCGCGCTTGGCGCGCGGATCGGGGATCGGCGCAGCGGCGATCAAGGCCTCGGAATAGGGATGCTGCGGATCGGCGAAGATATCCTCGCGCCGCGCGAGCTCGACGATGCGGCCCAAATACATGACCGCGATGCGATGGCCGATATGCTCGACGACGCCCAGATCGTGCGACACGAACAGATAGGCGAGGCCGTATTCCTCCTGCAGATCCATCAGCAGGTTCAGGACCTGCGCCTGCACCGAAACGTCGAGCGCCGAAACGGGCTCGTCCGCGACGATCAAGCCGGGATTGAGGGCGAGCGCGCGCGCGATACCCAAACGTTGGCGTTGCCCGCCGGAGAATTCGAACGGAAAGCGGTTGCGTGAATCGGCGCGCAAGCCCACGCGCGTCAACAGCTTGACCGCGCGTTCGTCGCGGTCGGCGACGGACATGGATTCGTAGTTTTCGATAGGTTCCGTCACGATGGCGCCGGCGCGCAAACGCGGATTGAGCGACGCGTAAGGGTCCTGGAACACCATCTGCACATGGCGGCGATGGGCGCGCATGCCCGCTTCGTCGAGCGTCGTGACGTCGACGCCATCAAGCGCCACATGGCCGCTCGTCGGCTCGATCAGCCGCAGGATCAGCTTGGCGACGGTCGACTTGCCGCAACCGGACTCGCCGACCAGGCACAGCGTTTCGCCGGCCGCGATATCGAACGACACGCCGTCCACCGCGCGAATCTTCGCCACGACGCGGCGCAGCAGACCGCGCGTCACGTCGAAATGCTTGGCGAGGTCTTTGACCTCCAGCACGGTGCGCCGTTCGGTCATGACGCCAGCACCTTTTCGGCTTCCCAGCAGGCGACAAGATGGCCGTTTTCCAATGGGCGGATCGGCGGCGGCTCGTTACGGCATCGGTCGGTCGCGTGGGCGCAGCGGGGTGCGAAGGCGCAACCCGCGATCGGGTCGCGCAGATTCGGCACGATCCCGGGGATTTCCGACAAGCGCCGCTGGCCGCCGCGCCCGGCGTTGCGGCGCGGGATCGAGGCCATCAAACCGCGGGTGTAGGGGTGGGCGGGGCGGTCGAAAAGGTCGAGCACGTCGGCCTCCTCGACCTTGCGGCCGGCATACATCACCACCACGCGGCGGCAGGTTTGCGCGACGACCCCCAGATCGTGGGTGATCAGCATAACCGCCGCGCCGATCTTCTCTTTGAGGTCGAGCATCAATCGCAGTATCTGCGCTTGGATCGTCACGTCGAGGGCCGTGGTCGGCTCGTCGGCGATCAGAAGCTTCGGATTGCAGGCGAGCGCCATCGCGATCATCGCGCGCTGGCGCATGCCGCCGGAGAATTGGTGCGGATAATCGTGGACGCGCCGTTCGGCGTCGGGGATGCGGACGAGTTTGAGCATTTCCGCCGCGCGCGCGATCCCGGCTTCGCGGTCGAGCCCTTGATGGATCATCGCGGCCTCGGCGATCTGCTCGCCGATGGTGAAGACCGGATTGAGGCTCGTCATCGGTTCCTGAAAGATCATCGCGACGCTGTTGCCGCGGATCTTGCGCATCTCGGCTTCGTCGAGGCCGATCAATTCGCGGCCTTCGAACTTGATCGAACCGCCGATGATCCGGCCGATCTTCGGCGGCAGCAGGCCGAGAATGGAAAGCGCCGTCACGCTTTTGCCGCAACCGCTTTCGCCGACGACGCCCAGCGTCTCGCCCGGCCGGACTTCGAACGTCACGCCGTCGACGGCGCGCGTCACACCATCGCGCGTGAAGAAATGGGTGCGGAGATCGTCGATTTTAAGAACGGGCGTTTCGGACATGGCCGTCACATCCGCCGCGACAAACGCGGGTCGAGACGGTCGCGCAATCCGTCGCCCAGCAGATTGACCGCGAGGACGACCAGCGCCAAGCACAGGCCGGGGAAAAAGATCGTCCAGGGTGCGCGCGCCAGCAGCAGGCGGCTCGACGCGATCATGTTGCCCCAGGTCGGCGTTTCCGGCGGCACGCCGGCGCCGAGGAAAGAGAGCCCGGCCTCGATCAGGATCGCCGAGGCGGTCACATAGGTCGCCTGGACGATCAGCGGCGGGATCGTGCTGGGCAGGATGTGGCGCAGCACGATTTTGAGCGAACGGCCGCCGCCGCTAATTGCGGATTCGATGAAGGGCTGTTCGCGCGTCGACAAGACGACCGAGCGCACGAGACGCACGACGCGCGGCACTTCGGGAATGATGATTGCGACGATCACGATCGCGACGGTCGCGCGATTGAGCGAGACCATCGCGATGGCCAGAAGAATGGCCGGAATGGCCATGAAGCCGTCCATCAGGCGCATGATCGCGTTGTCGAGGCGGCGGAAATATCCGGCGGCCAAGCCGATGGCGAGGCCGATCGCGACGGAGGCGCTTGCGACGGATATGCCGACGATCAACGAGATGCGTGCGCCATAGACGCAGCGCGCGAAGATGTCGCGGCCCAAACCGTCGGTGCCGAACCAGAACGCGGCGGAGGGCGGCAGAAGCCGGTTGACCGGATTCATATGGCGCGGATCGCCCGCGATATAGGGCGCGAAGATCGCGATCACGGTCATGAGCGCCAAGATCGTCGCACCCGCGACGATCGTCGGGTTGCGCCGGGCGAAGATGGCGATCTCGCGCGCTGTCATCTCAGTACCGGATCCGCGGATCGAACAGAGTGTAGGACAGATCGACCAGCAGATTCACCAGCACGTAGATGCCGGCGAAGATCATGATCACGCCTTGGACGATCGGATAGTCGCGGCGCGAGATCGCGTCGACCACGAGCCGGCCCACACCGGGGATGTTGAACACCGTCTCGGTGATCACGACGCCGCCGATCAGAAGCGCCACGCCGATGCCGATCACCGTGACGATCGGCACGGCCGCGTTTTTCAGCGCATGGCGCAACAGCAGCGGGCGTGCCGCCACGCCCTTGGCTTTGCCGGTGCGGATATAATCCTCGGACAGGACTTCAAGCATCGCCGCGCGGGCGATACGCGCGATCAAAGCGACATAAGCCATGCCGAGTGCTAGCGACGGTAGGACGAGATTGTGAAGCCACGGGCCGATCCCTTCCGAAATCCGCGTATAGCCTTGGACCGGCAGCCAGCGCAGATCGATGGCAAAGACGAAAATCAGGATATAGCCGACGACGAAAACCGGCAGCGAGAATCCCATCACCGCGAAGCCCATGACGCTTCGGTCGATCCAAGTGCCCGGATTGGCGGCCGCGACCACGCCCAGCGACACGGCGACGACGACCGCGAAGGAGATGGTGGTGAGGGCGAGGGAGATCGTCGGCTCGGCGCGCTGGCCGATCAGCACGATCACCGGATCGCCCCAGAACAGCGAGTTGCCGAGATCGCCTTGGATCAGGGCGAAGCACCACAGCGCGAACTGCTTCCACAGCGGCTGATCGAAGCCGAGCTTGGCGCGGATCGCGGCGATCTGGTCGGTCGTGGCGTTGTCGCCCGCCATGATCGCGGCGGGATCGCCGGGCGACAGATGCAGCAGCATGAACACGATGATCGCGACCAGCGTCATCACCGGCACGGTCATCAAAATGCGTCGGACGATATATGCGAGCATCGGCTATTCCCAAGCGCACCGATGCGCCCGAACGGGGCGCATCGGCGGCTCGAACGCGAAACGAAAAGGAATGCCGATCAGACCTTCTCGACGTTCCACCAGGGAATGATCTCCGCGACCGACAGAAGACCTTGGAGATTGGTACGCATCGCGGCCGGCTGGATCCACTGGCCGTAATAGACCTGCGGCACGAAGTTCCAGGCGTTCTCCTGGATTTCGCGGGCGATGCGCTGGCGATCGGCCAGGGTTTCGCCGACCGCCCATTGGGCACGCAGCTGTTCGTGCTTTTCGTCGCTCGGCCAGCCGAACCACGCCTTGTCGCCGGTCGCGGCGTGCGCGGCGAGCAGGATGGGGTGGCCGATGGCGGTGCCGCCCGACGAGGTGATGAAGATGTTCCAGCCGCCTTGCGCGGGCGGCGCCTTGTTGGCGCGGCGCTGGACGACGTTCGACCAATCCATCGATTCGACGCGGACGTTGAAGCCGCCTTGGCGCAGTTCTTGGGCCAGAAGCTGGGCCGCGTTGCTCATATAGGGGATGTTGGTCGCCTGCATCAGCAGGACTTCCTCGCCCTTGTAGCCGGCTTCGGCCAGCAGCGCCTTCGACTTGGCGAAGTTCTGCCCGCCCGTGTACCAGCCGATATTCGCGTCGTTCGACATCGGCGTGCCCATGCCGAAGAAGGACGGCGTGTCCTTCGCGTATTTCGACGTGCCGAACGTCGCGCGCATGTGGTCCGACTGCTTGACGCAGTAAAGCAGCGCTTGGCGGCACTTCACGTTGTCGAACGGCGGATGCAGGAAGTTCGGCCGGATCTGACCGACCAAGCCCACTTCGTTGAGGACTTGGATCTTGATGTTCCGATCGGCTTCCAGCTGCGGCATGAAATCCGCCTGTGGAATTTCGTAGAAGTCGATTTCGCCGGCCTGCAACGCCGCCACGGCCGTTTGGCTGTCGGGCATATTGACGAAGACGACGCGATCGACCTTGACGACCTTGCCGCCCGAAATCCCGCTGGGCGCTTCGTTGCGCGGCACGTAGTTCGGGTTGCGGTCGTAAACATACTGCGTGCCGGGCCGCGTCTCGGCCAGGTTCAGCGTGAACGGGCCGGAACCGACGACCGTCTCGATCTTCTGCATCGGATCGGTTTCGGCTTCCTTCTTGCGCATCATGAAGCCGACCGGCGTCGTGGTCTTGGCGAGCACGTCGAGGACGAGGCCGTAACGCTCTTTGAGCGAAATGGTGAAGGTCTTCTCGTCCTTCGCGGCGATATCCTTGACGCGTTGCATCATGTGCTGGCCGCCGCCGTCGCGCACGGCCCAGCGCTTGATCGACGGGATGACGTCCGCCGTCGTCACATCCGTCCCGTCATGCCATTTGAGGCCGGGGCGAAGTTCGAAGGTCCAAGTCATCGAGCCGGCGTCGTAATCGTAGCGGTTGACCATCTGCGGTTTCGCGTCGCCCTTGCTGTCGATGCCGAACAGCGTGTCGTAGACCATGCCGCCGTGATAGGCGGACATGTTCGCCGTCGTCCAGATCGGGTCGTAGCTGGGAACGTCGCCGTGGAACACGGCGCGAATCGTGCGCGCCGCCGAAGGCCGCGCTTGGGCCATCGCCAACGACGGGGCCGCCATGGCCGCCATCGCGGCGGCCGAGCTCTTGAGAATTGTGCGTCGCGCAATCTTGGTCATGTGACCCTCCCTGTTTTTGTTTTGATGCTGAGGACGCTGCGGGTACGAAGACAGGTACTGCGAATACAGATACTGCGGGTACGCCAGATCAGGTCGGGGCCTTGTTTCGCCCTTAATTACAGCACGAGCTTGTCATAGCCCTAATCGGGCGGCAAGGCCGGTTTGGTCATATGAATGGTATCAGAAGATCAATCCCGGCGACGTTGTGGGATCCAGCGGATAAATCGGGCGTTGAATCCGCGTGAACGGAATCTTCCGGTAGTCCCGCGGGATCGGGCCGTCGGAATCGATATAGATCACCTTCTTGGCGATCGGGCCGAAAGCCGCCATGAAATGGTTCGTCGATTTGACGACAAGCATTTTTCGTGCGCGCGGGTCGATGCCGACATTCTCGAACAGCTCCAGCCCCAGCGCCTGCGTGCGGTTGGAGATCAGCACGACCTCGACGCCGCCGATTTTCACCGCCGCGCAGTCGCCGAGCGGAACTTGGGTGGGGCCGAAGCTTTGGCGGCAATCGCGCTTGAGGCCGACGACCGTAACCTTCGCGTCGATCGGTTGGCCCGAGGCGGGGCCGATCTTCCCGCCGAAGCGCAGCGCGAACGTGGCGCCGAGCCCGGCGTCGAAACATAAGCGCACCGCGATCGGGTCCCAGATCGGCCCGACCGCCGCTTCCTGCGCATCGCGTTCGATCAAGCGGCGCAAGATCGTCGTGTTGTCGGACGGCGCACCGCCGCCCGCATTGTCGGCGGGATCGGCCATCACGACCGGGGCGGCGTTGAACGCCATCGCGGCGGAGATGCCGCCATCGACGTCGAGATAATCGGGCATCGTCTTGCCGCGCATGGCGACGAATTCCTCGCCGATCTCGGTCGCGAGCTTGTCGGCCTGTTTCTTGTCGCCGTCGACGATGACGAGAATACGCCCCGTCATCTCGGGCACGTCGGCATAGGGGAAGCAATGGCCGATGGAGATCGACAGGATGCCGTTCTTGCCTTCCATCGCGATCATCCGATCGACGAAGGCGCGCATCAAAGGCAGCGTCGTGGGATAGCTTTGGATCTGGCGGCAATCATAGACTGACGTCACGGGCTTGATCTCGCCGCGGATCGTGCGTAGCACGAGGTTCAGCACGTCCTCCGCGCGCTCGACGACGTCGGTATGCGGAAATTCCTTATAGAGAACGATGATGTCGGCGAACTTCACGCGCCGCAGCGTCAAATGGCAATGCGGGTCGAGTTCGACGCCGATCACGCATTTCGGACCGACGATCGCGCGCGCGCGTTCGATGATGTCGCCTTCGACGTCCTCGTAGCCATGCGCGACCATCGCGCCATGCAAGCCCAGCAACACGCCGTCGACCGGCATCGCGGCTTTCAACTGGTCGAGGATCTCGTCGCGCATGAACTCATAGTCTTTGCGGTTCGTCGTGCCCGCCGGGCTCGCGGCGAAGCAACTGCCTTCGATCAGCGTGAAGCCGTCGGCTTTCGCGCGTTTGCGCGCCACCCATAAAGGGGCGGTGCACATCAGCGGCGTATCGTCGGGATGTTCGCCGGGCCGCAGGAAGACGCATTCCTTGTAGGCTTCAAGACTGGTCGGCAGCGGCGAGAACGTATTCGTCTCGGTCGCGATCGTCGCGGCGAACAGGCGCATTTTTATTCTTCTCCCTGGATTTGATGTTTCGGCCAGCATAGCCTTTCGGTTCCGCTGCGCGGAAGGGGCGAAGAAAATGGGAAAACCAACGCGGCTCGTCAGCGACATCGATTTCGACAAAGACGGCAAGCAAGTCACCTGGCTTGGCTTGCCGCATTCGGTGACGCGATCCGCCTATGGCCGGATCATGATACCGATCGCTTGCATCAAAAACGGGAAGGGGCCGACGGCGTTTTTCCAAGCGGGCAATCATGGCGACGAATACGAAGGGCAGATCGCGCTCGCGAAGTTGATCCGGGCGCTCGAACCGGGGGAGATCCAAGGCCGCGTCATCATTTTGCCGGCCGCGAATTTACCCGCTGCGATGGAGGGTGCGCGCGTGTCGCCGATCGACGGCGGCAATCTCAATCGCGTGTTCCCCGGCGATCCCGACGGCACGGTCACGCAGCAGATCGCCTATTACATCGACAGCGAATTGTTCCCGCGCGCCGATCTGTTTCACGATCTGCATTCGGGCGGCGGCTCGCTCGAATACATGCCCTTCGCGTCGATGCATGAAGGCAAAGATGCGGCGATGAATGCGCGCTGCCGCGATGCGTTGCTCGCTTTCGCGCCCGATCTCGCGCTGATCTGGAAACTCGGCAACGACATACGCTTCGCGCCCGCCGCGGCGATGCATCGCGGCGTGCCGGCCCTCGGCGGTGAGTTCGGCGGCACGGGTGCCGTCGATCGCAAAGCGTTGGCGATGGTCGAGCGCGGCCTGCGCCGCCAACTCGTCGCGATGGGGATTATGGAAAAGTCGAAGGATTGGGCGGTATTGCCGCCGCCGCGCCGCGCCAGCGTTCCCGGCGATGCGTGGCACGTGTTCGCGCCCGAGCCCGGCCTCTTCGAGCCCGCGACCGATCTGGGCGAAAACGTGCGCAAGGGCCAACTCTGCGGCCATGTCCATTTCATCGACAATCCGGCGCGCGCACCCGTGCCGTGCCATTATCGGGAAGATGGGTTTGTCGTGTGCCGGCGCCATTACGGCCGCGTGGAACGCGGCGATTGCGTCGCCCATCTCGCGGTCGACGAATCCTGGTGAGCGGCGTGACGGCAAGCGCATGACCTTGGGGCGTCGCGTCACCTGCGTTGCGGTTCCCAACCGCGCGGCGATGATGACTGTCCCTTCGACGCGCAACTCGTCCGGCCTTGTCCCGCCACTCGACAAGCCGGCATTGGCGCGCGACGCTCGCCGCGTGCGTTCCGGATCGTTCATGTCTTTCAGATGGTTATTCGAGTGTCCGAAGTGCTCCAGCGGAGCCAGTCCGGACGGAAGATTTGGTAGCAGCGGAGGGATTTGAACCCCCGACCAAGGGATTCGTTTTTCTGGGTCACAGATTAGGCGCTATCGGCGCGCGATGTTGCGATCGTTGGCTAGGTCGCGGCGCTTGTTGTCGGGTCAAGCGGCCCCGGAAGGGCCCCAGCGCACTGGACGCCCGCGCATGCCGCAAATTTGCAGCTACGACGTCTTTGGGCGTTGGTACCTGGGTTCTATGGCCAGCTCCCTCGATTTTGGCGCAGCTACCAGCCTGTTTTTGCCAGCTACCCGACCAGACTTGAAAAAAATGCGGTTGCTACCCGCAATTCCGCCAAGGGCCAGGGCTGGTGAGTTAGATTTACTATAATAATATCAGTAAGTTGTTTCGAAATTGATTGGGCAGCTAAATTGATTGCTAGCTAGGCAGTCAGAATCCAAGATTCGGTCCTTTAAGCGGGCACGGCGAGGGATGGCGGAGGTGTTTCGTCCAGCCTTCGTCCGTGGCGCATTTCGTCGTCCACTTGCCCCGCCAAAATCCAATATCGAGCGCGCGCCAACGATGCGGATACGTCCGAGGCACCGATCGTTGTTTTCGAAAAATTGGTAAGGCCACTTGACAGGTAAGGCCAAAATGTGATTTCTCTTGGGTCGATGAAACCGACCCCCAAAGCAACGCTCAGCCGTCTCGCCGTCGTTCGGCCCAAACGGCTTTACGAACAGATCGCCGAGCAGGTCGAAGCGCTGATCCGCGACGGCAGTTTCGCGCCGGGCACACGGTTGCCGGCCGAGCGCGAATTGGCCGAGCAACTCGGCGTCAGCCGTCCGTCGATCCGCGAGGCGCTGATCGCGCTGGAAGCCGCCGGCCTGATCGAAACGCGGATCGGCGACGGCACCTATGTGCGCGACGCCTCCGGTGGCAAGCCGGTGTTTCCGCTGGAGACGTCGAAGGATTTGGGGCCGGGCACGCTCGAACAATTCGAGGCGCGCCGTGCGATCGAAACGACCATCGCTGAGATGGCGGCGCGCCGCGCCTCGACATCTGAGATCGAAGACCTTCGCGATTGCGTTGCGCGCATGCGCAAGTTGATCGAGGCCGGCAAGTCGCCTTCGGAAGAGCATCGCTATTTCCACGCGCGCTTGGCCGAAATCGCGGGCAACTCGATCCTGGCGGGGGCCGTCAAAGAGCTTTGGCGCCTGCGCCAAGGCGAGATGTGGGATTTGCTACGACGCCACGTCGAAAACTCCCAAAGCTGGCGCGACGGTCTGGAATTCCGCGAGCGCCTGATATCCGCGCTGGCGGCGCAGGATCCGGCGAAGGCGCGCAAGGAAATGCGGCGCCATTTCGATCGGGTCGAGAAGCTCTATTTCGATACCAAAATCTGACCAAGCGCGTCGAACGCGCGATAACGGAGGAAGCGATGACCATCCAAGTGACGAGGCGCGTCGCGTTGGCCGGCGCAGGTGCGCTGGCGGTACCTGCGATCTGGCGCAACGCCGCGGCGCAGACGCCGGCGACGGTGACGATGTGGACGTTCCTCGATCCCGCCAAACCGGGCGGGCGGGAATCCGCGCTCAAACAAATGATTGAATCGTTCGAGGCGAAAAATTCGAACGTGAAGATCCGCGTCGAGCCGCAGGTGTGGACGACGCTCGCAGAGAAATTCGTGCTCGGCCACAACACGCGCAACGCGCCGGATATCGGCTGGGTCAATGCCGAAAATCTCGGTCTGATCCTCAACACCGACGCGGCCGCCGATCTGAAGCCGCTGGTGGTCGATACGTGGTCGGCGCAGCGGCGCGACGATTTGGCCGTACCCGCGGCCCTGCAGGCCGTGACCGTCGGGGGCAAGGTGCTCGCCATGCCGCTGATGGCGATCACTTGGACGCTGATGTACCGGCGCGATCTTCTGGCGCAAACGGGCTTGACGCCCGACAGCCTGAAGACCTGGGACGGCGTTCTCGAAGCCGCCAAGCGCATGACCAAGGATACGAATGGCGACGGTCAGCCGGATATTTGGGGCCTTGGCCTCGGCCTCGCCAGCGAACGTTTCTCGGCGACGCCGGCAGTGCTCGCGGCGATCGGCGGGCAGAACGGCATATTCACCGACGACTGCAAGGCGCGCATCGCGACGCCGGAGGCCGAGCGTGCCCTTACCTGGCAGGCCGATCTCATCACCAAGCATCGCGTCACGCCGCGCGAGGCCGTTGCGATGACGTCGGACGATGCGATCGATCAGTTCGCCGCCGGGCGCTACGGGATGATGATCATCGCCAATAGCCGTTTTGAACAGATACAGCGCACGGCGGCGGGCTGGAACAAGGACGATCTTGCCCAAGTCGGCATTCCGGGTTGGAACGCACAGAAGGGCGGCCCGGCCGTCATTACAGGCTGGTTCGCGGTCGCTTGGCGTAACTCGCCGCGTCTGCGGCAAGCGGCGGCGTTCATCGATCACATGACAAATGCCGACGCGATGGCGCTGTGGCAGTCGCCGGGCGGTCAGGTGCCGATGCTAAAAAGCCTCGCCGCGAATCCGCGGATGGCCGAACCCGCGAATGCGCCGCTGCGCCTCGTCGCCAACGAGTTCTCGACGAACGGCTTCATGATGCCCGGCCGCTGCAATTGGTCGCGCACCTTGGCTGACTTTAATCTCGCCACGCAACAACTCGTGCTGGGACAGCGCAGCGCCGCCGACGCGCTGAAGATCGCCGAACGCACGACACAGGAACGCCAGTAAAGGCCGGTCGCGGGCGGCGCCTTCGGGTGTCGTCCGCCGCCGTCCCACGGGATTGGGTCAATGGAAACGCGTCGCGCCGAATTTTGGGTGCCGTATCGGCTGATTGCGCCGGCGGTGGCACTGGAGGCTGGCTTGGTGATCGGGCCGCTTCTGGTCGGCTTCTGGTACAGCCTTCACAATGTCCGTTTCTTCCAGATCCGATCCTTCGTCGGCTGGGACAACTATGCGCGCGTCGTCACCTCGCCCGAGGTTCTGGGAAGCCTCGCTGCGACGGCGATCTTCGCCTTCTTCTCGCTGATATTGACCTTCGCATTGGGATTCGCATTGGCGTTGTGGCTGGAGCGCGACGGACGTTCGGCCACACTGATGCGCGCGATCGTGCTCGTTCCCTACATGATCGCGATGCTCGTCGGCTCAATGCTTCTCAAATGGCTCTTCTCCCAGGAAGCGGGATTGTCGCAACTCGCCCTTGGGCCTTTAGGCATGGGCGATGTATCGATCCTCGCCAATCCCAAATCCGCGATGGCGGCGCTGGTGTTCAACGCGATGTGGCGCGATGCGGCTTTCGCGATGATCATGTTGCTCGCCGGCCTTAAAAGCATACCGCCATCTCTGCATCTGGCCGCGCGCGTGGACGGCGCCGATGCGTGGATGCGCTTCCGGCGCATCACGCTGCCGCTGCTGCGTATCCCCATCCTGATCACGGTCGTCCGGCTGCTGATCCACTTCGTCAACATCCTGACGTTTCCACTGATCTTAACGGGCGGCGGGCCGGGCAATTCAACCGAGGTGGTGGTGCTGCGCATGTTCCGCCTCGGCTTCCAGGACCACATTCTGGGCCCGGCCAACGCGCTGGCGATCCTGGTGTTCCTCGCCAATCTGGCGCTGGTCGCGATGCTGCTTCTGTTGTTTCGCCGCGCGGGGAGGCTCTGATAATGACCGACGTTTTCGCGCATGCTTTGCGCCGTAAGGCGGCACGCCTCGCGGTCAACGCGCTGATCGGATTGTTCGCGCTGCTGCCGATCCTGTGGGGTTTTCTGTCGTCGCTGAAGCCGACCGATAAGATCGTCGAGTTTCCGCCGCGCCTACTGCCCGAGAATCCGACGCTTGAGCATTACGTGCGTATCTTCGCCGACAACGCAGCCTATTTCATCGCCAACAGTATCGCCGTCTCGGCCGCAAGCGTCCTCCTGACGTTGGCGCTGGGAGCGCTTGCCGGATATGCGATCGCGCGCTTCCGATTTCCCGGCCGCGACACGTTGATGGTCTCGACCGTTGCGGTCATGTCGATCCCGATCGCCTCGTTGCTCGTGCCCACATTTACGCTCCTCAGCGCCACCGGTCTCGCCGATACGCGCCTGGGGCTCGTGTTGCTCTATTCGGCCTACCAGCTGCCGGTCGTCGTGTGGATGCTCTACGGTTATTTCCTATCGCTGCCGGTGGAGGTGGAGAACGCCGCGCGCGTCGACGGCTGCTCGCCGACGCGCACCCTGTTCAAGGTCGTGCTGCCGCTTTCGAAACCCGGCTTGGTCGCGGCGGGTTTGTTCGTGCTGGTCTTCGCTTGGAACGACTTCGTCGTCGCGGTGACGATGACGTCGAGTGAGACCGCGCGAACCTTCCCCGTGGCGATCTATTTCTATCTCGGCTTCTACGGCCGGGAATGGGGCCCGCTTTTGGCGGCGTCCATCGTCTCGATCGTGCCCATCGTCGCGATCTTCGTGTTTCTCCAGCGGCATTTCGTCTCCGGTTTGACCGGCGGCGGCGTGAAGGGTTGAGCCATGTCGGCTGTACGTTTCAGCGGCGTCTCCAAAAACTACGGCCCCGTCGTTGCGTTGGCGGGTCTCGATCTCGACGTGGCGGAGGGCGAGTTCCTGTCGCTGCTGGGCCCGTCGGGCTCGGGCAAGTCGACGACACTAGGCTTGCTCGCGGGCTTGATCGACGCCGACGGCGGCAAAATCGAGATCGCCGGACGCGACGTAACGGCGCTCCCGCCCGAAAAGCGCGATCTGGCGATGGTGTTCCAGAACTACGCGCTCTATCCGCATCTCACGGTGATGGAGAACATTGCCTTCCCGCTGGAGGCGCGCAAACCCAAGCCCGACGCCGGCGAAATCCGTCGCAAGGTCGAGGCGGTCGCGCAGGCGCTGGGTATCGGCGCGCTGCTCGCGCGCTATCCGCGCGAGATTTCGGGCGGCCAGCAGCAGCGTGTGGCGCTGGGCCGCGCGATGGTACGCGACCCCAAAGTGTTCCTGCTGGACGAGCCGCTGTCCAATCTCGACGCGCGCTTGCGCATCCGCATGCGCCGGGACCTCAAGGCGCTGCACGCCCAGCTCGGCTCGACCATCGTCTATGTGACGCACGATCAGTCGGAGGCGATGACGCTGTCGTCGCGCATCGCGATCTTCAATCACGGCAAGCTGCAGCAGGTCGCTCCGCCCGCCGAGATTTACGACCGGCCCGCCAATGCCTTCGTCGCGAACTTCGTCGGCGATCGCGAGATGAACTTCCTCGACGGCGAGCTCGGCGTTCAAGGCGGCGTCCCGCGTTTCGTGTGCGCGGGCGGTTCCGTTGCGCTCCATCCGTCGGCGGCCGTGCTCGGCGGCGGAAAGCTTAGGATGGGCGTGCGCGCCGAGGCGATCGCGCCCGGCCGCGACAAGGGCGATCTGCGCGGAACGGTGGCACTCGCCGAGCTTGCCGGACCGGATCTGTTTTTGACCGTGCGCCTCGCCGAGGGCGCCGAGATCGTTGCGCGCGCCGATCCGCGCGAATTCACGGCGCGCGAGGGGGAGGCGGTGTCGCTCGCCTTCGATCCCGCGCGCATTCACTTGTTCGACGCTGAAACCGGAATCGCCCGCCATCACGGCGCGGCCTGATCGTTCCATACCAAGGAGAGACGTTACCCCTATGGCTCAGAAACTCCATCACGCGGAATATGACGTCGTCGTCGTGGGCGGCGGTTGTGCGGGCGTCGCCGCGGCGATCAGTGCCGCCAAGAACGGTGCCAAGACGCTGCTGCTCGAAGCGGGCTCGATGATCGGCGGCGAGCTAATCACTGGCCTGCCGGTTGACGGCGCATTGAACGCGCGCGGCGAATGGATCGTCGGCGGCGTGCTGAAGGAGATTCTGGACGAGCACGAACGACTGGGCGGCTATATCGGGCCGATCAAGGATTGGCGCCTGATCTGGTACGTGTGCATCGATCCGGAGATCATGAAGATCGCCGTCGCCAATGTCGTGCGCCGCCACGGCGTGCATGTGTGGATGTACTCCTTCGCCGAAGACGTGGTGATGGACAATGGCGAAGTGCGCGGCGTGGTCGTGCTCAACAAGCGCCAGCGTACGCTCGTTTCCGCCAAGGTGTTCATCGACTGCTCGGGTGATGGCGATGTCGCGATGATGGCGGGCGCCGAGGCGATGATCTCCAACGACAAGGGCGAGTTCCAGCCGCTGACGATGCTGTTCCGCATGTCGGGTGTGGATTCCAAGCGCTTGCTCGATTTCTGCGTCGAGGCGCCGGAGAACCTCGCGGTCGGCGAAAGCGAATGGATGGGTTCGGATCTGACGCCGCGCCAATGCGCCGAGAAGCTTCGCGAACAAGGGCATCCGGCCGTGTTCGTCAAAGGCAACGGCCCGCTGATTCAAGACGGTATCCGTAACGGCGATCTGAAGTACGAGACCGCCTTGATCGGCATTATCCCGGTATCGGCGGAACGCGGCGAGGTGTCGATCAACACGACGCGAATCGCCAATATCGATGCGACCGATACGGTGAAATTGTCGGAGGCTTTCAACGGCCTGGTCGATCAGGTGTGGAATTGCGTGGCGTTCATGCGCAAGCGCGTGCCCGGCTTCGAGAACGCGCATTTCTCGGGTCTGGCGCATCGCTTGGGCATTCGTGAAACGCGCCGCATCGTCGGCGACTACGTGCTGACCGGCGACGACGTGCTGAATGCGCGCAAGCGCGACGACGCGATCGGCAAGGGCTCCCACCATATCGACATCCATCAGGACGGCATCAAGCAAGTCCGCATCCCGGTGAAGCACGGCGGATCCTACGACATGCCCTACGACATGCTGCTGACCAAGAGCTTGAAGAACGTCTATATCGCCGGGCGTTGCATGTCGGCCGATCGCGAAGGCCACGGCTCTGCGCGCGTCATGGGGCCATGCATGGCGCAGGGCGAAGCGGCGGGCTTGGGGGCGGTGATCAGCCTGCGCGGCAACGATCCGGGCAATATCCGCAGCGTGCCGGTGCGCCAGTTGCGTGAAGGTCTCGCGGCGCAAGGGGCGATTCTGTCCGGCACGCATTAACACGATGGACGCAGCACACGGTGCTAGCCGCGTCGATTTCGTGATCGTCGGCGGCGGGGCGGCGGGCAGCGTGCTCGCCGCCCGGCTTTCCGAAGACCCGCGCCGGCGCATCGTGCTGGTCGAGGCGGGGCCCGATCTCGATCCCGAGCGTCGCCCAGACCTGACCGATACCTATGGCGGGCGTGCCTTTGTCGATCCGGCCTATTTCTGGCCGGGGTTGCGCGCGCGCCACGCCGTCGGCGGGCCGGAGCATGCGTTCAAGCAAGGCATGCTGCTGGGCGGTGGATCGACGATCAACGGCCAGATTTCGCTACGGGGCGCGCCCGCCGACTACGATCATTGGGCGGTCGCGGGCGCCAAAGGTTGGGGCTGGGATTCGGTTCTGCCGTTCTTCCGCAAGCTCGAAACCGATCTTGATTTCGGCGGACCGCTGCACGGCGACGCGGGACCGATCAAGATCAGGCGCGCGCCGCCCGAGACCTGGGATGCGGCGACGCTTGCCTATATGCGTGCATGGTCACAGCTCGGCCATAAGCGCCTCGACGATCTCAACGGCCCGTTCGGCGATGGGTATGGCGCGCTGCCGTTCAGCAATGACGGACAGCTGCGTCATTCCGCCTCGCGTGCCTATCTGACCGACGCGGTCCGTGCGCGGCCCAATCTATCGATTGTTGCGAACGCCCGTGTATTGCGCGTCGCGATCGAAAACGGTCGCGCCGCCGGAATCGAGTTTCGCCGTGACGGCGAAACGCGGCGGATCGACGCCGATCACGTGATTCTGAGCGCGGGGGCTATCCGCTCGCCGCAATTGCTGATGCTGTCGGGGATCGGGGATCAAGCCGAATTGGCGCGGCACGGGATCGACATCCGCGCGCATCGACCTGGCGTGGGGCGCAATCTTCAGGACCATCCGATCGTTTCGATTTCGGCCTATGTCGATCCCAAAGCGCGGGGCGTGAAGCCGTCGCGCGGCGTATCGACCTATCTGCGCTACAGCTCGGGTGTGCCGGATTGCGAGCCATCGGACATGGTGCTGTCGGGAGGTGCACGCTCGATGTGGCACGATGTGGGCGAGCGCATCTGCTCGCTGCGCGCCTATCTGTGCCTGCCGTACTCGCGCGGCCAACTCACGCTTGCTGCCGCCGATCCGGGCGTCGATCCGATCATCGATTTCAACGGCATGTCCGATCCACGCGATTCGCGCCGCCTCGTCGAAGGCTTCCGCTTGGTCGCGCATATTCTGGATGGGATGATGCGTCCCGGCGTGGTGTCGGACGTATTCCCGTCGCGCCTGTCGCCGTTGATCGAGAAACTGAGCAAGCCCACCGCCTTCAACGCGCTGCTGGGAAGTGTCGGCGCGATCGCGATGGACGCTTCGGCGACATTGCGACGTTTCGTGATCCGCAATGTCATCACCGACGGCGCGTCGCTTGCAGACATTCTGCGCGACGACGCGACGACCGAATCCTATATCCGCCAGATCGTCGGCACGTCGTGGCACCCGTCGGGCACGTGCCGGATGGGGGCTGCGGACGATCCCGATGCGGTCGTCGACGCAAGCGGTGCTGTGATCGGTGTCCGTGGCCTGACGGTAGCCGACGCTTCAATCATGCCGCGCATCGTGCGGACGAACACCAATCTACCGACGCTGATGATCGCCGAGAAGATCGCCGCTCGGTTCACATAACGGCCGCAAATCAGAACGCTTCAAAATCAAGATCGAGCATCTCGCCTATTTCCGTGACTTTTGAGTCCAGGGCCTCAGCATCATTCTTGTCTTGCGTACGATCTTTCCAAAGATGACCGTAGAGATCGGTGGTCGTCAGATAGCTTGAGTGCCCCATGCGTTGCTGGAGGACTTTAGGAGTCACACCACGTTCAATTTCCAAGCTTGCATACGCATGTCTCAATCCATGCAACGTAATGGCTGGCTTTCCAAACCCTTTCCGAAATTCATAGAAATTTTGAACCCCGAACTTTCGCCAGCCGGCAACGTCGAGCTTATCCCACCATCTCTTGGCATGGCCTGCTGTTGAATATATGTCTGAAGCATCGCGTATACGCGATTGGAGATCGGAACGTCGCGAAATGCGGCAGGCGTTTTGCCGTCACCAATCTTATTGAAAATGTCAGCGCGCTGTCGGATTTGCACATAGTGCGAATCATTGATCGACACGACGTTCCGGATCATCAGGCCGCGCGTCTCGGACGGTCGAAGTCCAGCGAATAGCCCTAGCACAGCGACGACGTCCGCGCGGCGAATGTAGTTCCAGTTGATTTCGTCACCCCACTCAATTCTATCTCGTAAGTCGGAAATCAAAAGCTTCGATGGAACCTTGGCTCGTTCATATCGCCGGATCGATCCGCTGTCGCGACTGGCGCTGTAGCGTAAATTAGTCAGGGGGTTCTGTTCGATCGCGCCAACATTATGCGCGTAATTCATTAGTCTTTTAAAAGTAGAAAATACAACTTTCGCATATCTCGGCGTCAGCTGAGATTTCAGTTCGTCGAGTATCTCGAGACCTTTCATTCGATCGATATAACGTATCATCAAACTGCCAATCTTTGGCTCGATATGACGCTGAATTTGTCGCTGATAACTGTCGTATGTTGACCGCTCTAGACCTCCCGATTTCTGCTCCAGTACATACGCCGCCGCCACCGCAGAAAAGGTCAATGGCCTAGCTTGCGCGCCTGAGTTCATCCTTGTTGTACCCGGAGACTCAGCGAATGCGGCCGCTTCGCTTTGGGTTTTGAACTGACGGCGAAAGCGACGACCTTCGACATACAATTCGACAATCCAAGCGCGACGTATCGCGCCGCTCGCCGTTTTCCAGAGTCTTCGATAGATCGTCATGATGTCCCTCATTCCGCTTAGTTACGTTCGCGGCATAAATGATAAGGCTGGGGGACTTAAAATCGCCGTGCGCCGGCGTTAAAATACTGATTTTAATGCGTTATTGCGCGACATCTTTCGGCCTGCACGGCGTGAGATAACGCATCGTTGTGCCAAGGAGTAACGTATTGGCCAGCCCTGGGTTGGGGGGCGCGGGAAGCCATAATATGGACATCTGTAAGCAGTGCGACTTGGGCGCATATCGGCCTAACAACCTAGCAAGTCGACTGAGTTTGAATCCGTAGTGACGCAAGCGCGTCTCGAATGTGCCCGATCGGAGAAGGCGTGACCATTCGCATCTCTATCGCCCGGCTGAAACAGCGCCCGAACTTCCGGTGTTAGAGCTTCTCTAGATCCGCGCTCGCCGCTTCGCGATCTGACGGTCGATCAGCGCTAGCGTCTCCGGCCGTGTCATCCGCGTAGCTAGCGCTGCCATCGGGCTTTCCAATCCCGGTGGGGCGAACGGAAGGCATTCCAGCGGATCCTTGGCCAAATTTTCAAGCGGCTTATCGTCAGGTAAAGCAGGCCGGCTCTTAGGTTTCGAACTCGGATCTTTGGACATCGCTGAAAAGCACTCCAATCGCCAGTGGAATTCTCCGAGACAATATGCATGTCGCTGCGAATCAATTCACTGAAACTGAAAAGTTGGAGAAAGCCGAGATGTGTTGACGGCGCGTTTAGCTGCCGCTTCAAAATATCTCAAACGCAATGACGACGGATAGTCGGTCTCAGTGCCATTGGCCTATTGATTTATCAATCGTTCCGCAGGACTGAGAGTCCCTCGAAGTGTCTTTTCCGTCGGAGCGTTAACTGTGCCGCCGTCGCAAAAGGCCATGATTGAGCTCTGGCGACAACTCCGACTGCCCGCTGACTCTTAATCAGCGGGTCGTAGGTTCGAGCCCGACTTCGCCCACCATCGGCCCCGACGAACAAAGGCCCCGGTTACCGACCGGGGCCATTTTCATTGGAACGTTTCGTCCGCCTCTATGCGCGAGGGGCGGCGGCGCGCGGCGGCAATGCATGGAAGCTGCGATCGAAATAGATCAGGCTTTGACCGAGATCGGCCTTGGCGATGCCCACCACCCGCGCGATCACCACGCTATGCGTGCCGACCATGTGGCGTTCGATCACCCGGCAATCGAAACCCGCCGTGGCGCTTTTCAGTAGCGGGGCGCCCGTCACCAGCGTCGTCCACGCATCCGCCGCGAAGCGTTCCTCGGGTGCGATACCCGGCTTGCCGAAGCGCATCGCCAGATCTTCGTGCCCTTGGCCCAACACGTTCACGCATAAGGCGCCGTTGCCGACGATCACGTCATGCGCGCTGGAACTGCGGTTGACGCAGACCAGCAGCGTGGGCGGTGTGTCGGTCACACTGCACACGGCCGAGGCGGTGATGCCATGCTTACCCGAAGGGCCGTCGGTGGTGACGATATTGACCGCAGCACCCAGGCGCGACATGCCCGCCCGGAACGCATCGATCGAAACGGCGGGATCGGCTTCGCCCATCGCGATCAGCCCGCGACCGTTTCGACCGTGCCGCCGTTGCGTGCCGAAGCGAACACGGCTTCGAGGGCCGCGATCGTGCCGGTCAGTTCGGCATCGGTGACGGGATAGGGCGCCTTGCCGGCGACCGCGTCGGCGAAGGCTTCGAGATTGACCAGCACGGCCGGGGCGGCGGCGAAATCGCGCGATACGCGCTTTTCCCCGCGCAGGCAGGTCGTCATCGTCCAGCCTTCCGAGGCTTCGGGATGCGCCTTGTCGACGACCTCCGCCCAGCCTTTGTTGCCGTAAAGCGCGAAGCGCCCGACGAACGGTGTGGCCAGCATCGCGCTGATCAGGGCATTCGCACCGCTGGCGAAATTGACCATCACGCCCAGCGTGTCGCCGTTGCGCAATTGGCTGCCGAGCTGGGCGACATTCGCCACCACGCGGCGCGCGGGGCCGAGCAAGCTCACCGAAAGATCGAGCAGATGGATGCCCGTCGCCGTCATCGGCCCGGCGGGCGCGTTATCGGCCGACAGGCGCCAATTATCGGCGGGCAGGCTCAGGAATTTGTCCTGGCTGAAATTCGCTTCGATCTGCAACGGCGTGCCCAGCGTGCCGTCGCTCAGCAGCTTGCGCAGCTCCAAAATCGGCGGTTCGAAGCGGCGTTCATGCCCGATGCCGAGCACCAGCTTGGCGTTCCGGCACGCGGTGACGCATTCGACCGCATGCGTGCGGGTCAGCGCCAGCGGCTTTTCGCAGAACACATGCTTGCCGGCCGCGACGGCCGCCAAGATTTGCTTGCGATGCTGGGCGTGCGGCGTGCACAGAATGACCGCCTGCACGGCGGGATCGGCGAGCGCGTCGGCATAGTTCGTCGAGAACGCGGCGCCGAGCGGACGCACGATCGCTTCGCCGGCCGGATCGATATCGACCGCGCGCACGAGGCGCAGTTTGGGGCTTTCGGCGATCAATCTCGCCATGATCTTGCCCCACCAGCCCAGACCGATCAGTGCAACGGAAGTCATGCGTTCACGCTTTCTTGGGAATGAAGGGCAGCAGCACGCTCGACGCCGTGCCGGGCCCGGTGTGCAACGTCAGCGTCGTATCGAAAACCGCCGGCGGCCGGTCGGTCGGATCGTTGTGCAGAAACGGGCCGCAACCGCGCAGATCGTTCTTGAAGCTGGAATTGCGCACGCCCGGCCCGTCCCATTCGTAGTCCTTGCCGCGCACCGTCAAGCCGATGCGATAGCCCGGCGGCACGACGATGCCGGTCGGCCAGATTTCGACGTCGAGCTCGTAGACTTGGCCCGGAACCAGTTTCTGGTCCTCGTCATGCGTGTGATAGGGGCGGTAGGGCAGCGACAATTTCGGATCGAGCTTGCGGCGCGAGGCGCGCAGCCAGCCCTGGCCGATCGGCGTGTGCGGATCGACCGTGCCCGAGAACACGACTTCCTTGCCCTGCGGATCGAAGACGCGCAGCACCAGGAAGATGTCGGCGTCGTTCGTGGGCGAGGAGACGAAGATTTTGGCCGAGGACGGCCCCGCGATCTCCACTTCTTCGTCGAAGGCGGGCAGCAGGAAAGTCAAGCCATCGCCCATCGTCGCGTAGCTGATCTTGCCTTGCGCGGCCGGAACGGCTTCGGTCAGCGCCATCGTCGCGGGATCGAGATGCAGGCGCGTCCATTGCGTGCGCGCGATCGGCCATTCGTTCTCGCCGCGCGGCGTGAAGTGCTCGCCTGGGCGGCGCACCTGCATTAGTACGCGCGGTTCCTTGTCCCAGCCGTTCTGCTCGCCTTTCAGGAAATAGCCGAAGAATCTCTTCTGCAACGCCACGCCATAGGGCGTGTAGAAATGAGTCCAGTGCTCCAGCCCGTGGATTTCGAGCCATTTCTGCGGCGCTTTGGCGCGCATGAAACCTTCGAAATTGCCGCGCGGATGCATGCCCTGGCCCGCCCAACTCGCGGCCGACAAGAAAGGCGTGACCACCTTGTCCCAGTCGGGCGTGCGCGCGCGGTGATATTCGTCGTCGAAGCGATGGGCAAGAACGTCTTCGCCGAATTTCGCGCGATTGGCGGCGAGTTCGGCGTCCGACAGCGTTTCGGGGCCGCAGGCGAGTTCGCCATTGGCGCGGCTGCGCTTGCCGCGTTCGCCTACGCCATGCTGCACGGTCTTCACCTGCATGTCGTACCAATTGGCGAAGAAGGTCGACAAAATGCCGCCGTGATGGGTCATGTCGCGGTAGAAATCGGCGGCCCCTTCCCACACGCACATGGCGGTAAGGTGCGGGGGCTGCAACGCGGCGACCTGCCAGGCGTTGATCGCGTAATAGGAAATACCGTTGAGGCCGACCTTGCCGTTCGACCAATCCTGGCGCGCGCACCATTCGATGCACTCGTAGAAATCCTGCGTCTCGCGCGGGCACCACGGATCGAGGAAGCCGGGCGAGCGGCCGGCCCCGCGCGAATCGACGCGCACGCACACGTAACCGTCCGGGACCCAGCGCTCCGGATCGACCAGCTCCCAGCTTTGATAGAGATTGCTCGATCCTTCCAACGCGGCGGGATGCTGGCTTGCCAGCAGATTCCATGCCGTCGGATAGCCTTCCTGGAAGGCGAGGCCCTTGGCGTAGGGTCCGTAGGTCAGGATCGCGGGATAGCGGCCGGGCGCGATCGGGCGGAAGATATCGGCGCGCACCACCAAGCCATCGTCCATCGTGATGGGCGCGTCCCAGGAGATGCGCATGCCGTCGCGGATTTCGGTCTTTTCCATGTCGTGCGGGACCTAGATCGACGTATAGCCGCCGTCGACGACCAGCGACGTACCGGTGACGAACGACGCTTCGTCGGAAGCGAGGAAGACATAAGCGGGCGCGATCTCGTCCGGCTGGGCGATGCGGCCCAGCGGCGTCTGATCGATCAGCGTCTTGGCCCAATCGGCGGGCAGGGTGGCGTTGCGCGGTGTCGCGACAACGCCGGGCAGTACCGCGTTGACGCGGATTTTCTGGCGCGCGTATTCGACCGCTGCCGCGCGCGTCAGACTCAAAACACCGCCCTTGGCACTGTGATAGACGGTGGCGCGGCCCGAGGCGACGAGCGCGTAGTTGGAACAGGTGTTGACGACAGCCCCGCCGCCCGCCCGACGGAACGCCGGCATACAGGCTTTCATGCCCAGCCACGTGCCCTTCAGATCGACGTCCATCGTGCGGTTCCAGCTTTCCTCGGTCGTGTCTTCCACGCCGGGGCGGCCGGGAACGCCGGCGTTGTTCACCAGAAGGTCGAGCTTGCCGAAGCGGCTTTCGGCGAGCGAAACGGCGTCGTTCCAATGTGCTGCTTGCGTCACGTCGAAGCGCATATACGTGGCGATATCCGCGCCCGCTTCCTTGTTCACCGAAGCGACCAGCGTATTGCCTTCGTCGTCCAGAATATCGCCGACAACGAGCTTGGCGCCTTCGCGCGCGAAGGCGCGCACGATGGCGGCACCGATGCCGTGCGCCGCACCGGTGACGATCGCGACTTTGTTTTTAAGACGCATCGCGATCAACGCTTGCGGCGCGCGGGTGTTTTGGCGCGGGGTGCAGGCTTCGCGCGACGGGGTCCGGCCTTCGCATCGACCGGCTTGCCCCACAGACCGTGGCTCAAATCCTTGCCGGTCAGGAACACGACGTCGCGATCGGGGGCGGCCAATGTCGAATGCACCGCGTTGGGTGGGAAATAAAGCAGCGAGCCGGGGCGCGCGACGCCCTTCTTGCCGTCCACTTCGAAAGCAAGCTCGCCATCGATGATATAGACCCATTGCTCGTTCGGATGGTGATGCGCCGCAGCACCCGTGCCCTTGGGCATGCGCAGCAAGCCGAACATAAAGCGTTCGCCTTCGACGACCGCTCCATGCGCGGTCGAATATTCGGGGCCGGCCTCGACGCTTTTGAGGTTCGCCATCTTGAACAGATATTTGCCTTTGCCTGCCTTCTGGGCGGGCGGCGGCTTGCGCGGCGTCATGTTCGCCGGTGCGGTCGCGGTCTTGGGCATCGTTTCCTCGTTTCGTCGATCGTGATTGCGGCCAACATACACCGGTGCGCCGCGCGCCTTCAAAGCCGAAGGCAGCAATCGGCCAGTAAAAAACGTGATGCGCGCATTCAGAACTGATGATTTCGCAGCCGCGCGGTTCGCTGCCAAAGATAGCGGCGAACAAGAACGTTGAGGCGCGCCCCGCATGAAGCTCGGTTTCTTCACCATGCCGATCCATCCGCTCGACAAGGATTGGCGGCAAAGTCTCCGGGAAGACCGCGAGGCGTTTCTGCTCGCGGACGAGCTTGGCTTCGTCGAAGCCTATGCGGGCGAACACGCGACCGATCTGTCGGAGAACATCACCTCGTCGGCGATGTTCCTCGCCAGCCTCGCCAGCGAAACCAAGCGCATCAAGCTGGGTACGGGCACCGTCAATCTGCCCAATTCGCATCCGGTGGGTGTGGCGGCGCAGATCGCGATGCTCGATCATCTGCTCGACGGGCGCTTCATCTTCGGTATCAGCCCCGGCGGCCTTCTGTCGGATGCGGAAGCGTTCGGAAATCTCGGCGCAAATCGCAACGAGATGTTCCTGGAATGCATCAACCACGTGCTCGCCTTGTGGTCGCAGGCCGCCCCTTACGAGCTCGCGGGCAAATATTGGAATATCTCGACGTCGCGCACGCTGATGACGGAGATCGGCCAAGGTTATGTACCGCGCCCGTTGCAACGCCCGCATCCCGAAATCGTCGTGACGGCCGTGGCGCCGTTCTCGAAGGGCGTCACCGAAGCCGCCGCGCGCGGCTGGGAGCCGATTTCGGCGAACTTCCTGATGCCCAATTGGGTGAAGACGCATTGGCCGCGTTACGTCGAAGGCTGCGAGCGCGCCGGGCGGCGCGTCGATCCGGCCAATTGGCGCGTGGCGAAAAGCGTGTTCGTCGCCAAGGACGACAAGACCGCGCGCGATTATGCGCTGGGGTCGAACAGCCCGTATCGCTTCTACTACAATCAGCTCGTCACCAAGCTGAAGAAGAACGGCCGCGCGGAATTGTTCAAAACCCATCGCGACCAGCCCGACGACGAAGTGACGACCGACAGCGTGTGCGAGAAGCTCATCATCCACGGCTCGCCGTCGAAGGTCGCCGAGGAATTGCTCGCCTTCCGCGAGGAAGTGGGCGATTTCGGTACGCTGCTTTATGCGGGCAAGGATTGGCTCGACCGCGATCTCGGCCGCAATTCGATGGTGCTGCTGGCCGAGAAGGTGCTGCCCAAGATCGACAGCGCCGAGCACAAGACGCGCGTCGCATGATCGCGGTCGCCCGCGACGGGTTCGCGCTGGCGACGCGCATCGACCGTGCCGCCAATCCGGCCGCACCCTGGATCGTGCTGTCGAATAGTCTCGCCGCCGATCATCGTATGTGGGACGCGCAGATCCCTTTGCTGACGCGCACGCACAATGTGCTGCGCTACGATACGCGCGGCCATGGTGCCAGCGGCGTGCCGAAGGGCCCTTATAGCTTCGCCGATCTGGTCGCCGATGCCGTCGCCGTGATGGATCATCACGGCGTGGCGAAGGCCGTATTCATGGGCCTGTCGCTGGGCGGCATGACCGGGCTGGGGATGGCCTTGGCCCATCCCGATCGCCTGTCGGCCTTGATCTGCTGCGATGCGCGCGCCGATGCGCCGCCGCCTTACGTTCAAGGTTGGCGCGACCGGATCGCCGCCATCGAGAAAGGCGGTATGGGCGCGATCGCGTCCGGCACGATCGAGCGCTGGTTCGGTGCGGCGTTCCGCGCCGCCCATCCCGAAACCGTCGCGCGTTTCGACGAAACGATCCGCACGACGCCGGTCGAAGGCTATCGCGGTTGTGCAGCCGCGTTGATGGCGCTCGATTATCGCAAGGACCTGCCGAAAATCGCGCTGCCTTGCCTGTTCGTGGTCGGCGCCGACGATCTGGCCGCCCCGCCCGACGCGATGCGCGATATGGCGCAGGCCGTGAAGGGGGCGGAATTCGCGATGCTCCCCGCCGCCGCGCATATCGCCAATGTCGAGAATGCGGTCGCTTTCGACCGCGTCATCGCCGATTTTCTGGCGCGGCTGAAATAGCCGCGCGATAAAAAGACGTATCAAGGGAACGCCGATGACGGGACTTCTGGCAGGCAAGACGGCGATCGTCGCCGGCGCCGATGGCGCGCTGGGTGCGGCGATCGTGGCCGCGTTCCTGACCCACGGCGCCAATGTCGTCGCGGGCGGCGCATACACGGGTGAAAAATCGTCGCGTTTGCGTGCCGGCGCGCTCGATCCGCGCGACCCGGATTCCTGGGCGCGGCTTGTCGATCTCGCGATTGCCGAATTCGGTGGCTTGACCACGCTGGTCAATACGGCACCGGACCCGGGCCGTGCGGGCGTCGAACAAACCAGCGAAGCCGAGTGGGACGGCACGATCGACGCCGATCTGCGCGGCGCTTGGCTCGGCATGAAAGCCGCGATCCCCGCGATCCGCAAATCGAGCGGCGGTGCGGTCATCAATACATCCTCGACCGCCGCGATGGTCGGCAGCGGGCATTCCGCCGCCTATCACGGCGCGATGGCGGGCGTGCTGATGCTCACACGCACCGCGTCGATCGAATACGCGACGCAAGGGATCCGCATCAATGCCGTGCTGCCGGGGCCGGTCGATCCGTCGCTCGCGGCGGGGCTCGACGCGGCCGCGCAAACGCGCTTCCTGCAGCTAACGCCGATGAAGCGTTTGGGCGGCGCCGACGAAATCGCTGGCGCCTATGTCTTTCTCGCCTCGGATCTCGCGACCTTCGTCACGGGGACCGGGCTGGTGGTCGATGGCGGCTATACCGCCGCGTGATCGCCGATAACGAACAAAAAGGAGACGTCATGACCGATCATCTTTGGTCCATCAATTCCGGCACGCTCGCCGGGTCCTTCGTCGACCGCGTCGCGGCGATGAAGGGGGCGGGTTTCCCCGCCGCCACGCTGTGGCACAGCGATCTGTTCCCGCTATTCGACGATCCCGACGGATCGATCATGGCCTTCAACAACAGCGGCATGAAGCTGTCGGCCTATCAGTTGTTGCGCGATCTGGAAGGCATGCCCGCCGACGTGCAGCGTCGCAAGCTCGACATCGCGCGCCAGCAGATCGGCCAGATCAAGCTGGTGGGCGGGGACATGCTCGTCCTCGGCTCCACCATGTCGCCCGCCGACAAGACCGATTGGAAGGGGGCGGTCGCGTCGATCCGGGCGCTGGGCGATCTCGCCAAGGCCGAGGGTATCCGTATCGGTTACGAGCCGATGTGCTTCAGCGAGTGGATCAACGATTATCGCCTGGGCTGGAAGCTGATCAAGGAAGTCGATCACAGCCATGTCGGCATGGTGCTCGACACCGCGCATATCTTCCTGCCCGGCCATCCGCTCGACGCGATCAACGAGATTCCCGGCGATAAGATCTTTCTCGCCGAGATCAACGATTTCGCGCAATCGAATCTGCCGATCCGCGAGCAGTTGCGGAACTACCGCCTGTTTCCGGGCGAAGGCGTGAAGCCGGTGCGCGAATACGTGGATCGCGTGCTCGCCACGGGCTATCGCGGCCATTTCGCGGTCGAGGTCTTCAACGCCACGTATCGCACCTTCGACGCGGCGACGGTCGCCAAGCGCGCCTATGCGTCGATGGAAAAACTCTTCGCGAAGAAGTGAGGCACGATATGTCCGTCCCCAAGATTTCCGAACTTCTGTCGCTGAAAGGTCGCGTCGCCGTCGTCACCGGGGCCGCGCGCGGCATCGGCTATTGCACGGCCGCGCGCTTCGCCGAGGCGGGGGCTTCGGTCCTGATCGGCGATCGCAACGCCGATGGCGCCAAGCAGGCAGCCGCCGAGCTCTCCAAGCAATACGGCGCCAAGGTGATCGGCGCCGAGCTGGACGTTCGCGCGGTCGACTCGGTCGAAGCGCTGGCCGACAAGGCGCTGAAGGATCTCGGCGCGCTCGACATCTGGATCAACAACGCGGGCGTGTTCCGGGGCGAGCCGCTGGTCGAAACAACCGACGAAGATTGGACAGCGATGTACGACGTCAATCTGCGCGGCGTGTTCTTTGGCAGCCGTGCCGCCGCCAAGCGCATGATCGCGGGTGCGGGGCGTCCCGGCCGCGTGATCGTCAATATCGCGTCGGTCGCAGGGGTGCGCGGGCGCGTCAGCTTGGGGGCTTACAGTGCAGCCAAAGCCGGCGTGCTGGGCTTGACGCGCTCGTCGTCGATGGAACTGGTCAAACACGGCATTCGCGTGTTGTGCGTCACACCGTCGATGGCCGAGACGCCGGGTGTCGCCGAAATGCGCGAAGCCGCGCGCAGCAAGGACAGCGACGGCGATACGGTCGCGGCGATGGAAAAGACGCTGCGCGCGTCCTTCCCGATGGGCCGTGCGGCGGAGGCCGACGAGGTCGCGCGCGTCGTGTTTTTCTGCGCCAGCGACATGGCCGCGTTTATGACCGGATCGAACGTCCTGGTCGATGGCGGATTGACCACCCGCTAGATCGCGGTCATCCCGCCATCGACGATCATCGCCGAGCCGGTCATGAACGACGCGGCATCGGAAGCGAGGAACGCGACGGCGTTGGCGATCTCCGCCGGGTCCGCCATGCGGCCCAGCGGCGTGTCGCGCAGCATCTCCTTGCGCCATGCGTCGGAGATGTTCTTGTTGCGCGGCGTGTCGACCAAGCCCGGATGGATCGAATTGACGCGGATTTTCTCGAGCCCGTATTGCGCGGCCGCCGTTTTGGTCAGCGCATGGATGCCGCCCTTGGCGCTGCAATAGGGCGCACCGCGACCCGTGCCGACGAGGCCCGAGGTCGACGAGGTATTGACGATCGAGCCGCCGCCCGCCCGGCGCATCGCCGGGATGCAGTGCTTCATGCCGAGCCACGTGCCCTTGAGGTCCACATTGATCGTGCCGGCCCAGCTCGCTTCCGTCGTCGCTTCGATTCCGTCGCGGCCTGGCACGCCCGCGTTGTTCACGAGCGTGGTCAATTTGCCGAACTCGGATTCCGCCGTATCGGCGATGCGCTGCCATTGCGCGGAATCGGTCACGTCGAGATGGCGATAGACGACGCGTTTGCCCCCAGCGAGCGCGTTGTAGCGCTCGGCGACGTCGCTCCCTTCGTCGTCGCGTACGTCGCCGATCACGACCATCGCCCCCAGCTTGACGAAGATCGCCGTGTAGGCGCCGCCCAAGCCTTGCGTGCCGCCGGTGACGATGGCGACCTTGCCGTCGAGCGTGAACAAGTTTTCCTCCGCTATATGCGCATGTTCGTTGGACCGCGCCGTTTATGACAAGAAGCGATTCCGCCCCCAAATCAAACGAACTACTCGCCCCGATTATCAAGGATAATGCGGGGAAGGGCGGCGGCGCGTATAGATTTATCCGAGATATCGCCCGGGAGAGAAACGATGCCGTTCTACACGCTGCAGGACGTTCCGCAGGAACTGGTCACGCCGAAGCATTCGACGGCGCTGGGCCGCCTCATCACCGGCAGCCAGGTCGAGTTCGGCATTTTGAGCTTTAAGGCGGGGCAGGGTGCTGAAATCCACTCCCACGATCAGGAGCAGATCGTCTACGTGCTCAAGGGCCGGATGAAGGTTTTCACCGAAGGCGAGGAAACGATCATCGGGCCGGGTCAGGCCGCGCATTTCCTGCCGAACGTGCCGCACGGCACGAAGATGCTGGACGACGTCGAAGCGGTGTCGGTCAAGGGCGTCATCGACGGCGTCGGCCATAAGACGACTTGAGTTTCGTCGGCGGCGCTTCCACCGCCGCGCGCGCCATGGCGGCTTGTTCGCTCCATGGCTGATTGAGGCGCGTCGTCTCCTCCGACAGGATTTCCGAGAAGGCTTGCGCCATCGGCGTGAGCGCGTGATGCGCCGATTCGATCTGGACGAGATCGAGCCAGAGCGGCGGCTCGTCCAACGGGTTCACGGTGAAGCGGCGCGGATCGACGTCGCTCGCCATCATCACGCCGGGCAGCACCGTCACCCAATCCGTCGTCGCGACGAAATCGAGCGTGCCCATCATCGCGTCGAGTTCGATCATCCGATCGACGCGCACGCCGTTGGACGTGATGTAGGTCTCGACGGTCTTGCGCCGCGAGTTCTGCGGCTTGGGCAGCACCAGTTTCATCGGCGGCAGATCTGCGAGGCGAACGGGGGCGAGATGTTCGCGCTTGTCGGTGGCGCGCGCGACCAACACTTCGCGCGTCCGCGCGAACAGGCGTTGGCGTAAGCCCGCACCCCCGGCGAAGGCGGGTACCACGGCGAAGGCGAGCGTGCCTGCGCGCACCTGTTCGGTCAGCACGCCGCTATAGGCTTCGACCACCTGCACCGACACGTTTGGATGCAACGCGATGAAACGCTCCAGTGCTGGGGCAAGCGCGCAGCGCGTCATCGTCGGCATCAGGCCGATCACGACCTCGCCGTCGGCCGCACCGCTGAACGGGCGCATCGTTTCCTTGGATGCGTTATAGGCGCGCAAGACTTCCAGACAGCTGCGGTAATAGACATCGCCTGCCGCTGTCGGCACGACGCTGCCCGCGGTGCGCGCGAAGAGCCGCGTACCAAAGCGTTCTTCCAGCTTGCGGATATGCTGCGACACGCCGGATTGGGTGGCGTGTTCGCGCGCCGCGGCGGCCGTAAAGGAGCGTTCTTCGTACGCCGCGACGAAGACGCGGATGTCTCGGATGCTTTGCGACATGGCGGGGGGCGCCCTGATGTTCGTCGTGGTCTCGAAAGGGGGCCGGCGATACTAGTCCAATGGCGTCTGCCCTGCCAAATCGGCCGCCATCATCATGAATCGTTCTGCGGCCAATCTTTTTTACTGATTGGGCAAGCCGAGGCGATTCCCTTAAGAGAATCGCAGGGATGAACGTGTCGAAGGGAGCGACGCGTCGGCGCCCGAAACGACCGGCCGAAGGGCCGGATGGGGCTGCCGGAGCGACGGAAAAACGGAAAACGATGCTCGCAAAGTCGCAGATCGATGCATACAATCGTGACGGCTACCTGGTTCTGGAGAACGTGCTTTCTCCGGCGGAAGTGGCGCGTCTGCGGGTCGGCGTCGACGCGTTCATGGCGGGTGCGCGCAAGGTCACGGCGCATGACGACATCTACGATCTCGAAGATTCCCATACGCCGGAAAACCCGCGCGTGCGCCGGATCAAGACACCCCATCGCCACGACGAGGCCTTCGGCCGTTTGGTGACGCATCCCGGCGTGATCGGCGCGCTCGCCGATTTGTGGGGCCCGGATATCCGTTTCGATTACAGCAAACTGAACATGAAATCGGCCGGCTTCGGCGCGCCGGTGCAGTGGCATCAGGATTGGGCGTTCTATCCGCACACCAACGACGACCTCGCCGCCGTCGGCGTGATGATCGACGATTGCGAACCGGATAACGGCCCGATGCTGATGATCCCCGGCTCGCATAAAGGGCCGATCCACGATCATCACGAGAACGGCCGCTTCTGCGGCGCGATCGATCCTCGCCAATGCGGGATCGATCTTTCCAAGGCCGTGCCGCTGACCGGCAAGGCGGGATCGATCACGATCCATCACGTCCGCACGGTGCATGGTTCGGCCGCCAACGAATCCGGCCGCGAACGCCGCCTGTTCCTGATGATGTATCGTGCGGCGGACGCGTGGCCGCTGCTCGGCTTCCCCGGCACGCTGGCCGATTACGATTCGATGATGGTCGCTGGTAAAACGTCGGTCGAGCCGCGCATGACGCAAGTTCCCGTGCGCCTGCCGCTGCCGCCCGCCGACAGCGAAGGCTCGATCTACGAAATGCAGAAATCCACCGCGCGGCGTTTCTTCGCCGCCGCCAAGGAAGCGGCGTCCGAACGCCGTATCGCCACCTGACCGGAGCCCTAATCCGGCAAACCCCCACTGCAAAAACCCCGAGGGAGGAATCGTTATGAAAAAATTGACAGTCGCTTTGGCCGCGTTGGGCCTTGCGGCGTTCGGCGCCGCCGGCGCCGTCGCGCAGGAATTCCCGACCAAGCCGATCCGCATCGTCATCCCGTTCGCCGCCGGCGGCGCCACAGATACGACCGCGCGCATCATCGGCGAAGGCATGCAGAAGGTTCTGGGTCAGCCGGTCGTGATCGACAACAAGCCGGGCGGGCTCGGCATCATCTCGATCGAGGAAATGGCGAAGGCCGCCCCCGATGGCTACACGCTGATGATGGGCAGCGGCATGGTCAACGGCGCCGTCGTTGCCGTGCACCCGAAACGCTTCACGATCGATTACGACCGCGACGTGACCGTCGTCGGCCGCGTCGCCGACGTGCCGGCCGTGTACGTCACGACGACGAAGAATTTCGACGTGAAGAACTTCAAGGAATTGATCGACTACGCCAAAGCGAACCCCGGCAGGATCCGCTACTGCTCTACCGGCGTCGGCACCGCGCTGCATATCGAAATGGCGATCTTCCAGCAGAAGCAAGGCGTGCGCTTCACCCACGTGCCGTATCCCACCGGACAGACCGCGCCGGACCTGATCAACGGCGATCTGCATTTCTGCTCGCTGAACATCATCCAAACGCGTCCGATGGTGGCCGCCGGCCAGATCCGTCCGATCATCATCACGACGGACGCCCGCCTGCCGGACTTCCCCGATACGCCGACGATGAAGGAACTGGGCATGCCGGAGCTCAACGCCAATTACTGGGGTGCCCTGTTCGCGCCGTCCAAAACGCCGCCGGCCGTGCTCGCCAAGCTGCACGAGGCGATCAACAAGGCGCAGGAGATCCCCGAAGTGAAGGAACGTTTCCGTTCCAACCAGATGATCCCCTACATCTCGCCGACGATCGAGGATGCGAAGAAGTGGAACGCGGCGGAAATCGACCGCTGGCGCACCAATTTCAAGAACTCGGGCATCACCGTCGAATGACGGCTTGATCCCGGCGCATCGAATGGCGGGCCGCTCCCTTCGAAAGGGGGCGGCCTTGCCGCTCGAGGCCCAGCCGCATTAAGTATGGCGGCGGGCAATCACGATCGGACGCGACGCACATGATCCACGCCTTACGCAAATATCACCGGCACGAAGATATGTTCTGCGGGATCGCGATGATCCTGTTTTCGGTCTTCATCATGTGGGTTGCGCGGGGCTATCCGGTCGGCAACGCCAGCGAGATGGGGCCGGGCTATTTCCCGCGCGCGCTGTGCGTCATCATCGCTTTTTTCGGCGGCGTTCTGATCATCGGCGATCTTCTGAAGACCGGTCCGCGCGACGCGCCGGAGGAGCGCCTGAAGGCGCGCCCGATCATCACCATCGCCGCGTCCTATATCGTCTTCGGCTTGACGCTGAACATTGTGGGCCTGTTGCCGGCCCTCGTGTTGCTGGTCGTCATATCCGCTTTCGCGATCCCTGGCCGGAAGTTCTGGGAAGTCGTTCTGCTCGTCGTCGCGATGCAGGCGATGGCGTTGTCGATGTGGTACCTCGTCCAAATCTCCGTGCCGCTGATCGGGAAGGCCTGACCTTTGGAAATGTTGGAGCATCTGGCGCTCGGCGCCTCGGTCGCGCTGACCATCAACGGTCTGATGTATTGCTTCCTGGGCGTGCTGGTCGGCACGTTGATCGGCGTGCTGCCGGGCGTTGGCCCCGTTTCGACGATCGCGATGCTGATTCCGCTGACCTATCAGCTCGCGCCCGCCGAAGGGCTGATCATGATCGCCGGCATCTATTACGGCGCCCAGTACGGCGGTTCGACGACCGCGATTTTGCTGAACATTCCCGGCGAGACGTCGTCGATCGTCACTTGTCTTGACGGCCATCCGATGGCCAAGCAAGGGCGCGCGGGCCCCGCTTTGGTCGTGTCGGCCGTCGGCTCGTTCTTCGCAGGCGTCGTCGGAATCATTCTGACCGCAGCACTGGCGGTGCCGCTCGCCTATATCGGCGCCAGCTTCGGCGCGCCGGAGTATTTCGCCTTGATGCTGCTGGGGCTGATCGGCGCGGTGGTGCTGGCACAAGGCTCGCCCTTGAAGGCGATCGCCATGGTCGCGGTCGGCATCATGATCGGTTTGGTCGGCATCGATATCGACACGGCGATCTGGCGTTTCACGTTCGGTCTGCCCAATCTCGCCGACGGATTGGATTTTGTGCCCGTCGCCGTCGGACTCTTCGGTATCGCCGATGTCGTGCGCGAGTTGTGCAAGACCGACGGTAAGCTCGGCAAGCTGTCGGTGATCGGCCGCTGGATGCCGACGCGCGACGACGTGAAGCGCGCCGTGCCCGCGTCGATCCGCGGCACGGTCATCGGATCGATTTTGGGCATTCTGCCCGGCGGCGGCGCCGGCCTCGCGTCCTTCGCGTCGTATATCGTCGAAAAGAAGATCGCGCGCGATCCCTCGCGTTTCGGCAAGGGCGCCGTGGAAGGCGTGGCGGGCCCCGAGAGCGCCAACAACGCCGCCGCGCAGACCAACTTCATTCCGATGCTCACGCTCGGCATACCCGCCAACGCGCTGATGGCGATGATGATGGGCGCGCTGACGATCCACGGCATCCAGCCGGGTCCGCATCTGCTCACGCTCAACGCCTCGGTGTTCTGGGGCCTCGTGATTTCGATGCTGGTCGGCAACATCATGTTGCTGATCATCAACCTGCCGCTGATCCGCCTCTGGATCACGCTGCTGCGCATCCCGTATCGCGCGATCTATGTCGGCATCCTCGTGTTCACGGTGATCGGCGTGTACACCGTCAACAACAGCGTGATCGACGTCTATCTCACCATTTTTTTCGGCGTCGTCGGCGTGGTTCTCTATCGCTACGGATTCGAGCCCGCGCCGCTGCTGCTCGGCTTCGTGCTCGGCAAACTGATGGAGACGAATTTCCGCAAGGCGCTGATCCAATCGGGCGGCGACTACATGATCTTCGTCGAACGCCCGATCGCGCTGGGTCTGCTGATCTTCGCGGCGGCGTTGCTGCTGATGCTGTTGTGGCCGCGTTTCTTCGGCACGCGCAAGTATATGTCCGCCACCTGACGGGGGGAGAGATCCATGAACGCGAAGCCCGCGCGCCTGTCGCACGCGCAGATCGAAGGTTTCGCACGCGACGGCGTGATCTTTCCGATCCGCTGCTTTCCCGAAAGCGCCATGGACGGTTACGCCGCCAAGTTCGCGGCGGCCGAGGAACGCGACGGCGGCAAGCTGCTGAAGCGCCATAACGAAAAGCCGCATCTTTTGATGCGTTGGCTCAACGATCTGATCCGCGATCCGGCGATCCTCGATCCCGTCGCAGATCTGATCGGGCCGGATATCCTGGTCTGGCAATCCGGGTTCTTCGCCAAAAAGCCGGGCGACGGCGGCTTCGTGTCCTGGCATCAGGATTCGACCTATTGGGGCTTGTCGTCGCCCGACGTCGTCAGCGCCTGGATCGCGTTCACGCCGTCGACCCCGTCGAACGGCTGCATGCGCGTCGTGCCCGGCAGCCACACGCGCGATCAACTGCCCCATGCCGACACGTTCGGCGAAGGCAACATGTTGAGCCGCGGCCAGGAAGTCGCCGTCGAGGTGAACGAGGCGGATGCGCTCGATATCGTCCTGAAGCCGGGCGAGATGTCGCTGCATCATGTGCGCATCATTCACGGCTCGAAGGCGAATACCGGTACGGCGCCGCGGATCGGCTTCACCGTGCGCTATATACCCACGCATCTGCGTCAAGTGTCGGGCGCGCGGGACAGCGCCACGCTGGTGCGCGGCATCGACAGATACGGGCATTTTGAGCACGAACCGATCCCGCGCGCCGATTTCGACGCCGAGGCGGTCGCGTATCACGCGCGGATGCTCGATTGGCAGGCGCAATTGCGCTACGCGGGTGCCGCGCGCGGACCGCAATACGAAGGGGCCCGCGGTTAGCGAGGGGCGATGGCGCGTATTTTCCTGATCCACGCTTTGCGCGAATCCGTGGCGCCGGCGCGTGCGGCGATGGAACGCGGCTGGCCCGATGCGCAGGTTTGCAATCTGCTGGACGACTCACTGTCCGCCGATCTCGCGCGCCTCGGCCGTCTGGACGATGCGATGATCAAGCGCTTCGTACGCCTGGGCCGTTATGCGCATGACGAAGGAGCCGACGGCATTCTGTTCACCTGTTCGGCCTTCGGCAAGGCGATCGAGGCTGTGAAAGCCGATCTGCCGATCCCAGTGCTGAAACCCAACGAAAGCGCGTTTCGCGCGGCGCTTTGGCATGGCAAGCGTATCGGCTTGCTGGTGACGTTCGTGGGTTCTCTGGCGCCGTTGTCGGCGGAACTGCGCGTGGCGGCGGGCGAGGGGCTGCAACTCGAAGCGCGTCTGGTCGAAGGCGCGTTGCAAGCGCTGGAGAAGGGCGACGGAGCCGCGCATGACCGTGCCATTGCCGTGGCTGCGGCGGCGTTGCCGCCGGTGGATGCGATCGTGCTCGGGCAGTTCTCGATGGCGCGCGCGGCGGTCAACGTTGCGCACGCCCATGTCTACACGACGCCCGACGCAGCGGTCGCCGAACTCAAAATGCTGGTCGGCCTGCGCTAGGCCCGCAAATTGCCGTTGTCATACATAAGGATGTGTGCTGCGCGGGCGATGCTGCGCGCGCGAAAGCGGCCAGCATCGGTCGGATCGTAAGTCGGCATACCAGGACCGATGCGGAATATCCGATCGTGTCGCATCCATAAAAGTAATGCCAAATGAAAAAAAACAGATTGTCCGGATCGCGCGAACGACGATAGCTAAGGGTCGATGATCGCCGTCGAGCGATCGCAAAAAATCAATCGGGAGGAGCGCGCACGCGCGTCGTGCGAACTTCATTCGAGTGCTTGAAATCAAAGTTTTGGCGGTATTTCCGGGACTTTCCGAGGGATCCGCCCGCTTCGTCCGTAGCCGTGAAGCGCGCCGCATTGGCGGCGGAGACGTCACTCCGGCGCCGTGATCGTGGCGCCGGCCGTAACAGGAGGAAAGCGTGTCGCAGAAGGCAACCGGCGTGAATTTCGTTGATCCGACGGCGGCGCTGGAGCGTCCCGAGCCGTCGGGATCGGCCGGGTTCTGGGCCAGCGATGTGGTGGCCGACTTGCTGCGCAAACTCGACATTCCGTTCGTGGCGCTGAACCCGGGCGCCAGCTTTCGGGGCTTGCACGACAGCCTGGTGAATCACGCGGGTAACGCCGATCCGCAGATGCTGCTGTGCCTGCACGAGGAACACGCCATCGCTATCGCGCATGGCTGGGCGAAGGTCACCGAGCGGCCGATGGGTGCAATCGTGCACAGCAATGTTGGCCTGATGCACGCGACCATGGCCATTTTCAACGCGTGGTGCGATCGCGTGCCGATGCTGGTTCTGGGCGCCACCGGTCCGGTCGATGCGACCAAGCGCCGCCCCTGGATCGATTGGATCCACACCGCCCGCGACCAGGGGGCGTTGGTGCGCCCCTACACGAAATGGGACGATCAGCCCGCATCGGTCGGCGCGATCGTCGAAGCGATGCTGCGCGCGACGATGATCGCGCGCACAGCACCTTGCGGGCCGACCTACATCAATCTCGACGCCGGTTTGCAGGAATCGAAAATCGACGCATTGCCGGCGATCCCCGACGTGGCGAGGTTCCAGCCGCCCGCACCGGCAGCACCGCATGCCGATCTCGTTGCCGCAGCCGCAAAGCTGCTTTCCGGTGCGCGTCATCCGGTGATTCTGATGGGCCGCGTGGGCCGCAGCGAGGCGTCGTGGGCGGCCCGCGTCGCGCTGGCGGAAAAGCTCGGCGCGCTGGTCGTGACCGACCTCAAGACCGCCGCGTCGTTCCCGTCCGCGCATCGATTGCATGCCGCCCCGGCGGGCACCTTCCCGGTGCCCCGTTCGCTGGAAGTGATCCGTCAGGCCGACGCGATCCTCAGCCTCGACTGGATCGATCTCGCCGGCACGCTGAAAACCGCGTTCGGCGACAAGGCGCCGCCGGCCAAGATCGTTCAAGTCTCGGTCGATGTGCAGATCCATAACGGCTGGAGCATGGATCACCAGGGTCTTGCCCCGGTCGATATCAATCTGCTGAACGAGCCCGATCCGGTCGTGGCGGCGCTGCTCGCGGCGCTTCCCGCCAAGGTCTCGGCCTCGCAGTGGCCGCAGGCGAAGGGCGAGGCGGGGCCGAAGGTGACGCCCGAGGATCAGCCCAGCGACACGGGCCTTATCACCATTCCCGAACTCGCCGCCGCCGCGCGCGAAGCGGTGAAGGGCCAGGAAAGCTGCCTGATCCGCGGGCCGTTCTCGTGGGCCGGGCATCTTTGGGAAGTGGCGCATCCGCTCGACTATCTCGGCATCGATGGCGGCGCGGGGTTGGGTTCCGGCCCCGGTATCGCCGTGGGAGCGGCCCTCGCGCTCAAATCGACGGACCGCATCGCGCTGTCGATTTTCGGCGATGGCGACTACATGATGGGCTGCCAGGCGATCTGGTCGGCGGTCCATTACCGGATCCCGCTGATCGTCGTCGTCGCCAATAATCGTTCGTTCTTCAACGACGAACTGCACCAGGAACGCATGGCGCGCGCGCGCGGCCGCGTGGTTGGCAACAAATGGATCGGCCAGCGCATCGCCGATCCCGACATCGACCTCGCCATGGTCGCGCGAGGGCAGGGTGCCGAAGGCATCGGCCCGATCCGCACGCAAGACGAATTGCGCAGCGCGATGCGCGAAGCGGTCGCGCTGTTCCGCAAGGGCAAGACCGTCGTGCTCGATGTGCGCGTCCAGCCCGGCTACGACCCCAACACGACCCGCGCGATGACCACCCTGAGCGAAAGCGCTTTGCCCGGTGCCGGCTCGGCCGGCCCCGATCGCGGCGCGAAAGGCTGAACGATGAAACGTCCGAGCTTCCGCACCGCTTGGGCGGCCGAAAAGCCGCTCGTCACGCCCCTGGCTCATGACGCGCTGACCGCGCGGCTGATCAAGCGCGCCGGTTTCAAGGCGTTCAATGTCGGCGGATCGACGCTGCTCGCCGCGCGCTACGGCCTGCCCGATGTCGGGCTGATCGGCCTGCGCGACATGATCGACGGCATGCGCGAACTCGCCGCCGCGACCGATCTGCCCTTCATGGCCGACGCCGACGACGGCTATGGCGACGTGAAGGCCGTGGCCAAGACCGTGATGGAATACGAAGCGATCGGCGTTGGCGGCATGCTGATCGAAGACCAGCTACGCGACGTGAAACGCCAGCGTGCGGAGAAATCCCTCGCCGTTGCCGACGACGCGGTGATCGAGGCGAAGCTGCGCGTGGCGCTGCAAACCCGCGCGTCGCGCGAGACGGTGATCATCGGCCGGACGGATGCCTATGGCGCGGTCGGTCTCGACGAGGCCTTGCGCCGCGCCGAACGCTTCCTGTCGTTGGGCGTGGACGGCGTGTTCGTCGCGGGCCTGCGCAAGGTCGAAGAATTGGAACGCGTCGGCCGCACGCTGCGCGGTGCCACACTGCTCGCCGCGATGTTCGAAGGCATGGATACGCCGTGGCTCACGCCCGCCGAACTCGGCGCCATGGGCTTTGCGCAGATTTCCTATCCCACCAGTTTGATTTTGCGCGTCGTCGGCGCGGTCGAGAAGGCGCTGGGCGATCTGCGCGCTTTCAGCCGGGGCGAGCGCGAAATGGAACGCCTGACGGGGGCGGCGGAAATTCGCGCCTCGCTCGACGGCGCCGTCGAACTCGCGCGCTGGATGGACATCGAAACCGGTTTCACCCCGCAAGGGCGAAGCGGCGAGTAGGCCGTTAACAAGTCGAAAAACAAACCAGGAGGAGAAAACCCAATGAAATTCTTCGCAAGCAAGACCGGCGCCGTGTTCGGCGCCGTGCTGGGGGCCGCGAGCTTGTTCGCCCTGAGCGGCACGGCGAACGCCCAGTTCAAGATCGTCGCCACGAATTACGGCGTGTCGGCCAACGGGATGCCCTTCGCCATCGCCGTCGAAAAGAAGATGTTCGACGCCGAAGGTATCCAGGTCTCCGAGATCATCACCTCGGCCGGCGGCGGCACGACTTTGCGCAACATGATGGCCGCGAACGCGCCCTACGCCGAAATCAATCCGGCCGCCGCGATCGGCGCAATCCAGGAAGGCCTCGATCTCAAAATCATCGCCGAGAACGTCCAGACGGTGGCCGAGTTCACTTGGTTCGTGAAGAACAACTCGCCGATCAAGACCGCCGCCGATCTGAAAGGCGCCAAGGTGGGCTTCAACAACCCGCGCTCGACCAGCGTCGCGCTGCTGGGCCTGCTGCTGGAAGGTGCGGGCCTGACCATGAAGGACATCAATCTGGTCCGCACGGGCGGCTTCGGCGAAAGCTTGACCGCGCTTGAAGTCGGCACGATCGACATGACGCCGATGACCGAGCCGCTGTGGTCGCAATATGCCGATAAGTATCGCGGCCTCGCCAAGGCCAGCGAAGTGCTGCCGCCGCTGTCCAACGTCGTCGCCGTCGCGCTCTCCAGCATCAGCGAACCTCAAAAGAAGTTCGTGGAAGCCGTGATCCGCGCGCGCCGCAACGCCGTCAAGTTCATGGAAGCCAATCCCGAAGAAGCTGGCGATATCGTGGCCAAGCACTACAATATCGACCGCAACGTGGCACGCGCGACGGTGAAGAACCTCGTCACCTCGCGCACCAACGGCATCCCCTATTGGGGCGAAGGCCGCATCCACTTTGCGGGCCTGGACCGCATGGTCAAGGCCCAGCAATCGGTCGGCGCCATTTCGGGTAACGTCGATCTGAAGTCGATCATCGACACCCGGTACTTGCCGGCCGATATCCGTGAAATGAACTAAGGCGGAATGACGCAGTGAAACGTGCAGACATCACGATCCGCGGCGTAACGAAGGTCTTCAACCGGGCTGGGGGCGGGGGCGACGTCCACGCCCTCGGTCCGGTGGATCTGGAGTTGAAATCAGGCGAGTTCTTCACCGTGGTCGGCCCGTCCGGCTGCGGCAAGTCGAGCCTGCTGGAACTCATCGCCGGCATCAGCACGCCGACGCAAGGCGAGCTGAGCTTCGAAGGCAAGCCGGTGAACGGCCGCGTGCCGGACGGCGTTGGCGTCGTATTCCAGGAGGACGCTTGCTTCCCCTGGATGGACGTCGCTTCGAACATCGAAGTGGGTCTGCACAAATCGGCCCTCAGTCAGGAAGAGCGCGCCAAGCGCATCGACGGCGCGCTCGACCTGATGGGGCTGAAGGATTTCCGTAAAGCCTATCCCGCCCAACTTTCGGGCGGCATGCGCCAGCGCGTGTGCATCGCGCGGACGATGGTCATGGCGCCGCGCCTGATCTTGCTCGACGAGCCGTTCGGTGCGCTCGATCAGCAGACGCGTCTGCTGATGGGCGACGAGCTCTTGAAGCTGTGGCGGCGCACCAATACGACGGTGTTTCTGATCACCCACGCGCTCGACGAAGCGGCGATGCTGTCCGACCGCATCGGCATCATGTCGTCGCGTCCAGGCCGCCTTATCGAGATCGTCGAGACGGGCTGGGAGCGCGAGCGTACCTCCGAAGTCGTGGAGCGGCCGGAGTTCGGGCGCATCACGTCCCATCTGTGGAAGACGCTGCGCGGCGAATCGCAAAAGGCGATCGGCCTTGCGGGGGCGAAGCCGTGAAGCGGCTTTCCCTTCTGCGGATCGGCGTGCTGGTCGCCGTTTTTCTGCTGCTGGAAGCGCTGTGCCGTGCGGGCATCATCGTGCGCTTCACGATGCAGCCGCCGTCCGAGATATTGCGCGACTTCTACCGCATCATGGTAAGCGGCCGCTTCAATGGCGCTATCGCCACGACGCTCGGCAATGCGGCGATCGCCTTTTCGATGGCGGTGTCGATCGGCGTGACCTTCGCGTTGATCGTGCATCGCCGCAAGGTGGCGCGCGAGGCGCTGGAGCCGCTCTTCGCGACCTATTATGCGATTCCCGTTCTCGCCTTCTATCCGGTTCTCATCATTCTGTTCGGCGTCGGCGATCTGCCGAAAATCCTGATCGCCTTCATGCTGGGCGTGATCGCGGTCATCACCAACACGCTGCACGGGCTCGATCGCGTGCCGGCGGTGCTGAGCAAGACGGCGCGCGTGCTGCAATATTCGCCCGCCGAAACCGCGTTCCGCGTGACGCTGCCCTACGCGATGCCCTACATGCTGACGGGCGTCAAATTCGCGGTCGCTTACTCGTTGATCGGCATCGTCGGGTCCGAGTTCATCATGTCGTCGGACGGCCTCGGTTTCGAGATCTCCTTCGCCTACAACAATTTCACGAACTCGGTCATGTACCCGCTGATCCTGCTGGTGGTGATCGTGGCGATCACGTTGAACCTATCGATCAGCTATTGGGAGAGGGTGATCCTCTCCCGCCGGGGCCTGCTATGACGAAATTCCTCAAGGAATGGCGCGGCGCGCTGATTCTTCTCGGTACGCTGTTCGTCGGTTGGCAGGCGCTTTATATGGCGACCGGCGAAATCGCGATGCGTTCGCCCTTGCAGACGTTGCGGTTCACGGCCGCGTTCCTGGCAAACGAGCGCTATTGGCCCGATCTCGCCGAAACCGCGCTGGCTTGCACGATGGCGGTCGCGATTTCGATCGGGGTCGGGTTGACGACGGGGCTGGTGCTGGGGGCGGGCAAGGTCGCCGGACAGATTTTCGAACCGATGCTGGTCACGGTGTATTCGATCCCCAAGCTCACGCTTTATCCCATCCTGCTGCTGCTTTTCGGTCTCGGCATGTCGGCGAAGGTCGCCTTCGGCGCGATCCACGGGATCATTCCGATCGCGCTGTTCACGCTCAATGCCGTGCGCAACATCAAGCCGGTGCTGATCAAGTCGGGCCGCGTGCTGCAATACGGGCCCGCCGATATGGCGACGAAAGTGCTGATTCCCGCAGCCCTGCCCGAGATCGTCACGGGCGTGCGTATCGGCTTTTCGCTGACGCTGATCGGCACGCTCTACGGTGAAATGTTCGCCTCGCAACGCGGGCTCGGCAATTTGCTGATGCGCGCGATCGGTCTACATCAGGTCGATATCATCATGGCGATCGCGCTGATCGTCACGGTCGTGGCCGCACTCGGCAGCAGCCTTCTATTGGCGCTCGACCGGCGTCTGCACGCGCGGGCGTGACCGGGGAGAATGCTCGCATGCGTAGACTTGAACATCTCAAGGCGATGCGTGCGTTCGAGGCGGCGGCGCGGCATTTGAGCTTCACCAAGGCGGCGGCGGAGCTTTGCGTCACCCAGGGCGCCCTCAGCCATCATGTCACGACGCTCGAGAATGCGTTGGGGACGAAGCTGTTCTTTCGTTACCATCGCGCCATCGCGCTGACGCCGAAGGGCGATGTGTTGTTCCGGCACCTGCGCGAGGCCTTCGATCTGTTGCAGGCGGGGCTGGATCAGGTTGCGGGCGAGCCCGCGTCGCCGATGTTGCGGATCAAGCTGCCGCCGACCTTCGCGATTCGCTGGCTGGTGCCGCGTTTGGCGCGGTTGCACGCCTTTCACGAGCGGCGCGACGTGCAGATCACCACGTCGCACCGGATGGTCGATTTCAGCCGCGAGGAAATCGACATCGCCATCTATTCGGGCGCTCAACCGCCCGATGGGCTTATCAGCAAGCGATTGTTCGGCGAGGAACTGACGCCGGTTTGCAGCCCGGCTTTGCTGAAAGCCTCGCCACCGCTGCGCCATCCGCGCGATCTGAAGGGCTGGACGCTATTGTGCTCGCTTCACCGGCCGAACGATTGGTCGAGCTGGCTCGAAACCGCGGGCGCGCCGGAGATCGACGGCGACGACGGCCTAAAATTCGAGAACTCCGCGCTCGCCTATCAGGCCGCGATCGACAATCTGGGCATCGCGATGGCGCAGATCGCCCTGGTCGAAGACGAGCTGCGCGCGGGCAAGCTCGTACGCCCGTTCAAGCACTCGGTGAAGACCGACGATGCGTATTTTATCGTCTATCCGCGCCGCTCGCGCGATCGTGCGGGCGTGAAATTCTTCGAGGAATGGGTGTTCCGGGAAGTCGAGGAGGCTCAAGCCGGCACTCGCACTGCGGCGCCGGAAAAACTGCCGGAACTCGGTTGAGAACGTTTCATGCGACGGGCCTTTTTCTGGTGTGAGCGGCGCGCGCACATCTGACAGAAATCGCGGTCAGGGTGGAGAAACGCTAGGTATTGCCGCGTCTCAAATGACAAGAACGCTGTTCGAAAAAATCTGGACGAGCCGTTTGGTCAAACGGCTGGACGATGGGCGCGATCTGTTGTTCGTCGATCGCCATGTGTTGCAGGAAACGACCTGCGCCACCGCCTTCGAAGGTCTGGCGCGGCGGGGCATTCCCGTGCGCCATCCCGAGCTGCACGTCGCGACGCAAGATCATATTCTGTCGACCGATCCCGCACGCACCGAAACGACGTTTCCGCCGGGCCGGGAATTGCTCGGCCTGATGCGCCGCAACGCGGCGGCGCACGGCATTCCGCTGTTCGGCGTCGAAGACCGGCGGCAGGGCATCGTCCACGTCATCTCGCCGGAGCTTGGGCTGGCATTGCCCGGCTGTATCTTGGCTTGCGGCGACAGCCACACCTCGACCGTCGGCGGCTTGGGCGCGCTGGGGATCGGCGTGGGGACGAGCGAGGTCGAACATATTCTCGCGACGCAGACCTTGGCGTTGCGCCGGCCCAAGACAATGCGCATCTGGTTCGACGGCGCGTTGGCGCCGGGCGTGAGCGCCAAGGATCTTATTCTGCACACGATCGGCAAGCTTGGTATCGACGCCGGAACGGGCCATGCGATCGAGTATGCGGGGCCCGCGATCCGCGCCCTCGCGGCCGAAGCGCGCTTGACCGTCTGCAACCTTTCGATCGAACTGGGCGCGCGGCTGGGCGTCATCGCGCCGGACGACGTGACCTTCGCCTATCTCGACGGGCGCGACTACGCGCCGCGTGGTGCGCAATGGGATGCGGCCGTGCGTCATTGGCGCACGCTCGCGACCGACGATGGCGCGGCGTTCGATAAATCCGCGACGATCGACGCGCGCGAAGTGGCGCCGCAGATCACCTGGGGGACGACGCAGCAAGATGTGGTCGGCGTCGACGGCGCGGTGCCCGATCCCGGCGCGTATTCCGATACGGGGCGGCGCGGTCTCGCCGCCGCCGCGATCGGCTATATGGGCTTGGCGCCGGGGCAGAAGATGGAAGGCCTGCCGATCGATGTCGCGTTCATCGGCTCGTGCACCAATGGCCGCTTGTCCGATCTGAAGGCGGCGGCGGAACTCGTGCGTGGCCGGCGCGTGGCGGACGGCGTACGCGCCTTGGTGGTCCCCGGTTCGACCGAGGTGAAGCGCCAAGCCGAAGCGCTGGGGCTCGACCGCGTGTTCGCCGATGCCGGATTCCAATGGCGCGCGGCCGGCTGCTCGATGTGCCTCAGCATCAACGGCGACGTCGTGGCGCCGGGTCAACGTTGTATCGCGACCTCGAACCGCAATTTCGAAGGCCGTCAGGGTCCGCGCGCGCGCACCCATCTCGCAAGCCCCGCCATGGTCGCGGCGGCGGCGATCGCCGGGCGGATCGTCGACGTCCGTAAGGTGATGGCATGACGCCGATGGCCAGCGTGACCGGTGCCGCGGCGCCGATCCTGAAAACAAACGTCAATACCGACATCATCATTCCCGGATCGTATCTGCGCTCTCAAAGTGCGGACCTGGCGCAGGGCCTGTTCGCCGCTTGGCGCTTCGACGATTCGGGCAACGAGAAGCCGGATTTCGTGCTGAACCAAGCGCCGTTCCGCCAAGCGAAGATCGTGCTGGCCGGCAACAATTTCGGCTGCGGCAGTTCGCGCGAAGCCGCCGTCTGGGCGCTGCAACGCTTCGGTATCCGCGTGGTGCTGGCACCGTCTTTCGCCGATATCTTCTACGAGAACGCATTCCGCAACGGTGTGTTGCCCGGCATCGTCGCGGCGGACGCGATCGCCGAAATGGCGGAAATAGCGGCGACCAATCCCGAATTCACCGTCGATCTCGACCGCAAGCTGGTGCTGCACGGCAACCGCAGCTGGGCGTTCGACGTGCCGGAATCCCGTCGCGCGGCTTTGATGCGCGGTGACGACGAGATCGGCATGACGCTGGCAATGGCGAACGAGATCGCGGATTTCCACGCGCGCGACGTCGCCGGTCGTGACTGGGCCTACGCGCCCATGGGCCGCGCACCGCGCGGCTGACGACAGCAATTCACGGGAGGGTACGCCGATGTCCGCAGCGCCGAAATTCGAGCCGATTCTGCGTGGCCGCAGCCATGTCTATTACGGCGGCGCTTGGCAGCGCGCCAATTCCGGCCGCGAAATGGAGATCGTCAGCCCGGCCACCGGTCAGGCTTTGGGCATCGTCGCGGAAGGCGACGCGACCGACGTCGATCGCGCGGTTGCCGCGGCCAAGGCCGCGTTCCCGGCGTGGCGCGATATGCCCGCCCGCCAGCGCGCCGAATTGCTGCGCGAAGCGGGCCGAATCGTGCGCGCGAATGCCGACGAATTGACGCTGATCGACGCGCTCGACAGCGGCAATCCCGCCAAGGGCATGCGTTACGACGTGATGCTGACGGCCGATTATTTCGACTACTTCGCCGGGCTCATTCTGGAACTGAAGGGGCATACGCTGCCGCTCGGGCCCGGCGTGCTGAACTACACGGCCAAGGAACCGTTCGGCGTCGTCGCGCGCATCGCCGCGTTCAATCACCCCACGCTTTTCGTTTGCGGGCGTGTCGCCGCACCGCTAGCAGCCGGCAATTGCGTCGTGGTTAAGCCCGCCGAGCAAACGCCGATCTCCGCAATCCGCATCGCCGAACTGCTCGGGCCGTTGTTCCCGCCGGGCGTACTCAATTTCGTGACCGGCGGGCGCGAAGTGGGGGCCGCCCTCGTCGCCCATCGCGACGTTTCGAAGGTGGCGCTGATCGGCAGCATCGCGGCCGGGCGCGCGGTGATGCGCGCCGCGGCCGATACGCTGAAAAGCCTCACCCTCGAACTGGGCGGCAAGAACGCCTTCATCGCCTGCGGCGACGCCGATCCCAAGGCCGTCGCGGCCGCGATGGTGCGGGGGATGAACTTCACGTCGGTCGCGGGACAATCCTGCGGCTCGCTCAGCCGCGTCTATCTGCACGAAGCGATCGCGGCAAAGGTCGAAGCGGCATTGCCCGAAGCGATGGCCGATTTGAAAGTCGGCATGCCGACGGATCCCGACGCGACGGTCGGCAGTCTCTCGACCGTCCAGCAATTCGACAAGACAATGGACTACATCGCCATCGGCAAAGCGGAAGGGGCGCGCCTGATCGCGGGCGGCAAGGCGCTGCGCGATGGCGACTTCGCCAAGGGATACTTCGTCGAACCGACCGTGTTCGCCGGCGTGACCGACGATATGCGTTTGGCGCGAGAGGAAGTGTTCGGCCCGATCCTCAGCCTGCTTACCTGGCGCGACGAAGCCGATGTGCTCGCACGCGTCAACGCGCTCGACGTCGGATTGACGGCGGCGGTATGGACGAAGGATATCGATCGCGGCCATCGCATCGCGTCGCGGATGGAGGCGGGTTACGTCTGGATCAACGACGTCAGCACGCACGAGATCGGGATGCCTTTCGGCGGCTTCAAGCAATCCGGCTTCGGCAAGGAAGAGGCGTTCGAGGAACTTCTCGGCTATACGCGCGAGAAAAACATCCATCTCAAATTCAAGATGTGAGTGACGCTTCGATTTGGCCAGAATTTTCCGTCGCCCCGCGAATCTGCCTTGGGATTCAATGGGGCTCTATGGGGTTTCTGCGGCGGAAAACCCAAGAAATATCAACGCGGCTTGACGGCTCTTAATCAGCGGGTCGTAGGTTTGAGCCCGGCTTCGCCCACCATCGGCGCTGACGGCGAACAGCGGTCGTGACGCGCACAAGTCCGTCTAGAGACGGATCCGGTACTCGCGAAGCGCGTTATCGCGGAACAGCTTCCGCTGGTCGGCTTCCGGCAGGTGGGCGACGATCTCCTTGAAGCCGTCGAAGATCGTATCGTAGCTGCTGCAGAGGCTGTCGACCGGGAAATTGCTGGCGAAGAGGCAGCGGTCGACGCCAAAGAGCTCGATGGCGGTCAGCACGACGGGTCGGTTGGAGGCGACGGTCCAAGTCTGCCCTGCCTCGCCGATGCCGGAAATCTTGATCCGCGTGTTCGGTTCGGCGGCGAAGGCAGCCAACCCTTCACGCCAGGCCGCGATACCCGCAGCACTGCGATCGTGGGGCACGCCGGTGTGGTTGAGCAGAATGCGAATATCCGGGAAGGCGCGCGCCAACTCGGCCGCTTCGTGAAGATGCCAGTAGGGCGTCTGCAACTCGTAGTGCAGCCCGTGATCGGCGAGGCGCGCATAGCCGCGTCGCCAGATCGGGTCGCCCATGGAGCCGGGTGCGCCTCTGACGATCTCCTTCGCCGAGCGCGAAGCCGCCGGCTTTTGGCGGATGGCGCGCATGAGCGGATAGGCGGCATGTCCCTTGAGCACCGCCGCGATGTCCTCCGTCTCGAAACGGGCGTGACCGATGCAGGCAGTCGGTAGGCCGTGGCGCTCGGCGATATCGTGGATCCAGCGCGTCTCGGCGACTTCCTGATCGTGCCGGACCTCGGCTTCCATGTGCACGCTTGCGATTACGTTCTGGCGGGCCGTGTCGCGGCGAAAGTCGTGCGGCAGATAGGAGCGGCGGATGGCGGCGTAGTCGCCGTATCGGAACGTCGCCAGCGGCGCATCCTCGAGCCACGGGTAGTGCAGGGGGCCGTCGAGGTCCCAGAAATGCTGGTGCGCGTCGACGATTTCGAAGCCTGACATGCGCGGATCAGACCGGTTCGTCGAGATAGAGGCGCATAACCGCGCATGCATCGAGCTCGCTGTGGCCGCGGGCGACCATCAGGCGGAAGAGCGACGCGGCCTGGGAGGCCATGGGGGTGGGCGCCTTCACCTCCTTGGCGAGATCATGGACCATGTCGAGGTCCTTGAGCACTTGGCGGACATAGCCGCGCGGCGCGAAGTCTCGGTCGACCAGCCGCGGCGTCACGTCCTTGAGAAGGTTACTGCCGGCATGACCGGTGGCCAGCGCCTCCGGAATCTTCGCGACATCGATGCCGCATTTCTCGCCCAGCCTTATGGCTTCGGCGATTACGCAGTAGTTGGTCAATACCAGCACCTGGTTGATCAGCTTGGTGATCTGACCGGCGCCTACGTCGCCCATAGGCGTGAATTTCGCCGCGAGTTTTGCCATCACCAGCTCGACCTGCCTGATGGCTTCGGCGTCGCCGCCGGCCATGATTGCGAGCGAGCCGGATGCGGCGGCCCCCGGGCCGCCGGACACCGGCGCATCCACCCATTTCATGCCCGAGCGCTTCAACAGGTCGGCGGCGAATTGCTTCGTGGCCTCGACCTCGGTGGTCGAGTGATCGACGAGCACCTTGCCTGTACCGGAGGCCTCGACGATTCCGCCGCTGCCGAACACTGCTTCCCGTACCGCATTCGTCGAGGTGACGCAGACAAGCACGATATCGCTGGCCGCGGCCACGGCGGCGGGTGAGGCGGCCGGTGCGACACCATGGGCGGCTGCGGCCTTCACCTTTTCGGCGGCGATGTCGTAGCCGGTAACCTTGAAGCCGCTCTCTGCTAGGCGCCGAGTGAAGCCCTGACCCATCAGGCCAAGACCGATGAAGCCGATCGCGGGCTGTGTCGTCATAGGATTCTCTCCGTGGCGCGTATCATTCTAGAGCTCACCGACACCCAGCACGTTGCGCACCCGTTCCCAGGTGCGCTCGAGATGGAAGCGCAGCACGCGGCCGAGGGCCGGGCCGTCGCGCTTGAGCAGGGCGGCGATCATCTTTTCGTGGTCGTCGGCCGCGTCGTGCCACTGCGTGTCGTGATCGTTGCCGAGGTAGCGGATGCGTTTGATGCGCGCCTGCAGGGTCTCATGCATCGTCTGCAGGGTCGGGTTGTCGGCCAGGCGCACGAAGGCGCTGTGGATCGCCTGGTTGAGCTTGAAATACTCCATGCGGTTGCGGGCCGTGTAGTGCTCCATCATCCGCTGGTGCATCTCGTGGATGGCGGCAATATCGGCCTCGCTGGCATTGGCGCAGGCGAGCTCGCCCGCCAGGGCCTCGAGCTGGCCCAGGACGCGCAACATGTCGCGCATGTCCTTGGGCGTTACCTCGCGCACGATCGCGCCGCGGTTGGGCGAGAGGTCGACCAGGCCCTCGGTGGCGAGCACCTTGAGCGCCTCACGCAGCGGCGTACGCGAGATGCCGAGCTGCTCGCAGAGCCGGCCTTCGTGGATGCGGGTGCCGAAGCTGAACTGGCCCTCGACGATCATATCGCGCACCCGGCTGACCACCTCGTCGTGCAGGCTCGCACGCCGTATGGGCACGATCTCGGCGGTCGGCAGGGACTCGGGGTGGCTGGCCATCATCCCTACGCTACTTCAAAAGATTGGGAACCCACAGCGAGACCTCAGGCACCAGCGTAATGATGGCCAGCGTCAGCAACAGGGGCGGATAGAAGGGGATCATCGCCTTGAGGATATCGCGCATCGGCACCTTGGCGATGTCGCTCATCAGGAAAAGCGACAAGCCCATGGGCGGCGTCACTAGGCCGATCATCAGGTTGAAGATGAAGATCAGGCCAAGTTGAATCGGATCGACGCCGGCGGCGACGATGGGCGGGCAGAGGATGGGAACAAGGAGCAGCGTCGCCGTGGTGCTATCGATGAACATGCCGGCGATCAGCAGAATAACGTTGAGGATCAACAACAGGACCAGTGGGTCGCTGCTGATGCCGGTGATCCAGCCGCTGAACCATTGCGGTACCTGCTCGACCGCGAGGATCCAGCCGAACATCGCGGCGACCGCCACGATGGCCATGATCGCCGCCGTCCCTTTGATGGTGTCGATGGCGGCCAGATATATATGGTGCAGGTCGAACTCGCCGTAGCAGGCGCTGATTACGAGGATGTAGACGACGGTGACCGCCGCGGCCTCGGTGGGCGTGAAGTAGCCGAGCAGCATACCGCCGATCAGCAGCACCGGCGTGAACAGAGCGGGAGAGGCGGGGACGAAGTCGCGCCATACCTCGCCGATCGTCGGCCAGCGCGCCGCACGCGGGTGATTTTGGATGATGCCGACGATGGCCACGGTGATCGAGAGCATGAGGACACAGATCAGCGCCGGGCCGATGCCGGCGAGCAGAAGCTGTACGCTCGAGACGCTGGCGACGGAGGCATAGATGATCAGCGGGATGCTCGGCGGAAAGATCGGGCCGACGATGGCCGTGGCGCAGGTGACGGCCGAGGCGTAGGCCGGCTTGAAGCCGTGCTCCTTCATCGCCTTGATCTCGACCCGGCCAAGGCCGCCGACATCGGCCAGAGCGGCGCCCGACATGCCGGAGAAGATCAGGCTGCCGGCGACGTTGACTTGGGCGAGGCCGCCGGGCAGGCGGCCGAACGCCGTATCGGCGAATTTGTAGATACGCGTGGTGATGCCCGACGAGTTCATCAGGGCACCGACGAAGATGAAGATCGGCACCGCCATCAGCGGGAAGGAGTCGAGAGCGTAGACCGTGCGCTGGCCGACCATGGCCAGCGGGATGCCCTCCCACAGCACATAGATGATCGAGGGCACCAGCACGGCGACGACCACCGGGAACCCGAAGACGAAGAGTACGACGAAGGTCGCGATGACGAGAACGGTGGCGTCCATGGCGGCCTCTTAGACGATCCGCGGTGCGGCGGCGTCGTCCCGGCCACGGGCGACCCGCCAGGCCTGCAGGACGAATTCGAGAGCGCCCAGCGCCAGCCCGAATATGGCCGGTGCGTTGAACAGCCAGAACGGGATGCCGAGGGTCGGCGTTGAGCTGCCCATGGTAATGCGCACCGACGCGTAGATGGCGACGACCACGACGCCGAAGGCGGTGCCGGAGACAATGGCGACAATCACCCGCAGAACCTGCGAAGCCGAGAGCGGGATGATGCCGTGAATTTCGTCCATGCGGATATGGCCGCCTTCGCGGTTGACCAGCGGGATGCCGACGAAGGTGACGACGATCATGAAGTAGCGCGCCAATTCCTCCATACCGACGAAGGGCGCGCCGAACTCGCGCAGCACGATCTGGCTGGCAGGCAGCACGACGATGGCGGCCAGCGCGAAGCAGCCGATCACGACGCAGGCGCTTCGGATGTAGTGGAGGATCATGGCGGAGCTCGTGAAGCGGAGAATTATAAACGGTCTCGCGGGCGGCGGATCCGGCCGCTCGTCATGCCGGCGAGGGCCGGCATGACGAGCGGCTCTGCGGCCTGCGTTACTGGATGGCCTGGATCTTCTGGATGTGGCCTGTCCAGTTAGGGAAGTCCTTCGCCATCTGCGCGCCGACGGCGGTACGGAACGCGTTGATGTTGAGGCCGTCCTTGGCCTCGATGATGGTCACGTTTTTGGAGCGCAGGAAGTCCTGATCCTTCTTCACGCCTTCCTCCGCCCATTGCAGCGAGCGCGCCGCCATCTCGGTGGCCGCTTCCTCGAACAGGCCGCGGTCGCGCGCCGGCAGGCGCTGCCAAACGGCTTCGTTGATGAACAGAGCCAGCACCGATTCCATATGGCTGGTCATCATGATGAAGGGCTGCACCTCGTAGAAGCGCTGGGCGATGATGTTGTTGAGCGGGTTCTCCTGCCCGTCGACCACGCCGGTGGACAGCGCCGTCATGAGCTCGGTGATCTCGACCGGTGTGGGGATGGCGCCCATGCCGCCGAGCATGGTGTTCCACAGCTTGATGGGGACGCCGCGGATCTTGCGGCCCTTGAGATCGTCGGGGCTCTTCACCGGGAACTTGGCCGAGAGCTGGCGCGCCCCGCGATAGAAATTGCCGACGATGCGCATGCCACCCTTTTCGACGAGCTGCTTGTTGATGTCCTGCAGCACCGGCGAGGTTTTGGCATCGGTCGCCTTCATCGCGTGACCGGCATCACGGTAGATGAACGGCGAATTGAACACGCCGACATCCTCGACGATGCGGTCGAGGGAGGCGAAGTCATGATGTGCCATGGCGATCGAGCCGATGCGCACCCCGTTGACCATCTCACTAAGGTTGCCGAGCTGTGAGCCGGGGAACACGCGGATGTCGACGCGGCCTTCCGTCTTTTGCTTGACCAGCGCCGCTAGCTCGGTGGCGTAGCGGGTCTGCGACTCACCTTCTGCGCCGACATGGGCATAGCGCAGAACGGTTTGTGCTGAGCCAGTGCCGGCCATGGTCAGGGTGCCGATGGCAACCGCACAGGCGGCGAGCATCGGCATGAGCGATTTCATCGATGTCACGGCGTTTCTCCCTTTTTTTCGGCGCGCCATTGAGGCGTCGCGATCCAAACTTTGCCCTTTCTAAATTCTGAATGCAACATTCAGGATGACTTATCCCGGCCGTCTGAGGCATAAAGGGCGTCATACGGAGGAAACATGAGCGACGTTCTGACTGCGCGTGTCGGTCTGGTAATGGGCGATCCCTGCGGCATTAGCCCGGAGCTGATGGCCCGGCTGCTCGCCATGCCGGAGACAGCGGATCAGGCCGCCATCCTGGTGATCGGTGACCGCCGTGTCCTGGCCGAAGGCGAGAGGATCGCCAAGGTCTCGCTGAATCTGCCGGTGGTGAAGCGTGCCGAGGATGCGCGGCTCGCTTTGGGCCAGCCCGTGTTTCTCGATCTCGGCCACCTCGATCCCGCCGCCATCACGCTGCAGAAGGCCTCGGCGGAAGGCGGCGGTTTCGCCATGACCAATTTCAAGCACGGTCTCGACCTGGCCAAGCGCGGCCTCGTCGATGCGCTGTGCTTCACGCCGTTCAACAAGACGGCCCTGCGCCTCGCCGGCAACCCTTACGAGGACGAGCTGCAACTCGCCGCCGACGTGCTCGCGCATAAGGGCACTTACGGCGAGTTCAACGTGCTGGAGAAGATCTGGAACGCGCGCGTCACCTCGCACGTGCCGCTGGTCAAAGTGAGTTCGCTGATTACCGTGGACCGTATCCTCGAGGCGCTGCGCCTGACGCATAACGCGATGCAGGCGGCGGGCTTCGCCCGGCCGCGCATCGCCGTGGCGGCGCTCAACCCGCATGCCGGCGACGGCGGCAATTTCGGGCGCGAGGAGATCGATGTGATCGCGCCCGCGGTCGAGAAGGCCAAAGCGATGCAACTTGCCGTCGAGGGGCCGTTCCCGTCGGATACGGTCTATCTGCGGGCGCGTGACGGCAAGTTCGACGCCGTGCTCAGCATGTTCCACGACCAGGGGCAAATCGCCATCAAGCTGATGGGCTTCGACAAAGGCGTGACGGTGCTCGGTGGCCTGCCGATCCCGATCTGCACGCCGGCCCACGGCACGGCCTACGAGATCGCCGGCCAGGGTATCGCCAACCCCGAGGCGACGCGTCAGGCCTTCCGCATTGCCTGCCGCATGGGCTCCGCAAGGCGCGCCAAGGCGGCCTAGGGCAGATTCCGATTTCGTCGATGCGTTCCGGCGGCGCTGAAGTCGCTGGCGCATGCGTCGGGCCGTTTATTGCAACGGCGTCACAGGACTGGCGCGCCGAGGCTCCGCAGTCGCCTTCGCTGTTCCTTCGAGAAGGCTTGGTATTGCAGTTCGATCGCTCTCGTTCGTCGGACTATCGGCGCTTCGGTTTCGACTAATCGTTATTAAGGGATTCGAACCAATTGCAGGAGTGAGACTCCCGCGGATAACGGTTCCGTGCAATGGGTTGCGCCGCAATAGTAATGACCTAAGGCTCATAACCTGAAGTTCACAGGTTCAAATCCCATTCCTACAACTAAAGTTTCTAATATAAAATAATGACTTATCGGGATTTCCTTATCTCCAGAATTCTTTGGCTGACAAATTCTATAAGCTTTCTGGAAGCACTTGACGTGCAATCCAGCCCCACAATTGACGAGATTCTTGACTGGCTAGATATAAAAATTGCGGTACGCTTCTTGGGCAATTTCTTTAGGAGCGGTGGTGTTTTCGATTCTCCATATTTCAGATCTTCATCGCTCTCCCGATGATCCAATCACTAACGCGGAATTAATTAGCGCGCTAATTCGCGATCAAGAGCGATATTCAAACGAAGAGCCAAAAATTACGCCTCCTCAGGCGATCATCGTGAGCGGCGACATCGTCCAGGGTGTCTTAACAAACGAAACACAACCAGAAGAAAAGCTAAAAGCGCAATACAGAACCGCAATTGAGTTTTTGGACAAAATCGCCAGGCACTTCGTTGGGGGAGACCGGTCAAAGGTAGTAATTGTTCCAGGTAATCATGACGTGGACTGGAACACAGCGCGAGCATCTATGTCGCTCGTTGAGTCGGCAGAAATGCCTACGAATTTGCAAAAGGCGCTGTTTAAAGACGATTCAAAATACCGTTGGGATTGGAAGCAGCGTGAACTCTATAAAATTTCAGATTTTGAGATATACAGAAGACGGTTTGCCGCATACCGAAACTTTATTGCAGAATTCTATCGTGATGTACCTGGTCTCCTAAGGGTCGACGCCAATTCTGACGTCAATCTATTTGAGCTTTTTGGTGGACGAATCACGGTTGCTGCCTTCAATTCCTGCGAAGATAACGACTGCTTTGCTTTTCATGGAGCGATACGAAAAGAGCTTATAGCCCAAACAGATCTGGCTCTAGCCGAAATATCCCCAAACCACGAGCTTCGCATTGCTGTTTGGCACCATGGCATCGAAGGTCCGCCATACAGTACTGACTATATGGACGTCGATATTGTGCGCGGGATGATTGGGCGCGGATTTAGGCTGGGCCTCTTTGGCCACCAACATAAAGCGCAATCTTCGCCTTACTCAATTAATCTTCCAGACGAAGAAATGATGGTGATCGTTAGCGCCGGATCCCTTTGTGCCGGGCGTGAGGCATTGCCTACGGGACAAAAGCGTCAATACAATATAATTGAGCTATCTGACAACCTAAGCGAAGCTAGAATTCACGTCCGAGAAATGCACGAGGCAAACCTATTTGGCAGGGCGCTTATTCCGAGTTGGGGTGGACGAAGCTATACAAAGTTAAAATGGAAGTTGCCATCAAACGCTGCAGGAAAACCAATAAAAGCAAACGAGCAGCGAAGGCGCGTTAAAGTGATCGAGGCAGAGGTCGCTTCAAAACGAGGCGATCTGGCTACCGCGCTAAATCTCCTCTCTGAGCTGCAAGCACCAGAAGGATACGAACGTTCGTTGCTTTTGGAAATTGCAGTGAATGCGAAAGCATGGAACGTGATTGTTCAGAGGTTTTCCGTTCCTGAAAGCATTGCTGAATTAATCACCCTTGTGCAGGCGTTGATTAGACTGGGGCGATACGACCAAGCCCAGTCGGACCTTGATAAATACGGCGGTCAATTGCAACTCCCTGCGCCGCTTGTCGCAGAACAGCGTGCGCAAATAGCTACTGAGAAGAGGTTACGGCAATGAGCTCCGGCCCCACGAAAATACCATTTTCTATCGACGTCACCCGAATGATCGAGTTGCTGGCGGCTCAAATCTATCCGTCGCCTTTTGCGCTCTTGCGAGAGAATACCCAAAATTCGTTCGATGCAATTTTACTCCGAAAGCATTTAGGGCAGGCATTCGAGCCAGCTATCAACATTACTATCACTCCAGAGAAAATCTCCATTTCAGATAATGGAGTTGGGATGACTAGTGACGAGCTCAAAAACCACTATTGGCGAGCAGGATCGAGTAGCAAAAACAATCCTAACGCCAAGGCCGCAGGCGTAGTTGGAACCTTTGGGATTGGTGCAATGGCAAATTTCGGCATTGCAGAAAATTTAATAGTCGAATCAGAAAGCGCGGTTAACCCACAAAGGACACGATGTGTTGCAAATCGAGCGACCCTGTCCGTCACTCAGGACTGCATAGAAACAATCTTTGAGGCGCCAACTGGTAGTCCCGGTACTACCGTGACTGCGCTTCTACAGCCGGGAAAATCGGTTAATGTTGACCAGGCCAAATCGTATATCTCAGAGTTTGTGGCGTACGTCCCTATTGCGGTGACGGTCAACGGTGCTTTGGTAAGCCAGCGCCCGTTTCAAGATGTTGTGCCTCAACTATCCTCCAGTTGGACCCACACTGAAGGTGGAGTCGATCTAGGAAACGCCGTCAATGCAAGAGTTGATCTCCATGTAGCAGCCAACGGCGAAGTTCGATTGGTTTTAACAGAGTTTCAGGTTGCAGGGCAAAAACTCGAAGGAAGGATGGAGTTAAGGCAGGGGATCGGTGCGCTCCGAACCTTTCGAAGCTTATTTGGACTAGCAACGGTATCCCTAAACTCCGCTTATCAACTAGGCGGCGCCGCTGACTTTCTCTTCTTGCAGCCGACAGCTGGACGTGAGGCGCTGACATCGGAAAGTATGCAGCGCTTGCAAGAGATAATCACTGGAATAGATAACTTCATCTCCGTCAAATTTTCAGGTCGGCCAGAAAGTAATTCGAATACAAACTTCATGACATGGGTGACCCAACGTGGGGCGTATAATTTCTGCGATCACTTGGTCATGAGGGTCGAACCAAATGATCAAAATATTAAGCTGGTAGATTTAAAGGCGATGTCGGCCACAAAACCCTTACTAATCTATGCTGGCACTGATCCAGAGTTTATTAAACACGCTTCAGAGGATCAGCCACTTGTAATCCTCAGTCGATCCAACCCGCGGCGCCAATGTGAGCATGAATACTTACGAAAATACTGCAAAATTGATGAACTAAAAGATGAGCCCAGTGTGCTTGAGTCGATAAGCCAAGCAACTTCCGCTCAGAATGCACTCGGCTATCGTATTTCCAGTATTCTCTCGACTGATTACTTTCTGGAAACGCAGATCAGATTTGGGAAGATCTCTCATGCGCTTCCTGTGCTAGTAACTAAGAGAGTCGAGCCCGTTGAAATTTTTCTTGATCCATCGAGTCCATCAGTTCAACAGCTCTTGGCTCTCTTCGATCGGGAATACGAAGCATTTGGGAATATGGCCAAAGACTTTGTAAGAAACATCATATTCTCTCGAGTGTCAGATCTAGTACCTAGCGCGACTAGGCAGGGTGCCGAAGCCTTTCTAAAAACGATCCAAAGAAGTCGCGAGGTATTCGAGATTGAGGCTGGCGATCACGACAGCTTGACGTCAATTTGGACTGACTATTACGAAGGGAAATTGTCGATCGATGAGGCGGCTCGACGATCGAGTTTAGTTGCCCACCAAGCTGTCCAGGTAATTGATACAAGTGCTGCTGGCAGCGTGCGTGATGTTGTCCCCGGTGTCATTGAAAATGAGCAATCACTCGGTAACGCCGGCGAACAAGGCCGCGAGTATGTAGCATTGCCACCAATCGAGCGTCGCGATATCCCGACGGAAAAGAAGCTACTCACAATAACTGATCAAGAACCGGATCTTCGAGGGTTTCGCTGCTTTTTGGCAATTACAGAAAGAGTTCGAGAGGAAAAAGGACACTTCTTTTTGCAGCCGCACCGAACATCAATAGTTTGGGGCGGTCAAAAAGTATTGTTCATTTTTGAACATCATTCCGGCGAGTTTGGATTGTACTATGATATTCAGGCGTCGAATGTAATCGGAGAGCAGCCTGGCGGCGGCGCCGTAAAAACGTGCACAATCGTAATGAAGAATAAGATATTTGTTCCGATTCCAGAGAAAATACGTCCGGCGTTCACGCCGACGAGCGCTGAGAAAAGGCGCCTGGAAATACGATGCGAAATCCTCTACACCACACGTTAAATCGATCGATATCGAAGATTAAATTGGCCGACGGCCTAGACAATTCGTTTTTTGGGAGCGCTAGCCCGTTCAACTTCGGCGAACGAATAGATTTTCCATTGTTTCAGTCGCCAATGCTAGAAACATTGCCGGGTAATCCTCGGCAAGGGCTCGTGCGCGATCTGCTGAAATTTTTGACGCAACTTGACGACTTTTGCTTTTTGGGGGGGCGTGCACGTGACCCCGTCACTTCCAATTTCAGTGCTGGCATCGTGAAGAATCACCGTTAAAAGTCATCAGCGCTTCATGCGAGGCGTGTACCTTGGTACGTTTTTTTAATATGTAACGCACTGCTGCGCGTTCCCGCATTCCAGTAAAGTGTTCGTCGTTTTGAATGGAGAATTCGCGCAGCTTTTGTCCAATCCGCATCGTAATACTTCTTACTTGGCTGCCCTGTTTTTGGAACACGCAGTTAAGCTAACCGCATCTTCGCTTCAAACGCTTCGACCTCCTGTTGCTCGCGTTCGGCGTCGCGCCAGAGATGGCCGTAGACGTCGAGCGTCATGGTCACCGAGCCGTGACCGAGGCGCATCTGGACTTGCTTGGGGTTGAGGCCCAGTTCGATCAGTTGGCTCGCATAGATGTGCCGCAGCAGATGGAACGTCCATTTGCGACAGCTTGGATCGGCCTTCGGGCCGGAAAGGCCCAGGCGCTTGAGCGTCGGCCGCCAGTTGCGATGTTCGAAGTTGCTGAGGTCCATTACCGCGCCCGTCTCGGTCGGGAACACGAGCGGGCTGTCGAGGTTTGGGCGTAGCGGCAGCCAGCGGCGGAGCAGGGCGGCGAGCTCCGGCCCGATCGGGATCGTCCGCCGCCCGTTGCGCGACTTCGGCGGCCCGATCCGCTTCCATTGATCGGCGCGCTGCGTCACCTCGACCTGTGCTGGCGTGCGATCGAGCTTCAAGTCGGTGACGCGCAAGCCGCGTATCTCCGATGCGCGCATACCCGTACCGATCGCCACGCGGACCAGCATGAAAGCGCGCGACGGTGGCGCGCCTGCCGCTACGTCTGCCGCGCCGAACGCCTCGAGCAACCGGCGTATATCGGCCTTCGGCGGAATATCGATCCGCGCTTGGTCGCGACCGGCGCGTTTGAAGCGCACGGTCTTCGCAGGATCGTCCAGCCGCCATTCGCGTTCGACCGCATAGGCCATCACGGCGCGCGCCGTGACGAACACCGCCTTGGCGAGGGCGGGGCTCAACTTGGCCAGCAGCCGCTCCTGCAATTCGTGGAAATGGACGCGGCGGAGTGCACGGACATCCTCCTCGCCGATCAACGGTTCGAGATGGAGGCGAAGATGGCGGTCGTAGGTGCGCCAGGTGCTCGGCTCGCGGCCCAACTTGATCCGGCTCTGAATGAACTCCAGGGCCGCGTCCGTAAAGCGGATGATTTCGCCGCCGGATCCGGTCGGGGCAGGGGCGACGCCCAGCTCGACCGTCGCGTGGAACCGCTTGGCTTCGGGTTGGGTTATGAACTGGCGGCGCGACCGCTTTCCGGCCTTGTCCCGCCACTCGACGAGCCAGCGTTCGCTCGTCGATCCGTCGATGTTTTGCCAACGGATCTTGCAGATGGTCGCCATGGTTTGGAGCCCTCGATTTGAGTGGGGACGAGGGCGCTGACCGAGGAATCGCGATGTCCGTTTTGGGGGTATTTTGGGGGTAGCTTTGGGGGTAAGTGTTCCCAAAATGGTCCAAATTTACCGCGCGACCGTTCCACCTGACGAAACACGATGAACCAGCATTCGCGCACGGCAATCGCCGCGCACGTTCTGGATCATTCATGTTTTTCAGGTGGTTAATCGGGTGTCCGAAGCGCTCCAGCGGAGCCAATCCGGACGGCCGATTTGGTAGCAGCGGAGGGATTTGAACCCCCGACCAAGGGATTATGATTCCCCTGCTCTACCACTGAGCTACGCTGCCGCCGAAATCGATCCTTACGGGTCGTGGTGTCCCGTAAGGCCGGGTCATGTAGCCCACCTCGGGGCGGAAGGCAAGCTTGCGGGAAGGGGCCCGTCTTGCCAGGGTGGCCGGGCATGAACGTCTTGTTCGTCCATCAGAATTTCCCGGGCCAATACCTGCATTTGGCCCCCGAATTGGCGCGGCGCGGGCACCGCACGATGGCGCTGGCGATCGAGCGCGGCGGGCAGGCGGGCGACACGATGGTCCGCCGCTATGCGCCCCAGCGCGGCACGACACTGGCGGCCCACCCCTGGAGCCAGGATTTCGAAACAAAAATCCTGCGCGGCGAGGCGTGCGCGCGCGCGGCCCTCGACCTCGCGCGCGAAGGCTTCGTGCCCGACGTGATCTGCGCCAATCCCGGCTGGGGCGAATCGCTGTTCCTGAAAGACGCGCTGCCGGCGGCGAAGCTGCATCTCTATCTCGAATTCTTCTATCGCGCCGAGGGCGGCGATTTCGGCTTCGATCCCGAATTTCCGCATCCGGAATTCGACGGGCCCGCGCGCCTTCGCGCGCGCTCGGCCGCGCAGCTGCTCGCCCTCGACGCGATGGACGGCGCGGTGGCGCCCACCGCCTGGCAGCGCGAGCGTTTCCCGGACGTTTATCGGCCGCGTATCGAAACCTGTTTCGACGGGATCGACGTCGATCGTGTCGTCGCCGATCCGGGCGCCGTGCTGGAGATTGCGGGGCGCCGCTTCGCCGCCGGGCAAAAGATCGTCACCTTTGTGAATCGCAATCTTGAGCCCTATCGCGGCTATCACGTCTTCATGCGCGCCTTGCCGCACTTGCTGGCGAAAGTGCCGGATGCGCAGGTGCTGATCGTCGGCGGCGATGGCGTCAGCTACGGCATCAAGCCGCCGGACGGCATCAGCTATAAGGACCGCTATCTCGCCGAAATGCGCGATCAACTCGATTTGAGCCGCGTGCATTTCCTCGGCCGCGTGCCCTACGACACCTATTTGAAGGTGCTGCAGGTCTCGGCGGCGCATGTGTATTTGACCTATCCGTTCGCGCTGTCCTGGTCGTTGCTGGAAGCGATGGCCGCCGAATGCGCAATCGTCGCCTCGCGCACCGGGCCGGTGCCCGAGGCGATCGAGGACGGCAAGTCGGGCGTGCTGGTCGATTTTTTCGATCGCGACGGCTTGGCCGATGCGGTGGCGGCGGTGCTGGAGAAACCCGCCGCCTATCGGGCGATGCGCACGCGCGCGCGCGCGAAGGTGCTCCGCGATTACGCGCTGGCCGCGTGCGTCAAGCATCACGCGGATTTGGTCGAGCGTTATTGAGCGGCTTTCGGCGCGTCTTTGCAGATCAGCGCATGCGCGATGCGCCCGACGGAGCCGTCGGGCTCCATGCCGAAGCGCACTTCGCGCTCCTCGCGCGAAATGGCGAGATTTTCGCCCGCCTCGTCCTCGTACATCAGCACGCGAATACCCGCGTTCTCGCCCGACGCGCAGTCGAAATGCGCGAGCGCTTGCATCGACGCGACGCGCGAATTGCCGGCCTGGATCGGCGCTTTGTAAACGACGCGGATCCACGCCGTGTGCATTTGCCCCGCCGACCGCATGCCCGCGATATCGACGAACACGGGATTGCCGCTTGCGGTTTCGCCCGCACTCGTCCATTCGGCCGCGCGCGCCGGTGCGGCCGCGGCGATCGTCGCGGCGAACAGCATCGATAGGGCGGCGGCAAAACGCATGCGAACTCCCCCCGGGGCCAAACGGCATAGCATAGGCGGGCCGGATTTGGCACGTGCAGGCTTGCGCGCGAAGATGGCGAAAACACGGCACGGTCATGGTACTTTGCCGCGTCCCGATTCAGCCGCGTGAGAAAAAATATGACCGACGCCGCCAACGCCCAACTGCCGGTGCTTTATTCGAAGCCGATCCCGGTGGATCGCGTCGCGCATGCGGGCAAATTCTATGCAGCCCCGACAAATTTGCGTTTCGCGCGCGCCGCGTCCTTCGTGCCGCTGGGCATGGCGGAGATGGCCTTCGCCGCGCGGCATTATCCGATCGTGTTCCCCGCCAACGCGCAAGGCGGCCCGCTCGCCGTGTTGGGGCTGGAGAACGCGCATAATCTGTTCGTGACGCCCGAAGGATTTTGGGCGGACGACCATTACATCCCGGCCTATATCCGCCGCTACCCCTTCATCTTCACCCAAGCGCCGGACGGGCAGTTCGTGCTGTGCCTTGAAGCCGGGGCCAATGCCATCGCCGACACGGGCGACAAGCCGTTCTTCGAAGCGGACGGCAAGGCCGGGAAAGTGATCGACGACGCGCTGCGCTTCTCGGGCGATTTCCATGCCCAACACGATTTCGCCGTGGCGTTCGTGAAGGCGCTGGCCGAACAGAATCTGCTGATGGACAACAACGCCAAGGCGCAATTGCCCGGCGGCAAGGATTTGACGCTGCAAGGCTTCCGCACCGTCGATCCCGTGAAATTCGACACGCTGCCCGACGATATCTATCTCGACTGGCGCAAGAAGGGCTGGATCGCGGCGGTGCATTGCCATTTGATTTCGCTCGGCCATTGGCAAACGCTCGCCAATCGCGCCGCCCGCGAAATCGCGGCGAAGAAATCCGCCTAGACCAGCGCGCGTTCCAAGACCCGCGCGACGTGAACGGCCGCGCGCCCGCCGAGATCCGCGATTTGGTGGCGGCACGACGTGCCGTCGGCGACGATCAGCGTATCGTCGCCCGCCTTGCGGATCGCCGGCAGCAACGACGCTTCCGCCATCGCCTTCGACGCGTCGAGATTTTTGGGCTCGTAGCCGAACGCGCCGGCCATACCGCAGCACGACGATTCGATCAAACTGGCCGCCATGCCCGGGATCAGCTTGAGGGCGTCGAGCGTGGCGTTGGCGGCCCCGAACGCCTTCTGATGGCAATGGCCGTGGACGAGCGCTTTGGTCTCCGGCAGCGATTTGAAGATCGGCTTCAAGCGCCCGGCCTTGGCTTCACGCGCGAGGAATTCCTCGAACAGCATCGCCGATGCGCCGATCTTCGCGGAATCCGCCCCCGGCAGCAGCGACGATAGCTCGTCCTTCAGCGCGAACAGGCAGGACGGCTCCAAGCCGACGATGGGAATGCCCCGTTCGGCGAAGGGTAGCATCGCGTGGATCAAGCGTTGCGCCTCGCGCTTACCTTCATCGACCAAGCCCGCCGACAGGAAGGTGCGTCCGCAGCACAAGGGCCGCCCGCCATCGTTCGCGGTCGGCACATGCACCTTGTAGCCGGCGGCTTCGAGCACGCTTATCGCGGCGCGCGCATTCTCCGGCTCGAACCACGTATTGAACGTGTCGGCGAAGAAGGCGATTTCGGCGTCTTGCGCTTGCGCCTCGCGCGCGCGGAACGGTTTCGCGGCCCAACGCGGCAGGCTGCGCGACGCGGCGAAGCCGGTCAGTGTTTCCGATAGGCGGGCGAGGGCGGGGATCTTGTCGCGTAGTGCAAGCAGGGGCCCCAGTTTCGAGGCGATCGACGCATAGCGCGGCAGATAGCCGACCAACTTGTCGAAGAGCGTATGGCCGTGGCGCGTCTTGTAGTGATGCAGGAACTCGACCTTCATCTTCGCCATGTCCACGCCGGTCGGGCATTCGCGCTTGCAACCCTTGCAACCGACGCACAGGCGCATCGTTTCGTACATCGCGTCGGAGGTCAGCGCATCCGCGCCCAACTGGCCGGAGATGGCCAGGCGCAGCGTGTTGGCGCGCCCGCGCGTCAGGTCTTTTTCCTGCCGCGTCACGCGATAGCTGGGGCACATCGTGCCGGCGTCGAATTTCCGGCAATGGCCGTTGTTGTTGCACATCTCGACCGCACCGGCGAAGCCGCCCCAATCCGACCAGTCGAGCACGGTCGGGATCGCGTCGGTCTTGTAGCCGGGCTTGAAGCGGAACAGCGTGCGGTCGTCCTGGCGCGGCGGTTCGACGATCTTGCCGGGGTTCATCACGCCCTTGGGATCGAACAGCTTCTTGATCTCGCCGAAGGCGCCGGTCAGTCGCGGCCCGAAGAAGGGCGCGATCCATTGCGAACGCACCAAGCCGTCGCCATGCTCGCCGGAATACGCACCCTTGTATTCGCGCACCAAAGCGGCGGCTTCCTCGGCGATCGCCGCCATTTTCGCGGCTCCGTCCTGCTTCATGTTGAGGATCGGGCGCACATGCAGGCAGCCGACCGAGGCGTGGGCGTACCACGTCCCCTTGGTGCCGTGCTTGTGGAACACCTCGGTCAGGCGCGAGGTGTAGTCTGCGAGGTGTTCGAGCGGCACCGCGCAATCCTCGATGAACGAGACGGGTTTGCCGTCGCCCTTCATCGACATCATGATGTTGAGGCCGGCTTTGCGGACTTCCCACACGTCCTTCTGAAGGGCCGCGTCGGGAATCTCGACGACCGAACCCGGCAGGCCCAGATCGGCCATCAGCGTGACGAGGTCCTTCAATTTCCGGACCTGCGTGTCCTTGTCCTCGCCCGCGAACTCGACCAGCAGGATCGCGTCGGGCTCGCTCTTCAGGAATTTCGCGACGATGCCGGCATAGGCGGGGATCGAGCGCGACAGATCGATCATCGTGCGATCGACCAACTCGACCGCGACGGGGCCGAGCTTGACGATATGCTGCGTCGTCTCCATCGCTTGGCGGAACTGCGGATAGTGCACGACGCCGAGCGTCTTGTGCTTGGGCAGCGGCGAGAGCTTCAGTTTGAGCGCGCGCGAATAGGCGAGCGTGCCTTCCGAGCCGACCAGAAGATGGGCGAGGTTGTGGCCCGTGGACTTGACGGTTTCGAGATTATAGCCGCCCACGCGGCGCAGCAGCTTGGGGTAACGCGCTTCGATCTCGTCCGCTTCGCGTTCGGCGATGGCGCGGATCGCGCGCACGATATCGACGAAGCGCGAAGGGCCGCTCAGCCCTTCGAGATTGCCGCCCACGGGCCCGAAATGCGCTTGCGTGCCGTCGGCGAGCAGCGCGTCGATGCCCAGCACATTATGCACCATGTTGCCGTAGGCGATGGAGCGCGAGCCGCAGGAATTGTTTCCCGCCATGCCGCCGATCGTCGCCTGGGCCGAGGTCGAAACGTCGACCGGAAACCATTGCCCGGTGGATTTGAGCTGCGCGTTCAAATGATCGAGCACGATGCCGGGCTCGACGGTCGCAACGTCGCCCTCGACCGACAGCAGCTTGTTGAGGTGCTTCGAATTGTCGATGACCAGCGCCGCGCCGACCGTCTGGCCGCATTGCGACGTGCCGCCGCCGCGCGGGAGGACGGGCACGCCCATCTCCGCCGCGATCTGGATGGCGATGCGCGCGGCTTCGGCATTGCGCGGGATCACCACACCGACCGGATCAATCTGATAGATCGACGCGTCGGTCGCGTAGCGGCCGCGATCGAAGGCGCCGAACAGCACGTCGCCCTCGACTTCGCGTTTCAGGCGCGTTTCGAGATCGGAAGCAAGCGGGGCGTCGAGCGGCATATTTCTTCCCTCGGTTTTATCTTCTTAGTCGTAGGCTTCGGCTGTACCCGCGAAGGCGGCGAGAACGGATTGGCGCTTGCCGGCGAGATGCGCTTCCAAGATCGCCCGCAACGCCGCGCCGTCGCGCGCATCCAAAGCGGCGATCATGCGCTCGTGTTCCTCGACCGCCTTGGCCCAGCGCTCGGGCGTGAGGTTCGCGGCGTAGCGCACGCGTTTGACGCGCGCGTTCAACCGCTCGAACGTTTCGACAAGAACGGGGTTCGCGGCCGCCGCGGCGATGTGCCGGTGAATTTCTTGGTTCGCGCGGAAATAAGCGGCGCGGTCGCCGCGCGCGTGATGGGCGCGCATTTCGAAATGCAGCGCCTTGATCTCGGCGAGTTGTGCCGCGTCGATGCGCCGGGCGGCGAGTTCGCCCGCGAGGCCTTCGAGGGCCGCCAGCAACTCGAACGTCGCTTCGATGTCGGCGCGGTCCAGCGGGGCGACGACGGCGCCGCGATTGGGCTCGTGCCGCACCAGACCTTCGCTCGCCAACATGCGCAAGGCCTCGCGCAACGGCGTGCGCGACACGCCCAGGCGTTCGCCCAAGGCGCGTTCGCTGAGCCGTGCGCCCGGCGGCAATTCGCCGTCCAGGATCATCTGGCGCAACGCATCCACCGCCTTGGCGGGCAACGTGACGGGAAGGGAGGAATCGTCCGGCATTCCTTATTGGTATACCAAAAATCCGCGCCTGAAAAGCCGGATTGACGGGTTATGCGCCATTTGGTATACCAAGTTAACCAAGCCCCGAGGGAGCGCCCCCATGATCAAGCTGAGCAACGCCGCATCCGGCCGCCATTTCCTGCAGATCCCGGGGCCCACCAACGTGCCCGAGCGCGTGTTGCGCGCCATCGACAATCCGACGATCGATCATCGCGGGCCGGAATTCGGCGCGATCGGGCGCAAGGCGCTCGCCGGCATGAAGACGATCTTCAAAACGACCGAAGGCCACGCGATCATCTTCCCGGCCTCGGGCACGGGCGCTTGGGAAGCGGCCTTGGTCAACACGCTGTCGCCCGGCGACAAGGTGCTGATGTTCGAGACCGGCCATTTCGCCACGCTGTGGCGCAAGATGGCGGGCAAGCTCGGCATCGAGGTCGAATTCGTCGAGGGCGATTGGCGCCATGGTGTGGATCCCGCCGCCGTCGAGGCGAAACTCACCGCCGACAAGGGCCACGCCTATAAGGCGGTGATGGTCGTCCATAACGAAACGTCCACCGGCTGCACGACGCGCGTGAACGAGGTGCGCAAGGCGATGGATCGCGCCAAGCATCCGGCCTTGCTGATGGTCGATACGATTTCGTCGCTGGGCTCGATCGATTATCGCCATGACGAATGGGGCGTGGACGTCACCGTCGCGGGCTCGCAGAAGGGTTTGATGTTGCCGCCCGGCCTGTCGTTCAACGCGGTGTCGAAGAAAGCGCTGGAAGCTTCCAAGACCGCGAAGCTGACCAAATCCTTCTGGGCGTGGGACGAGATGATCGCCGCCAACGCCAACGGCTATTTCCCCTACACGCCCGCGACGAACCTGCTTTACGGGCTGTGCGAAGCGATCGACATGCTGCACGAAGAAGGGCTCGACAACGTCTTCGCGCGCCACGACCGCCATGCCGAAGCCACGCGCCGGGCGGCCCGCACCTGGGGGCTCGAAATTCTGTGCCTGGAGCCCAAGGAATATTCGAGCGCGCTGACGGCGCTGCTGATGCCCGCCGGGCACGATGCCGACAAGTTCCGCAAAGCCGTGCTCGATGCGTTCGACATGTCGCTGGGCCAGGGCTTGGCGAAAGTCTCGGGCAAGGTGTTCCGCATCGGGCATCTGGGGTCGTTCAACGATTTGATGCTGATGGGCACGCTGGCCGGCGTGGAAATGGGCCTGACGCTGGCGAACGTGCCGCACAAGAAGGGCGGCGTGGATGCGGCGATGGCGTATCTCGCCGAGACGGCGGGCAAGAAGCCGGTCGCGGCGGCGGCCCAATAATTTCGGCGGTAGCTCTGGTCAGCCGGGCGCGACCCGGGTAATTTTCGTCCATGACCGAGTTCGATTGGGCGACGCTCGACCAGCTGACCGAAGAAGTGGGCGCGGACATCCTGCCGCGCCTGCTGCGCACCTTCTATGGCGAGGCGGTCGCCAAGATCGCGGAATTCGAAGCGCTGTCGGAATCGAAAGGCGACACCGCCGCGATGCATCGCGCGGTGCATTCGCTGAAAAGCGCTTCGGGCAGTTTCGGCGCCACGTCGCTCGCGGCGCTGGCCGCCGATATCGAACAGCGCATCGAAGACGGCGCCTATGCCCATGACATGCCCGCGATCGCCGATCTGCGCGCGCGTTTCGCCGCGTTCAAATCGGCCGTCGCCGCGCGCGGCATTTCGGTCGCTTGAGGCCGCGCGCAAGAAGCGGGTGGAACGCCGCCTCGCTTCGCCGCAAAACCGCGCCATGAAACTCGACGGCAAAGCCTGGGCGATGTTGATCGTCCTGTCCTGTCTTTGGGGCGGGTCGTTCCTGTTCGCCAAGATCGCGGTCGATACGATCCCGACCTTCACGCTGGTCGCGTTGCGCGTCGCTCTCGCGGCGGCGGCGTTGTTCGTGTGGCTGCGCGTCCAAGGCCTCGCGATCCCGAAGCGCATCTGGTTCGCGTGCTTGGTGATGGGCTTCCTCAACAACATCATTCCCTTCGGCCTCAATTTTTGGGGCCAGAAGGAGTTGGGCGTGAGTGCCGCCGCCATCGTCAACTCGACCACGCCGCTCTGGACCATTCTGCTCGCCCATTTCGTCACCGACGACGAAAAGCTGACGGGCTTGCGCTTGGCCGGCGTGCTGGTCGGTATCGCGGGTGTCGCCTTGCTGATCGGGCCCGAAGCCTTGGGCGGGCTGGGGACGGCGGGCTTGTCGCAACTTGCCTTCCTTGTCGCGACGTTCAGCTACGCGATCGCGTTGATGTGGGCGCGGCGCTTTCGCGGGCTTCCGCCGGTGGTGCCGGCGGCGGGACAGTTGATCGGCTCCAGCCTGCTCGCGATACCGATGGCATTGGTGATCGATACGCCCTGGAATTTGCCGATGCCCTCGATCGAGGTTGTCGCATCGGTAATCGCCTTGGCGCTGGCGTCGACAGCACTCGCCTATCGCATCTATTTCGCGCTGATGGCGCGCAACGGGGCGGGCAATGCCGCGCTCGTCACGATGCTGATTCCGCCCTCGGCGATGCTGATGGGCTGGGGCGTATTGGGCGAAACGCCGACGATGCTCGCGCTCGCCGGCTTCGCGGTGATTTTGCTGGGCCTCGCCTTGGTCGACGGGCGGCTGTTCCGCCGTTAGTCGACGGTGGCGAGATCGGGCAGGCCGCGCCATTGCTGGGCGTGGTCCAGGCCATAGCCGACGACGAAGCGGTCGGGAATTTTGAACGCGACGAAATCGGCTTCCAGCGGCACCACGCGGCGCGCGGGCTTGTCGGCGAACACCGCGATCTTGACCGGCGAACCGCCCAGGCCTTCCAGCAATTGCTTGGCGAAGGACAGCGTGCGCCCCGTATCCAGAATATCGTCGATCAGCAGCACCGGCCGGCCCTTCAAATCCTCCGGCAGCGTGCCGGTGACGCGCACTTGGCCGGAGCTGGTCGTCGCGTCGCCGTAACTTTTCAGGTTCACGAATTCGACGCGCGGATGGACGCCGCGCTTGGCGAGCGCCCGCATCAGATCGGCTGTGAACACGAAAGCGCCGTTCAACACCGAGATGATCGTGAAATCGCCCGGCAGCTTGACCGCGATTTCGCCCGCCAGGGCCTCGACGCGCGCGGCGATTTCCGCCGCCGAATGCAGGGTTTCTTTGGGAACCAGAGCCATGACGGGTCCGAAAATAGGGGTTGAAGCGGTATCGTCCGGGGGCGTACCAAGCCCCATGCTTGTGGACCAACCCGCCCCGGCGGCGCAAGAGCCCCCCGCGCCGACCCCTTCGCCCCCCGTGGCGCCCAAGGACCCTTCCTGGACGATCGACTTGATTTTGGTCGCCCTGATCGTGGGGACGTATTTCCTGCTGTTCCTAGGCGCGCGGCCCCTGGCCGTGCCGTCGGAAGCGCGCTACGCCGAACTGGGCCGCGAGATCTTCTCGACCGGCGACTGGATCACCCCGCGCATCAACGGCGTGAAATATTTCTTCAAGCCGCCGCTGTTCTACTGGATGCAGGCGGGCTTCATCCATCTGTTCGGCCTGACCGAGTTCGCGCTGCGCTTGGCGACGGCGCTGATGGCGGCGGGGGGCGTTGTCATCGCCTATGCGACCGGGCGCTTGGTCCATGACCGGCGCACGGGCTGGCTCGCCGCCACGATTATGGCGACGACGCTTTTGTGGTTCGCGCTGTCGCGGGTGATCCTGCTCGACGTGCCCGTCGGCGTGTTCATGAGCTTCGGCTTCATGGCCTTTCTGTTCGCGGTCAAGGCGCCCGAAGGCAGTGCGGCACGTTCGCGTTGGCTTTACGCGATGTATGTCGCCGCCGCCGCCGCCACGATGACCAAGGGCCTGATCGGCATTGTGCTGCCCGCCCTCGTTATCGGGCTGTGGATCGTGCTGACCTGGAATTGGCGCCTGCTGCTGCAGGTGAAGTTAATCCAGGGCTTGATCCTGTTCCTGGTGCTGACCGTGCCGTGGCATGTCGCGGTCGGAATTAAATCGCCCGAGTTCTGGCATTTCTATTTCGTCCGCGAACATTTCGAACGCTTCACCAGCACCGTCCATGGCCGCACACAGCCCTGGTGGTTCTTCGCGGCGGTGATGGCTCTCGGCTTCTTTCCCTGGACCGTGATCGTATTCCAGGCGCTATGGGGTAATCTGCGCGCCATCGCCGCGCGGACGAAAAATTGGCGCGATGAACTTTTCCTGGCGCTGTGGTTCTGGGCGATCTTCCTGTTCTTCTCGGCGTCGGATTCGAAACTCATTCCTTACGTGACGCCGATCGTCGTCCCCGTCGCGGTGTTCGCCGGTCGCTACGTCGCCGTGGCGCTCGACACGAGTGCGAAATCGCTGCGCGTGGCACTGATGATCGTCGCGGGCCTGGCCGGGGCGCTCGCCGTCGCCGCGATCGTCGTCGCACTGGGGCATACGCGCTTCTTCGCCGGCGACACGGCGATCGATGTCGCGGCCGCGGCCCCGGCTTTGCCGTGGTTGGCGCTGGGCGGCGTCGTCACCCTCGCGGGCTTGCTGTGGACGCTGCGCCGTTCGACCGCGACCGCCTTCGCGGTGGCGTGCGTGGCCTCCGCCGTGTTCCTGCAAGGCGTCGATACGACGATGGCGAATTTGCAGCCGCGCTCGGCCAAGCCGATCGCGCAGGCGATCAACGCGGTCGCGTCGCCGACGGACGAGGTGATCGCCTTCCGCGCCTATCCGCAGGATATGCCGGTCTATCTCGGAAGGCGCATTTCGGTCTTCCAATGGTCGGGCGAGCTCGATTTCGGCCGCGAATGGGAGGACACCTCCGCCTGGATGTTCGGCGATCCCGAGGAATTGTGGCGCCGCTGGCAGGCGGACCGGACGGTCTATATGATCGTTCCGCTGCAATTCGAATCGGAAGTCAAAGAAGCGGTCGGGGCAAAGTTCACCGAACTCGCGCGCACGCGCCGCTTCATGCTGATCGTTAACCGAACGCCCTGATGGTCCAATATCTGCCGCTGATCCTGACCGGAGTCCTGCTCAACGCCGCAGCGCAGCTCGCGTTGAAGGCGGGGATGACGCGCGTCGGCCATTTCGATTTCGCCATGTCGAATCTGCTGCCGATCGGCTGGCAGATCGGCACGAACCCGTTCGTGGCGCTGGGCTTGTTCTGCTACGTCGTCTCGGTCGGCGTGTGGCTCTTGGTGTTGAGCCGCGTGGACGTGAGCCTCGCCTATCCGATGCTGTCCATCGGCTACGTCGTCAACGCGCTGATCGCCTGGTGGTTCATGGGCGAGCCGTTGTCGGCCATGAAAATCGCCGGGATCGCCACGATCTGCGCCGGCGTCTGGATCCTGTCGCGCGCGTGAACGAAATGACCCCGCAGCCGAAAATCTCGATCGTCGTGCCGGTGTTCAACGAACGCCAAAACTTGCCCATGTTGCACGAGCGCTTGACCAAGACGCTCGATGGCACGGGCAAAAGCTGGGAAATCCTCTACACCGACGACGGCAGCAAGGACGGCTCGATCGACCTGCTGAAGCAATTCCATGCGGCGCGGCCCGCGGAAGTGCGGGTGATCGAGTTCGAACGCAACGCCGGCCAGCATATGGCGATCATGGCCGCGTTCGAACGCGCGCGCGGCGATACGGTCGTCACGATCGACGCCGACTTGCAGAATCCGCCCGAGGAAATTCCGAAGCTGCTGGCGCTGGCCGATCAAGGCCACGACGTCGTCGGTTCGGTCCGCAAGAACCGCCAGGACGTCGGCTGGCGCGTGTGGGCGTCGCGCGCGATGAACTGGGTGCGCGAGCGCATCACCGGCATCCGCATGACCGATCAAGGCTGCATGCTGCGCGCCTATTCGCTGCCGATCGTGCGCCTGATCGTCGCGACGGGGGAGCAATCGACGTTTATCCCGGCGCTCGGCCAGCATTTCGCCGCCAACCCGGCCGAAGTCGAAGTCGACCACGCCGCGCGCCATGCGGGCGAGAGCAAATACTCGCTCTACAAGCTCGTGCGCCTGAACTTCGATTTGATGACCGGTTTCTCCGTCGTACCGCTGCAATTGTTCACCATCGTCGGCATGTTGGTGACGGCGGGCTCGCTTGGCCTGGTCGCGATCATTCTGGGCCGGCGCATCTTCATCGGATCGGAAGCCGACGGCGTGTTCACGCTGTTCGCCTTCCTCTATTTTCTCGCCGGCGTGATGATCATGGGGATCGGGCTGCTGGGCGAATATGTCGGCCGCATCTATCAGGAAGTGCGCAAGCGCCCGCGCTTCCAGATCCGCGCCGTCCACGAAAAGCTGGATACGTAATGCCGGGCATCGTCGTTTTCGCGTATTCCGAAGTCGGGCATGCGTGCCTCGACGAGTTGTTGAAGCGCGGCCACGACGTGCGCCTCGTCGCCACGCATGCGGACGATCCGGGCGAGAACAAGTGGTTCCGCTCGGTCGCCGAGCGCGCGCGCGAAGCGGGGATCGAGACCACGATCCTCGAAGCCAAGGACGGGCCGTGGCTCGAAAACCGCGTCGCCGAGTTGGCACCCGATCTGATCCTCTCCGCCTATTACCGGCGGATGATTCCGATGCGCATTCTCGATCGCGCCGCGCGTGGGGCGGTCAATATGCACGGTTCGTATCTACCCAAATATCGCGGCCGCGCGCCGGCGAATTGGGCGATCTTGCATGGCGAGACGCAGATCGGCGTGACGCTCCATCATATGGTGAAGCGCGCCGACGCGGGCGACATCGTCGATCAGGAAGCGGTCGATATCGGCCCCGAAGAGACGACCGCCGACGTCACCGTCAAATGTGTGGCCGCCGCCCGCCGGGTTTTGGCGCGGCAGATCGATGCGCTATTGGCCGGGACCGCACCGCGCATTCCGCAAGACGAGTCCCAGGCGACGTATTTCGGCGGCCGCAAGCCGGAGGACGGGCGGATCGATTGGACGAAGAAGGCCGCCGATATCGTCAATCTGGTGCGCGCGGTGTCCGAGCCTTATCCCGGCGCGTTCAGCGATGTAAGCGGCAAGCGCCTGTTCGTCTGGCGCGCCAAAGCCGTGCCGGGGCAAGGCAAGCCCGGCACGCTGATTTCGGCCGTTCCGCCGGTGATCGCTTCGGGGCAGGGCGCGGTTCAGCTGATGCGCTGGAACTGGGCGGACCAGCCCAAAGCCGAGGCCGGGGGGCTGGGGCTGGAAACGGGCGCCTCTCTGGGCTAGAAAGCCCGTCTTGTTCACTTTTTCCTAGGCCGTCCTCGTGAGCCTCAAAGTCCTGATTCTCGGCGTCAACGGATTCATCGGTTCGAATCTGTCGAAACGTATCCTCGAGACGACCGACTGGTCGATCTACGGCATGGACGTGCAGCGCGACAAGATCGAGGAGTTCCTCGGCAATCCGCGCTTCAACTACGTCGAAGGTGACATCACGATCAATCGCGAATGGATCCAGTACCACGTCAAGAAATGCGACGTGGTCCTGCCGCTGGTCGCGATCGCCACGCCGATTTCCTATGTGCGCGAACCGCTGCGCGTCTTCGAACTCGATTTCGAAGCGAATCTCGCGATCATTCGCGACTGCGTGAAGTGGAACAAGCGCGTCGTGTTCCCGTCGACGTCGGAAGTCTACGGCATGTCGGCCGACACGCCGTTCGACGAGGAGCATTCGAATTTCGTGCTCGGGCCCACGGGCAAGCAGCGCTGGATCTATTCCTGCTCCAAGCAATTGCTCGACCGCGTGATCCACGCCTACGGCCTCGAAGGCAAGCTGCGCTACACGCTGTTCCGCCCGTTCAACTGGATCGGGCCCAAGCTCGACAATATCTGGGCGGCGAAGGAAGGCTCCTCGCGCGTGCTGACGCAGTTCGTCGGCAATATCGTGCGCGGCGAGAATATCAGCCTGGTCGCCGGCGGCGCCCAGCGCCGTTGCTTCCTTTATATCGACGACGCGATCGATTGCCTCGTGCGCATCATCGCCAACAAGGACGGCTGCGCCGACCAGCGCATCTTCAATATCGGCGAGCCGAAGAACGATTGCTCGGTGCGCGAATTGGCCGAAGCGCTGCTCGACGAGATCGCGCTCTATAAGGGCTTCGACGACGTGCGCAAGAAGGTGAAGCTGATCGACGTCGATCCCGGCGCCTATTACGGCAAGGGCTACGAGGATATTCAAGTCCGCGTGCCCTCGGTCGCGGCGGCGGAGAAATATCTCGGCTGGCGCCCGACGACCGATCTGCGCACCGCGTTGCGCCTGACGCTCGACTATTATCTTCTGTCGAAGTCGCAGGACGCGGGCGATCTCTCGTCCTCGCCGGTGCAATGACGGGGCGCCCGCGCCTCGCCATCAAGATCGACGTCGATACCGACCGGGGGACGCGCGAAGGTATCGCACCCCTGGCGCGCGCGCTCGAAAAGCACAACATCCTCGGCACGTTCCTGTTCTCGATGGGGCCGGACAATACGGGCCGCGCGATCAAGCGCATTTTCCGCCCCGGCTTCTTCGCCAAGGTCAGCCGCACCAGCGTCGTCCAGGTTTACGGTCTACGCACGCTGATGAACGGCGTGCTGCTGCCGGGGCCCGACATCGCCAAGCGCAACGCCAATATGATGCGCGCGATCGCATTGTCGGGTCACGAGACCGGCATCCATTGCTGGGATCATGTCTTCTGGCAGGATGGCTTGGCGACGATGAGCTTGGAGCGCACGCGCCACGAATTCGCCAAGGCGCGCGAAGCCTATGTGCGCGTGTTCGGCCATGCCGCGCGCACGGCGGGCTCGGCGGGCTGGCAGGCCGACGCCAAAAGCCTCGAGGCGTATGACGAAGCGCGGCTCGACTACGCCTCCGACGCGCGCGGGACGGAACCATTCATTCCGCGTGTGGGCGACAAGGTGTTCCGCACGATCCAGATCCCGACGACCTTGCCGACATTGGACGAACTTCTCGGCCGTCCGGAATATCCGGAAGCCGAGTTGGTCGATCGCTATCTCGGTTGGCTGAAGCCGGGCGCCCTCAACACGCTGACCGTCCATGCCGAGCTCGAAGGCATGCGCTACGCCGGGTGGTTCGAGGCCTTGCTGGCGAAGGCCGCCGCGCGCGATGTGGAATTCGTCAATCTCGCGGCCGAGGCCAAAAAGCTCGATCCCGCGAAGCTGCCGGTCGCCGAATTGATCCAGGGTACGGTCGATGGAAGGTCCGGGACGATGGCCGTCCAGGCCCCCTAACTCGTCATCGGCGAAATCTGTTCAAAACCGCGGGAATTGCTCTATACTGCTTTTTTAAGCGGAGCCGTTTCCGATGACCACCGGTACGCAATCCCCGCCGAGCCCCACGCCTGTTGGGGCGGCCCGATCCAAGCACATCACCCTGACCTCGCACCCGCCCAAAAGCGGGCCGCTGCCGTCGCGCATCGACTGGGGCGCGCCGGGTGCGCAAGCGCGCGGGCCGATCATCGGTTCGACGACCGATCCGTCGGTGCGCAACGTCATCGGCACGCATTCGGGCAGCTATATGCTCTATCGCGCCCTCGCGGTCGCGGCCGGCGCCTTGTCGCCGATGCACAAGCCTGACCTTACCAACACCTCGCCGCCCGATCCGATCGGCCCGTTCCCGCAATGGGGCGATCCGGAAAAGATCGTCAGCCTCGATCCCTATGGTCACATGGTGGGCGAGGTGTTTGCGGCCGAGTTGGCGCGCGGCCTCGACATCCGCCCGACCATCGCGGTGACGCGCGCGCATATCGACATGCCCGAAATCCGCGCGGCGTTGGCCGCCGGGCGTTTGAAGATCGACGGCGCCATCGTCCAAAAGGATGGCACGGTGCGTACGACCAAGGTCGCGATCGAGCCCGTGTGGTTCCTGCCCGGTATCGCCAAGCGCTTCGGCATCGCCGAAACCGATCTGCGCCGCGGCCTGTTCGAGTATACGGGCGGGATGTTCCCCGAGCTCGTGACGCGCTCGGACATGAAGGTGTTCCTGCCGCCCATCGGCGGCACGACCGTCTATCTGTTCGGCGACGTGCGCGGCTTGGGCGATCCCAAGACCAAGATCGGCGGGCGCGTGCACGACGAGTGCAACGGCTCGGATGTGTTCGGGTCCGACATTTGCACCTGCCGGCCGTATCTGGCGCACGGCATCGAAGTCGCGGTCGAAACGGCGCAGCAAGGCGGCGTGGGCTTCATCGTCTATAACCGCAAGGAAGGCCGGGCGCTTGGCGAAGTCACCAAGTTCCTCGTCTACAACGCGCGCAAACGTCAGGAAGGCGGCGACCAGGCCGCGACCTATTTCAAGCGCACCGAATGCGTCGCGGGCGTGCAGGATATGCGCTTCCAGGAATTGATGCCCGACGTGCTGCATTGGCTCGGCATTTCGCGCATCGACCGTTTCGCGTCGATGAGCAATATGAAATCCGAGGCGATCACCCGCACCGGCATTCAGATCATCGAGCAGGTGGAGATTCCGCCGGACCTCATCCCCGCCGACGCGTCGGTGGAGATGGAGGCGAAGAAGGCGGCCGGTTACTTCACCGGCGGACCGGCCCCCGATGCGGCGAAGCTCGAATCCACCAAGGGCCGCGATCTGGATTCCTGATATGGCGGACATGCCCGAACTCGGCCTGCCATCGGCCCGCGTGCGCCATTTGCGCGATCCGCGCACGATCCGCGCGCGGGCGCGCGAAGTGTTCGACGCGGCGTGCGCCGGATCGACGCCGCATTTCGCCGTCGATCTCGACAAGCTCGACGACGCGGCCGCGCGCACCGTCGCCGTCATCCGCCGCGACTATCCCGATCTGAACGTGCCCTATCACTCGCGCTGGCGGCATTTCGATGTCGGCGGCATCGATCGGTGGGGCAAGTATGCCGCGCGCGTGGAGGACAAGCTCGAACGCAGCCGCTTGGGCGTGGACCTCGCCGTCACCTCGGTGCTGCTCGACGCCGGGTCCGGCCCCGATTGGAAATACACGACGCCGGACGGCGTGTTCGCGCGCTCGGAAGGTTTGGCGGTCGCGAGTTTCGACATGTTCGCGAGCGGTGCCTTGTCGGGCACGGCCGAAACGCTGCAAGCGCTGACGGGCGAAAAACTCGCCGCCGGTTTTCAAGTCTCGGCCACCAATCCGCTGGCGGGCGCGGAATCCCGCGCGGCGCTGCTGCGGCGCTTGGGGGCTGCCATCGCCAAGCGGCCCGATATTTTCGGGCCCGAACCGCGTCTCGGCAATCTCGTCGACCGGTTGATGTTCGATGCGCGCGAAGGCAAGCTGCCGGCGGCGCGCGTGCTCCATCATCTGCTCGACGGTTTCGCGGATGCCTGGCCCGCGCGCGTGACGATCGATGGCGTGAATGTCGGCGATGTCGGCCGCCATCCGGCCGCGACGGATGGCTTGGTGCCGTTCCACAAGCTCAGCCAATGGCTCGCCTACTCGCTGCTCGAGCCGATGGAATGGCTCGGCATCGAGATCGTCGAAATCGATGCGTTGACCGGCTTGCCGGAGTATCGCAATGGCGGCTTGTTCCTCGATACCGGGGTTTTGGCGCTGAAGGATCCGGCGCAAGCGAAGCATCGCCACGATGCGACATCGGAACTCGTCGTCGAATGGCGCGCGTTGACGGTCGAATTGCTTGACCTCGTCGCCGAGCGCGTGCGCGCGCAGCTGGGTCTTGCGGCGAAGGATTTTCCGCTGGCCAAGGTGTTGCAAGGCGGCACCTGGACCGCGGGCCGCGTGATCGCGGCAGAGAAACGTCCGGGCGGCGGACCGCCGCTCGCCATCGACAGCGACGGAACTGTTTTCTAAGCGAACGGGGAAGAAGAATGACGGGCACGCTCAACGTCGTCGGCCATCCGCTGATCCAGCACAAGCTGACCCAGATGCGCCGCAAGGAAACCGAGACGCGCGATTTCCGCCGCTTGGCGCGCGAGATTGCGATGCTGCTCGCCTACGAAGTCACGCGCGATCGCGCGTTGACGACGCAGGAAATCGAAACGCCGCTGACGAAGATGCGCGCGCCCGTTCTGGCGGGGAAGGAAATCTGCCTCGTCTCGGTCTTGCGCGCGGGCAACGGCATTCTCGACGGCATGCTCGAAATTCTGCCCTCGGCGCGCGTGGGTTTCGTCGGGCTCTATCGCGATCCCGAAACGCTCAACGCCATCGAGTATTACTGCAAGCTGCCCGAGGATATCGCCGAGCGCGAGACGATCATCGTCGATCCGATGCTCGCGACCGGGCATTCGGCGTCGGCGGCCGTCGATCGGATCAAGCAGGCGGGGGCGAAATCGCTCAAATTCGTTTGCTTGCTGGCCGCCCCCGAAGGCGTGAAGGAGATGCAGGAACAGCACCCCGACGTGCCGATCTTCACGGCTTCGCTCGACTCCCATCTCAACGACCACGGCTATATCGTGCCGGGCCTGGGCGACGCCGGGGATCGCCTGTTCGGCACGAAATGACATCCGTCATCCCGGGCAAGCGGACGCCGGAGGCGTTCGCGCGACCCGGGATCCCGGAAAGGGGCGGACATGGAGAAAGGCGGGTGGGTTTATATCGTCACCAACCGCCCGCGCGGGACGCTCTATACGGGCGTCACGTCCGACTTACCGCGTCGCGCCCATCAACATCGAACCGGCGCCGTCGAAGGATTCACGAAGCGCTATAGGCTTCGGCTTCTCGTGTGGTTCGAACGGCACGAAGATATCGTCGAAGCGATCGCGCGCGAGAAGACGCTCAAACGCTGGCATCGCGCCTGGAAATTCGAATTGATCGAATCGCTCAATCCCAATTGGGACGATCTTTACGCCCGCATCGTATGAGATCCCGGGTCGCGCCGCCGCTGTCGCGACGGCTTGCCCGGGATGACGTGTGAGTATGCCGTCATCCCGGGCGAGCGTGAGCGAGACCCGGGATCTAGAACTGCGAATCAATCGGGCTCGACCACGCCGGTCTGTTCGGCGATCAGGCCGTAATGCTCGACGCGGCGGTGCTTGGCGAAGGCGAAGGTCGTTTCCTTGCCGTAGGCGCAAAGGCTGAGATCGCAATCGGCGACGATCAGCTCGTCGGCGACCGAGCGCGCCAGCGCCACGATCTCGCCCGTCGGCGCTACGATGCACGATCCGCCGATCAGCGAGCAGCCTTCTTCGATGCCGGCCTTCGCGGCGGCGACGACCCAGGTCGAGTTCTGATAGGCGCCCGCCTGCATCACCAGATGATTGTGGAATTGGCGTAGATGCTCGGGCTCGGGTTCCGAATGCACCATCGCCCAGCCGTTGATCGCGGGCGTGTTGTAGCCCAGCAGCATCAACTCCATGCCCTTCAAGCCCATCACGCGATAGGTTTCGGGCCAGCGGCGATCGTTGCAGATCGCCATGCCGACGATGCCGCCCATCGTGCGCCACACCGGAAAGCCGATATCGCCGGGCTCGAAGTAGCGCTTCTCCAAATGCTGAAACGGCCGCTCGGGCTCGTTCTCCGCATGGCCGGGCAGATGGATTTTCCGGTACTTGCCGACGATCGCGCCCTCCCGGTCGACGAGCACGGCGGCGTTGAAGCGGCGCCCTTCGGGCGTTTTCTCCGCATAGCCGAGATAGAAACCGATCTTCAGGCGCTTGGCCTCGGCGAACAGGGGCGCCACGGCCGCGTTGGGCATCTCGGTTTCGAAGAACGCATCGACCTCGCGCCAATCGGGCATGAACCAGCGCGGGAAGAAGGTCGTCAGCGCCAATTCCGGGAACACGACCAGCGTGCAGCCTTTGGCGTGCGCCGCGCGCAGCAACGCGATCAAACGCTCGACGCAGTGGGCGCGCGTTTCCGCACGGGCGATCGGGCCCATCTGGGCGCAGCCGATGGTCACGATCCGGGGCGTAAGTTTCTGGGGCGGCATGGCGGAATCCCGTGTTGCTGTCCCGGAAACCATAGCGGCCTCCCGCGTTCCCGCGAAGGGCGGTTATGATGGGCGCATGACTCCAGGACTGTGCCGGGATTGTTTTGCGCGGATCGAGGATGCGGCGGCTTTGCGGTGCGCCGCGTGCGGCTCCGCGCGCATCGTCCGGCATCCCGAACTCGACACGCTGAGCCTCGCGCATATCGATTGCGACGCGTTCTACGCGTCGGTCGAGAAGCGTGACGATCCCAGTTTGCGCGACAAGGCGCTGATCATCGGCGGCGGCACGCGCGGCGTCGTCTCGACCGCCTGTTATAACGCGCGCAAATTCGGCGTGCGCTCGGCGATGCCGATGTTCAAGGCGCGCGAGCTTTGCCCGCATGCCGTGATCCTGCGCCCCGATATGGCGAAATACGCCGGCGTCTCGCGCCAGGTGAAGGCGATTTTCGAGGAAACGACGCCCTTGGTCGAAAGCCTATCGCTGGACGAGGCGTTTCTCGATCTGTCGGGCACCGAAAAACTCCATCACGCAACGCCGGCGGCGACGCTCGCGCGCATCGCCAAGCGGATCGAGGTCGAGATCGGCATCACCGTGTCGGTCGGGTTGGCGCCCAACAAGCTGATCGCGAAACTCGCCTCCGAGCTCGAAAAACCGCGCGGCTTCGGCGTGATCGGGCGGGCGGAGGCGCATGCGTTTTTGGCGACGCGTTCCATCCGCGTATTGCCCGGTGTGGGGCCGAAGCTGGGGGCGCGACTGGCCGAGGACGGCTTCGTTTCGGTCGCCGATTTGCAGCGCGCGGGCGAGCGCGAACTCGCCGCGCGCTACGCGGATACGGGCAAATGGCTGTTCGGCATGGCGGAGGGGCGCGACAACCGCGCGGTCGAGCCCGAGCGCGAGGCCAAGGTGATTTCGGCCGAAACGACCTTCCTGCGCGATCTGGGCGACGCGGAGGAATTGTCGAGCGAGCTTTGGCCGCTGGCCGAAAAGGTCGCCTATCGGCTCAAGAAGCATCATTTGGCCGGGCGGACGGTTCAGCTGAAGCTGCGACTGTCGAATTTCCAGATTCTGACCCGCCGCACGACCCTGCCCGCAGGCACGCAACTGGCCGATACCCTGTTCCGCGCCGCGGACGAGATGCTGCGCAAGGAAGTCGCCCGCGACCGCCAGCGCCGATTCCGCCTGATCGGGGTGGGCGCCAGCGAATTGGCCGAGCCGGGGGTGGAACCAGTGCGCCAGAGCGACCTTTTCGGAACGGAACCCGTATCGGGTCCGGACGATCCCCGCTCGGCCAAGGTCGAGAAGGCGATCGACGCCGTTCGCGATAAATTCGGGCTGGCGGCCATCCGAAAGGGGCGTGGCTTGGGCCGGGGACGCTTGCCGCCCCGCCGGGGGTGAATTAGGGTCTTTGAATCGTCCAGGTTTACCCTTAAGACCAATACATGCCGGGTCCGCTTAGTCCGCAAGAAATCGTCAAGATCCTTTCGGACCACGAGAAATTCCTGAATCGAAAGCCGGGGGGCGTACGCGCCAACCTGACGCTCGCCGATTTGCATGGCGTGTCGTTGACGCGCGCCAATCTGCGCCAGGCGAAGCTGCCCGGCGCCAATCTGTCGCGCGCGGTACTTGCGGGCGCGGATTTGTCCGAAGCCGATCTGTTCGCCGCCAATTTCGATCGCGCGGATTTGAGCCTCTCCAACCTCGCCAAAGCCGATCTGCGCGGCGCTTATCTGCGCGGCTGCCGCCTGCGCGGCGCCAATCTGCGCGGCGCCGATCTGCGCGGCGGCACGTTGATGCAGTCGCGCCGCGGCGACGGTATCGCGCTGGTTTCGGCCGATCTGCAAGGCTCCGATCTCGAGCAGGCGATTCTGGCGAAAGCCAACGCGCAAGGTGCCGATCTTTCCAAAGCGAATTTGACCGAGGCGGATTGCACCGGCGCCAAGCTGACCGGCTGCAATCTCGAACTCGCGTCGATGCCGCGCGCCAATATGGAAGGCGCAATTTTGAAGGGCGCCAATGTCATGGGCGCCAATCTTGCGGGCGCGAACCTCAAAGGCGTGGATTTGTCGGGCGCCATCATGGACGGCGCCGATCTGCGCGACGCCAATCTGATCGGCGCGATCCTGGCGGGCGTGGATTTGTCGCGCGCCAATACGCAGGGCGCCAATATGGCGGTCGAGGCCGAACAGCTTTCCGACGCCGTCCAATCGCAGCTGCGCGATCACGCTTTGTGGATCAAGTCGGAAGGCCGCTTGGGCCGCCGCGCCGATTTCACCAAGGCCGATCTGTCCGGCCTCGATTTCTCCAACGCCAATCTTTCGGGCGCCACGCTGACGGGCGCGCGCCTTTCCGGCACCAAGCTGGTGCGCTGCCAGATGATCATGAGCGATCTGTCGGGTGCGGATCTCAAAGGCGCCAATTGCGCGGAAGCGAATTTCAACGGCGCCAATCTCAGCCATTGCGACGCGCAAGGCGCCACGTTCACCAAAGCCTCGCTTGCACCGGTCAATATGCCGCTGCCCAACGGCCAGCCTTCGGGCCGGTTGTGGCCCGCGAATTTGGCCGACGCGAATTTTCAGGACGCCGATTTCGCCGGCGCCAATCTTCACCGCGCCAACGTGCTGGACGCGAATTTCACGCGCTCGATCCTGCGCGACGCGATCCTGCTCGATGTCGATCTGTCGCTCGCCAAGAGCGACGGTGCGGACATCGCCGGCGCGATTATGCGCCGCTGACTAACGGATATACGACGCGGCGAAAGCGGGCAGGGCGAAGCAACCCGCGTGGATTTCGGGCGTGTAGTATTTGGTCTTGATGCCGGCCTTGGCGAAGCGCTTGGCGATCGTCGCCACGGGCAGCTTCGACGCTTTCGCGTCGTTCGTCGCCCAGCCCAACGCCATGAACCCGCCGTAATAGGACGGGATCGCCGCGACATAGAACGACGCGACCTTGAACGCCTTGCGCCGGCGCCGATACGTCATCGTGATTTCGTCGCCCTGCAGGAAGGGCACGCCATTCTGGTTCACCAGAATGCCGCCCGGCGTCAGCAGCTTGGCGCAAGCCTTGTAGAAGCGCTCCGTGAACAGCACTTCGCCGGGGCCGATGGGGTCGGTCGAATCGACGATCACCACGTCGAATTTCGCCGCCGTTTCCTCGACGAACTTCGCGCCATCGGTGATGACCAGATTCACGCGGCTGTCGGCGAAGGATTTGCCCGCGATCGACGGCATCCATTTCAGGCACATATCGACCACGGCGCGGTCGATCTCGACCATCGTCACGTGCTTGACCGTTTTATGACGCAGCGTCTCGCGCAGGATGCCGCCGTCGCCGCCGCCGATGATCAGCACGCGCTTGGCCTTGCCATGCGCCAGGATCGGCACATGGGTCATCATCTCGTGATAGACGAATTCGTCGCGCGTCGTGACCTGGATGGCGCCGTCCAGCGCCAGCACGCGGCCGTAGACCGAATTCTCGAAAATCACGAGATCCTGGTGCGCCGAACGCTCGCGGAACAGAACCTTGTCCATCGCGTAGGTTTGCGCGATCGCCGGGTACAGCGTTTCCTTGAACCAGGGCTTCTTGTCGGTCATCGCGTAACTCCGAAAAAGAAAAGGGCGGTCGCGATGGACCGCCCTTTCCACGTGATTGGGCGAAAAGGCGATCAGGCCATGATGCCGCGGCGGCTTTCGACGACCTGGATCGAGGTCGGTTCGAAGGCACGCTTGATCGCCGGGATCGCCTGATAGGGATCGCACACGCCGCACATGAACACGTCGATCGCGGCGTATTCGCGTTCCGGCCAAGTGTGGATCGAGATGTGGCTTTCCGCCAGCACCAGCACGCCCGACAGGCCGGCATTCGGCCCGAAATGGTGCAGGTGGCAATGCAGAATCGTCGCGCCGGCGGTGACGGCCCCTTCGCGCAACGCGGCTTCGGTCAGCGCCGAATCGCCAAGATTCTTCGCCCCCCACAGCTCGATCAGCAGATGGGTGCCGGCGTATTTTACGCCGTTGCGTTCGATGAAGTGATCTTTGGCGACCGTTTCGACGGGAGCGTGTGTGGACAGGACCGGCTGATCGGCCGACTGCGCCTTGAGGGATTTGGGGGAGGCGTCACGGGCATCACCGGTGACGACCTTCAAATTGCGCAGTACGGAGTTTTTTGCCATTCCTTGCCCACACCTCCAAACCATCCCCATCGGACGGGGACACGATTGAAAAAACGGGGTGACCGACTCCAACGCCGGGCACCCCGTGCTTATGACTCGGTTTTTGAACGCTAATTTCCCGGGGTTCAAGAAAATTTTGAACCTGTCCCCAAGATTCCTCGCACGCTGTGGCTAAAAATCGGCCGCTTGGGCCGCCAAGACCGACTCGGCACCGTCGCGCACGCCATGTAGCGCGCCCGGCACCTTGGACAGAAGATGGTCGGCGAAATGCCGGGCCACAAGTAAGCGGCGACGCGTATGCGGGTCGCCGGGGCGCTTCGCGGCCAAAAACGCGCCTTTGGCGAGCAAAGCGCCGCCCGCCAGCGTGCCCAGCATGTCGAGGAACGGCACGGCCCCGGCGGCGACTTTGTCGGGTTCCGTCTTCGCCGTCTCGACGATGAAGTTCCCGGCAGCGGCGACCGCGTCGCGCGCTTGCGTCAAAGTCTCGCGCACACGGACGAGATCGGGTTGCGTATCGCTCGCAAGATCGGCTTCGATCGCGGCGATCTCGTCGAGGAAAGTTTCGAGCGCCGCCCCGCCGTCGCGCGCGATCTTGCGGAAGACGAGATCGTTGGCCTGGATGCCGTTCGTCCCCTCGTAGATCGGCGTGATGCGCGCGTCGCGATAATACTGGGCGGCCCCCGTCTCCTCGATATAGCCCATGCCGCCGTGGATCTGGACGCCGAGCGAGGCGACGGTGACGCCGATATCGGTCGACCAGGCTTTGACGACGGGTGTCAGCAGATCGACGCGCGCTTGGTGATAGGCGCGGGTCGCGGCGTCGGGCGACTTGGCCGCCAGATCGAGCGACAGATGCGCTGTGTAGGTGAGGGCGCGCGCCGCGTCGAGCCGCGCTTTCATATCCAGCAGCATGCGCCGCACATCGGGATGTTCGATGATCGCGACGGGCTCCGGCGTCTTGCCCGACAGCGCACGGCTCTGCACGCGCGTTTTGGCGTAGGCGGCGGCTTGTTGGTAGGCGCGCTCGGCGATCGCGACACCTTGCAAGCCGACCGATAGCCGCGCGTTGTTCATCATGATGAACATGCATTCGAGGCCGCGATTTTCCGCGCCGATCAGCCAGCCCAGCGCCCCGCCATCGTCGCCGAACGCCATCACGCAGGTGGGGGCGGCCGAAATGCCGAGCTTATGTTCGAGCGAGACGCAGCGCAGATCGTTCTTGGCGCCGAGGCTGGTGCCGTCGGCGCCGGCGGGCAGGAATTTCGGCACCAGGAACAGCGAAATCCCCTTCGATCCGGCGGGGGCACCCGGCGTGCGCGCGAGCACCATGTGGACGATGTTGTCCGCCATGTCGTGCTCGCCATAGGTGATGAAGATCTTGTTGCCGGTGATGCGATAGGCTTTGCCGAGCGCGCTATCGTTGGCGGGATCGGCCACCGCGCGCGTTTTGATGGCGCCGACATCCGATCCGGCCTGCGGCTCGGTCAAATTCATCGTGCCGCTCCACGCCCCCGAAACGAGCTTGGGCACGTAGATCCGGCGCTGTTCGGCCGTGCCGTGCGTCGCCAGCAATTCGACCGCGCCATGCGACAACAGCGGGCACAGGCCGAACGCCAGATTGGCCGATTGCCACATTTCGGTGACCGCGACCGCCAAGGCCCAGGGCAAGCCTTGGCCGCCATGCGCTTCGGCGAAGGGCACCGCGTTCCAGCCGCCGTCGACGAAGCGCTGATAGGCCTCGGCGAAGCCCGGCGCGGTGCGCACCACGCCGTTTTCGAGCTTGGCGCCCGCCTTGTCGCCAGAATGGTTCAGCGGCGCCAATTCGCCCGACGCGAAGGCCCCGGCGGCGTCGAGCACGGCATGCGCGGTTTCGCCCTCGAGATGCTCGCCGCCCGGTATGCCGACGAGCGCCTGGGATGCGCCCAGCGTTTCGAGCACGAACAGCATTTCGTCGATCGGGGCCGTGTAGTCCATCGCGCACCTCTTGCGGGTGTCAGGGCAGCAGCTTGCCGGGATTGAGGATGTTGTTGGGGTCGAACGCGGCCTTCAGCGTGCGCATCAATTGGAGCGCGGTCGCGTCCTTGTGAAGCGGCAGCTCGTCGCGCTTGAGAATGCCGATGCCGTGTTCGGCCGAGATCGAGCCGCGATATTCGGCGACGATCGCATGCACGCGCGCGTTCATTTCGTGGCGCAGCGCTTGGAATTTGTCGTCGGCCCAGTCGAGCGGGCGGCTGATATTGAAATGGATATTGCCGTCGCCCGCATGGCCGAAGGCGCAAACCCGCGCGCCCGGCACGAAAGCTTCGACCGCCGCGGCCCCGCGCGCCAGGAAATCCGGCACCGACGAGACCGGCACCGAAATATCGTGCTTGATCGAAGCACCCTCGGGCTTTTGCGCTTCGGTCATGCTCTCGCGCAATTTCCACAGCGCCTTGCGCTGCTGCTCGGACGACGCGATCGCGGCGTCTAGGACGAGCCCGTCCTCCATCGCGCGTTCGAGCAGGCGTTCGACCATGGTCTTGAGCGCGCCGCCCAGATCGCCGGCGGCGAATTCGATCAGCGCGTACCAGGGATGTTTTTCCGCCAGCGGATCGGCCGTGCCCGGAATATGCGCGAACACGAAATCGAGCAGACGGCGTTCGGTCAATTCGAACGCCTGGACGTTGCCGCCGCTTTCCGCCTTCGCGCGGCCGAGCAATTCGATCCCGGCTTTGGGATCGGGCAACGCGACGAAGCAGGTTTCGACCTCGCGCATCGCGGGGAACAGTTTCAGCACGGCGGCGGTGATGATACCGAGCGTGCCTTCCGCGCCGAGGAAGATCTGTTTGAGATCGTAGCCGGTGTTGTCCTTGCGCAAGCCGGTCATCGTGTCGAGCACGCGCCCGTCGGCGAGCACGACTTCGAGGCCGAGGACGAGATCGCGCGCCATGCCATAGCGCAGCACGTTGATGCCGCCCGCGTTGGTCGACAGATTGCCGCCGATCCGGCACGAGCCTTCGGCCGCCAGCGACAGCGGGAACAAACGGTCCGCGTCCGCCGCGCGCTTCTGGATATCGGCGAGGACGACGCCCGCTTCGACCGTCATCGTATCGTTGACCGGATCGAGCGCGCGGATTTTGTCGAGCCTTGCCAGGGACAGGACGATCTGCGTGCCGCTCGTGTCGGGTACGCCGCCGCCGACCAAGCCGGTATTGCCGCCCTGGGGAACGACCGGCAGGCGGTTCTCGTTACAAAACTTCAGCACCGCCGCGACTTCGCGCGTATCGGCCGGGCGCACGACCGCACGGGCCTTGCCGTGGAACAGGCCGCGCTCCTCCTTCTCGTATGGGGCAAGGTCGGCGGGCGTATCGAGCCAGCCGGCGGGGCCGACGAGATCGCGCAGGCGGGTCAGAATTTCGCTCATAGCGGCGCGATCATAGCGCCAAGCGCAGGGCCGGCAACGCATACGATTTCGCCTTGGTCTTGGCGCGAGCCGGGGCTTATAGTCCCTGCCGCGGCCGCGAAGGCGGCGGCACCGGTTTCGGGGGAAACCCGTGTTTCAAGGCGGGGACCACGCAACGGCATGAATTCTAGCTTTCGCGGGACCGTGACGGCTTCGGCCGTCCGCTCGCGGAAAGGGCCGCCGCTCCGGGGGGTGCGGCGGCCCACCTTTCCCGGATAGGTTACGTTGAGCATCATCGTCCGCCCGTCGCGCGACAGCGACATCCCCGCGATCGCCGCGATCTACGCCCATCACGTGCGCCACGGCCTGGCGAGTTTCGAGGACGTGCCGCCGGACGAAGCCGAGCTTGCCAAGCGCCGCTTGGACGTCGTCACGAAGGGTTTTCCCTATCTGGTTGCGGAATCCGAAGGCCGGTTGCGCGGCTATTGCTATGCCGGGCTCTACCGCACGCGCGTTGCCTATCGCTTCACGCTGGAGGATTCGGTCTATGTGGCGCCCGACGCGATCCGCCAAGGGGTGGGCCGCGCCTTGCTGGGCGCGCTGATCCCGGCTTGCGAAGCGACGGGGGCCCGCCAATTGATCGCGGTGATCGGCGACAGCGCCAATCATTCCTCGATCGGTTTGCACGAAGCGTTCGGCTTTCAGCGCGTCGGCTTGCTGCCGTCGGTCGGCTGGAAATTCGGCCGCTGGGTGGATTCGGTGCTGATGCAGCGCGCGCTGGGGCCGGGCGATACGAACGCGCCCTAGCGTTTCGCGCGCGTGCTCGCGATATGCGCGGCGATGGCGAGGCCCGCGAGGCATGCGAGCGTGACCGGCAAGCCCAGGCGCGGACTTGCCTCCATCGCCAAACCGATCAGCGTGGGCCCCGCCGTACAGCCGATCGTGTAGCCCGACACGACCGAGGCGGTCGCGCGCAGCAAGGCCGTACCCGAGAAGCCGTGGCCCACACGGATCATCGCCAACGTGTAGAGCATGCCGCCCGCACCACCCCACAGGAATGCGGTGAACATCGCCCCCGTGGCACCGGTCGCCAGGAAAGGCGCCGCAACGGATGTGACGATCAGGCAAACCAGCGCGCCGCGCACCGTACGATCGACCGAGATTTTGTCGGCGAGCCAGCCCGCCGGATATTGCGCCAGGAACGAACCCGCCCCCAAGGCGGCGGCGAGCAAGGCGGCTTCGGCCGCACTCAAGCCGATCGCCAGCCCCCAATAGGTGCCGATGCCGGTCAAGCCGGTTTCGAACGCGCCGCCGACGACGGCCGCGACGATCGCGGCGGGGACGGCGCGCAAGACCAGCGCGAAGCTGCTTTCGCGCGGGCGTTCGTCGCCCTCGCGCGCCGGCGTCGCGGGCAGGCCCGAGGCGAGCAGCCATGAGAGCGTCCACAGCAAGATGGCGATGAAAGCCGGGACCGGGCTATCGGGCGCGAAGGGCGTGAGCAGCAGCGGCCCGCACATGAACGAGAAACCGAGCGAGGTTTCGTAAAGCCCGACCGCCCGGCCGCGCCGGTCGGCGGGGACGAGGTCGACGACCCAGGCTTCGGACACGATCCAGCGCAACGCCGCGGCGACGCCGATCAGGAAATTGATCGCGCACCAGACGAGGTAATTCTCGGTCAGCGCGAAGACCAGCGGAAAGGGCGCGGAGATCAACGCCGCCTGCACATACATCGTGCTGCCGCCGATGATCTGGGCGAGCCGGGCGATGAACGGTGCCAGCGCCAGGACGGCGAGCCACGGGATGGCCGAAAATACGCCGATCGCCGTTGCCGAATGGCCCAGCCCTTCCAGACGGATCGCCGTGTAGGGGATCAACAGCGAAAAGCCGATAACGGCGGCGACGCCGGATGCGCCCAGGCGCCAGACGGAAAGGGGGACGGTCGCGCTCATGACCGGCGTGGTATAAAGCGAATCGGATTGGAGGCCACCCGCAAAAATGAATCCCGCCATTCCCGCTTGGCGTCCGATGCGCGAAGCCGATTTGGGCTTCGTCGATCGGCTCGGCAATTCCATCTATCCCGAACATGTCGAAAGTTTCGCGGCTTTCGCGGCGAAATTCCGCGCCTCCCCGGAATCCTGCATGGTCGCCGAGAAGGGCGGTCGCGGGGTCGGGTATTGCCTGGCGCTGCCCGCCGATGCTGGCAATCCGCCGCGTCTCGACCAGGTGCGCTACGCGCCCGCGAAGCCGGTTTTTATCCATCTGCATGACATCGCGTTGTCGGAAGCGGCGCGCGGGCACGGGCTTGTGCCGCTCGCGATCGATCGCTTGGCCGAAGTCGCGCGCGCCAAATCCTTCGATGGCTTGTCGCTGATCGCGGTGATGGGCACGGAAACGATGTGGCCGCGCTACGGCTTCAAACCCGCCCCGTGCGATCGCGCGGTGATCGCGAGCTTCGGCGGCGGCGTCTATATGACGCGGCCGTTCTAAGGACGGGGTGCGGCGGCGCGGCGCAAGCGATCGTTGATCGCGCGGCCCAGGCCTTTTTCCGGGATCGCGGCGACGGCAATGCGCGCGGCACCGCGCCCATCGAGATCGCGCAAGGCGGTGAACAGATTGCGCGCCGCCTCCGCCAGATCGCCGCGCGGGGACAGGTCGATCCCGTCCGTTCCTTGCGGCAAGCCGCCGAAGCCCAAATAAAGCTCGCCTTCGTCCGGCCCGCCGGCGTTCAAGCGCAGCTTGGCACGCGGGGCGTAGTGGCTCGCCAGCATGCCCGGCGCCTTGATCGTGCCGCCGCCGGGGGCGGCCAGATCGCCGATCAGTGCGGCGATATCTTCCGCCGCCACACCGCCGGGGCGCAGCAGCCGCGCTTGTGCGCCGGTCAAATCGACGATGGTGGATTCCACGCCGACGGCGCAGGGCCCGCCGTCGAGCACGTCGCCTTGGATATGCGCGAGGCCCCGCGCCACGTCGATCGCGCGCGTGGGCGACAAACGGCCCGACGGGTTGGCGCTGGGGGCAGCGATGGGCACACCCGCCAAGCGCAGCAAATCGCGCGCGGCCTTCGGGGCGGGAATACGGATCGCAATGCTGGGAAGCCCCGCGCGCGCGGCGTTGCACACGCCTGCGGAACTTCGAAGCGGCAGCACCAGCGTCAACGGGCCGGGCCAGAACGCGCGTGCGATCAATTCGGCACGCGCGTCGAATGTCGCGATGCGCTTGGCGGCGGCGAGATCGGGCACATGCGCGATCAACGGATTGAATCGCGGCCGGCGCTTGGCGGCGTAGATCTTGGCGACCGCGCGCGGATCGTCGGCGCGCGCCCCCAGCCCGTAGACCGTCTCGGTCGCAAAGGCGACGAGGCGGCCCGCGCGCAAAGCGCTTGCCGCGCGCGCCAGGCTCGCTTTGGTGATCTTCCGGGGCCGCATAGGGGCGGTTGCTAGCATGCGCGATGGCCCCGCGCTATGTTCGGGTTATGGCCGGTCGGATCGTCGTCGTTGCGCAGCAAAAGGGAGGGGCGGGCAAAACCACGCTCGCCGCGCACTTGGCCGCCTATTTCGCGGGGCGCGGTTTGCGCACGGCCGCCGCCGATATCGATCCGCAAGGCTCCTTCACGCGCTGGACCGAATTGCGCTTCAACGCGCGCGACGGTCAGGGGCTTGGCTTCGGCTTCGCGCAGCTTTCGGGCTGGCGTTTGCCGACCGAACTCGACCGCATGGCGCGCGAACACGACATCGTGATCGTCGACTCAGCGCCCCATGCGATGACGGATTCGCGCACAGCGATCCGCTACGCGCATTTGGTGCTGGTGCCCGTACAGCCGTCGCCGATGGATTTGTGGGCGACGGGCCCGACGCTGGCGCTGGCGCGCGAAGAACGCCGCCCGTCGATGCTGGTCATCAACCGCATGCCGCCGCGCTCGACCCTTGCGAGCGACATGGTCGAGAAGCTCAACGCGCTCGATGCGGGCGTGTGCCGCGTGGCGCTGGGCAACCGCACGGCCTATGCGTCGAGCTTGGGGGCGGGGCTGGGTGTGACGGAATTCGAGCCGGGTTCGACCGCCGCGCGCGAATTGGCGGCGGCGGGCGACGACGTGCTGGCGGCGCTGAACCGCTAGACGTTACTGCGCCGCGTGCGCTTCCGCGCCTTCTTCTTCGATGCCCAGCGCTTCCGAGAATTTGTTGAAGAACGTCGTCAGCGCAATGCGCAAGGTGAGCTCCACCACCTGCGCCTCGGTGAAATGCTTGCGCAGCTCGGCGTGCATTTTGTCGCCGATGCGGTGCGGTTCGTTGGTCACCGCGACCGAATAGGCGATCACGAGGCGATCGATATCGTCGAGGGCGGGGTGATCTACCTGATCGGGGATCTGCGCGACCGCATCCTCCGGCACGCCTTCGACCTTCAGCATCGGCACGTGATGGCCGACGCAGTAATGGCAGGCGTTGAGCTTGGAGACGACGACGATCGCGATTTCGAGATAGCGGCGCGGCAGCGTCTTGGCCGCGCGCAATTCCATCAGCATCGGCATGATGTGACGCAAGGCGGCGGGCACATGCGCCACGATCGACGCCTGATTGGCGAAGGGCCCGTATTCGGAGGCGTATTTTCGGAAGATCGCGGCCAGATCTTGCGGCAGATCGTCGGGTTTCAAATCGCGTACACGGGCCATGTCTTCCTCCAGTCTATCAGCGGAACTTTACCACGCGCCGCGCGCGACGAAATCGGGATTGCGGAAACCGGGCTTGCCGTAAACCAAGGGCGTGCCGTCGAGTTTCTCGACATGGCCGCCCGAAGCGACCAGCAAAGCTTCGCCGGCCGCCGTATCCCATTCCGACGTGGGGCCCAGGCGCGGATAGAGATCCGCCGTACCTTCGGCGACCAACCCAAATTTCGCGGCCGAGCCGACTTTGCGATGTTCCTTCACGACCATGCCGTCGCAATAGGCGCTTTCGGCACCCGAGCTATGGCTTTTGGAGGTGACGACGACCAGCCCGTCGGCGGGTTTGGCGCGCGCCTGGATCGGTTTTTCGCCGCCATCCTTTTCGGTGCGGAAGGCGCCAAGCCCTATCCCGCCCGACCATGCGACACCGGAGACGGGATGCAGCACGACGCCGAGCGCGGGGCGACCGTCCACGACCAAGCCGATATTGACGGCGAAATTGTCGCTGCGTTCGACGAATTCGCGCGTCCCGTCGAGCGGGTCGACGAGGAAAAACTCGCGCGGCGCCGTGGCGGGCCATGTCACATCGCCCCGCGCCACGGCTTCCTCCGCCACGGCCGGAACGCCGGGGGCGAGTTTCGCGAGACCGGCGAGGATGATCGCCTCGGCGCGCTCGTCCGCTTCCGTCACCGGCGTACGGTCGGCCTTGGCGCGCACATCGAAATCTCGCGCGTAGATGCGCAGGATTTCCGTGGCCGCCGCGCGCGCCAATGCGATCAAGGCGGGGCGCAAGGCGACGAAGTCGAGACTCACTCCGCCGCGGCCTTGGCCGAACCCGCTTGGATCAGGCGCCAGACCTTCTCGGGCGTGGCGGGCATGTCGATATGCTTCACGCCGTATTCGGCCAGCGCGTCGACGACCGCCGCGATGATCGACGGCGGAGCGCCGATCGCACCCGCTTCGCCCGCACCCTTCACGCCCAGCGGATTGTTGCGGCACGGCACCTCGTTATAGGCGAAGCGGATCGGCGGCAGGTCGTAGGCGCGGGGCATCGCGTAATCCATGAACGAGCCCGTCAGCAACTGCCCGGTCTCGGGATCGTAGACGCAGTTTTCGAGCAGCGCCTGACCCAGACCCTGCGCCACGCCGCCATGCACCTGGCCTTCGACCATCATCGGGTTCATCACGTTGCCGAAATCGTCGACGACCGTGTAGTCGAGCACCTTCACTTCGCCAGTGTTCGGGTCGATCTCGACCTCGGCGATGTGGCAGCCGTTCGGATACGTCGCCCCCGGCGGTTGGAAACTGCCGGTCTCGTCGATGCCAATGCTCATATCGTTGGGCAACTTCGCGGTGACGAAGCTGGTCTTGACGATATCGACGAAGCTTTTCGCCATGTCGGTGCCCGCGACGCGGAAATCCTTGCCGTCGAATTCGATATCGGCTTCGGCGGCTTCCAGCACATGGGCGGCGATCTTCTTGCCTTTGGCGATCACGCGTTCGACCGCCTTGCCGACGGCCGAACCGGACACGGCGAGCGCGCGGCTGCCGCCGGTCATGCCGGGGTAGAGCACCGTGTCGGTATCGCCCTGGATCACGCGCACGCTGTCCATCGGCACGCCCAGGCGTTCCGACACCATCTGCGCATAGGCGGTTTCGTGGCCCTGGCCGTTCGACTGGTTACCGATCAGAACGGTGGCGCCGCCGGTGGAATCGAAACGTATCTGTGCCGTTTCCTCCGACCCGCCGCCGCACGCCTCGACGTAAGTGATAAGGCCGCGCCCGCGCAGCATGCCCTTGGCCTTGCTGGCGGCCTTGCGCGCCGGGAACCCGTCCCAATCGGCGAATTTCATCGCGTCGGTCAGGTTCTGCGCGAACTCGCCACTGTCGTATGTCGTGTCGAGCGCCGTTTTGTACGGCATCGCTTCGGGCGGAATGAAGTTGCGGCGGCGCAGCTCGTCGGGCGCGATACCCAGCTCGCGCGAGGCGACGTCGACGATGCGCTCGGTCACGTAATTGGCTTCGGGGCGGCCCGCCCCGCGATAGGCATCGACCGGGGCGGTGTTCGTGAAATAGCCGACGACGTGGCAGTAAACCGCGCCGAACGTGTAGACGCCCGCCAGCATCGCCGTGCCCGCGAAGGTCGGGATAAACGGCCCGTAATGCGAGAGATAGGCCCCCAGATTGGCCTGCGTATAGACCTTCAGTGCCAGGAACTTGCCGTTCGCGTCGACCGCGAGCTTGGCGTTGGTCAGATGGTCGCGGCCATGCGTGTCGGCCAAGAAGGCTTCGCTGCGATCGCCCGTCCACTTGACCGGACGGCCGATCTGCTTGGCGGCGAACAACACGCCGATATATTCGGGATAAAGGAAGATCTTCATCCCGAAGCCGCCGCCCACGTCGCCCGAAATCACGCGTAGCGAATTCTCGGGAGTCTTGAACACGTAGTTGGTCAGCACCTTGCGCAGGCCCGCACCGCCTTGGCTGCCGCAATGCAGCGTCATGCGCTGCAAGCTCGAATCCCATTCGCCGATCGCCATGCGCGGCTCCATCGACGATGGCGCCAAGCGGTTGTTGACGAGGTCGAGCTCGATCACGCGCGCGGCCTTGGCGAACAACTCGTCCGCCTTGGCCCTGTCGCCCATATCCCAGTCGAGCGCCACGTTGCCCGGCGCCTTCGCCCAGACTTGCGGCGCGCCCTTCGCGGCGGCGCGCGCGATGTCGCCCACGGCCGGCAATTCCTCGAACTCGATTTCGACCAGCTCGGCCGCGTCGCGCGCTTCGGCCAAAGTTTCGGCGACGACCATCACGATCGGGTCGCCGACGAAGCGCACCGCATCCGTCGCCAAAGCCGGGCGCGGCGGGATCCAGGTCGTCGACCCGTCGCGATGCTTTTGCGGCGCCATGCAGGGCAGGTGGCCAACGCCTGCGGCTTCGAGGTCCGCCCCCGTCACGACCGTCAGCACGCCCGGGGCGGTTTTCGCGGCCGTCACGTCCAGGCGCTTGATCTTGGCGTGCGCCTGGGGCGAACGCAGGAAATAGGCGTGGCTCTGCCGGGGCAGGAGCGTGTCGTCGGTGTAACGGCCGTGACCGAGCAAAAGCCGGCGATCTTCGAGGCGACGCGGGGACTGACCGACACCGAACTTCATGGACGAGGCTCCCTGGCAATTTAGGCGGGGAGAATAGCATCCCGGACGACGCAATTGCCAAGCCCCGGCGCAAGAGGGATAACCGGAGCATGTGCGGTCGCTACTCCATCACCACCCCCGTCGAAGCGATGCGCCGGGTCTTCGGATTCGACGGCCCATTGCCCAATCTTCAGCCGCGCTGGAACGTGGCGCCGACCCAAACGGCCCCGGTGATCCGCCGGGCGGCCGATGGGGGGCGCGAATTGGCGATGTTGAGCTGGGGCCTCGTGCCCTATTGGGCCGAAGATACGAAACTGCAAAGCCATATGATCAACGCGCGCGGCGAAACGGTGGCCGAGAAGCCCGCCTTCAAACAGGCCTATCGCCAGCGCCGCTGCCTCGTCCCCGCCGACGGGTTCTACGAATGGCAGACGCTGGGCGCCAAAACGAAACAGCCGCTGCTGTTCCGCATGGCGGACGGCGCGCCTTTCGCCTTCGCCGGGCTATGGGAACGCTGGGTGCCGCCCAAGGGCGAGGTGCTGGAGACCTTCACCATCGTCAACACGGCGGCGAATGCGCCGATGTCTCAATTCCATGATCGCGTGCCGATCATCTTGGCGCCGGCGGATTGGGCCGCGTGGCTCGATCCGGCGGTCGATCCCGCGTCGCTCGTCAAGGCGCCGCCGTCGGAGTGGCTCACCTATACGCGTGTCTCGACCTATGTGAACTCGGTCAAACACGACGATGCGGGGTGTTTCGAGCCCGCCCCCGACGCCGAGCCGAAACCCGAGCCGCCGAAAAAAGCCAAAGCCGTCGACGGCCGCCAAGGCTCGCTGTTTTAAAATTTCTCGGGACGCGGTTTGATCCAGGGCGTCATGCGCGCGAGGATCGTGTCGCGGCGCACGAAATGGTGATGCAGCGCGGCGCCCGCGTGGATCAGCAGCACCAAACCCATCGTATAGGCAAGCAGCGAATGCGCGCCGAGCAGCAGGCCGCCGAGATCGTCGTCTTTCGGCAGCGGGTTGGGCAGCGGCACCAATCCGAACCACACGACCGGAAAGCCGAAGGCGTTGGAACCCATCCAGCCCAGGATCGGCTGCACGATGAGACAGAAATACAGGAAGCGATGCGCGGTTTCGGCCGCGACATGTTCGATCCACGGGGCGGGCGGTAAGGGCGGGGGCGGCGAATAAAGCCGCCAGCCGAGCCGCGCGAGCGTGAGCAGAAACACGCAGACGCCCACGGTCTCGTGCCAGGAATAGACGCGCAGCTTCCAATCGGAAAATTCGAGGCGCGTCATATAAAGCCCGACGCCGAACAACCCGGCGACGAGCAGGACCGTCAGCCAGTGGAAGGTTCGGGCGGGCGCGCCGTAGCGCGTGGGGGTATTGCGCATCACCATGCGGGCGCTAAGCTAGTCTTATGAGCGAGATCGTCAACCTCAACCGCGTGCGCAAAACCAAAGCCCGCGAAGATCGTGCGGCGCAGGCCGACGCCAACCGCACGAAATTCGGCCGCACCAAGGCCGAACGCGAACGGCAAGCGGCGCAGGACGCGCTGGAAGCCCAGCGTCTCGACGGCCACAAGCGCGAGGACTGATCGCATGTTGTTCATGGTCGTCGAAACATTTGCGGGCGGCGATATGGTGCCGATCTATCGCCACATGGCGGAGAAGGGGCGCGGCCTGCCCGATGGCGTCGAATATATCGATTCCTGGATTTCGATCGACATGACGCGCTGCTTCCAGCTGATGCGCGCCGACGACGCGGCCAAGCTGCAGCAATGGGTGCTGCATTGGCGGGGCCTCGGGATCGGGTTCGAATTCGTGCCCGTCGTGCCCGCCAAGGACACGCGCGGGCTGCACGAGAAAGCCGCTTTAGCCTGAGCGCGCGGCCAGGGTTTCGGCCCAGCGCTGTTCCCAGGGATTGTTCTCGAAATCCGCGACGCTGCCGTCTTCGGCGTAGAAGCGATTGGGGATTTGGAAAATCGCCAGCGTCAGGCAGCCGGTGGGCGTCCACGCCTCGTGGCGGCTGCCCGCCGGCCGCCAGACGAATTCGCCGGCGCGCGCGATACCGTCGCGGTCGTGCAACTCGCCTTCCAGCACATAGGTCTGCTCGACCAGCACATGCTCGTGATCGGGCAGTTTGGCGCCGGGGGCGAGGCGCGTCAGCACCGTCGCCATGCCGGTTTTCGCGTCGAAGAACAGCGACTTGGTTTCCACACCCGGAAAGCGCGAAGCGCGCCAAGGCAAATCCTTGGCGGCGACGAAATGGGAGATCATGGCGGCCTCGATATCAGTACAGGACGATCGCGTAGTCGCCGACGACCCGGAAGCCCAGGCCTTCGTAGCAGAACTTCGCCGCTGCATTTTCGATGCCGGTGAACAGAATCGCGTTCGTCGCCCCCGCCGCTTTGGCCGAAGCGAGTGCCGCCCCGGTCGCGAGCCGGCCGTAACCTTGGTCGCGCTCCGCCGGGGGCACGTAAACGCCGCCGATCTGCACGATATCGGGCAGGCGCGCATTGATCCCGGCATAAGCGACCGGCGTTCCCGCCCGGCGCAATACGAAGCCAAGACCGTCGTCGATCGTGCGGTCGATTTCCTCGGAAGCGCGACGCTTGGATTCCTCGCCGTCCGGCCAGGACAGAACTTCGCGGCAATAGGCATAGCGCCACTCGCGCAGAATCGCGCGATCGTCGCCGGTCGCGGCACCCAGCGTAAAATCGGCGCCCGGCAAGGCGGGCGTTTTGAGATCGGCCAGCGCCAGCGCGAACAAATCCTGGCGGGCGGCGAGGCGCGCGCGCCGCAGCGAGAAGGGCGGGATCTGGATCGCCTCTTCGACCTGTAGGGACGGGCCCATGATGCCGATCGCCGCGCGCGGCAAGCCGGCGGCCAGCGTTTCGGCGACCAACGCGCCCGCATGGGCTTGCGGACATTGGATCATCAGATTGCCGTTCCAATAGAGCGCCGCCGCGCCGATCAGCACGCCGTCTTCGAACGTGCCGGCATAGCTGCCTTGGAAGCGCTCGCCGCGATCGACGATCCCGGCGGCGCGCAAATTGGAACGCAGGAACATCGAGCTTTCGGGCGTTTGCGCCAGAAAGAACTCGAGCTTGGCTTCGTCGCCCGGACCGAGCGCACGATGAACGATGCCCACCATGCGCTCGATCCTAGCTCGGTTAACCCAAGAACGCGAACTTCAAGACGAACAGGATCGCGATGGTCCAAACCGCGCCCGAAACTTCGGACGCGCGCCCGGCCAGCGCCTTGATTGCGGCGTAGGAAATGAAGCCGAACGCGATCCCATGCGCGATCGAGAAGGTGAACGGCATCGCCATCGCCGCGATCATCCCCGGCGCGTATTCGGTGATATCGTTCCAGTCGAGATCGACCAGGCCCTTGGTCATGTAGCAGGCGACCAGGATCAAAGCCGGCGCGGTGGCGTAGGCCGGAACCGTGTTCGCCAGCGGCGCGAACACCAACGCGGCGATGAACAACAAGCCGACGACCACGGCGACGAGGCCCGTGCGTCCGCCGGCTTCCACGCCAGCGGCGCTCTCGATGTAGCTCGTCGTGTTCGACGTACCGAGCAGCGAGCCGACCAGCGAGGCCGACGAATCCGCGACCAACGCCTTTTTGAGGCGCGGCAGCTTGCCGTCCGGCGTCATCAGCCCGGCGCGTTGGGTCACGCCGACCAGCGTGCCGGCCGTGTCGAACAGATCGACGAACATCAGCACCAGGATGGTCGAGATCACGCTGATCTGCAGCGCACCCCAGATGTCGAGCTTCAGGAAGGTCGGTGCGATCGACGGCGGGGCGGAGACGATGCCCTGAAACGTGGTGAGGCCCAGGATCACGCCGGCGGCGGTGGTGCCCAGAATGGCGATGATGATGGCGCCCGGCACTTTGCGCGCGTCCAGCGCCACCATGACGACGAAGCCGACCGCCGCCAGCACGGCGGGGCCGGATTTAAGGTCGCCGAGGGTCACCAGCGTCGCCGGATGATCGACGACGATGCCCGCGTTTTTGAGGCCGATGATGGCCAGGAACAGGCCGATGCCGCCCGCAATACCGTATTTCAGCGCGCGGGGAATGCCGTCGAAGATCCAGGCGCGCGCGGGGCTCAGCGACAGCGCGACGGTCAGGATCGACGAGCAGAAAATGGCGCCCAACGCCGTTTCCCACGCCATGCCCATGCCCTTGACCATGCCGAAGGCGAAAAAGGCGTTGAGGCCCATCCCCGGCGCCAAGGCGATCGGGTAGTTGGCGTAGAGCCCCATGATGAAGCAGGAAAGGGCTGCCGCGAGACAGGTCGCGACGAACACCGAGTTTTTGTCCATCCCCGCGATCTCCAGGATCGAGGGATTGACGACGATGATGTAGGCCATCGTCAGGAAGGTCGTGACGCCCGCCAGGATTTCGGTCCGGACGGTGGTGCGGGCCTGCGTGAGGCCGAAATATTGATCCAGCATGGACTCCCCCTTCGGCCGCGTTTGTCCGCGTGCCGGAGGGGAAATCTAATACGAGCTTCCGAGTCGCTCTAAAGTGGCTTTTTGATCTTGGCCGCGATCTCGCCCACGATACCGCGCCGGAAGGCGAGCACGCAGACCACGAAGATCACGCCCTGCACGACCGTCACCCACTGGCCGAGTTCGGCCAGATAGTTCTGCATCGACACGATAACGGCAGCACCGATCATCGGGCCGAAGACGGTGCCAAGCCCGCCGACCAGCGTCATCAGCACGACTTCGCCCGACATCGACCAATGCACGTCGGTCAGCGAGGCGAGCTGGAACACGATCGCCTTGGTCGCCCCGGCGAGGCCGGCGAGCGTCGCCGACATCGTGAAGGCCGCGAGCTTGTAGTGATCGACGCGGTAGCCGAGCGAGATCGCGCGCGGCTCGTTCTCGCGGATCGCCTTCAGCACTTGGCCGAAGGGCGAGTGGACGATGCGGTAGATCAGCAGGAACGACGCCAGGAAGATCGCCGCGACGACGTAGTAAAGGACGTAATCGTTGCGCAGATCGAGGAAGCCGAACATCGTGCCGCGGGGCACGCGCTGCAAACCGTCCTCGCCGCCGGTGAAGGGCGCTTGCAGGGCGAAGAAGAACGCCATCTGCGCCAAGGCCAGCGTGATCATCGCGAAGTAAATACCTTGGCGGCGGATGGCGAGCGCGCCGACGACCAAGCCCAGCACCAACGCCATCGCGGCGCCGCCCAGGATCGCGAATTCCGGCGGCCAGCCCCAGACCTTCGCCGAATGGGCCGACACATACGCCGCCCAGCCGAAGAACAGCGCGTGGCCGAAGCTCAACAGGCCGACATAGCCGATCAGCAGATTGAAGGCGCACGCGAACAGCGCGAAGCACAGCACCTTCATCAGGAAGACGGGGTAGAGGATATAGGGCAGCACGATCAGCGCCGCGACCAGCGCGCCCAGGATCAGGCGCTGGTGGCGGGGCATGCCTGTCTCGGTGGAGGCTTGCGCGGGTTCGCCGGACATCAGCGCGCCCTCCCGAACAGACCGGCGGGTTTGATCAGCAGCACGATCACCATGATGACGAAGATCACCGTCGAAGAGGCTTCGGGATAGAACACTTTTGTCAGGCCTTCGATGATGCCGAGGCCGAAGCCCGTGAGGATCGAGCCCATGATCGAGCCCATGCCGCCGATCACGACGACCGCGAAGACGATGATGATGAGGTCGGCCCCCATCAAGGGGCTGACCTGATAGATCGGGGCGGCGAGCACGCCGGTGAAGGCGGCCAGCGCCACGCCGAAGCCGTAGGTCAGCGTGATCATGCGCGGCACGTTGATGCCGAAGGATTGCACCAGCGCCGGGTTCTCGGTCGCGGCGCGAAGATAGGAACCGAGCTTCGTCTTCTCGATGACGAACCACGTGGCGAGGCACACGACGAGCGAAACGACGACGACCCAGCCGCGGTAATTCGGCATGAACATGAAGCCGAGATCCGTGCCGCCGCGCAATTGCGCGGGGATGCCGTAGGGCAGGCCCGAGGAACCGAATTGGTTGCGGAACAAGCCTTGGATGATCAGCGCGATCCCGAAGGTCAGCAGCAGGCCGTAAAGATGGTCGAGCTTGTAGAGCCGATGCAGCATCGTGCGCTCGATCAGGATGCCGGTGAGGCCGACGGTCACGGGCACGATCAGCAATGCCCACCAGTAACCCACGCCCAGCCAATTCAGCAGCATCCAGGCCACGAACGCGCCCATCATGTATTGGGCGCCGTGGGTGAAATTGATGATGTTGAGCAGCCCGAAAATCACGGCAAGGCCGAGCGACAGCAGCGCGTAGAACGCGCCGTTGATCAAGCCCAGCAACAACTGGCCGAACAGCGCCTGGGGCGGAATTCCGAAAATATCGGGCATGCTTTTCTTTTCGCCGTGATCGAAGAACGGGGAAGGGGGCGGGCGATCCCGCCCCCTTCGTCGTTACGTCTTCAGCCGCCGACCAGCGGGCACTTGCCCTCGGCGAGCGGACGGAAGGCCTGCGCCGCCGGGATCGTCGCGCGGGTCTTGTAGTAGTCCCAAGCGCCCTTCGATTCCGACGGTTGCTTCACTTCGTAGAGATACATGTCGTGGATCTTGCGGCCGTCCTTGCGGATCTCGCCCTTGCCGAACAGCGGATCGTCGGTCGGCGTGGCCTTCATCTTTTCGACCACGGCTTTGCCGTCGGCGGCCGACTTCGTCGCCTCGATCGCCTTCAGATAATGAAGCGTCGACGCGTAGACGCCGGCATGCACCATCGTGGGATGGATGCCCTTGTTGGCGGCGGCGAAACGCTTGGCGAAAGCGCGGCTGGCGTCGTTCTGATCCCAGTAGAACGCTTCCGTCATGATCAGGCCTTGCGCCGTATCCAGGCCCAGGCCGTGCACGTCGGTGATGAACACCAGCAGCCCGGCCAGCGACTGGCCGCGCTTGACGATGCCGAATTCGGCCGCTTGCTTGATCGAGTTCACCGTGTCGCCGCCGGCATTGGCGAGACCGATGATCTTCGCGCGGCTCGATTGCGCCTGCAGCAGGAACGACGAGAAGTCGTTCGTGTTCAACGGCGCGCGCACGCCGCCGAGCACGCGGCCGCCGAGCGACTTCACGACGTTCGACGTATCGGCTTCCAGCTGATGGCCGAACGCGTAGTCGGCCGTCAGGAAGAACCACGTGTCGCCGCCGGTCTGCACGATCGCCTTGCCCGTGCCGTTGGCGAGCGCCCAGGTGTCGTAGGTCCAGTGGACCGTGTTGGGCGAGCATTGTTCGCCGGTGAGTGCGGAGGTGGCCGCACCCGACACCAGGAACACCTTGTTCTTTTCGCGCGTCACGCCGTTGACCGCGAGGGCGACGCCGGAGTTCGGCACGTCGACGATCATGTCCACGCCGTCGCGGTCGTACCATTGGCGGGCGATGTTGGAGCCGACATCGGCCTTGTTCTGATGGTCGGCCGAAACGAATTCGACCCTAAGGCCCTTGGCGGCGGCGCCGAAATCGTCGGCCGCCATACGCGCGGCGAGCACCGAGCCCGCACCGGCGAGATCGGTGTAAAGCGACGACATGTCGGACAGCACGCCGATCTTCACGTTGGTTTGCGCAACGGCCGGGGCCGCGGCGACGGCCGCCAGGGCGACGGCCCCCAGCAGCACGGATTTCAGTCTTTTCATGGTCGTTCTCCCTGTTTGTGGTTAGACGCCGAGATATTCGTGGAGCTTGCCCATATTCGCTTCGAGCGCGTCGTTGGCGATTTCGTCGACGACGCGGCCATGCTCCATGACGTAATGCCGATCCGCGACCGTGGCCGCGAAACGGAAATTCTGTTCGACCAGCAGGATCGTGAAGCCTTCGTTCTTGAGGCGCCGGATCGTGCGCCCGATCTGCTGGACGATGACGGGGGCGAGACCTTCCGTCGGTTCGTCGAGCAGCAACAACTTGGCGCCGGTGCGCAAGATGCGGCCGATCGCCAGCATCTGCTGTTCGCCGCCGGAGAGCTTCGTGCCCTGGCTCGTCAGGCGTTCTTTCAGGTTGGGGAACAGCTCGAAAATCGTATCGACCGACAAGCCGCCTTCGGCGACCGCGGGCGGCAGCAGCAGATTTTCCTTCACGTCGAGCGAGGCGAAGATGCCGCGCTCCTCGGGGCAGAAGGCGATGCCTTGGCGCGCGATGGCGTAGGAGGGCAGGTCGATCGTTTCCGCACCCTTGAACTTCACGCTGCCCTTGCGGCTGCCGACGATGCCCATGACCGATTTCATGGTCGTGGTTTTGCCCGCCCCGTTGCGGCCCAGCAGCGTGACGACCTCGCCCTCGCGGACCTGGAAATCGACGCCGTGCAGAATATGGCTTTCGCCGTACCAGGCGTTCAGGCCCGCAACGTTCAACATCGCCTCAGCCATGGCCGGCCCCCATATAGGCCTGCACCACGTCCGGATTTTTCGACACGGTCGCGTAATCGCCTTCGGCCAAAACTTCGCCGCGCGCCAGCACGGTGATCGTGTCGGAAAGATCGGCGACGACGGAAAGATTATGCTCGACCATCAGCACCGTGCGCCCTTGCGCGACGCGTTTGATGAGCGCGGAAATGCGGCCCACATCCTCGTGGCCCATGCCGGCGGTGGGTTCGTCGAGCAGCATCATCTCGGGTTCGAGCGCGAGCGTCGTCGCGATTTCCAGCGCGCGTTTGCGGCCATAGGGAAGCTCGACCGCGACCGTTTGCGCGTATTCCGACAGGCCGACCCATTCGATCAATTCGCGCGCGCGGTCGTTGTAGACGTCCAGCACCGATTGCGAGCGCCAAAAGTCGAACGAGTCGCCGCGCTTGCGCTGCAAGGCGACGCGCACGTTTTCGAGCACCGACAGATGCGGGAACACGGCCGAGATCTGGAAGGACCGCACGAGGCCCAAACGCGCGATATCGGCGGGCTTGGTCGCGGTGATGTCGCGGCCGTTATAGGAAATCCGCCCGCGCGACGGGATCAGGAACTTGGTGAGCAGATTGAAGCAGGTCGTCTTGCCCGCACCGTTCGGCCCGATCAACGCGTGGATCGAATGGCGGCGCACGCGCAACGTGACGTTATTGACCGCGACGAAGCCCCGAAATTCCTTCGTCAGCCCGTCGGTCTCGAGAATGTTATCGGCCAAAAGGCGTACTCCCTGTCAGGCGTACTTATCGTTTGTTGGTTTCAGACCTATCAGGTTGCGGGGTACCCTTGCAACCGCCCCAAGCTTGAAGGCGAGATTATTTCGCGGTAATTTCGCAGGAAAGAACGTAATTCTGACAAGGGGCTTACGGGAAAGTTAATCGAATTTTAGACGTTTTGCGGCTAACCTCGGCAGGTTGGGAACCGAGAACGGGAACCTGCCGTTTCAAAGGATCACCCCGGCCCGAGAAAACGGATCGAAACGCGCCATGACCACGCCCCCGAATCTGCCGCAGATCCCCGACCCGCCGGTGCCGGACAGCCCGTGCAAAGTGGCGCTCGTTCAGATCAACAATTCCTTCTCGGGTCAGAATTACCTGCCTTACGCGTGCGGCCTGATGGAAGGCTATACGCGCAAATATTCGGGACGGCCGGAGCGCTATACGTTCCTGCCGCCGATCTACAAGCGCTTGCGCGTGGAAGCGGCGGTCGAACATCTGCTCGACGCCGATGTCGTCGGCTTCTCCTGCTATGTGTGGAACGAGAAACTCTCGCTCGCCGTCGCGCGCCGTTTGAAGGAACGCAAGCCCGGCGTGATGATCGTGTTCGGCGGCCCGCAAGTGCCCGACCGCACCGAAGGGTTCCTGCGCGACAATCCATTCATCGATGTGGCCGTGAACGGGGAGGGCGAAGCGCCCTTCACCAAGCTGCTCGATCGGTTCCCGTCGCGCGATTGGACCGGCATTTCCAATCTTTCCTATATCCGCGACGGCAAGCTCGTCGTGCATCCCAAGGGAAACCGTATTCGCGATCTCGCGGATCTGCCGTCGCCCTATCTCGACGGCACGTTCGACCGGTTGATGGCGGCCAATCCGCAGGAAAACTGGATCGTGCTGTGGGAAACGAACCGCGGCTGCCCGTTCCAATGCACGTTCTGCGATTGGGGCTCGGCCACGCAAGCCAAGGTCTATCAATTCGATCTGGAACGCGCCTTCGCCGAAATCGATTGGTTCGCGCTGAAGAAGATCGAGTTCATCTTCTGCTGCGACGCCAATTTCGGCATCCTGGCGCGCGACATCCAAATCGCCGAAGCCCTGGCGAATTCGAAGGCCGCAACCGGCTATCCCAAAGCCGTGTCGGTGCAGAACACCAAGAACGCGACCGAGCGCGCGTATCTCACACAGAAAATCCTGTCGGACGCGGGCATGAACAAGGGCGTGACCTTGTCCATGCAATCGCTCGATCCGGGCACGCTCAAAGCCATCAAGCGCCAGAACATCGCGCTCGGCACCTACGAGGAACTCCAGCGCCGCTTCACCCGCGACCGGGTCGAGACCTATTCGGACCTCATCCTGGGCCTGCCGGGCGAGACCTATGATTCGTGGGTCGAGGGCGTGGCCAAGCTGATGGAGACGGGCCAGCACAACCGCATCCAGTTCAACAATCTGTCGATCCTGCCCAACGCCGAGATGGGCGATCCCGAATATCAGAAGAAATTCGGGATGGAGACGGTCGTCAATCGCGTGGTGAACATCCACGGCGCGTTGGAGATCGATCCCGACGGCATCTACGAAACGCAGGATCTGGTCGTCGCCACGGAATCGATGCCGCGCCCCGAGTGGCGCAAGGCGCGCGCCTTCTCGTGGATGGCCGCGCTCGTGCATTACGACAAGCTGCTGCAAGTGCCGATCCTGGTGACGCACGCGCAATGCGGCGTGCCGTTCCGCAAATTGCTCGAAGCGTTCTTCGACGCCGATCCCGCGAAATATCCGGTGTTCGGCTCGATCCGCGCCTTCTTCGACGATTACGCGATGCGCATCCAGAACGGCGAAGTCGAATACGTCTATTCGCAGGAATGGCTGGGCATCCACTGGCCGGCCGACGAATTCGTGTTCATCGATCTGGTCGTGCGCGGCAAGCTCGGCGCATTCTACGAGGAAGCCGAGCGTCTGACCTTCGACGTGCTGTCGCGCGACCGCGCGCTGCTGCCGCGCGAGCGCATCGCCGACGCGTTCAAGCTGAACCGCGCGATGGTCAAGGAGCCGGGGGCGCTTGGCGATATCGAAGTGTCGATCGGCAGCGATATCTATCCTTACTATCGCGCGCTGCTCGAAGGCCGCGACGAGGATTTGCTGGTCGAGCCCGTGACCTATCGCATCGAACGCTCGAAGGAGGCTTGGCCCGAATTCGACGATTGGTGCCGCGAAGTCGTGTGGTACGGCAACAAGAAGGGCGCCTATCTCTACGGCAACAAGGCGATGGCGCGCCATCTCGCCGGCCATTTCTAACGCCGTGGCGGGCGCCAAGCATCGCCGCCTGCTGATCACCGGCGCCACGGGCGTGCTGGGCGCGGGGTTTCGTGCTCTCGCCGCCGAATATCCCGAGCGCGAATTCCGCTTCGTGTCGCGCAAGGACGTGGATCTGCGCGATGCGGCCGCCACGCTCGCCCTCGTGCGCGCGGCCAAGCCCGACGCGATCCTGCATCTCGCGGCGATTTCCGGCGGCATCGAACTCGCGCGCCGTTACCCCGCGCGGATCTTGCGCGACAACGTCGCGATGACCTTCTCGGTGCTGGACGCCGCGGTCGAAGCGAAAATCCCGAAGACCGTGATGACGCTGTCGTCGGGAATGTATCCGGCGGCCGCACCCCAGCCCAATGTCGAAGACCAGATCCATGACGGGCGTCCGCATGACAGCGCCTATTCCTATGCGATGGCCAAGCGCCTGATCGAACCGGCCGTGCGCGCCTATCGCGCGGAGTTCGGCATCGACGCGATCGGTTTGGTGCCGTCGGGTATTTTCGGCGAGGACGACAACTACAATCCCGAGGATTGCACCTGGATCGCGGGTCTCGTGCGCCGCTTCGCGGAATGGACGCCGGATGCGGGCGACATCTCGATCTGGGGCGACGGCGCACCGGTGCGCGAGATCACCGATGCGCGTGACATGGCGCGCGCCTATCTGTGGGCGCTCGACAATTATTCCGACGCGGCGCCGTTGAACGTCGGCTGCGGCGAAGGCCAGCCGATCCGCGACGTCGCGATGCTGCTGGCGGAAATCGCGGGCGTTCCCGCCGAGCGCGTGAAATTCGATCCGGCGCGCGCGCGCGGCATCGACAAGCGCGTGACCGATTCCACGCGCCTCAAGAAGCTGTCGGGGCTGAAATTCACGCCGCTGCGGGTTTCCCTCGCGCGTGTTTTTGCCTGGTACAAGCGCACGCATGAAACCGATCCCGGCGCCATTCGTCGCCAATCGCGTTTCGCGCCGGAGTGATCATGGACAATCTGCTCGACCGCTATTGGTACTACGCGATCGAAATGGCGCCGGGCGTGATCACGCCGGGCAAGCGTTTCCCGAACGTCGCGATCACCCGCGATCTGCTGTCGCGCGTCGATGTGAAGGGCCAACGCTGCCTCGATATCGGCACGATGGAGGCGCTGGTGCCCGTGATCCTCGCCAAGCGCGGCGCGTCGGGTGTGGTCGCGGTCGATGGGCTCGATTTCGGCGAGAAGGTCGCGGCCGTGCGCGCGGCGCATAACGTGTCCTTCGCCTATGTGCCCGGCGTGCTGTCGGGCTCGCTGGTGCGGTCGATGGAAGAACGCGTGGCCGGCGACATGACCGAACATCGTTTCGCGGGCGGGCCCAAGCCGCGCCTCGATTTCGACGTCGTCGTGCTGTCGGGCATGCTCTATCACGTGCATTCGCCGCTGCATGTGCTGGCGGCGGCGCGCAGCCTGCTGCGCCCCGGCGGCTTGATGATCGTGGAAACTGCGATCATGCCGATGGACGCCTATCTGATGCAGTGGAATTTCGCGGGCACGGGCTATGTCTACGGGCCCACGGATACGTGGTTTATGACCGTGCCGCTGCTCGATCATTTCCTGCGCTTCCTCAAAATGATGCCGCTCGACGCGCGCTGGATTCCGGCGGGCACGGGGGTGGCGCGGTTCGCGTGCGTGGCGCGCGCGGTGGACTATCGGCCGCGTCTGCCGGCGGAAACGCTGATGGAAGAAGCGCCGTGGAATTTGGAACACGCGGCTTTGCATCGCGAAAACCTGTTCCCCGATCCCAAGCTGCCGCCCGTGCCCTATGCGACCGCCGCGAAGCCCGTTTACCGGCCGGGCGTAGGGTCGTGCGATCTGTTCGCCACGATGCAGGCCTCGCAGCCGCTGAACGTCACGCCGGAACTGGTCGAGTTGCGATTGGGCGCGACGATATGACGGATTTCACGGTCGCCGCGATGTGGCGCACGCCGATTTTCCAATGGCTCGGCGGCGACCATCCGATGATGACGAGCTTGCTGGCGCCCCGTGCTGGCTACGACTTCAAGCTCGATCTACCGGCGGCGGACGACGCGGCGCGCGCGAAAGCGGAAAGGGGCCTCGCCAATCTTGCCGCCAAGCTGCGCAAGGCCGTGCCCGATATCGCCGACGACGTGTTGGCGGAGTTCGTCAAATCCCGCGACCTCGAAAGCCAAGCGCAGGTCGCCGCCGCCGAACCCGATCTCGTGTTTCCGCATTCGATGCCGTTCACCGATATGGAACGGCCGTGGATTTCGCATCTCGAGGAATTGCTGGCGCTGTTCGCCCCGTTCTTCTGGCACGGCACGTCGGCCGAGCGCACCGCATATGGCACGCCGGTGTGGAAGCTCGTGAAGGCGATGCTGGAAGACCCGTCCTGCCGCGCGCTGTCGGCGCATTTGCGGCATACGGTCGATTGGATCGGTAAACTGTTCGACAGCCCGACGATCGCGGCCAAGACGCGCTTCATTCCCTTCGGTCACGCGTTCTCGCCTTCGATCGAAGCGCGCGTGCGCGAAGCGCAAGAAGCGCGCGCCGGCCGCAAGGGCTGCACCTTCTTGTTCACGAATTCCTGGTTCCAGGCGGAGCCGAGTTTCGTGTTGCGCGGCGGCATGGAAACGCTGGCGGCCTACGGCAATCTCGTCAAACGCCGTCCCAATTGCCGCTTGATCCTGCGCACCAAATTGCCGGTGTCGATCTTCGGCGAAGGTTTCGCCGATTTCGTGCGCGCCTTGCCTAATGTCGAGATCGTCGACGGCAAGCTCGACTATCCCGATTTCGTCGATCTGTTCTTGCGCGCCGACGCGTTTCTGCTGCCGTCCTGCGGGCTCCACACCGTCTCGCTGCTCGAAGGCATGGCGGCCGGTACGGCGGTGATCGCGTCGGACGCGCCGGCGGTGGACGAATTCGTCACCCATGGCGAAACCGGGCTCGCCGTCGAAGGGCGGCGCAAATTGTCGTGGTACGACGAGCACGGCTTCCTGCGGCAGACTTTCGAACCGCTGAAGAAGGAATTCGATGCCGCTTTCGCCGCCAATCTCGAAGCGGCGATGGATCGCGTGGCGGGCGACGCCGCGTATCGCGTGAAATTGGGGCGTGCGGCATTCGCGCATGTGCGCCAAAATCACGCCATGGACCCTTGGATCGGCGGCTTCGGCCAAATGCTCGACGACGTGCGCGAGCGCTTGCGATGAGCGGCGCCTTTGACCCGCGCACCATGCTGGGGCGCGGCGGTTTCGATACGCATGCCACACTCGACCTGCGCGGCTTCAAGCGCGACGCGGCGCTCGAGAAGCTCAAAGCGCTGATCGACACCCATGCCGCACCGGCCCCGCATCGTTACGCGGTGCTGATCGACCCGGCCACACCGGGCGGTGGGGAGACGTTGTTCCAGCCGGTGGGCCGCTATCTGCTCGACGCCAAGCGCGCGGGCAAAATCTTCGCCGTGACGCCGCTCGCCGATCCGCCGGGCGGCGGCTTCGCGATCGATCTGGGGCAAGCGTGAGCGTCGACCAAGCGGCACTTGCGGATCTGGCGCTGCGCTTGGCCGAGAATTTCGGCAGCCATTCCAAGCTGGTGGAATTGGTCGCGCGCGCGGCGCGCACCGGCGACGAAATCGTCGCGGCCCAGGCGTGGGACGAAATCGGCAAGCTGCCGCCCGATATCCGGGCGGCGATCGCGAAATGGCTTGCCGAAGCCCGGCCCGCGCCGGCGAACGACCGTTAGCGTTAGACTTTGACGCCGATCGGGCAGGACACGCCCGTGCCGCCCAGGCCGCAATAACCCGCCGGGTTCTTGGCGAGATATTGCTGGTGATAGGCCTCGGCGTAATAGAACGGGCCCGCATCGACGATCTCGGTCGTGATCGGGCCATAGCCGGCCTTGGCCAACGCCGCCCCGAACGCCGCTTTCGACGCTTCGGCGGCCGCGCGCTGTTCGGGCGAATTCACGTAGATGCCCGAGCGATATTGCGTGCCCACGTCGTTGCCCTGGCGCATGCCCTGCGTCGGGTCGTGGCTTTCCCAAAACGTCTTGAGCACGTTTTCGAGGCTCAGACGCGCGGGGTCGAAGGCGACCAGTACGACCTCGTTATGGCCGGTGGCGCCGGAGCACACTTCTTCGTAGGTCGGGTTCTTGGTGTAGCCGGCGGCATAGCCCACGGCGGTCGAAACCGCCCCCGGCAATTGCCAGAACTTGCGTTCGGCACCCCAAAAGCAGCCCAAGCCCACGACGATCGTTTCCGTGCCCGCCGGGAAGGGCGGCTTCAACGGCGTGCCGAGCACGAAATGGCGGGTCGGAACGGCGATCGCTTCGTCGCGTCCGGGCAGCGCCTCGGCCGGCGACGGCATGACGGCTTTTTTGCGGGCGAAGAGATACATGGGGAACCTCGCTTTCGCCGGTCGGTTCGTGCGCGAAGCCCCGAAGGTTACAGGCCCTTCAGATGGCGTTCGATTCGCATACGCTCGCCGTCCGACACCGCGACGTCGAAGCTGTGGCGCAGCGACATCATGGTTTCGAGCTGCTTCATCGATCCGAAGATGCGCCCGGCCGCGAGCTGGCGGGCGACCGCACCCATATGCTTGGGCGCGTCGAGGAACACTTGATGGGCGAGCAGCACGGGCTTGCCCTCATGCGTGCCCAGCGTGACGAACCATTGGGCGACGGAATTCGAGCCGATGAAAATGCGATCGTTGATCAGCGTGCGCGGCGCCTCCGGCGTTGCCGGGGCGGCGGCTTGGGGATTGTGCGGCGCGGGTGTGTTTTCCATCGGCATGATCCGTTCGACTCGTAGAGTGCTGATCTGCGAGTCAATTTGAGGGCTGCCGATGAATCAAGCGTTAAACTGCGGCGCGGAAATTAGACGATGCGCGCTTTAATTGTTAACGCGCGACTGAATGTAAAAATTGCGTCACGCGGAATCGCGATTTGCATCGCCTTCCGGTATTCAGACGCTACGATTTGCGGGATCTTGATAAGCCACGAACCGCGTGGGTTCGGAGGGGCCGGATGGTGGGCGCTGCAGGGATTGAACCTGCGACCCCTGCCGTGTGAAAGCAGTGCTCTCCCGCTGAGCTAAGCGCCCGTCGCCATCGGCCAAAAGCGGCGGTGGGGCAGGGGTATAGGGCGGGCGTCACAAACTGTCAAGGAACCGGCCCTTGGCGGCGGGCGAAAATACCCTATCTTATGGACATGCTTAAGGGACTCCGCCCCGCCGCCCTGGGATTGGCCGCCGCCTTGTTCGCGGCGCCGGCCGGTGCCTTCACCTCCGGCGACCGGTACGAGGTCGATTTCGATGTGACCGCCGGCGGGCGGATCGCCAGCCTGACTTTGGCCTTCGCGATGGTCGGCCAGAACTACCAGTTCGCCTCGCGCCAGGAATCGGCCGGGATGCTCGATTGGCTCGTCTCCTGGCGTTCGCAGACCGAGGTCACCGGTTTCTTCCGGGGCAACGATCCCGTACCCACCTCCTATCGCGTCGATGGCATGTTCCGCGGCAACCCGCGCAAAGTGGAATTGGTGTTCGAGCACGGGCGCGTCGTGCGCATGGATACGGTGCCCGAAGCGCGCGACGACGACCGCGACGAAGTTCCCCCCGAATTGCGCGAAGGGGCGGTCGATCCCGTCTCGGCGCTGGTCTACGCGCTGCGCAGCGTGAACGAGACCGGTAAGTGCGACGCGCGCGTGAAGGTGTTCGACGGCCGCCAGCGCTACGACGTCGCGTTCACCGACAAGGGCATGCAGCGCGTGGCGCGCCACAACGCGTCGAATTTCGAAGGCGAGGCGCGGGCCTGCGAATTCGAATGGATCCCGATCGCGGGGCGCAAGCGCAACCCTTCGGTCCGCGTGTCGGGCGAACAGCGCGTCGGTACCGTCTATCTCGCCCCCGTCGCCGATAGCGCCGTTTTGGCGCCGGTGCGTATCGAATTCACGCTGTGGTTCGGCACGGTGGTCGGGCATCTGCGCGATGTGCGCCGCATGCCCGCGCGCGCGGAGATCGACTGACCTTAAGGCCGGTGTTCGATGTCTTCGGTTTCGCGGCGCAAGGCGCGGATCGAGACATAGACTTCGATCAGGAACAGTCCCAGCGCCAGGATCACGGCGACGACCGCGGCGGCGAAAAAGCCGATCGGCACCGTGCTGGCGATACCGCGCGATACGCCCACGACGAACAGCGCCAAAATCGCGCAGCAGGTCAGAAACGTCGATACGGTCAGCAGCGCGATCGCCGCGTTGACGACGCGCAGCCGCGTCCGCTGGATCGCCAATTCGCCGTGCCATTGGCGCATCCGTTCGGGCTCCGCCAGGCCGCGCAACTCGCGCGACAAATTGCGCGTGCGATCGACGACGCGCGCCAAGCGCCCGGTGAACACGCTCAGCAGAATGCCGAGGCCGTTGAGCAGAAACACGGGCGCGATCGCCATCTGGATCAGATGCGCGATGCTTTCGATGGTCATGTCGCCGGTCATGCGATCAGCTCCGCGATCTGGGCGAAATCCCGCACCAGCACATCGGCGCGCAGATTTTCGACCGGCCCCAGCGAATAACCATAGGGCACGGCGATGAACGGCAAACCCGCCGCGCGTGCCGAATGGGCGTCGTTGGGCGAATCCCCGACGAAGGCGGTTTCGCCCGGCGTCGATCCCAGTGCCGCCAAGCCGATGCGCACATGGCGCGGATCGGGTTTGCGGAAGGGCACGTCGCCGCCGACGACGGCGCCGAAATACTTCCCGAAGCCGAGGGCCTTCAGCAATTTCGCCGTCGGCCGGTCGGCCTTGTTGGTGACGATGCCGAGTTTGAGGCCGCGGTGGCGCAGCGCCTCCAGCGTCGCCTCGACGCCCGGATAGGGTCTCGACGTGCGCGCGATATCCGCTTCGTAGATTTCGAACCAGCGCTTGGTCAGCTTGTCGAGCGTCGCGGCGTCGGGGGCGGGCAGGCCGGAAACCTTCCAGCCCTTTTCGATCAGCGCGCGCGCCCCGTCGCCGACCAGGCCGCGCGCGGTCGCCTCGCCCAGCGCCTTGTGGCCGTTTTCGACCAGAAGGGCGTCGAGGGCCGCGCCGATATCGCCGGCCGTGTCGACGAGCGTACCGTCGAGGTCGAAGAGGATCGCGGTCGCGCGGAAAGGGGCTTTCATCCCTTGGATTTAGCGGCCCTTGCCACAGGTCGCAACAATTCGTGACTGGGGTCGCGGCCGGGGTATATGGAATGGTCCGACCGCCACGAATTGGATTCGCCAAAATGAGCCGAAAAATCGCCGCCATCGTGCTTGCCGCCGGTCTGGGCACGCGCATGAAATCGGCCCGGCCCAAAGCCCTGCTCGAAGTGGGCGGGCGGCCGGTGATCGGCCATATTGCGGCGGAGCTCGCCAAGCTCGGCGTCGCCAAGGTCGCGCTGATTCTGGGGGCCGGCATGGACGACGTGCTCGACGCCGCGCGCGCGGCCGCTCCCGGCCTCGATATCGTTTCGGTGCTGCAGGCCGATCGCTTGGGCACGGCGCATGCCGCCTTGCAGGCGCGCGCGGTCCTCGACGGGTTCGACGGCGACGTGCTGGTGGCGCTGGGCGACGCGCCCTTCGTGTCGGCCGAAACCTTCGCGCGCCTGGCGGGCGCATTGCGCAGCGACCCCAAACCCGCTTTGGCGGTGCTGGGCGTGCGGGTACCCGTGCCCAATTCCTTCGGCCGCTTGATCGTCACCAATGTCGACGCGGAATTGGTGCGCATCGTCGAAGCGAAGGAAGCGACACCGTCGGAACTCGCCATCGACTTCGTCAATTCCGGCGTCATGGCCTTCGACGGCAAGGGCATGTTCGATCTGATCGCCAAGATCGGCAACGCCAACGCCAAGGGCGAATATTATCTGACCGACGCAGTCGAGATCGCGCGCAAGGCGGGGCGCAAAGTCGTCGCCGCCGAAGGTTCGCGCGACGAGTGGCGGGCGGCCGACGACAAGGTGCAACTCGCCGATCTCGAATCCTGGTTCCAGGCCAAGAAGCGCGACGCGGCGATGCGCGGCGGCGTCACGCTGATCGATCCGTCGTCGGTGTGGTTCAGCTACGACACCGAGATCGGCGCCGACACGGTCGTCTATCCCGGCACGATTTTCGGGCCCGGCGTAAAAGTGGGTCGCGACGTGCAGATCAAAGGCTTCTGCCATCTCGAAGGCGCCACGGTCGCCGACGGCGTGCTCATGGGCCCCTATGCGCGATTGCGCCCCGGCGCGGTGATCGGCGAGGGCGCGCATATCGGCAATTTCGTCGAGATCAAAGCGGCACGCGTCGAAGCGGGCGCCAAGATCAACCATCTCTCCTATATCGGCGATGCGCGCGTGGGGGCGAAGGCGAATATCGGGGCGGGGGCCATCACCTGCAATTACGACGGCTTCTTCAAATCGCACACCGATATCGGGGCGGGCGCGTTCGTCGGCTCGAACGCTTCGCTCGTCGCACCAGTGACGATCGGCGACGGCGCCATCGTCGGGGCGGGCTCGGTCGTCACGCGCGACGTGCCCGCCGATGCGATGGTCGTGGTGCGTCCCGCACCGGTGGTCAAAGAAGGCTGGGCGAAAATGTTCCGCACCCGCCGGGCGGCCGAAAAAGCGGCGCAGAAGAAAGGCTAGATCCGGATATGTGCGGCATCGTCGGAATCGTCGGCAAAGGTGCGGCCACGCCGCTGTTGGTGGATGGCCTCAAGCGCCTGGAATATCGCGGCTACGATTCCGCCGGCGTGGCCACGCTGGTGAACGGTCATATCGAACGCCGCCGCGCATCGGGCCGCATCGCCGCGTTGGAGGATCGCGTCAACGCCGAGCCGCTGGGCGGGCGCACAGGCATCGCACATACGCGCTGGGCGACGCATGGCGCCCCGGTCGAGAACAACGCGCATCCCCACGCGACCGACAAAGTCGCGATCGTGCATAACGGCATTATCGAGAATTTCGCCGAGCTGAAGGCCGAACTCGCCGCCAAGGGCCGCGTCTTCGCCAGCGAAACCGATTCCGAAGTCATCGCGCATTTGCTGACCGTGATGATCGACGAAGGCATGACGCCCGAAGCCGCGTTTGGCGCGGCGCTGAAGCGCCTGCACGGCGCTTTCGCGGTCGCCGCCATCGTCGCGGGGCATGAGGATTTGCTGCTGGCCGCACGTCGCGGTTCGCCGCTCGCCATCGGCTATGGCGACGGCGAGATGTTCGTGGGCTCGGACGCGTTGGCGCTCGCACCGCTCACGCGCAAGATTTCCTATCTCGACGACGGCGATTGGGTCGTCGTCACCGGATCGACCGTCACGATCCATGATAGCCATGACAAGATCGTGACGCGCGCGATCAAGGAAACGGCGTTGTCGGGCGCCCTGATCGGCAAGGGCAATTTCCAGCATTTCATGCAGAAGGAAATTTTCGAGCAGCCCGCCGTGATCGGCGACACGCTGCGCGTCTACGTCAACCCGGCGACGCGCGCGGTGGTTCTGCCCGAATTGCCCGTCGATCTCAAAACGCTGAACCGCATCCAGCTCGTCGCTTGCGGCACGTCGTATTACGCGGGCCTCGTCGGGCGTTATTGGATCGAGCGCCTCGCGCGCTTGCCGGTCGATGTCGATATCGCGTCGGAATTCCGCTATCGCGATCCGATCCTCGAGAAGGGCGGCTTGTCGATGTTCGTGTCGCAATCGGGCGAGACGATCGACACGCTGTCGGCGTTGCGCCACGCCAAAGCGCAAGGCCAGAAGATCGCCGCGATCGTCAACGTGCCCGAAAGCTCGATGGCGCGCGAAGCCGATGTGGTGCTGCCGACCCATGCGGGGCCGGAGATCGGCGTCGCCTCGACTAAGGCGTTCACGACGCAGTTGTCGGTGCTCGCGTCCTTCGCCTTCGCCGCCGCCAAGGCGCGCGGCACGATGTCGGCCGCCGCGCTGAACGAACTCGCCGGTGCCATCTACGAAATCCCGGAAAAAGTCTCCGCCGTGCTGGCGATGGACGATGCGATCCGCGCGGCCGCCGAAATCGTCGCGCCCGCGCGCGACGTGCTCTATCTCGGCCGCGGCACGTCCTATCCCATCGCGATGGAAGGGGCGCTGAAGCTCAAGGAGATTTCCTATATCCACGCCGAAGGCTATCCCGCCGGCGAAATGAAGCACGGGCCCATCGCGTTGATCGCGTCGGACGTGCCGGTGATCGTGCTGGCCCCCAGCGACGAGTGGTTCGAGAAGACGGCGTCGAATATCCAGGAAACGAAAGCCCGCGGCGGGCAGGTGATTTTGATCGCCGACGCCAAGGGGATCGCGAAGGCGGGGTCGCTCGCGACCGCGACCATCGAAATCCCCGAAAGCCATCCTTTCGTGACGCCGATCCTCTACTCGATCCCCGTGCAATTGCTCGCTTATTACGTGGCCGTTCGCAAAGGCACGGATGTCGACAAGCCGCGCAATCTCGCCAAAAGCGTGACGGTGGAATAAGCCCGGGGGGCTGCCTATATATTCCCCCTCGAATTCGCTTTCCGGGGAGAACGATCCATGGCCGAGCCCGCCCGCAACATCCGCTACACCGGTGTGGCGCTGAAGGACCCCAAGCTGTTCCGCCAACAGGCCTATATCGACGGCCAATGGGTGGACGCGGATTCGAAGAAGACTTTCGACGTCGACAATCCCGCGACCGGCGAATTCATCGGCCATGTGCCCGATATGGGCGGGGCCGAAACCAAGCGCGCGATCGACGCGGCAAACCGCGCATATCCTTCGTGGCGCCGCACGCCCGCGAAGGCGCGTTCGGCGATCATGCGCAAATGGTTCGATCTGATGAACCAGCACGCGGACGATCTCGCGTTGCTGATGGTCGCCGAGCAAGGCAAGCCCATGGCCGAAGCGAAGGGCGAGATCGGCTACGCGGCCTCGTTCCTCGAATGGTTCGCCGAGGAAGCCAAGCGCGCCTATGGCGACGTGATCCCGTCGACGTCGAACGATCGCCGCTTCATCGTGACGAAGGAACCGATCGGTGTCGTCGCCTGCATCACGCCGTGGAACTTCCCCGCCGCGATGATCACGCGCAAGGCGGGCCCGGCGATCGCCGCCGGTTGCACCGTGGTGCTGAAGCCGTCCGAGCTCACGCCCTATTCGGCTTTTGCACTCGCCGAACTCGCGGAACGCGCGGGCCTGCCCAAGGGTGTCCTCAACATCGTGACGGGCGATGCGCCGGCGATCGGCAAGGAGCTGACGTCCAGCCCCATCGTGCGCAAGCTCGGCTTCACCGGCTCGACCGAAATCGGCAAGCTGCTGATGGCGCAGTGTGCGGGCACGGTGAAGAAGGTTTCGCTGGAGCTTGGCGGCAACGCGCCGTTCATCGTGTTCGACGACGCCGATCTCGACGCGGCCGTCGAAGGCGCCATCGCGTCGAAATTCCGCAACACCGGACAGACATGCGTTTGCGCCAACCGCATCTATGTGCAGGACAAGGTCTACGACGAATTCGCCAAGAAGCTCGCCGCCGCCGCCGCGAAGCTCAACCCCGCCCCGGGCACGGAGGCAGGCGCCACGCAAGGCCCGCTGATCGAGGATTCGGCCGTTGCGAAGGTCGAGCGCCATCTCGCCGATGCGCTGTCGAAGGGTGCCAAGGTTTTGACCGGCGGCAAGCGCCATGCGCGCGGCGGGCGATTCTTCGAGCCGACCGTCGTCGCCGACGTGACGCCCGCGATGGCCGTGGCGCGCGAGGAAACCTTCGGGCCGCTCGCCCCCTTGTTCCGTTTCAAGACGGAGGAGGAAGCGATCCAACTCGCCAACGATACAGAGTTCGGCCTCGCCGCCTATTTCTACGGCCGCGATATCGGGCGGGTGTGGCGTGTGGCCGACGCGCTGGAATACGGCCTCGTCGGCGTCAACGCCGGCGTCATCGCCACGGCCGAGGCGCCGTTCGGCGGCATGAAGGAATCGGGCATCGGGCGCGAAGGCTCGAAATACGGGCTCGAGGAATTCATGGAGATCAAATATCTCTGCATGGGCGGCATCTGATGACCGGCTTCGACTACGACCTGTTCACGATCGGCGCGGGCTCCGGCGGTGTCGCCGGATCGCGCCGCGCGGCTTCGTATGGCGCGCGTGTGGCCATCGCCGAATCCTGGCGCATCGGCGGCACCTGCGTGCTGCGCGGCTGCGTGCCCAAGAAGCTGCTGGTCTACGGCACCCATTTCGCGCACGAGATGGAAGACGCGCGCGGCTATGGCTGGACCGTCGACGGTACGCTCGATTGGGGCAAGCTGATCGCCGCCAAGAACCGCGAGACCGATCGCCTGGAAGGGATCTACAAGAACCTTCTGTCGGGTTCGAAGGTCGAGCCGATTTTGGGCCACGCCAAAATCGTGGCGCCGAACACGGTCGAGATCGCGGGCCGCACGATCACCGCGAAATACATCATGATCGCGACGGGGGCGAAGCCCGAACTGCCCGCCATCCCGGGCATCGAACACGCGATCACGTCGAACGAAGCGCTCGATCTGCCCGCGTTGCCCAAACGCGTCGCCATCGTCGGCGGCGGATTCATCGCGGTGGAATTCGCCGGCATTTTCCGTTCGGCGGGTTCCGCCGTGACGATCTTCATTCGCGGCGAGAAAATCCTGCGCGGCTTCGATATCGACATTCGCGACCATCTGACGTCGGAGATGACCAAGCAGGGCATCGCGATCCGTCCAGGTGAGAAGATCGCGCGTATCGATCGCGACGGCGCGGTGTTGCGCGTGACGACCGAAGCGGGCGACACGCACGAGGTCGACGCGGTGCTCTACGCCACCGGCCGTTCGCCGAATACCGGCGGGCTGGGCCTCGAAACCGTCGGCGTGCATGTCGATAAGGCGGGCGGGATCGCGGTCGACGAATGGCAGCGCACGACGGTGCCGGATATCTATGCCGTCGGCGATGTGACCAACCGCGTGCAGTTGACGCCCGTCGCCATCGCCGAAGCGCGCGGCATCGCCGAGACGCTATTCAACGCCAATCCGACGCCGACCGATCACGGCGAGATCCCGTCGGCCGTGTTCAGCCAGCCGCCTTGCGGCACGGTGGGTATGACCCAGGAAGCGGCCGAGCGGCAATTCGGCGTGGACGGCGTCGACATCTATCGCGCGACATTCCGGCCGATGAAGCACACGCTGTCGGGCCGCGACGAGCGCACGATGATGAAGCTGGTCGTCGAAGCGGGGACGGGCCGCGTGCGCGGCATTCATATGGTGGGATCGGACGCGCCCGAAATCATTCAGGGCTTGGCCATCGCCGTGAAGGCGGGCCTTACCAAGAAGGATTTCGACCGCACGGCGGCGATCCATCCCACGGCGGCCGAGGAATTCGTGTTGATGCGCGAGAAGGTGAAACGCTGACGGCTAGGGTGCCGGAAACCACGCATCCACGCGGCCGGTGAGGCGGTAGTAGGCGAGCCCCATGAATTCGCGGATCGCGGCGTAGAGCGCGAACATGCGCCCGTCGAAAGTGAAGGCCGGCCACCAATCCGTCCCCACATCCGGCGGCGTCATATAGCCGACCGGGTAGGGGATGAAGCCCGTCCATCCGGCCACGCGGAAACAGCCGACCGCGCGCGGCATGTGGAAGGCCGACGTCACCAGCAGCCAAGTCTCGCCCGGCTTCGGTTGCCCAAGCTCGCGCGACAGCGTCGCGTTCTCCCACGTATTGCGCGACCGATCCTCGAAGATCACGCGCGCCGGATCGAGGCCGAGCATCGGCAGCAACTTCGCGGCACCGTCGGAATCCGTATCGTCGCGATCGAGCAAGCGTCCCGATCCGCCGGAATAGACGAGCTTGGCGTCCGGATAGCGGCGCGCCAAATCGGCGAAGGCGATCTGGCGCTGCGCGTCGTTGCCCGGTGTGGCGTTGCGCAAGCGCATCATGCGCGGATCGACGTCGCCGCCCAGCACCACGATGCCGTCGATCTTGTCCGGCAAGGCGGCGGGGGCGGGGATGCGGTTCTCGAGCGCGTTCAGCGCCAGCGATCCCAATGGCGACGAGCTGACCGCGAGACTGACGAGGAAAGCGAGCGTGGCAAGCACGCGGCCCGCGCGTTTCCAGGGCGTCCACAGCAACGCGATACCGGCGAACAGGACCCAATAAAGGACAATCCGCGGATCGAGCAGCGGGCCCAACACCTTCGAGGCGGCGAACAAAATATCCTGCAGCATGCGTAAAAACCTTTGTGCGCAGAACCCGTCCGATCCGTCAAGCCTTTGAACGATATCGGAAATTCGCGGGCCGTTGCGGATGCGAAAGCCGCCTTGTAGGGTGCTCGGCCAAGTTGGGGACAAACAATGCCTGCGAAATGGACGCCTGATAGCTGGCGCGCGCGGCCCGCGCGCCAAATGCCGACTTATCCCGATGCCGCCGTGCTGGCGGGCGTCGAGAAGAAACTCGCGTCCTATCCGCCGCTGGTTTTTGCGGGCGAGGCGCGCGACCTCAAGAAGCAGCTCGCCGCCGTGGCGGAAGGCAAGGCCGTTCTGTTGCAGGGCGGCGATTGCGCCGAGAGCTTCGCCGAATTCTCCGCGAACAATATTCGCGACACGTTCAAGGTCATCCTGCAGATGACCGTCGTGTTGATGTATGCGGGCGGCCTGCCCGTCGTGAAGGTCGGCCGGATGGCCGGCCAGTTCGCCAAGCCGCGCTCGGCCGACGACGAAACGATTGGCGGCACGACTTTGCCCGTCTATCGCGGCGACATCATCAACGGCATCGAGTTCGAGCCGTCGCGCCGGGCCCCCGATCCCGAGCGCATGATGCAGGTCTACAGCCAGTCGGCGGCGACGCTCAACCTGCTGCGCGCGTTCTCGCGCGGCGGCTATGCCGACCTTCATCGCGTGCATGGCTGGACGCTGGGCTTCGTCGACCGTTCGCCGGCCGGCGAGCGTTTCCGCGAACTCGCGGATCGCATTTCCGATTCGCTGCGCTTCATGGAAGCGTGCGGCATCACGCCGGATTCCACGCCGCAAATCCGCGAAGCCTCGTTCTTCACCAGCCACGAAGCGCTGCTGCTGCCCTACGAGGAAGCGCTGACGCGCGTCGATTCCACGACCGGCGATTGGTACGACACGTCCGCCCATATGATCTGGATCGGCGATCGCACGCGCCAGCTCGACGGCGCGCATGTCGAATTCTGCCGCGGCGTGAAGAACCCGATCGGCCTGAAATGCGGGCCGACGTCCGACCCCGACGAGCTGATCCGCCTGATCGACGCGCTGAACCCGGAAAACGAAGCCGGGCGCTTGACGCTGATCGCGCGCATGGGCGACGACAAGATCATGCAGAAATTGCCGCCCTTGATGCGCCGCGTGGCGCGCGAAGGCCGCAAGGTCGTGTGGTCGAGCGATCCTATGCACGGCAACACGATCAAGTCGGCCTCGGGCTACAAGACGCGGCCTTTCGACCGCATCCTGGGCGAAGTGCGCGGCTTCTTCGACGTTGCGCGCGGCGAAGGCGTTCACGCCGGCGGCGTGCATTTCGAAATGACCGGCCAGAACGTGACCGAGTGCACGGGCGGGGCCGAGGCCATTCAGGACGCGTCGCTGGGCGATCGCTACCACACGCATTGCGATCCGCGCCTCAACGGCGCGCAGGCGCTGGAGCTCGCGTTCCTGCTCGCCGATCGCTTGCGCGATCGCGCGGTGCCGATGCGCGCCCTCGCCGCCAACGACTAAGGACCCGATCGCCATGGCCGATGGCCGTGCACCCGCACCGCCGCCACCCCCGCATCCCGCCAACGGCGAGATCAAGGGGCTGACAGACCATTACTTCGTCAAGACGAAGGGAACGGTCGAGCGTTTCGGCGACAAGCGCGTCACCTACGCGGTGTTCATGCGCCGCCCGATCATTTGCGCGCCGCGTCTGGCGATCGAATGGATCCGCGGCATCGCGGCCGCGCGGGGGACGACGATCGACATCGATCTGCGCCATCCCGAAGGCGATTGGGTGGGGGCGGGCGAGCCGATCCTTTATCTTTCCGGCTCGCTGTTTCACCTCGTCGATCTCGAAACGCTCTATCTGCAAAAGCTCGGGCCGGCGTGCGTCGCCGCCTACAACGCCTATCAGATGTGCGTCGACCTGCCGCGCACCGCCTTCCTCGCCATGGATGCGCGCCACTGTGCTGGCGGCGAAATGGCGGAGATGATGGCCTATGCCGCCTCCGTCGGTTCCAACGCCGCGAAGAAGGAAGTCGGCGCCAAGGGCTTCATCGGCAACGCGACCGACGCGACCGCGCATTATTTCGGCCAGCCCAAAGGCTACGGCACGATGCCGCACGCGCTGATCGGCTACGCGGGCTCGACCGTGCGCGCGGCCGAAATGTATCGCGAGGTCTATCCCGACGATCCGATCACCGTGCTGGTCGATTATTTCGGCAAGGAAGTGTCGGACGCGCTGGAAGTCTGCCGCCGCTTCCCCGATCTTGCCGCAGCGGGCGGCATCTCCGTGCGGCTCGACACGCATGGCGGCCGCTATATGGAAGGGCTCGACCTTCAGGTCGCCTATGCGGTGCTGGAACGCAACGCGCCCTTGTCGTTGCGCGGCTATCGCACCGAAACCGAATTGCGCCATCTGACCGGGACCGGCGTTTCCGCCGCCGCGATCTGGTATATGCGCGAGCAACTCGACCGCGCGGGCTTCCCCAAGGTCAAGATCGTCGCCTCGTCGGGCTTCACGCCGGCGAAATGCAAATCGATGGCGGTGTCCAACGCGCCGATCGACGTGGTCGGCACCGGTTCCTACCTGCCGGAGATTTGGACCGAGACCTACGCCACGGCCGATATCGTCGAGTACGACGGTGTCGCCTCGGTCAAGGTCGGCCGCGAATTCCTTCTGCGCAAACCGGGTTGATCCCATGCCCCTCGAACGTCTCGTCGAACGGCTGATCTTCGCCAGCCGCTGGCTTCAGGCGCCGCTTTACGTCGGCCTGATCATCGTCATGGCGCTGCTGGCGGCGAAGTTCTTCCAGGAACTCGTCCACCTGACCGCGACGCTGTGGACGCTGAACGAGTCCCGTCTCGTGCTCGCGGTGCTCGGCCTCGTCGATATGGTGATGGTCGCGAATTTGATCGTCATGGTCGTGATCTCCGGCTACGAAAACTTCGTCAGCCGTTTGGAGCTCGACGGCGTCAAGGATCGCCTGTCGTGGTTCGGCAAGCTCGATGCGGGCTCGCTCAAGATCAAGCTCGCCTCGTCGATCGTCGCGATCTCGTCGATCCATCTGTTGAAGGCGTTCCTCGACGTCAACGAGATTCCGACCGACAAGCTGATCCTGCTGGTCGTGATCCATCTGACCTTCATCGTGTCGGCGCTGATGCTCGCCTATCTCGACAAGCTACTGGGCGATAAGCACGCCGATAAGGACGCGGCGTGACAGGCGAGCTCGCCATCGCGCTCGCGCAGACCGACCCGAAGGTCGGCGACGTCGCGGGCAATCTGGCGCTGGCGCGCGACGCGCGCGCGAAAGCGGCGAAGCTCGGCGCCGATCTGGTCGTGTTCTCCGAACTCAACATCGCCGGCTATCCGCCCGAAGATCTGGTGCTGAAGCCCGCGTTCCAGGAAGCCTGCCGCGCGGCCGTCGAAAGCCTCGCCGCCGACACGGCCGACGGCGGCCCCGGCGTGATCGTCGGGGCACCCTGGGTCGAGGCCGGGCGCTTGCACAACACGGCCCTGCTGCTCGACGGCGGCAAGATCGCCGCGTGGCGTCACAAACACGAACTGCCGAATTACGGCGTGTTCGACGAGAAGCGCGTTTTCGCCGCGGGTCCGCTGCCGGGGCCGGTCGTGTTCCGGGGCGTGCGCCTCGGCCTCATGATCTGCGAAGACATGTGGTTCCCCGACGCGGCCGAATGCCTGGTCGAAAGCGGGGCGGAAATCCTGGTCGTGCCGAACGGCAGCCCATTCGAAATCGACAAGCTAGACGAACGCATTGCGCTGGGCGTGCAGCGCGTGGTCGAAACCGGTCTGCCGCTGATCTATGTGAATCAGATCGGCGGTCAGGACGAGCTGGTGTTCGATGGTGCGTCCTTCGTGCTCAATGCCGACCGCCAATTGGCGGCGCAGATGCCGGCCTTCGTCAGCGATTTGGCGCTCACCAAATGGCGACGCGAAGCCGGCGGCTGGGCCTGCGTCGAAGCCCCGCGCGCCAAGCCGCCTGAAAAGCTCGAAGCGATCTACGCGGCCCTCGTGCTCGGCTTGCGCGATTACGTGACCAAGAATCGTTTTCCCGGCGTGATCCTCGGCCTGTCGGGCGGTATCGATTCGGCCCTCACCGCCGCCATCGCCGCCGACGCGCTCGGCCCCGACAAGGTCCGCGCGGTGATGATGCCGTCGCGCTTCACCAGCCAGGAAAGCCTCGACGACGCGGCTTCCTGCGCCAAGCTGCTCGGCATCAAATACGACACGATCTCGATTGTGCCGGCGGTCAACGCCTTCGCCGAAATGCTCGGCCCCGCCTTCGAGGGCACGAAGCCCGACACGACGGAAGAAAACATCCAGTCGCGTTCGCGCGGCCTCACGCTGATGGCGCTGTCGAACAAATTCGGCCACATGGTCGTGTCCACGGGAAACAAAAGCGAGATGTCGGCGGGCTACGCCACGCTTTACGGTGATATGTGCGGCGGTTTCGCCGTGCTGAAGGACGTCTACAAGACGACGGTGTTCGATCTGTCGCGCTGGCGCAATTCGCACAAGCCGGCGGATGCGCTCGGCCCCAAAGGCGCCGTGATGCCTGAGCGCGTCATCGTCAAGCCGCCGACGGCCGAATTGCGCGAAGGCCAGACGGACGAAGCCTCGCTCGGGCCCTATTCGCGGCTCGACGCGATTTTGCAGGCGCTGGTCGAAGGCGAGGGCAGCGTGGCCGCCGTCGTCGCCAAAGGTTTCGCCGAGGACGAGGTGCGCCGCATCTGGCGCATGCTCGACCTCGCCGAATACAAGCGCCGCCAAGCGCCGCCCGGCGTCAAAATCACCCGCCGCGCCTTCGGGCGCGAGCGCCGCTATCCCATCGTCAACGGTTTCAGAGGTTAGTCATGACGGTGCGGACCCGTTTCGCGCCGTCCCCGACGGGGCGGCTCCATCTCGGCAATGTGCGCGCGGCGCTGTTGAACTGGCTTTACGCGCGCAAGACGGGCGGCAAATTCCTGCTGCGCCTGGACGACACCGATCTGGAGCGGTCGCGCCAGGAATATGCCGACGGCATCGTCGCGGATATGAAATGGCTCGGCCTGCACTGGGACGAGTTCGCGCGTCAATCGGATCGCCTCGCGCGCTACGACGCGGCGGCCGAGAAGTTGAAGGCGATGGGGCGGCTCTATGCCTGCTACGAAACGCCCGAGGAATTGAAGCTCAAGCGTTTCAGCCAGGTCTCCGAAGGCGGTGTGCAGGTCTATGACCGCGCGGCGTTGCGCCTGACGGATGCGCAGAAGCAAGCCTACGAGGCCGAAGGCCGCAAACCGCATTGGCGCTTCCTGCTGGAAGCGAAGGACGTTACCTGGACCGATCTGATCCGGGGCGCATGCAGCTATCACGGCTCGCGCGTGTCGGACCCCGTGCTGATCCGCGAGGACGGCTCGCCGACCTATACGCTCGCCTCGGTCGTCGACGATATCGAGCTCGACGTCACGCATATCGTGCGCGGCGAGGATCACGTCACCAACACGTCGGTGCAGATCCAGATTTTCGAAGCGCTCGGCCGCGATCCGGCGACGCTCCATTTCGCGCATTTCACGCTGATCGGCGATATCGGCGGCCATAACCTGTCGAAGCGCGAAGGCGGTTTGTCGGTCGCCAATCTGCGCGACGACGGGCTGGAGCCGGAAGCGATCGCCTCGCTCCTCGCGCGTTTCGGCACCAGCGATTCCGTCGAGCCCGTCGCGTCGCTCGACGCGCTGATCCCCGGCTTCGCGTTCGAGAAATTCAGCCGTGCGTCGCCCAAGCTCGATCCCGAAGATTTGCTGCGCCTCAACGCCAAGATCGTTCACGGGCTGTCGTTCGACGCGGCCAAGGATCGCCTGCCCGAAGGCGCCGACGCGGCATTCTGGGTGGGCGTGCGCCCGAACCTGACAAAGGTGCTTGACGCGCGCGAATGGTGGGCGCTGACCCATCAGCCGGTGGCGCCGGTGCTGGGCGATCCGGCCTTTTTGGCGGAAGCCGCGAAACTGCTGCCGGCCGAACCGTGGGACGCGACGACCTGGGGCGCATGGACCAAGGCGCTGGGTGCGGCCACGGGCCGCAAAGGCAAGGATCTGTTCATGCCGCTGCGCTTGGCGTTGACCGCGCGCGAGCACGGCCCCGAACTCAAGACCTTGTTGCCGATGCTGGGCCGCGCGCGTGCGCTCGCCCGTTTGGAAGGGAAGGCCGCGTGAAACTGCACGTTCACAACACGCTCACGAAACGGAAGGAGGAATTCGTTCCTCTCGATCCCGCGAGCGTGCGCATGTATGTGTGCGGGCCCACGGTCTACGACTTCGCGCATATCGGCAACGCGCGCCCCGTCGTCGTGTTCGACACGCTCTATCGCGTGTTGAAGCGGCTTTATCCGGGGGCCGTCACCTACGCGCGGAACATCACCGATATCGACGACAAAATCATCGCGCGCGCACTTGAGTCGAATCGCACGATCGAGGCGATCACCGAAGAGACGACGCGCGCCTATCACGAGGATATGGGGGCGCTGGGCGCCTTCCGCCCCGATCACGAGCCGCGCTGCACCCAGACCGTGCCCGAAATGGTGGCGATGATCGCCAAGCTCGTCGCATCGGGCCATGCCTACGCGGCCGAAGGGCATGTGATGTTCAACGTGCCCGCCTTCGCCGATTACGGGCGTTTGTCGGGCCGTTCGCGCGACGACCAGATCGCGGGGGCGCGCGTCGAAGTCGCCCCCTACAAGAAAGACGCCGCCGATTTCGTGCTGTGGAAGCCCTCGACGCCGGAACAGCCGGGCTGGGAGTCGCCCTGGGGGCGCGGCCGGCCGGGCTGGCATATCGAATGCTCGGCGATGTCCGAAAAGCTGTTCGGCCCGACCTTCGATATCCATGGCGGCGGGCAGGATCTGATTTTCCCGCATCACGAAAACGAGATCGCGCAATCGGTCTGCGCGCATGACGGCGTCCAGTTCGTGAAATACTGGATGCATAACGGTTTCGTGATCGTGAACGGCGAGAAAATGTCGAAGAGCCTCGGCAATTTCTACACCGTGCGCGATCTGCGTGGGAAAGCGCCCGGCGAGGCGATCCGCTTGCTGCTGCTCAAGACGCATTATCGCGCGCCGCTCGACTTCACCGACGACGGTTTGAAGCAGGCGAAGGGCGATCTCGATCGCTTCTACACGGCGCTGAAGAACGCGAGCGACGTGACGCCGTCCGCCGCCAAGGCCGACAAGGTTTTCGACGCGTTGCTCGACGATCTCAACACCGCCAAGGCGATCGCCGAGATGCACGAATACGCCTCCGTGCTGAACGCGACGCGCTCGCCGGACGCGAAGGCCGCTTTGCTGGATGCGGGCGCGTTGCTGGGCCTGGCGCAAGGCGATCCCGTCGCTTGGTTTCAAAGCGACGCGGAAGGCCCCAGTGCGGCGGATATCGACGCCGCGATCCAAGCGCGCCTCGATGCGCGCAAAGCCAAGAACTTCGCCGAAGCGGATCGCATCCGCGACGATCTCAAAGCCAAGGGCGTGATATTGGAAGACGGGCCCAAAGGCACCACCTGGAAACGAGGCTGACCATGGCCGATCGCGTTTATCTCTATGACTCGACGCTGCGCGACGGCGCGCAGACGCAGGGCGTGGATTTCAACCCGGCGGACAAGGCGGCGATTTCCAAGGCGCTCGACAAGATCGGCGTGGATTACGTCGAAGGCGGCTGGCCCGGCGCCAATCCGACCGACGACGCGTTCTTCGCCGATCTGCCGAAGCTGGGTTTCGCGCGCATGTCGTCCTTCGGGATGACGCGCCGCTCGGGCCGCTCGGCCGCCAACGATCCCGGGCTTCAGGCCGTGCTGGGTTCGGCGGCCCCCGCCGCCTGCCTCGTCGGCAAGACCTGGGATTTCCATGTCGAGCTGGCGCTGGGCGTGTCGCTGACCGAGAACATCGACATGATCGTCGAAAGCCTCGCGGAATCGATTCGGCGCGGCAAGGAGACGATGCTCGACGCCGAGCATTTCTTCGACGGCTACAAGGCCAATCCGGGTTTCGCGCTGGATTGCGTGAAGGCCGCGCGCGATGCGGGGGCGCGCTGGATCGTGCTGTGCGACACCAATGGCGGCACGCTGCCGCACGAGATCGAACGCATCGTCGGCGAAGTGACCCGGCATGTGCCGGGCGACAAGCTCGGCATCCATTGCCACAACGATACCGAGAACGCCGTCGCCAATTCGCTGGCGGCGGTGCGGGCGGGGGCGCGCCAGATCCAGGGCACGATCAACGGCTTGGGCGAGCGTTGCGGCAACGCGAATCTCATCCCGATCATCCCCAATCTGATGATCAAGATGGGCTACGACACGGGCGTGTCGGCGGAGCAGTTGACGCAGCTGACGCATCTTTCGCGCATGTTGGACGAGCGCCTCAACCGTTCGCCCGCACGCAACGCCGCCTATGTCGGCGACAGCGCCTTCGCGCATAAGGGCGGCTTGCACGTCTCGGCGGTCGAGAAGGACCCGCGCACCTACGAACACGTGCCGCCCGAAACAGTCGGCAACAAGCGGCATATCGTCGTGTCCGATCAAGCGGGGCGGTCGAACGTGGTGTCGCGCTTGCGCGATATCGGCGTCGAGATCGACCCGAAAAGCCCGGCGCTGGGCAAGCTGCTCGACGAGATCAAAACCCGCGAGCATGACGGCTTCACCTATGACGGTGCGGACGGCTCGTTCGAATTGCTGGCGCGGCGTCTGATCCATGGCGTGCCCGATTATTTCAAGCTGGTCAGCTTCCGCGTGATCACCGAGCGGCGCTACAACGCGCGCGGCGATTTGGTCACGATGTCGGAAGCCAGCGTGAAGCTCGATGTCGGCACGCATCGCCGCCTGACGGTGGGCGAGGGCAACGGCCCCGTGAACGCGCTCGACGCCGCGTTGCGCGCCGCGTTGCTCGAATTCTATCCGGGGCTCAAAGACCTGCGCCTCGTCGACTACAAGGTGCGAATCCTCGCCCCCGAACGCGCCACGGCCGCCGTCACGCGCGTGATGATCGAAAGTGCCGACGGTCACGAGCATGGCGACGTGCGCAGCTGGGGCACGGTCGGCGTGTCGGAGAACGTGATCGACGCGTCCTACGGCGCGCTGCACGATTCGATCACCTGGAAGCTCTATCGCGACGGCGTCGCCGCTCCTTAAGATGACCGCGCGCGGCCCCGCCATCATTCTCGTCCGCCCGCAATTGGCGGAGAATATCGGCATGGCCGCCCGCGCGATGCTGAATTGCGGGCTCGGCGATATGCGGCTCGTGTCCCCGCGCGTCGAACCGACGGACGAGCGCGCGCGCCGGTCGTGCTCGGGCGCCGATACGGTGCTGGAAAAAGCGCGGGTGTTCGACGATCTGGGTGCGGCGATCGCCGACTTGACGCGCGTCTACGCGACTTGTCCGCGCGATCGCGACATGGTGAAGCCCTATTTTGCACCACGCGAGGCGATCCGCGTCGCGGCCGAAACGATCGATGCGGGGCAGGGTGTGGGCTTCCTGTTCGGGCCCGAGCGCACCGGCCTGGAAAACGACGAGATCACGCTGGCCGACGCGATCGTGCCGTTCCCGGTCAATCCGGAATTCAGTTCGTTGAACCTCGCCCAAGCGGTGCTGGTCGTCGGCTACGAATGGATCAGCCGTCAATCGGATGCGCCGGCGCGCCATCTGCGCTTGGGCAAGGCCGAGCCCGCGAACAAGGGCGAGGTCGAAGGCTTGCTGAAGCGCCTGGAGGCGGCCCTCGACGATTGTGGCTTCCTGCGCAACGAACAGATGCGCCCGGTGATGGTGCGCAATATCCGCGCGTTCCTGCTGCGCGCGAGCCCGATGTCGCACGAGATCCGCACCGCGCACGGCATGTTGTCGGGGCTTATCGACAGACCGCACGATCCGGCGCGAGCCGGTAAATCGAAGCGCCGGAATCCCGGCCGCGAAGACTGAACTCGCCCTGCGCGATCCAGCCTTCGGGCTTGCCGGCGGCGTCGAACGTGTCGCCGCTCGCCAGCACGCAGCAGGATTCTTCGGCCCGCATGATCTCCTTGCCCAATTGCTCGATGCGCTGGGTCGCGTTCACCGCGTCGCCGATGATCGTGTAGTTGAGCCGGCCGGTGGCGCCCACATTGCCGACGACCACGCGGCCCGTGTGCACGCCGATGCGCACGCGCAGGCCCGTGCCCGCCATCGCCCGGGCGATATCGGCCGCGCATTCCAACGCGGCGCGCGCATGACCGGGCAGATTGTCGGGCGCCCCCCAGAACGCCATCGCCCCGTCGCCCAGGAATTTGTCGACCGTGCCGCCGGTCGCCTCGACCGCGCGGATCACTTGCGCGAAATGGGCGTTGAGCATCTCCGCGACGCGCGTGGGCGGCATATCCTGCGTCAGCGTCGTGAAGCCGGCGATGTCGGTGAACATGATCGTCAATTCGCGTTCCGCCGATTCCGGCGGCGCTTCGCGCGCGAGGCGGCGCACGAGGCCCTTGGGCACGTAGGATTCGAACCAGCGCAAAGCCCCCAGCAGGCGGTTGAAGGCGTGGGCTTGCTCGTCGAGTTCGCGGATGCGGCTGCGCGGCAGCGGCTGCGCCTTGGAGAAATCGAGTTCCGCGAGTTCGGCCGCCGCGCGCGCGAAGGTACGCGTGGGGGCGGCGAGTTTGCGCGCCAGAAAAATCGCGACGATCACCGAAACCGCGAGCACGGCCAGGCCCGCCACACCGGCCATCACGGCGGTGCGCAAGCCGCCCGCGATATCGTCGACGCGGAAATAGGCGCCGACATACCAGGGTCGATCGCCGAATTCGGGCATCGCGCGATAGAGATAGAGATAGGGCACGCCGTTCACGTCGGCCGCATGCGATGTGGCGGTCAGGCGGCCGAGGAACGGCGCCGAGCGCTTCGCGATCCAGATCTGCGCGAGAACCGGATCGTCGATCTCGTCGAGGCCGGGCAGCGGCTTGGCGGGCGACAGGCCGGGGAAGTGATCGGCCAAGCGGCGATGGGCGAGCACGTGATCGCGCCCGCGCAGCACGAAAGGATGGCCGCCATATTCGGTGGCGGTGGATTCGTCGATCACGCGCGAAAGCTCGCCCAGAAGGACGACGGCGCCGATGACGCCGACCAGCTTGCCGTCGCGACGCACCGCATGACGGCGATTGACGACCGGCCCGTCGTAACGGCGCGCGAAGAACAACTCGCCCCACCAGCCGCCTTCGCGGTTCTGCGCGTCGGCGATGCCCTGCTGCAGGCTGGTATCGTACTTCACGTCGATATGCAGCACTTCGGCACCCGCTTCCGTGCGGTTAATGATCGTCGCGACGCCGCCGACGGGGATATAGGCGAGCGCTTGGATCGCGGGCACGCCGGCGAGCGCGCCGGTCAGCAGATCGGAGATACGCTCCGACCCCTGGTCGGGCGGCCCGTCGACGGGCAGCACGCGCGCGATGTAGTCGAGCTGCGCCGAGGCGGGTTCGAGATGCTCGCGCACTTGGCGCGATACAAGCTCCACCATCAGGTCGGCTTTTTCGCGGAACAGCTCGCGCGCCCCGCCGCCGCCGATCAAAACCTGGATGGCGAGGACCACGGCGAGGGCGAGTCCCACCAGCCCCGCCAAAGCGACGGCCAGCAGGGGGCCGATGCCGAAGCCCATTAAGCGGCGTTCAGTGGATTGATTCAAAAGGGGAAACCCGTGTTTGACAGCACGCGTAACTCTAGTATATTCCGCGCCCTTCGGACACGTCATTCCTGCCTGGCAAGGCTTTGCCCCGTTTCGACGGGCCATTACCGGGAAAGAACGGGTCCAATCTTTCCGGTGTCGCGTCAAGGGGTTCGCCAGGCTCCGCGACGATGCCAGGGGAACCTGAGTTATGTCGAAACGCCACGAGTCTAAATACAAGATCAATCGCCGCCTCGGCGAGAATCTTTGGGGCCGCGCCAAGAGCCCGGTCAACAAGCGCGAATACGGCCCCGGCCAGCACGGCCAGCGCCGCAAGAAGCCGACCGATTACGGCATTCAGCTGCTCGCCAAGCAGAAGCTGAAATTCTACTACGGCAACATCACCGAGCGTCAGTTCCGCAAGACCTACGAGGAAGCGACGCGCAAGAAGGGCGACAACTCGGAGAACCTCATCGGTCTCCTGGAGCGCCGCCTCGACGCCGTGGTCTATCGTTTGAAGTTCGCGCCGACCGTGTTCGCCGCGCGCCAGCTGGTCAGCCACTGCCACGTCCTGGTCAACGGCAAGAAGGCGAACATCGCCTCGATGCAGATCAAGGAAGGCGACGTGATCGAGCTGAAGTCGAAGATGCGCGAGAACGTTCAGGTTCTCGAAGCCGTGTCGTCGCAGGAACGTCAGGTCCCCGACTATCTCGAAGTCGTCGACCAGAAGGCGTTCAAGGGCAAGTTCGTGCGCGTGCCTAAGCTCGCCGACGTGCCGTATCCGGTGAAGATGGAACCGAACCTGGTCATCGAGTTCTACTCGCGCTGATCGCTCGGTCCCCTCGGGGATATCGAAAGGCCGGACCCAAGGGTCCGGCCTTTTTCGTTTAAGCGGCTTTCGGCGTGCTCTTGTCGCGCTGCTCGTCTTCCGCGCGCCAGCGCGTGGCGATCGCGTTCAAGCTTTCGAACACGCCGGAAAGCTCGTGCCCGCGTTTCGTGAACGCGTAGGTCACTTGCGGCGGGATCGTCGGCTCGTAATGGCGCGAGATGATTTCGGCGCTTTCCAGCAGGCGCAGACGCTCGGTCAGCACTTTGGCCGATACGCCGCCGACTTTGCGCTTCAACTCGCCGAAGCGCGTCGGGCCGTTGGATTTGAGCACCCACAGGATATACGTCGTCCACGGCCCCATCAGGACGCGCAGGATCGAATCCATCGGGCAGGCTTTGGGGCTTTCGGGTAGCGGCATCGCGCTCTCCTTTACCGTCTCGTGAGGCAAAGCAGTTACCGGGAGGTACCTACTTTACCAAACCAACTACTTACATCATATCATATAGGTATTTATTTGTAACCACCCCACAAGGGCATCGCGGAGTTCCGAAAATGACAAAGGTCGCAATCGTCTATCACTCGGGCTACGGCCACACGAAGCTGCTCGCCGAAGCGGTCGCCAAGGGTGCGGCGTCGGTCGCCGGCACCAAGGTCGATCTCGTCACGGTCGAAGAGGCCGACGCGAAGATCGAAACGCTGAACGCCGCCGACGCGATCATCTTCGGCTCGCCCACTTATATGGGCGACGTGTCGGGCCAATTCAAAACCTGGGCGGACACGACCGCGAAAGTTTGGTTCGGCCAGGGCTGGAAGGACAAGATCGCCGCCGGCTTCACCAATTCGGGCAATCTGTCGGGCGACAAGCTGAACACGCTGCAAACGATGTGGACGCTCGCCATGCAGCACTCGATGATTTGGGTGAGCTTGGGCGTGATGCCGAAGACGCAGAAGGGCGATCTCGTCCTCAACCGTCTGGCGGGTTACGGCGGCGCGTTCTCGATTTCGGAGAACGAGGCGCCGGGCCCGGACAATCCCAACAAGGGCGATATCGCGACGGGCGAGGCGCTGGGCCAGCGCGTCGCGGAAGTGACGAAGAAGTTCAAAGGCTGACGCAAGGCGGGGCGGGCGGATTTCCGTCCGCCCCGGTTTCGTGGAGGATCGGATCATGGCCAAAGCGCCCGCGTTTTTCGTGAGCCACGGCTCGCCCACGCTGCCGTTCGAGAACGTCGCCGCGCGCGATTTTCTGCGCGGGCTCGCTTCGCGTTTCGAAAAGCCCAAAGCGATTCTGATCGCGTCGGCGCATTGGGAAACCGACGAACCTTTGGCGTCGACCGCCAAACAGCCCGAGACGATCCACGATTTCTACGGCTTCCCGCCGGAGCTTTATAAGCTCGCCTATCCGGCCCCGGGTGCCCCTGAGATCGCCGCGCGCGCGGCCGAAGCGCTGCGCGCAGCGGGATTCGCGGCGGCGGGCACGGATCCCGGCCGCGGGCTCGACCATGGCGCGTGGGTGCCGCTGTCGATGATCTACGACGACGCGGACGTGCCGGTGTTCCAGCTCTCGATTCAGCCCGAGCGCGATCCGGCCCATCATCACAAGATCGGCCAAGCGCTGGCGAAACTGCGCGAAGACGGTATTGCGATCGTCGGCTCGGGTTCGGCCACGCATAATCTGCGCGCGTTGGCGTGGAACCGGCATAACGGCATCGCCGATTGGGCGAAGGCGTTCGACGATTGGTTCGCCGACAAGATCGCGGCCAACGATATCGACGCGCTGCTCGATTATCGGGCGCGGGCACCCAACGCCGCGATGGCGCATCCGACCGACGAGCATCTGTTGCCGATCTATGTGGCGATGGGGGCGGGCGGGCAGGGCGAACGCCTGCACCATTCCTTCACCCATGGCAGCCTGTCGATGGCGGCGTATTCGTTCGCCTGAATCGAAAAGGCCCCGCTTTTCGGGCGGGGCCTTTTGCGTTCGGCGCGTCGCGCGACGTCAGGCCGCCTTGGTGGCGATGCCCTTGGTCGTCAGCAGATCGGCGAGTTCGCCGGTCTGATACATCTCGCGCACGATGTCGCAACCGCCGACGAATTCGCCCTTCACGTAAAGCTGGGGGATCGTCGGCCAGTTGGTGAACTCCTTGATGCCCTGGCGCAGCTCCGGGTCCTCGAGCACGTTGATGCCCTTGAACTTCACGCCCATATGGGTCAGCACCTGGACCACGGCGGCGGAGAAGCCGCATTGCGGGAACACCGGCGTGCCCTTCATGTAGAGCACGATGTCGTTGGCCTTGAGATCGGCTTCGATGCGTTCCTTGACGGGGTCCATGGCGGATGCTCCGGGGGAGGAGGAAATGGGTTAGGTGCTCGCGGGCAACGCGGTCTGCAACGCCATGGCGTGCAGCTCGCCGCCCATGCGGCCTTTCAGGGCAGCATACACCATTTGGTGCTGCTGGATGCGGGACTTGCCTTTGAACAGCGCCGAGACGACGTGGCAGGCGTAATGGTCGCCGTCGCCGCGCAGATCGTCGATGCGCACATCCGCGTCGGGCAACGCCTCGCGGATCAGCTTCTCGATATCGGCGGCCGCCATCGGCATTCCGGCAAATCCCTTAGTGTTTCTGCGACATATAGGCGGGCAGCCAGTTTTCGTGCACGGCCCGCAGCGCTTCGAGGGATATAAGAACCCGGCCCGAAAGTGTCAACGAGGCCCCGGCGACGGTCCGGCCGACGATTTCGGCATGGACCTTGGCCGCTTTGGCCCGTTCCAGCAGCTTGTCGGGCTTGGACGTGGCGACGACGTAGCGCGCCTGGTCCTCGCCGAACAGGAAGGCGTTGTCGGTGCGCTTGGGCGCCAACGCGGCGCCATGGCGGCCGGCCAAGGCCATTTCCCCGATCGCGCAGAGCAAGCCGCCATCCGACAGGTCGTGGCACGCGCTGATCATGCCCTTGGCGATCAGCTTGCGCACGAAATCGCCGTTGCGCCGTTCGAGCTTCAGATCGACCGGCGGCGGGGCGCCGTCCTCGATCCCTTCGATCTCGCGCAAATAGACCGACGAGCCGAGCCAGCCTTCGGTCTTGCCGATCAGCACCAGCGTTTCGCCCGGCGCCTTCAAGGCGAGATCGACGCGCTTGTCGGCATCCTTCAACACGCCGACAGCACCAATGACCGGGGCGGGCAGGATCGCGTTGCCGTTGGTCTCGTTGTAAAGCGATACGTTGCCCGACACGACCGGGTAGTCGAGCGCCAAGCAAGCCTTGCGCATGCCCTTAATCGCGCCGACGAACTGGCCCATGATTTCGGGCCGTTCCGGATTGCCGAAATTCATGTTGTCGGTGATCGCGAGCGGCGTGGCGCCGACCGCCGTCAAATTGCGCCACGTTTCCGCGACCGCTTGCGCACCGCCGGCTTCCGGATCGGCATGGACATAGCGCGGCGTGCAATCGACGACCATCGCCAGCGCCTTCTTGCGGCCGGGAATGCCGACCACGGCGGCGTTGCCGCCCGGGCGTTGCAGCGTGTGGCCGCGCACGAGGTGATCGTATTGTTCCCAGATCCAGCGCTTGGAGGCGAGATCGGGCGAGCCCATCAGCTTGGGCAACACGGCCGAGGGATCGCGCTTGGGCAAACGCTTGGGCTGGATCGCCTTGCGCTTGGGCGATTTCTTCCAGGGCCGCGCATATTCGGGGCTCGCCTGGACCATGGGCGCGATGGGCATATCGGCGTCGACCTTGCCGTTTTGCTTCACGACCAGATGGCCGGTCTTGGTCAGCTTGCCGATGACCGCGAAATCGAGGCCGTATTTCTTGAAGATCGCCGCCGCCATCTTCTGGCGCGACGGCTTCAAGATCAGCAGCATGCGCTCCTGGCTTTCGGAGAGCATCATCTCGTAGGACGTCATGCCGGTTTCGCGCGCCGGCACCTTGTCGATGTCGAGCTCGATGCCGAGCCCGCCTTTGCCCGCCATCTCGACCGAGGACGAGGTGAGGCCCGCGGCCCCCATATCCTGGATCGCGACGATCGCGTCGGTCGCCATCAGCTCCAGGCACGCTTCGATCAGCAGCTTTTCGGTGAACGGATCGCCGACCTGCACGGTCGGGCGCTTTTCATCGGAGTTATCGTCGAATTCGGCCGAGGCCATCGTGGCGCCGTGAATGCCGTCGCGCCCGGTTTTGGCGCCGACATAGACGACGGGATTTCCGGCACCGGCGGCGGCCGAATAGAAGATCTTTTTCTTGTTCGCGATGCCGACCGTCATCGCGTTAACGAGGCAATTGCCGTTATAGGCCGAATGGAAATTCGTCTCGCCCGCCACGGTAGGCACGCCCACGCAATTGCCGTAGCCGCCGATGCCCGCGACCACGCCCGCCACCAGATGGCGGGTCTTCGGGTGCTTGGGATCGCCGAAGCGAAGGGCATTCAGGTTCGCGATGGGGCGTGCACCCATGGTGAAGACGTCGCGCAAGATGCCGCCCACGCCCGTCGCCGCGCCTTGATAGGGCTCGATATAAGACGGGTGGTTGTGGCTTTCGATCTTGAAGACGCACGCGTCGCCGTCGCCGATATCGATCACGCCGGCGTTTTCGCCGGGGCCGCAGATCACCCACTTGGCCTTGGTCGGCAGCGTCTTCAGCCATTTCTTCGACGATTTGTAGGAGCAATGCTCGCTCCACATCACCGAGAAAATGCCACGCTCGGTATAGCTGGGCTCGCGGCCCAGGATATCGCACGCGGTGTCGTATTCGGCCGGCGACAAGCCCATCAAATCGTTGGGGCGCTGCCAGGATTTCTTCGGCTTCGATTTCTTCTTCATTTGGAAACGGCGTCCACGATGGCGTCGAACAAAGGCTTGCCGTCCAGCGAACCGCCCAGCGCGCCGACGGTGGCGGGGTCGGTCGCGTTTTCGGGATGCGGCATCAAGCCCAGCACGGTCTTCGATTTGTTGTACACGCCGGCGATGTTGCGCGCCGAGCCGTTGGGATTGCCCTCGGCGGTCGTTTCGCCTTCGGGCGTGCAATAGCGGAACGCGATCTGGTCGCGATCCTCCATGCGCTTCAGCGTGTCCTTGTCGGCGAAGTAATTGCCGTCGTGGTGTGCCACCGGATAGCGCACGACTTGGCCCTTCTCGTAGCGATGCGCGAACATCGTCTGGCTGGTCGCGACCTTCAGATACACGTCGCGGCAGATGAATTTGAGGCCGGCATTGGACAGCAGCACGCCCGGCAGCAAGCCGCTTTCGCACAGCACCTGGAAGCCGTTGCACACGCCCAGCACCGGCGTGCCGGCATTCGCGCGCGCGATCACGTCGCGCATGATCGGGCTGCGCGCCGCCATGGCGCCGCAGCGCAGGTAATCGCCATAGGCGAAGCCGCCGGGCAGCACGATCAGGTCGAGCTTCTTGGGCAGCGACCCGGTCGAGTGCCAAACGATCTCGGGCCGCTTGCCCGAGGCGCGGGTGATCGCGTCGGCGACGTCGCCTTCGCGGTTGGAGCCGGGGAATACGACGACGGCGGATTTCATGTGCCGATTACTCCGCGATCTCGACGCGGTAGTTCTCGATCACGGTGTTGGCCAGCAGCTTTTCGCACATGCGCTTGGCTTCGGCCTCGGCGGCGGCCTTGGTCTTGGCGTCGAGTTCGATCTCGACATAGCGGCCGACACGCACGTCGCCCACGCCCTTGAAGCCGAGACCCGAAAGCCCCGCCTGAACCGCTTTGCCCTGCACGTCCAGCACGCCGTTCTTCAGCGTGACGTGAATCTTCGCTTTCATGCTTTCTCGATCCCCCGGGATCACTGCATCGTTTCGGGGCCGCGCAGATCGCGCGGGCCGCTTTCGGGCAGGATGCCCAGACGACGGGCCACTTCCTGATACGCTTCCTCGACCTTGCCGAGATCGCGGCGGAAGCGGTCCTTGTCCATCTTCTCGTTCGTCTTGACGTCCCACAGACGGCAGGAATCCGGGCTGATCTCGTCGGCCAGGATGATCCGCATCTCGTCATGCTCGTTCCAGTGGCGGCCGAACTCGATCTTGAAATCGACCAGCTTGATGCCCACGCCCAGGAACAGACCCGACAGATAGTCGTTGATGCGCAAGGTCAGCGCCATGATGTCGTCGAGGTCGCGCGTATCGGCCCAGCCGAAGGCGGTGATGTGCTCCTCCGACACCATCGGATCGCCGAGCTCGTCGTTCTTGTAGCAATACTCGATGATCGAGCGCGGCAGGGGGGCGCCTTCCTGCAGGCCGAAGCGCTGGCAGAACGAGCCGGCGGCGACGTTGCGCACGATGATTTCCAGCGGCACGATTTCGACTTCGCGCACCAGCTGTTCGCGCATGTTGAGACGGCGGATGAAATGGGTCGGAATGCCCATCTCCTCCAAACGCGTCATCAGGAATTCCGAGATGCGGTTGTTGAGCACGCCCTTGCCGGTGATCGTGCCCTTCTTCTTGTTGTTGAACGCGGTCGCGTCGTCCTTGAAGTACTGGATGATCGTTCCGGGCTCGGGCCCTTCGAACAAAATCTTGGCCTTGCCTTCGTAGATTTGTTTACGGCGGGACATGCCCAACCCCCTGACGCGCGACGGGAAAAGCGGGCCCCCCTATAGCCCAGCGCATTCCCCCTCGCAATGCGGGGCTAACGTACTGATTCAGGTTAACGAAACGGCGTCGTAGACGATCGCGTCGGGGTGGCCGTGCGCGAAGCGCCAAACGGGCCGCGTATCGAGTCCCGCGCTGCGGGATGGCAACGCGATCAGCGACGTCGACGACGTGCCGAAACCGGAGGGGAGCGCGATGTTCATCGCCCCTTCTTCGCCGGCATCGGGGCCCCCTTGGCGCGCGGCCATCAGTTTTTCCCAGGCGGCCCAGTCGCCGGTCGCGGGATCGGGCGGCGGGACCTCGCGGAACAGCGGCAGGAAATGGCGCGTGCGCGGCGACGTCATGTCGTTGAGGTCGTAGGCGGTCAGCAGCGACACGCCTTCGCCGATCGGCATCACTTCCGGTGCGCCGCTGCCCGTGGCGCGGACCCAATAGGCGTCGCGATCGTCGCCGACGAACAGGTTGAACGGCCGATAGGCGCCCGCGTCGAGGGCCGCCAGCATTTCGGCGGCGTCCTTCGCGTCCGGAAAGTCCAGCGCGTCGAGCACCAACTCGCCACGGCTGCGCTTGCCCTCGGCGGGGCCCAACGTGCCGCGCCGGTTGAGGACGCAGGCGATCACGCCCGTGTCGCTCACGGCCACCCACGATCCGCCGGCCAAATCGTCGCGGCCCCCGATCACGTTCGGCCGATCCGGCCAATGGCGGCCGGGTGCCGTCCAGGGGCGCGACTTCATTTCGTCGCGATTGCCCGCGACGATCAGCGGCCATGCGTGGCCGGGACGGCGCAAAATCGCCAAAGTGCACATGAAAAAGGGATGTCCGGTTGCGATTGACCTGCTCTTCGCGGTCGCCTATGTCATGGGCAACGACCCATTCACGAGGGCCCGCAGATGACCAGCTTCGACGACCGCAAAAGCGCTTTCGAAAACAAGTTCAAGCACGATCAGGAAGTGCAGTTCAAGGTGAACGCGCGGCGCAACAAGCTCGTGGGTCTGTGGGCGGCGGAAAAGCTCGGCAAGACCGGGCCGGACGCGGATGCCTACGCCAAGGACGTCGTCGCCTCGGATTTCGACAAGGCGGGCGACGACGACGTGATCGAAAAGCTGGAAGCGGATCTCAAGGGCAAGGGCGTGTCGGTTGCCGACATCAAGGCCCAGCTCGCGCATTTCCTGCCGATCGCCAAGCAGCAGATCATGGAGCAGGGCTAAAAGGCCCAGACGATCTCCGCCGGACGGCCGCGCGCGATCGCGACGATCGCGAGCTGGCCGAAGCTGCGCGCCAGATGGCGCGCCGTCGCGATACGCATATCGCGCACGAAAAACCCGTCCTCGGCCCAGTCGCCGTCGCTGCCGATCCCTTGATGGGGCAGCGTACGATAGCCGCGCGCGGCCAGGATACGCGCCATCGCGCGGTTGCGCGCCGCGTTGGCGGCCGCGTTCGCGCGCTTGCCGAAGGGGTTCCAGCCGGTGATGAACACGCCGGTCGATCTCACCAAGGCTTCGATCTTCGGGTGCCGTTCGCCGATGCGCACGACGCGCCAAACGCCGCCGTCGCGCACGGCGTAATCGGTGTCGAGAAAGGCTTCGATCAGGCGGCTTGTCTTGCGCATGTCGCCAAACTAGCCCCGCCGCTCGAATCCCGGCAAATCTGATCCATGGAGTGGACCGACGAAGCGATCGTGCTGGGGCGGCGCACGCATGGGGAGCATGCGGCGATCGCGACCTTGTTCACGCGCGGGCACGGGCGGCATCTGGGCCTGGCGCGCGGCGGCGGGCACGGCAAAAGCGCGTCGGTCTTCGAAACCGGCAATCTCGTTTCCGCGTTCTGGCGCGCGCGCTTGGTCGAGCATTTGGGCAATTGGACCTGCGAGCTTGTCGCCGCCAATGCCGCCGCGTTGATGGACACGCCCGCGAAGCTCGAAGCGCTGGCGGCGTGTGCGGCGATCCTCGACGCGGTACTGCCCGAGCGCGAGCCGCATGAAGGCCTGTTCGACGCGACCAAGGCGATGCTGGCGCGGTTCGAGACGCGCGAATGGCGCGAAGCCTATGTGCAATGGGAAGTGCGCTGCCTTGCCGATCTCGGCTTCGGGCTCGATCTCGACTCCTGTGCGGCGACCGGCGTGATCGACGATCTGCGCTATGTCAGCCCCAAAACCGGCCGCGCCGTCTCGGCCGAGGCGGGGGCGCCCTATGCCGACCGTCTGTTCGTTTTGCCGGCTTTCCTGCGCGAAGGCGGGGCGGCCGGAAACGCCCGCGAATTGGTCGAAGCCCTGGAAATCACCGGACATTTTCTCGATCGCTATGTTTTGGCCCCGCAGACGAAGACCTTGCCGGGGGCCCGAGTCCGGCTTTATGAGCGCTGGCGACGGGAGTACCGCCGTCCCGAGGAAAGAAAATGACCGCGTCTTTTGCCGCCGAAATCAAACCCGTTCCGCTCGCCGATGCGTTGGGCGAGCGTTATCTCGCCTACGCGCTGTCCACGATCATGGCGCGCTCGCTGCCCGATGTGCGCGACGGATTGAAGCCCGTCCATCGCCGTTTGCTCTGGGCGATGCAGCAGCTGCGCCTCGATCCCGAGACCGGGTTCAAGAAATGCGCGCGCGTCGTCGGCGACGTCATCGGTAAGTATCACCCGCATGGCGACCAGTCGGTTTACGACGCGCTGGTCCGCCTCGCACAGGATTTCGCGCAGCGCTATACGCTGGTCGACGGCCAAGGCAATTTCGGCAATATCGACGGCGATAACGCCGCCGCGATGCGATACACCGAAGCGCGCCTCACCTCCGTCGCCGTCGAATTGCTGCGCGGTCTCGACGAGAACGCGGTCGACTTCCGCGCGACTTACGACGGCGAAGGCGAAGAGCCCGTCGTTCTGCCCGCCGCCTTCCCGAATTTGCTCGCGAACGGTGCCGCCGGCATCGCCGTCGGCATGGCGACCAATATTCCGCCGCACAACATCGTCGAGATCTGCAACGCGCTGCTGCATCTGATCAAGACGCCCAACGCGCGCGTCGCCACGCTGGTCGATCTGATGCCGGGCCCCGATTTCCCGACCGGCGGCATTCTGGTCGAAACGCGCGAAACGCTCGTCCAGGCCTACGAAACCGGCCGCGGTTCGCTGCGCGTGCGCGCGAAATGGGCGGTCGAGGAATTGCCGCGCGCGGCGTGGCAGATCGTCGTCACTGAAATTCCCTATCAGGTTCAGAAGTCGAAGCTGATCGAGAAGGTCGCGGAGCTGCTTCAGGCCAAGAAACTGCCGCTGCTCGCCGATATCCGCGATGAATCGGACGAGAACGTGCGCCTGGTGCTGGAGCCCAAGAGCCGCAACGTCGATCCCAAGATGATGATGGAATCGCTGTTCCGGACCTGCGATCTGGAAACGCGCTTCGCCCTCAACATGAACGTGCTCGACGCGGACAACGTGCCGCGCGTGATGGATCTGAAGGAAGTGCTTCAGGCCTATCTCGATCACCGCCATGTCGTGCTGACGCGCCGCTCGGAACACCGTCTCGGCCAGATCGACCGGCGCTTGGAAATCCTCGGCGGCTTGCTGATCGCGTATTTGAACATCGACGCGGTCATCAAGATCATCCGCAACGAGGACGAGCCCAAGCCCGTGATGATGAAGAAATGGGGGCTCACGGAAGTTCAGGCCGAAGCGATCCTGAATATGCGTCTGCGCTCTTTGCGCAAGCTCGAGGAATTCGAGATCCGTAAGGAAAACGACGCACTGACCAAGGAGAAGAAGGAGCTTCAGGGCCTGCTGAAAAGCGAAGACAAGCGCTGGGCCGCGATCGCGACCGAAATCCAGGAACTGAAGGCGAAATACGGACCGCGCACGCCGCTGGGCAAGCGGCGCACCGAAGTCGCCGATGCGCCCGCCGAATTGATCGTGCCGGTCGAAGCCTTCATCGAGCGCGAAGACCTCACCGTCGTCGTCTCCGACAAGGGTTGGGTGCGCGCCTTCAAGGGCCATCTCGACGATCAGGCCGTGAAGGACATCCGCTACAAGGACGGCGACAAGCAGCGCTTCGTCGAGCGCACGAATTCCGCCGACAAGCTGATGGTGTTCGCGACCAACGGGCGCTTCTACACGCTGGGTTGCGACAAGCTGCCGCGCGGGCGCGGCGACGGCGAGCCGATTAAGGTGACGCTGGAACTGGGCAACGACGTCGATCTGGTCGACGTGTTCATCCACAAGCCCGACCGCAAGCTGGTCGTCGCGTCGTCGGCGGGTTACGGCTTCGTGGTCCCCGAAGCCGAATGCGTCGCGCAGACGCGCCAGGGCAAGCAGGTGCTCAACGTGGGCGAGGGCGGGGAAGCCGCCGCCGTCTGCACGGTGGAGGGCGATACGCTGGCCGTGCAGGGGACGAACCGCAAGCTGCTGCTGTTCCCCTTGTCCGAATTGCCGGAAATGTCGCGCGGCAAGGGCGTCATCCTGCAGCGTTATTCGAAGGGCGGCGCGCTCTACAAAATCCGCACCTTCAATATCGCGAAGGGCTGGCCGATGGGCTTCGCCAATTCGGATGCGCGCGAAAACGCGCCCAAGCATTGGGTCGGTGCGCGCAGCCAAACGGGCTTGCTGCCGCCCAAGGGCTTCCGGTTCGATTAAGCGTCGTCAGGCGGCTTCGCGCGCGATCCGCTTGACGCCGCGCAGGTCGACCGTCCGTCGCGCGCGGGCGAGGTCGAACGCGGCTTGCATGCGTAGCCACAGATCCGCCGAGCCGCCGATGGCGCGCTCGATCCGCACGGCCATTTCCGGCGTGACGGCGCTCGCACCCGACGTGACCTTGTAAAGCTGCTGGCGCGTGACGCCGAGCGCCTCGGCGGCGGCGGCCATCGACAGGCCCAGCGCGTCGAACTCGTCCTTCAGCAAGGCGCCGGGATGGGCGGGGGATTTGATCGTCGCGCGGCGCATCTGATCCTCATGCTTCGACAGGCTCAGCATGAGGATCAAGATAAGGCCTCATGGTGAGCCCGTCGAACCATGAGGCCACAGGAATTACGGGGCGCGCAAGATCGCTGCGCACTGGGCGGGCAGCTTGGGGCGCGGCGGGCCGGTCTGGACCTTGGGCGCCGCGCGCTGCGCTTCCTCGTCGCGCTTGCGCCGTTCGGCGGCGTCGAGGAACCACCAATCGAGCGTCGAATCGCAGCCGTCGCCCGCCGGTATCGCGGCTTGGCCAACGCAATCCTTGTTGTCCGGCGGGCAGGCGAGGCGAACATGGAAATGTTCGTTGTGCCCGCGCCACGGGCGGAGTTTGCGTATCCATGCGCGATCCGCCGCCGGCAGCGTTTCGCACAGATGCTTCTTGATCGCGAAATGCACGAGGATGCGGTCGACGCGGCGGTCCTCGGCCGCGAGTTTCAGCAATCGTGCATGACCTTTGCGCCAGGTCGCGGGATCGACGCGGCGTTCGTCTTGCGTCGTCAGCGTGACGATCGCGATCTCCTCGCGCGCGGCGGCCGGGAGGACGGGCTTGGGATCGATATTGAACCAGATATCGGCGTCGAGCCCGTTCTGGTGGCTGCCATGCAGCGACGCCATCGGCCCGCCGCGCGGCTGGGCGACGTCGCCGATATAGAGATCGGCGAAACCCGCCGTCTTGGCCCGCGTCCCCAGATCGCGGATGAAGGAGATCGTCGCGGGATGGCCCCATTGCCGATTGCGCGACACGCGCACGGCCTGATAGCCGGGCCCGTCGGGCGGCAGGCGTTCCGCGCCGGCGAGACATCCCGTCGCCGGTCCGCCGATGACGCGCGCGGGGCCCGGCACGGGCAGCTTCACGTCGCCCCATTCTTTGCCAATGGCAGGCGACGCGAACAACGCCAACGCCGCGATCAGCACTTTAAGCCGCATCGGCTTCCTCCAGCGCTTGGGCGGCCGCAAGCCAGCGCGCCTCGGCCGCGTCGACGCGTTCGACCGCGTCCTTGTGGCGCTTGGCGAGATCGGCGGCCTTCGCCGGATCGTTGTAGACATTGGGATCGGCCAGCGCCGCGTCGAGCTTCGTCTTCTCGTCCGTGCGCTTGGCGAGTTCGGTTTCGGCGGCGGCGAGTTCCTTCTTGAGCGGTCCCAAAGCGGGTTTGGCGCGGCGCGGGGCCGGCGCCTCTGTTTTGGGCTTTTCGTCGGCGCCGCGCTGCGCACGCCGTTCGGCGAGGGAGAAGGCGCGATATTCCTCGAGGTCGCCTTCGAAAGGCTGTACCTGACCGTTCGCGACCAGCCACAGCCGGTCGCAGGTCAGTTCCAGCAAGCTCCAATCATGAGTCACGAGGATGACGGCACCGGCGAAATCGCCGATCGCGGCGACGAGGCGCTCGCGGCTCGCCATATCCAGATGGTTCGTCGGCTCGTCGAGAATCAGCAATTGCGGGCGATGCGCCGTTGCCAAAGCGAAGGCAAGCCGCGCTTTCTCGCCGCCCGACAGTTTTCCGGTCGGCGTTTCGGCCTTGATGCCGGAGAAGCCGAAGCGGGCGAGGCGCGCCCGCAGCTGCTCGTTATTGTCCTGCGGGCGCAAATCGGCGAGATGCAGCAGCGCCGAACGCGACAGGTCGAATTCCTCGACCTGATGCTGCGCGAAGAAACCGACTTCCAGATTGCGCGCGCGGGTTTCGCGCCCGTCCATCGGCGACAAGCGCCCGCCGAACAATTTGGCGAGGGTCGATTTGCCGTTGCCGTTGGCGCCGAGCAAGCCGATACGGTCGTCGGGATCGAGGCGCAGATCGATGCCGCGCAGGATCGGCTTGCCGGGCACATAGCCGACCGAGGCCTTGTCGTAGGTGATCAACGGCGGGCGCGGCATTTCCGGTTCGGGGAACTCGAAGCGCACCGATTCCTCGTCCTGCTCGACGACGATGGGCGTGAGCTTGGCGAGCGCCTTCAAGCGCGACTGCGCTTGGCGCGCCTTCGTCGCCTTGTAGCGGAAGCGATCGACGAAGGCCTGCATATGCTTGCGCTGCGCATCGACCTTCGCGGCCATCGCCGATTGCTGGGCGAGGCGTTCCTGGCGCTGGCGCTCGAAGGAATCGTAATCGCCCGCGTAAAGCGTCAAGCGGCGATGTTCGAGATGCAGGATATGCGTGCAGACGGCGTTCAGCAGGCGCCGGTCGTGGCTGACGACCAGCAGCGTGCAGGGAATGCGCTGCAGATAATCCTCGAGCCACAAGGCGCTTTCGAGATCGAGATGGTTCGTCGGCTCGTCGAGCAGCAGCACGTCGGGCCGCGAGAACAGAACGGCGGCTAGCGCCACGCGCATCCGCCAGCCGCCGGAGAAATCGGACAGCGGCTGCGCTTGCTTGCCCGCATCGAAACCCAGACCCGCGAGAATCGACGCGGCACGGGACGGGGCGGCATAGGCGTCGATCTCGGCGAGGCGCGTATGGATATCGGCCACACGCTCGCCATCCGCCCCCGCTTCTTCCTCGGCCAGCAACGCGGCGCGTTCGGTATCGGCGGCGAGGACGAATGCCAACGGTGTCGTGGGACCGCCGGGGGCTTCCTGCGCCACCCAGCCGAGTCTGGCGCGCTTGGGCAGCGCGATCAGGCCTTTGTCGGGGGTCGCCACGCCGCGCAGGCAGGACAGCAGCGTGGATTTGCCCGCCCCGTTGCGGCCCACGAGGCCCACGCGCTTGCCGTCCGGCACCTGGACCGAGGAATCCTCGATCAGGGTCAGGCCGGCCACGCGCAAGGTTAGGGAGTCGATCGTGATCATCGCGCTTCCCTATAGCCCATAGGGAACGTAATTTCAGCGCCCAATGACCGACGAACTCGCCAAACGTACCCTGGCCGCCGCGGCGATCGCGCGTGCCGCCGGGGAATTGCAGCGCAAATTCTTCGCCGACCGCGCCTCCATCGGCATGACCTTCAAAGGGCCGCAGGATTACCTGACGGTCGCCGACGGGGCGGTCGAAAAGCTCGTCATGGGGCTAATCCGCGAGGCGTTCCCCAAGGACGACGTGCTGGGCGAGGAAACCGGCGGCAGCAAGGATACGCGTGCTTTGTGGGTCATCGACCCGATCGACGGCACGGCGAATTTCGCCAACGGGATCGCGCATTTCTGCATTTCGATCGCCTATATGCATGAGGGCGAGGCGGAAATCGGCGCGATCTACGATCCCATGCGCGACGAGATGTTCCTGGCGCGGCGGGGCCACTTCGCCACCTGCAACGGCCGCCCGATGAAGGTGACGGCGGTCGACGATTTGAAGCGCGCGCAGATCGAGCTTGGCTGGTCGACGCGCCGCCCGGTCGAAGCCTATACGGGCATGATCGAGCGCACGGTGAAGGCCGGGGCGTCGTTCCGCCGCGCGGGTTCCGGGGCGCTGGGCATCGCCTATGTCGCCGACGGCCGCGCGGACGGCTATGTCGAGCTTCACATCAATTCCTGGGATTGCCTCGCGGGGATCGTGATGACGCGCGAAGCGGGCGGGCGCGTGAACGACTTCCTGGGCGAAGGCGGAATCGACAAGGGCGCCCCCGTGCTCTGCGCCAACCCCGCCTTGTACGAACCGATCCGCAAACTCGCCGGGCTCTAAAATGCGCCTTGCGCATGCGGGACGCGGCGGACGACCGGATGCGACGGCGGCACTTCTCCAACGCCTGATCGCCAGACCGGGTCCGCATTGTCTGGCGTTGCGCTTGGCGTTGCGCGAGGTCGAGCGTGCGCTCGAACCCGTGCTGATCGCGTGCCTGTCGGGGCGCGTGCGGCTTGCGATCGAAGTGCCGGCGGGCGAGCCGGCCCCGGTCGCGCATGCGATCACCGGGCTGGCGGCACGCCTCGGCCGCCGCCGGCCGCGCATCGGCTTGGTCGAAGGGCACGATCTGCTGGCGACGCAATCGGGCGCCGGGTTGCTCGGCACGCCGTGCGATCCGCCGCCGCCGCCGGATTCCACGTTGATCGCCGCGAGCGTGCGCTTCGGCGCGGCACCCTTGGTGGGGCTGTTCGCCAAGGGGGCGGAAGTCGTCGTCAGCGGGCCGTTGGCGCCGTCGGCGCTTTCGATTGCGTTTGCGCGCTATGCCCATCGCTGGCCGGTCGAGGATTACGCGCGGCTCGCGTCCGCCGCCGCTGCGGGCCGTATCCTGTCGGCCGGTGCGGGGGCGGCCGGCGGCGATCTTTACGATCCCGCTTTCGACAAACTCCCCGAAGCGGGCCTGCCGCTGGTCGAGATCGCCGAAGATGGCGCGCTGGCGTTCGAGACTTCGACCGGTGCGTCGCCCGCGCACGCAGCACTGGTGCTGTCGCTGCTCGACGGCGTGGAAAACCCGCGCACGGTCGCCGATCCCGATCTGACGCTGGATCTCGACGACACGACGCTGATCGGCGGCAAGCTCACGGGCGTCAAAGGAAGTGCGGCGCCGGATCATTTGCCCGGCACGCTGGTCTTCGAAACCGGTTTCGCGGGCGAGGGTGAACTTGCTTATGGCGGGACGGGGGCGGCGGGCCGTGCGCTAACGGCCGCGCGCGAATTGGAAACGCGCTTGAAATCGCTGCTCGGCGACGAGCGCTTCCGCGTCGAAATCGTCGGCGTCGAATCCGCGACGCGCGGCGCCATCGATCGCGCCGCCGATCTCGCCGTCATGCCCGGCAAGGATGTGCGCTTGCGCTTGGCCTTGCGCGCGGCGGCGAAGGAAACGGTCGAGGCGGCGCTGGCCGAATTCGCGTCGCTATCGGGCTTCGGTCCGGCAGGGGCGGGCGGCGTGCGCCTCGCGATCCATCCCGAGCGGCGAGTCAGCGCCGCGAAGATTCCCGCCCATTACGTGCGCCCGCGCGTCGGCTTGCTGGAGGCCGAGGCATGAGCGCGCTCGTCCAGCTCCGCTTGCTGGCGCATGCCCGCGCGCGCGTGGTCGGAAGTTCGTTGATCATCGCGTTAACCCTGCGCGATCCCGGCGATTGGCGCAGCGTGCGCGCCGGGGCGACGGCGGCGAAAGTCGGGGCGTGGTTCTCGTTCTTGCGGCCGCGCGCCGTGCGCCGGACGGAGCTCGCGGGGCTGACGTCGTTCCATTTCCGTTTCGAGAATGTCGCGGGCGCCGGGCGCGGCCACGATCTCGCCTTCGATCTCGACGGCCGCGCCTTCGCCCAAAAGCTTCTGGACATGCCGGTTCAGGTCCAAGCCGAGCGCGCGGAGAAGTTGACTTCGCGCCTGCTTGACCCCATTTGATCGGTCCCATGGACCTCCAGCAAATCCTCGATCTCGTCCGCGACAACGGCAACGCCGTCTACACCCTGGTGGCGACCGGCGCGTTCTGGAACTCCATGCTGATGCCGTTGTTCGCGGGTTACGCGGTGCAGCTCGGCGCGCTGGATTATTGGCCGACCGTCGCCGCGGTGTTCGCCGGCGGCGTGATCGGCGACGAGGTGCGCTTTTGGCTCGCCCGCCGCTTCGGGCCGCAGCTATTCGACGCGATGCCGCGCTTGCGCAACGGGATCGAGCGCGCGGCGCGCGTCGTCGACAAGCATCATTGGTGGATGATGTTCGTCTATCGCTACCCGCACGGCATTCGCGGTTTGGCGGGCTTCGCCTTCGGCCTGTCGACCATGCCGCGCGGCCGGTTTCTGGCGCTCAACCTCGTCTCGGCGGCGATCTGGTCGAATTTGCTGGTCGGCATCGGCTACGGCTTTGCCCATGTCTCCGACAAAGCATTGGGCGAAACCGCGACGACCACGGCTTTGGGCCTGCTGGTCGTGTTCATGGCGCTGGCTTGGTATTTGTCCAAGCGCCTCGAAGCCTCGATCGAAAAAGCGAACTAAAGCGCGCTGTCGAGGCCGGTCGTGCCGCGCGTATCGGCGCCGGTAAGCTCGGCGCCGCGCAAATCCGCGCCGGTGAAATCGCAATCCAGCAGGATCGCATCCTTCAGATTGGCGTTGCGCAGATCGGCGCGGCGCAGCACCGCCGCCGCCAAATCGGCTTTGTGCAGATTGGCGCCGCGCAGATCGGCCCCCGTCAGATTGGCCTCGCGCAGGCGCGTGTTCCAGTTGCGCTGGCTCATCGTATCGACCGGCATGGGCGACAAATCGGCGTCGCGCAATTTGGCGCCGGTCAGCGTGGCCTTGTCGAGTTTCGAGCCTTGGAGCTTCGCCGACACCAGATCGCAATTCGACATGAAGGCGGAGGAGAAATCCGCCATCTGGAAATAGCCGCCGGTCAGCTTGGCGTCGCGCAGGATCGACAGGCCCAAACGCCCGGCGGAAAGGTTGACGCCCGGCGCATTGAGGCTGGCGAGATTGACGCGCTCGAAATCGGCTTGCGCGCCGTTGCGTCCTTCGGTCTTCAGCCATTCCAGATGATCGATGAAGATCTGCTGGATCGATTTTTCCAGGCTGTCGATATTGACCGGCAGCACGGCCTTGGACGTGTCGACGCGCGCCAAATCCTTGGTGCCGAAATTCGACGCGGTCAAATCCGCACCGTCGAGATTGGTGTTCTCGAGCAACGCGCCCGATAGCGTGGCGCCGTGCAGGATGCAGTTCGAAAGATTGGCGTTGGTGAGATCGGCCCCCGTTAGCACCACGCCCGACAGATCGGAATTCGAAAGATCCGCCTCGCGCAGCACCGCGCCGCGCAGGATGCAGCCGGTAAGGTCCGTGCGTGGGCCGAACACGCGGCTCATCTTCGCGTTGGTCATATCCGCATGATTGAACTTCGCGTCGGTGATGACCGCACCCTGACGCTGGTTGTTGTGGTACGAGAAATTGCCGTCCTTATCGCGCACGATGATGAAGCCGTCGCGGATATCGGCCCCGGTCAGGTTGGCGCGTTCGAGATTGGCGCGCTTCAATTGGGCGCCGCGCATATCGGCCTTGGTAAGATCGGCCTCGTGCAAATCGCAGCCCGACAAATCGGCGCCGAACAGATTGGCGCGCACCAGCTTCGCACCGCCGAAATCGGACTCGCACAGATAGGCGCCGACCAGCTCCGCTTCCGAAAGATTGCGCCCGCGCATATTCATGCGCTCGGCGATTTTGAAGGACAGCACCAGGCGCATGCCGCCCGTGATGCCCCGCACCATCTTCTCGTGAAGCGTGGCGGCCTGATTGAGTTCCTGTTGGCTGACCTTGCTGCTGGCCATTCGGCGTACCGTCCATGTTATTCTTGGATAATGCGTCGTCCGCGCGCGGTGGTAAAGTCCCGTGCGGAAAGGCTCTTTCGGCTCGGATGTTCCACCTGAAAGTTTTCGCCCTGGCGGCTGTATTCGGGCTCGGCGCCTATGCCGTGATCCTAGGCATTATCCATGTGACGCGGGCGCTGGGTTTCATCGATTGGGTGATGCGATGAACCTCGCCGCCCATCTGCTGCGTAACGCCAAGCGCGATCCGGCCGGTCCCGCTTTGGGGCGCGGCGATGCGGTCGTCGCCGATTGGGCTGGCATGGCCGCCCAAGTCGCCCAGCTGGCGGGCGGATTGCGCGGACTGGGATACGCAGCTGGAACGCGCATCGCCATTGTCGCCGCGAATTCGACCGATTATGCGGTGGCGATCTACGCGATCTGGTGGGCGGGCTATGCGGCCGTACCGGTCAACGTGAAGCTCCACCCCAAGGAGCTCGCTTATTGCCTCGACCATTCGCAAGCGGCGCTGGTCTTCCATTCGCGCGACATGGGCGAGAACGTCGCCGCGAGCGGCAGTTCGGCGCGCATGGTCGAGATCGGCGGGGCGGATTGGCGCAAGCTCTTCGCCGATCCGATCGATCTCGCGCCTGCCGAACCCGACGATCTGCTGTGGCTGTTCTACACCAGCGGCACGACCGGGCGGCCCAAGGGTGCCATGATCACCCATCGCAACGCGCTGGCGGTGGCGACGAGCTATTACGCCGATATCGATCCGCCGGAAGCGGGCGGCTGCTTGCTGCACGCGGCCCCGATGTCGCACGGTTCGGGGCTTTATATGTTCCCGACGCTCGCGATCGGTGCGACGCAAGTGGTGCCGGAAAGCGGCGGCTTCGATCCCGCCGAAATCCAGGCGCTGTGGAAGCGCTGGCATAAGGTCACGATGTTCGCGGCCCCGACGATGGTGAAGCGCTTGGTCGAGCATCCGGGGATCGAGCCCGGCAATCTGCGCGTCATCGTCTATGGCGGCGGGCCGATGTATGTCGCCGACCTCAAAGCCGCGATCGGCAAACTCGGCTATCGCTTCGCCCAGCTTTACGGCCAAGGCGAAAGCCCGATGTGCATCACCGGGATGACGCGCGCCGCGATCGAAGCCGCGCACAAGGCGGGCGACGACGCGATCCTGGGCTCGGTCGGCACGGCACAAACGGTCGTCGAGGTGCGCACGGCCGAAGACGGCGAAGTGCTGGTGCGTGGGGACAGCGTGATGAAAGGCTATTGGCGCGACGAAGCCGCCACGGCCAAGGCGCTGAAGGATGGCTGGCTGCACACCGGCGATGTCGGCGAATTCGACGCGCGCGGCTATCTCACGCTCAAAGATCGCTCCAAGGATCTGATCATCTCGGGCGGATCGAATATCTATCCGCGCGAGGTGGAGGAAGTGTTGCAACGCCATCCGGGCGTGGCGGAGGTCTCGGTCGTCGGGGCCGCTGATCCCGAATGGGGCGAAAGCGTCGTCGCCTTCGTCGTGCGGCGCGACGACAGCGTCACGCAAGCAGCGCTCGACGCGCTGTGCCTCGACAACATCGCGCGCTTCAAGCGCCCGAAACGTTATATCTTCGTCGACGCGCTGCCGAAAAACGCCTACGGCAAAATACTAAAAACGGAACTGCGCCAACGCCTTTCATAACGGGGAGGAGACATGGGCCGGCTGACGGGCAAGACCGCGATCGTGACGGGGGCGGGTTCGTCCGGTCCCGGCTGGGGCAACGGGAAGGCTGTTGCCGTGCTTTATGCGCGCGAAGGCGCCAAGGTCGCCTGCGTCGACATGAACCGCGCGGCGGCCGAGGAAACCGCCGCGATCATCCGCGACGAAGGCGGCGAATCGCAGGTGTTCGCCGCGGATGTCAGCGCCAAGCGCGATGTCGATACGTTGGTGGGCGAATGCCTCGCGCGTTGGGGGCGCATCGACATTCTGCACAACAATGTCGGCATCGTGACCAAAGGCGGGCCGGTCGAGCTCGACGAAGCGGATTGGGACCGCGTCGTGCGGATCAATCTCAAAAGCATGTTTTTGACCTGCAAGACCGTGCTGCCCGCGATGGTCCGGCAGTTCGAAGCGACCGGGAAGGGCGGGGCGATCGTCAACATCGCGTCGATCGCGGGCATTCGCTATTTGGGCGTGCCCTATATCGCCTACAGCACTACGAAGGGCGCCATCATCCCCTTCACCCAAGCGGTGGCGCTGGAATACGCCGCGCGCGGGGTGCGCGCCAATTGCGTGCTGCCCGGCTTGATGAACACGCCGATGATCGTCGAGCCGTTGAAGGGCGCCTATGGCGACGGCTCGGTCGAATCGATGATCGAGGCGCGCAACCGCCTATGCCCGACGGGCAAGATGGGCGACGCGTGGGATGTCGCCTACGCGTCGCTGTTCCTGGCGTCGGACGAAGCCAAATACGTGACCGGCGTGGCACTGCCGGTCGATGGCGGGGTCACGTTGAAGATTTCATGAATCCGCGCCGGAATATCAAAGGCGCGAGCGTGATGATGAAAATGATGCGGAACAGGTGATGTGCGGCCACCAGCGCCGCGTCGACCGACAACGCCAGCGCCACGAGGCTCATTTCCGCGAAGCCGCCGGGCGCGTAGGCGAGCACGAGCGCTTCGAAGCTTTCCGGCGTCACGCGCGCCATCACGGCGGCGAACAGAATCGCCAAGCCCAGCATGATCATCGTCACGACGAAGCCATGGCTCGCATGGCGCGCGATGACGGAAAGTTTGGAGCCCGCGAAACGCTGGCCGATCGCGCAACCCAGAACGATCTGCGCGGCGGCGACGATCTCGTAAGGCGGCTGGGCTTCGCTGAACCCGCCGATATGCACGGCCATCGATACGGCCATCGGCCCCAGCATCGTGCCCGCCGGCAGGCGAAACTTGATGCCGATATAGGCGCCCACGACGGCGCAGGCGGCGAGGATGCCGTAATCGCGCAACGCGACTTCCAGAATGCCGATCGTCGCTTTGGCGGGCAGCGGCCCGACCAAGCCTTCCAAGCGGAACCAAATCGGCACGATCAGCACCGTCGCCATGACGCGCACGGTATGGATCAGCGACAACACGCGCGGATCGGCGCCGTATTGGCTGCCGACCAGCGTCATCTCGGCGAGGCCGCCAGGCGTCGCGCCGAAAAACGCGGTCGTCTTGTCGTGCTTGGCGACGCGGCGCAGATAGACATAGGCGACACCGCCCGCGACGAAGACCCAAACGACCAGCGCCGCGAGCGTGTAGACCCATTCCCCCATGCGGCCGAGCACGGCGGGCGTGAAGCCGGAGCCGAGCAGCACGCCCAGGATGGTGACGAAGCCGTTGCGCAATTGGCGCGGCATCGCGACCTTGACGCCGGACATGGCGGCGATGGTCGTGAAACACATCGCGCCCAGCATCCAGGGTAGCGGCACGGTCAGATATTTGAAGAAGGCGCCGCCGATCGTGCCCAGAACGACCGCCAGGCCGATCGCGCGGAAGTCGAATTTCCCCATCAGCCGACGTAGCGGCCGAGACGCACCGCCGTTTGGCCCTTGCCCAAACGTTTCGACGGCATGATCAGCACGCAATTGTCGTAGGGTGTGAGAACCTTCTCGCGGCCGTCCGTCGCCAGCAATGTGCCCGCCTTCGGGATGGTTTCGAGGCCGATATAGGGATGCGCGAAAGCGAAATCGTCGCTGCGGATCGTCACGGCTTGCGTGACTTCGACGATCTTCTGCGGCTTGGGTGCGGGCGCCAAGTGCGGCGCGATCCAATCGCGCGACACCGCACCGGTCGCGAGCAGAAAGCGCAACGCCGTTTCCTTGGCGACGTCGCCGGATTTCTTTTCCCAATGCTGGCCGCATTCGACCAGCAGCGCGTTGCGGGGGGAAGCGGGATCGCCGAAGCCGGCATAGTCGCGCAGACGCTTGCCCGCCGCATGGCCCGCATCGGCGACGACGAATTCGGGCACGGACACGTCGCGTGCGAATTGCTTGCCCTTGTCGAGCGGGCCGCACAGCATCAGCGGCGGCGTGGCGTGCTGCATCGAATGGATGTCGAGCAGCAGATCGACCGTGTCGATGAACGGCCTTATGGCGCGCGCGCGCGCGAGTTCCGCCGAGCGGCGCGGCCCGTCGAGCGTTTCCTCGTTCCACAGGCGGTTGAAATCCTCGTCCACAAAGCGCGAGGCTTGCGGGTTTTTCGGATCGAACGAGAGATACGCGCCGATATTGCAGAACAAGAACGACAGCTTGCCGCGCTGGGGCCGGACACCTTCGCGCATCAGCCAATCGGCGGCGATGGCGCCGCAAAGCTCGTTGCCGTGCACGAGGGCGCTGACGCACACATGCGGGCCCGCCTTGCCGGAATCGAATGTGGTCGCGTAGTCGACGCCCGTATTGCCCTTGGCGTAGGCCGAGATGTCCGGCGGGGTCAGTTCGATCGGATAGTTGCTCTCGTCGGTCAAGGCACGGGTTCCCTTCACAGCAATCCGAACGCCTTGAGATCGGCTTCGAGTTTCGCGGGCGATTGGAAATGCACGGCGTGCATGCCCACCGCCTTGGCGCCCGCGACGTTCTTGGGCGAGTCGTCGATGAACAGGCATTGTTCGGCGGGTGCGCCGATATGCTTCAGCATCGTGCGATAGATCGCGGGATCGGGCTTGATCAATTTCTCGTCGCCCGACACCACGATATGGCGGAAGCGTTCCATGAACGCGAAGCGCCAGCGCGAACGCGGGAAGGTCTCGCCCGACCAGTTGGTCAAGCCGTAGAGCGGCACGTTCTTGGCGTGCAACCGTTCGAGCAGATCGACCGTGCCTTGAACGGCGCCGCCGACCGCGACTTCGTGGCCCGCGTAATAGGCGCGGATCAAATGCGCCTTGTCGGGGAAACGCGCGATCAATTCCGCTTCGGCGTCCGCAATGCTGCGGCCCGCGTCCTGCTTCACGTTCCATTCGGGCGTGCAAACGGTCGCGAGGAAATCCTCGATCGCCGCCATGTCGGGCAGCAGATGTTGATAGACGCGGCGCGGGTCCCAATCGACCAGCACGCCGCCGAAATCGAAGACGACAATGGAGGGGTTCATGCTGCTTTCGCTTCCAAACGTTCGACCATGCGGCGCAGGAATTGTTCGCACAACGCGATCTGTTCCAGCGCCACGAATTCATCGGGTTTATGGGCCTGGTCGATATCGCCGGGCCCGCAAATGACAGTGGGGATGCCGGCGGCTTCGAACAAGCCGGCCTCGGTGCCGAAGGCGACCTTGCCGGTCGCGTTGCCGCCCGAAGCCGCTTTGGCGACCTGCGTCACCGTCGCGTCTTCGTCGCCCTTCAAGCCGGGGAAGGCGGAAATCTGTTCGAAACGCACGCCGGTATCGGCGTGGATCGCCTTCATCTTCGGCTCGATCTCCTTGCGCACCCAGGCTTCCAGTTCGGCGAACAGAACCTTGGGATCGTGCACGGGCAGATGGCGGAATTCGAAATCGAAGCTGCAATCCTTCGGCACGATATTGAGCGCGGTGCCGCCGCGGATCACGCCGGTATGCGCGGTCGTGTGCGGAATGTCGAACTCGTCGTCGAACGGGCCGTCGGCCGCGAATTTCTCGTTCATGCGCGCGATGTAATCGACGATGCGCGCCGCGTATTGCACGGCGTTGACGCCGCGCGGGGCGAGCGAGGAATGGCATTCGAAGCCGCGCACATGGCCGCGGAATGAGAGCTTCCCCTTATGCGCGCGGATCACCTTCATGCTGGTGGGCTCGCCCACCACGCAGCCGACGGGCGACAGGCCGCGCTGCTTGATATCGGCGATGAGGCGGCGCACGCCGATGCAGCCCACTTCCTCGTCGTAGGAAAAGGCGAAATGGATCGGCGTCTTCAGCTTCGCCTTCTGGAATTCGGGCGCGAGCGACAGGCACACCGCGACGAAGCTTTTCATGTCGGTCGTGCCGCGCCCGTAGACGCGCCCGTCCTTCACGATCGGCTTGAACGGCTCGACCGTCCATTCCTGGCCGTCGATCGGCACGACGTCGGTATGGCCCGACAGCACGAGGCCGGGCTTGTCGGCCGGACCGATCGTCGCCCACAGATTGGCCTTTTTGCCGGTCTCGTCGAACACGAGATGCGAGTCGATGCCGAGTTTGCCGAGATAACCGCGCACCCAATCGATCAAGGCTAGATTGCTGTCGCGGCTGGTTGTGTCGAAGGAAACGAGCGTTTTGACGAGATCGAGGGCTTCCGGACTGGGGTCGCGACTCATGAAAAGGGGCATCCGTCGTGCGGGTTGCGAAGTTGCGGGCGAGTATGCCCAAACTGCGCCGTGGGCACAAATTCACGTCGCGCAATTCAGGACAGCGAAAAATGGGCACGGAAAAATCGGCACGGCGCATCGCGTTGATCGGCTTCCATCTGGAAAGCAACGCCTTCGCCCCGCCGACGACGCCGGAGGATTTTCGCCGCCTGTGCTATCTGGAAGGCGAGGCGCTGGCGATCGAGGCGCGCAAGGCGACGCCGTCCTGCCCGCTCGAATTCCCCGGCTTTTTCCGCGAAATGGATCGCCTGTCGCCGGGCTGGGTGCCCGTGCCGATTTTCTGTGCGGCGGCCGAGCCGGGCGGGCCGATCGAGCAGGAATTCTTCGACGCCTGCCTCGCCAAGATCGACGGCATGCTGCGCCAAGCGGGGCCGGTCGACGCCGTCTATATCAGCAATCATGGCGCGATGACCGCGACCGAGACTTTCGATCCCGATGGCGAGCTTTATCAGACCGTGCGCCGTTGCGTCGGCCCCGTACCCGTGGTCGCTTCGGTCGATCTACATGCCGCGATTTCGGACGCGATGATCGATGCGGTCGATGCGTTCGTTTCGTATCGCACCAATCCGCATGTCGATCAGCGCGAGCGCGGCGCGGAGTGCGCGCGCCATCTCGCCGAGTTGATGGCAGGCGGCAAAAGCCATCTCGCTTTCGTGCGACTGCCGCTCACGCCCGCCTCGGTCACGCTGCTGACGGCAAGCGGCCCTTATGCCGATCTGATGAACGAAGCCGAAGCGATCATGGCGCGGGACGATCGCTTGATGAATCTCTCCGTCGTCGGCGGCTTCGTCTTCGGCGACACGCCCAAGAACGGCGTGGCGTTCGTCGCTACGTCGCGCGACAGCACGGCGCATGCGTTCGAAGTCGCCGAAAACCTCGCCGCGCGCGGCTGGGCCGATCGCCATCGCTTCGTGAAGAAGCTCACGCCGATCTCACAAGCGCTGGAATTGGCGCGCGACGCCGCGTCGGGCAAAACGGCGCCGGTGATTTTCTCCGATGCCGGCGACAATCCCGGCGGCGGCGGGCGCGGCAATACGACCGAGTTGCTGCTCGCCTTGCTCGACGCCAAGGCGACGAACGTGCTGCTCGGCAATTTCGTCGATGGCGCCTTGGCTGCCGAAGCGGCCGCGAAAGGGAAGGGCGCCAAGTTCCGCGCGCGCTTCAACCGCGCGAATGCCGACCAATTCGGCAAGGCCTTCGAGCGCGACGCGACGGTGCTGTCCGTCCATGACGGCAAAGTCGTCGGGCGGCGCGGGATTTTCGGCGGGCGGCAGCTCGATCTCGGGCCCACCGCCGCGTTGGATTTGGGCGGCGTCACCGTGGTGGTGACGACCGCGCGCAAGCAATGCGCCGACCCGGCATTTTTCGAAATGCACGGCCTCGACATCGCCAAGGCGGCCTGCGTTTGCGTCAAGTCGCGCGGCCATTTCCGCGCCGGGTTCGATGAATTCTTTCCACCCGAGCGCGTCTACGAAGTCGATACCGGCGGCCTGACCGCGCCGGTGCTGGAACGGATCGCGTTCCGCAATCTGCCGCGCCCGGTTTACCCGCTGGACGCGAATACCCAATGGGCGCCGAAAGGGCGGCGCTGAACGCCCGCCGCAATACCCCGACACCGGCGCGGGGTGCCGCGCCGGCTCGCGAAATACGCGGGGGGCTTGCCAGAAAGGGCCGGTTTCTGCGAACGTCCGGTGCTGAACACAGATGCATGCGCCGCCGATGGCCGGTTAGGGTCAGGAATGCGACGCCCCCAACGGGAAGGATTTTCGGAAATGCACGTTAAAGTATCCCGCCTCGCGCGCTTCGCGGCCCTTGCGGTCGTGGCGTTGCCGCTCGTCGCCGGCGCGGCGCGTGCGCAGGACCTGACGATGGGCCTGGGCGGCAACATCACCTCGATGGATCCGCATTTCCATAATCTGGCGCCGAATAACGGCATCGCCGTCCATCTGTTCGATCGTCTCGTCCATCAGGACGAACAGCAACGTTTGATCCCGGGCCTCGCCGAATCCTGGAAGCCGATCGACGACACGACCTGGGAATTCAAACTGCGCCGCGGCGTGAAGTTCCACGACGGTTCGGATTTCGACGCGGCCGACGTGGTCGCGACGATCAAGCGCGTGCCGTGGGTGCCGAACTCGCCGTCGTCCTTCTCGATCGCGACTCGCCCGATCACCGAAACGATCGTCGTCGATCCCTACACGATCCGTTTCAAGACGGCGCGCCCCTATCCGCTGCTGCCGACGGACCTTTCGATCGTCAACATCGTCAGCCGCAAGGCGGTCGAAGCGCCGACGGCGGAGTTCAATTCCGGCAAGTCGGCGGTCGGCACGGGCCCGTTCAAATTCGTCGAGTTCGTGCCGGGCGACCGCGTCGTCCTGCAACGCAACGACGCCTATTGGGGCCCGAAGTCGCATTGGGCGAAGGTGACGGTGCGCATCATCACCAACCCGTCGGCGCGCACGGCCGCGTTGCTGTCGGGCGACGTGCAGGTCATCGACCAGGTGCCGACGCAAGATCTGGCGCGCGTGCGCGCCAACGCGCAGACCGCCGTCGCCAAGACGGGGTCGAACCGCCTGATCTATCTCCATCTCGACCAGAACCGCGACCAGACGCCGTTCGCCACGGATAAGCAGGGCGCGGTGCTGCCCAACAATCCGCTGAAGAACAAGCGCGTGCGTCAGGCGCTGTCCAAGGCGATCAACCGCGAAGCGATCGCGCAGCGTTTGTTCGACGGCGAAGCCATTCCCGCCGGCAGCTTGCTGCCGCCGGGCTTCTTCGGGGCGCCGCAGAACCAGAAGGCCGAAGCCTTCGATCTCGAAGGTGCGCGCAAATTGCTGGCCGAGGCGGGCTATCCCAACGGCTTCGGTTTGACGATCCACGGCCCCAACGACCGTTACCCGGAGGACGAGAAGGTTCTCCAGGCGATCGGTCCGATGTTCAGCCGCATCGGCATCGACACGCGCGTCTTGACCCAGCCTTGGGCGACGTTCTCCTCGCAAGCCTCGGCGCCCAATTATTCGTTCTCGGTCATGCTGGTCGGCTGGGGTGCGGGGACGGGCGAAATGTCCAATCCGCTGCGCTCGCTGCTCGCGACGGTCAATCCGCAGACCGGCTATGGCCCGTCCAATCGCGGCCGCTACTCGAACCCGCAGATGGACGAGGTGCTGACCAAGGCGCTCTCGACCGTCGACGATCCCGCGCGCGCCAAGCTGCTCGCCGAGGCCGCCGATATCGGCGTGGGCGACGTGGGCCTGATCCCGCTTTATTACCAGGTGAACCTGTGGGGCCATCGCCGCAACGTGGCTTATGCGCCGCGCGCGGACGAGTACACGCTCGCCCATATGGTTCGCCCCGCGAACTAAGGGAGTCGCGTTGAAACTTCGCGCGCTGCGGGTGTTGCGCGAAGTCGCGGCGAGCGGCAGTCAGGCTTCGGCCAGCCGCACGCTGAATATCGCGCCCTCCGCCATCAGCCGGACGATCGCCCAGCTCGAACACGAGCTGGGCTTTTCGTTGTTCCGGCGCGAGAAAGGGCGGCTGATCCCCACGCAGCCCGGCCGCGCCTTCGCGGCGGAGGTCGAGCGCGTGTTCCGCGAGATCGACGGGCTGGGCGATACGGCGACGCATCTGCGCCTGCAAGGCGGCGACCGTATCCGCGCGGTGTTCCCGCCCAGCCTGTCGCAGCGTTTTTTGCCCGATTGCATCGTGCGCTTCGCCAAATCGCATCCCGACACGATGCTCGACATCGATTACGGATCGGCCTCGGCGGGCGTGGCGGCGGTGAAGGACGGGCGCGCCGATATCGTCATTCTGACTTTGCCCGCCGATGTCGGGAACTACGAAACCGTGCCGCTGCTCGACATCGAAACCGTTTGCCTGATCCCGCGCGGCCATCGCTTGGCGCGGCTTGCGGCGATCGAGGCGAAGGATTTGGACCGCGAGCCGATGGTGCTGATCAATCGGCCCTTCGCCTTGCGCGGCCGGCTGGATGAATTGTTCCGCCGGGCGGGTGTTACCCCCAAGGTGCGGGTCGAAACCTCGTCGGGGCAAGCGGCGATGGGCTGCGCGCGTGCGGGCATCGGGATCGCGGTCGTCAGCCGCTTGACGGCGCTGCAAGCGGAAGGCGACGGCAGCACCGTCGCGCGGCCGTTCCGGCCGACGCTGTGGCAGAAATTCGTGGCGGTGCTGAGCCCGACGGCCAAAGGGCCGGCGGTCGACGGTTTCGTCAAAGCCTTGAAAGCCACGGCCGCCAGCTATCGCCGCTTGGCCGCGGGCGGACGCTAGAAGTCAGCCGTTACCCGGGCGGCAAGGCCCCTTGACCAGATTCGAAGCGACAAATCCCGGCCGCCCGGCCTAAAGTATCGCCCTGCCGGGGGAACGGCCCCGGCGCAGGGAGACCATCATGAACAGACCGACTTTGACGGCGCTTGCGCTGGCCGCAGCGCTTGGCTTCGCCTCCGCGACCGACGTTTCCGCTCAAGCCCTGACCGTGGGTGTGGGCGGCAACATCACGTCGATGGACCCGCATTTCCACAATCTCGGGCCCAATAACGGCATCGCGCAGCACTTTTTCGACCGTCTCGTCCATATGGACGAGCGTCAGCGCCCGACGCCGGGCCTGGCCGAATCCTGGCGCGCGACCGACGACACGACGTGGGAAATCAAGCTGCGCCGCGGCGTGAAGTTCCACGACGGCTCGGATTTCACCGCCGCCGACGTGGTCGCCACGTTCAAGCGCGTGCCGTGGGTCCCGAATTCGCCGTCGTCCTTCGCGGCGATGGTGCGCGGTCTCGACGTCACCGTGCCCGACCCGTACACGCTGATCATCAAGACGCCGGCCCCGCGGCCGATGCTGCCGATCGACCTCGCGGTCGTGAACATCGTCAAGGGCAGCAACGTCGAAGCGCCGACCGCCGATTTCAACGCCGGCAAGGCGATGATCGGCACGGGCCCGTTCAAGTTCACCGGCTTCGTGCCGGGCGACCGCGTGACGATGGAACGCAACGACGCCTATTGGGGTCCGAAGCCGCATTGGGCGAGCGCGACCGTGCGCATCATGACCAACGCCTCCGCGCGTTCGGCCGCGGTGCTGTCGGGCGACGTGCAGATCATCGACCAGGTGCAAACCGCCGATCTGCCGCGCATGCGCCAGAACCAGGCGATCGGCATCGAGACGATCACCTCGACGCGCCTGATCTATCTGCATCTCGATCAGGAACGCGACGCGACACCCTTCGCCTTCGACAAGGCGACCGGCCAGCCGCTCGCCAAGAATCCGCTGAAGGACAAGCGCGTGCGTGAAGCGCTGTCCAAGGCGATCAACCGCGAAGGCATCACCCGCCAGATCTTCGACGGTCAGGCGATCCCGGCGGGCGGCTTGCTGCCCGACGGCATGTACGGCGTGTCGCCGAACTTGAAGCCCGACGCGTTCAACACCCAAGCCGCGCAAGCGCTGCTGCGCGACGCCGGGTTCCCGAACGGCTTCAAGCTGACGATCCACGGCCCCAACGACCGCTATCCGGAGGACGACAAGGTCCTGCAGGCGATCGGTCCGATGTTCACGCGCGCGGGCGTCGAAACGCAGGTCGTGACGCTGCCTTGGGCGACCTTCGCGACCCAGTCGAACCGCCCGACCTACGCCTACTCGTTGATGCTGGTCGGCTGGGGCTCGGATACCGGCGAAACCTCGTCGCCGTTGCGCGCGTTGCTCGCCACGGTCAATCCGGACGCCGGCTACGGCGCTTCGAATCGCGGCCGCTACTCCAACGCCGCGATGGACGCGCTGCTCTCCAAGGCGTTGCAGACGATCGATCCGGCGGCGCGCGAAAAGCTGCTGATCGAAGCCTCGGAAGTCGCGGTCCGCGATTACGGGCTGATCCCGCTCTACTACGCCGTCAATATCTGGGCGTTGCGTTCGAACCTGACTTACCAGTCGCGGACGGACGAGTACACGCTGGCGCAGTTCGTCAAACCGCGCTGAGCCGATTGCGGGGGTCCGGATGATTCCGGGCTCCCGTTTTCCGGCACGCGACGTTAGTCTCATCGTATGACCGTTTTCATCATCCGCCGATTGATGCAAAGCAGCCTCGTGCTGCTGCTGATGTCGCTGCTCGTCTTCTTCGGCGTGTTCGCGATCGGCGATCCGATCGAAATCTTCATCGCCCCCGACGCCGACCAGGCCGAACGCGCGCGCGCCATCGCCGCCTTGGGCTTGGACAAGCCGATCTGGGAGCAATACGTCATGTTCGTGGTGAACGCGGTGGCGGGCGATCTCGGCCGCTCCTTCGTGTTCAACATCCCGTCGATCGAACTCATCCTTCAGCGCATGCCGGCCACGCTCGAACTCGCGATCGTCGCGGTCGCGTTGTCGGTCGTGCTGGGCGTGCCACTGGGCATGTATGCGGGCTACAAGCCCGACGGCACCGTCGCCAAGACGATCATGGCGGGCTCGATCTTCGGCTTCTCGCTGCCCAGCTTCTGGGTCGGCTTGATGCTGATCCTGATCTTCGCGGTCGAACTCGGCTGGCTGCCCTCGACCGGGCGGGGCGAGGTCGGCACGTTTCTCGGCATCCATTCCAGCATCTTCACCCTCAACGGGTTGAAGCATCTGCTGCTGCCCGCGTTGAACCTCGCGCTGTTCAACATCTCCCTCGTCATCCGTCTGACCCGCGCGGGCATGCGCGAAAACCTGCCGATGGATTACGTCAAATTCGCGCGCGCCAAGGGCCTGTCCAAGCGCCGCGTGATTCTGATCCATGTGCTGAAGAACATCCTGATCCCGATCGTCACGGTCGTTGGCCTGGAAATCGGCTCGGTCATCGCCTTCGCGGTGGTGACGGAGACAATCTTCGCCTGGCCGGGCATGGGCAAGCTGATCATCGACAGCATCAACAATCTCGACCGCCCGGTGATCGTCGCCTATCTGATGATCGTGGTGCTGATGTTCATCGTCATCAATCTGGTGGTCGATATCCTCTATTCGATTCTCGATCCGCGCGTGCGGCTCGGGGATATGGGCAAGTAACCGATGGCCGGCGCGATTCAAGCGAGCGAAGGCACCGCCAAGGTCGAAACGCCGTTCCGGCGCTTCGTCGCGGATTTCACCGAAAGCAAGCTGGCGCTGGGCGGCTTAATCGTATTCGCGATCGTGTTCGTCGCGGCGATGCTGTGCGCGTTCATCTCGCCGCAGAACCCGTACGACCTGCGTCAGCTCGACATCATGGACGGCAAAATGCCGCCGGGGACGATCTCGGCCGACGGGCTGGTGTTTTGGCTCGGCTCCGACAGCCAGGGCCGCGACATGGTCTCGGCGATCCTTTACGGGCTGCGCACGTCGTTCCTCGTCGCCGTCACCTCGGGCTTCATCGCCGCGGCGGTGGGCACGACGGTCGGGCTGATCGCGGCCTATTACGGCGGCAAGATCGACACGTTCCTGATGCGCACGGTCGATATCAAGCTGTCCTTCCCGGCGATCCTGATCGCGCTGATCCTGCTCGCCTTGCTGGGGCAGGGTACGGGCAAGATCATCCTGGCGCTCGTCATCATCCAATGGGCCTATTACGCGCGCACGGTGCGTGCCTCGGCGCTCGTCGAACGGCGCAAGGAATACGTGGAAGCCGCGCATTGCTTGGCGCTGCCCAAGTCGCGCATCCTGTTCCGGCATATCCTGCCCAACTGCCTGCCGCCGCTGATCGTCGTCGCGACGATCCAGATCGCCAATTCGATCGCGCTGGAAGCGACATTGTCGTTCCTGGGCGTGGGGCTGCCGATCACCGAACCCTCGCTGGGCCTGCTGATCGCCAACGGCTTCGAATACATCCTGTCGGGCGTCTATTGGATCAGCTTCTTCCCCGGCATCGCGCTGCTGGTCACCATCGTGTCGATCAATCTGGTCGGCGACCAATTGCGCGACGTCCTCAATCCCCGGCTCCAGAAGTAATCCCATGGCGGCGACGCTCGAAGTCCGCAATCTCCAGACCCATTTCCACACCAAGGCCGGCGTGTTGCGCGCGGTCGACGGCGTGTCGTTCGAGGTGGGCGAGGGCAAGATCCTCGGCCTGGTCGGCGAATCCGGCTCGGGCAAGTCGGTCACCGGCTTCTCGATCATGGGCCTCGTCGATCCGCCGGGGCGCATCGTCGGCGGCGAAGTGCTGTTCAAGGGCAAGAACATCGTCGGCATGGCGGAGGACGAGATTCGAAGCCTACGCGGCAACCGCATCGCGATGATCTTCCAGGACCCGATGATGACGCTCAATCCGGTCCTGAAGGTCGAAACGCAGATGATCGAGGCGGTCCAGGCGCACGAAAACGTTGATCGCAAAACCGCCTGGACGCGCGCGCGCGATGCGCTGGGGCAGGTCGGTATCCCCAGCCCCGAGGAACGCCTTGCGTCCTACCCGCATCAATTCTCCGGCGGCATGCGCCAGCGCGTGGCCATCGCGATCGCATTGCTCAACAAGCCCGATCTGATCGTGGCGGACGAGCCGACAACGGCGCTCGACGTGACGATCCAGGGGCAGATCCTGTACGAGGTTCAGAAGCTGGCGCGCATCACGCGCACGGCGCTGATCTGGATCACGCACGATCTTTCGGTCGTCGCCTCGCTCGCCGACGAAATCTGCGTGATGTATGCGGGCCGCATCGTCGAACGCGGCAGCGTGGACGACGTGCTCGACAAGCCCGCCCATCCCTATACGGCCGGTCTGATCGGTTCGGTGCCCAGCCGCAACGCGCGCGGGCGTCCCTTGACACAGATCCCCGGCGTGATGCCCTCGATGCTGAACCTGCCGTCGGGCTGCGCGTTCCGGATGCGCTGCCAATACGCCGACGATGCGTGCGCGAAGACGCCGCCGGAACCCGTTGGTGCGCGCCAAGTGCGCTGCGTGCGCCCGCTGGCGGAGGTCGCGTGATGGCACAAGCGACTGAGAAACCGCCGCTGATCGAACTGCGCAAGGTTTCGCGCCGTTTCGTCAAATCGCTCGATTTCGCGGCGAAGATCGCCGCCAAGCTCGGCGCCGATGTGAAGGAAGAAATCGTCCACGCGGTCGACGGCGTCGATCTCGCGGTGCGCGACGGCGAAGTCGTGGGTCTGGTCGGCGAATCCGGTTGCGGCAAATCCACGCTGGGCCGCGTCGTCGCGGGCATCCTGCCCGAAAGCTCGGGCGAGGTGTTCTATCGTGGCCGCAAGCTCGACGATCTGAAGGGCAAGGAACGGATCAAAGCGGCCTTGGCCGTGCAGATGATCTTCCAGGATCCGTTCGCCTCGCTCAATCCGCGCATGCGCGTGCGCGACATCATCGGCGAAGCGCCGCTGCATCACGGACTGTGTTCCAGCGCCGAGTTCGAGAGCTACGTCGACGAAACCATGCGCCGCGTCGGCCTCGATCCCGGCTACAAGCGCCGCTATCCGCATCAATTCTCGGGCGGGCAGCGTCAGCGCATCGGTATCGCGCGCGCGCTCGCGGTGAAGCCCGATTTCGTCGTTTGCGACGAATCGGTCGCGGCGTTGGACGTATCGATCCAGGCGCAGATTCTGAATCTGTTCATGAAGCTGCGGGCCGATTTGGGCCTCACGTATCTCTTCATCAGCCACGATCTGGGCGTGGTGCGCCATCTCTCCGACCGCGTCGTGATCATGTATCTCGGCCGCGTGGTGGAGGAAGGCCCGACCGAGGAGTTGTTCGACAAGCCGAACCATCCTTACACGGTCGCGCTGTTGGGCGAGATCCCGCGCCTGGATACTCGCAAGCGCCAATTCGTGCCGGTGAAGGGCGAAATCCCGTCGCCGTTAAACCCGCCGACGGGGTGCCATTTCCACCCGCGTTGCCCGCATGCGATGGCGCGCTGCAAGGCCGAACGGCCGGCGCTGCGCCAAATCGCGCCGGGCCGCTTCGCCGCCTGTCATTTGAACGATGCCCCGTAATCCCTTCGACGTGCATTTGCCGCAAGCGGGCCGCGATATCCCGCTGGTGCTGGATTCGCCCCATAGCGGCACCGATTATCCCGCCGATTTCGGCTATGCCTGCGATTTCGCGCTCATCCGCAAGTCGGAGGATACGCATGTCGACGCGCTGTTCGCGCATGCGCCGTCGCTGGGGGCGCCGTTGCTCGCGGCACGTTTCCCGCGCGCCTATATCGATCCCAACCGCTCGCCGCTCGACATCGATCCCGAATTGATCGACGGCGTGTGGCCCGGCCAGATCGTGCCGGGCGAGAAGACGAAGCTCGGCCTCGGCCTCATCTGGCGCAAGATCAAGGCCGGCACGCCGGTCTATGCGCGCAAGCTGAGCATCGACGAGGTGTGGAAGCGCATCGACGAATGCTATCTGCCCTATCACGCCGAATTGCAGCGTCTGACCGATCGCGCCTATGCGCGCTGGGGCCGCGTCTATCACATCAATTGCCATTCGATGCCGGCGGTGGGCGACCGCGAAACCTCGGCCGACGGCGAATCCGTGCGGCCGGATTTCGCCATCGGCGATCGCGACGGCACGACCTGCGATCCGGCCTATACGAAATTCACCGTCGATTTCCTGCGGGCCAAAGGCTACGACGCGCGCGCCAACGATCCCTATAAAGGCGTGGAACTCGTGCGTCGCCACGGCCGCCCGGCCGAGAAACGCCACGCGATCCAGATCGAGGTCAACCGGCGCCTTTACATGGACGAGGAAACGCGCGCACGGAACGCCGACTTCGCCAAGACCAAGGCGGTGCTCGACGAATATCTCGAAGCCCTCGCAGGCTGGATCGCGAAGCGATGAGTGCGGCGCCCCGTCTTTCCAAGTTGAAGCCGGGGCGCCCATTCGCGTCGAAGGCCGAATACGAAAAGACGCTCGAGAAGCTGCAAAAGCGCCTGCTGACGATCCAGCAAGCCTATTACCATTCGAAACGCCGCGCCGTTTTGGTGTTCGAGGGTTGGGACGCGGCGGGCAAGGGCGGGGCGATCCGCCGCTTGACCGAAACCCTCGATCCGCGCGGCGTGCATGTCTGGCCGATCGGTGCGCCCACGCCCGAAGAGCAAGGCCGCCACTACCTCTACCGTTTTTGGCGCCGCTTGCCGGCCCCGGGCACGATCGCGATCTTCGACCGGTCTTGGTACGGCCGCGTGCTGGTCGAACGCGTCGACAAGCTGATCGACAAGCCCGTTTGGATGCGCGCCTATCGCGAGATCGTCGAGTTCGAGCGCATGCTGGTCGACGATGGCGTGCGCGTCGCCAAGGTGTTTTTGCACATCGCGCCGGAAGTGCAGCTCGAACGTTTCGCCGAGCGCTTGGAAGCGCCCGAGAAGCGCTGGAAGCTGACCCAGGCCGATATCGACGCGCATCTGCGCTATGACGATTACGCCGATGCGGCCGACGATATGTTCGCGAAGACGTCGTGGAGGGGCGCGCCGTGGAAAGCGATCCACGCTGATTCCAAATGGAACGCGCGGATCGACGCGCTTTCGCATGTTTGCGAAACGCTGTCGGCGGGTGTGGAGTTGAAGCCGCCGCCGCTCGATCCCGAATTCGTCAAGGCGGCGAAGCGCCTGCTCGCCGGGCGCAAGAAGCGTTAGGCGCGCCGCGCCGTCAGCGATAGCAGCGCCGATTTGCCCGCGTGTTTGGCGAGTTTGGGTATGGCGGCGACGTGATCGTCGGCGCGCCATTCGATGAAAACCGCACCGCCGAACCCGGCGGCTTTTAACGCCGCTTCGAACTCGGCACGATCATGCCCGAAACTCGGCAGCGCGTGGCGCTTGCCGTCTTTCTCGAAATGCGCACCCGTCCCGCCGCGCGCGAGATCGGCGTGCATCTCGGCCACGAACAGCGTGCCGCCGGGCACGATTGCGGCGGCGGCCCGCGCGATCAGCGGCGCGACTTGCGGGAAGTGTTCGAGGACCAGCGAAATGCAGGCGATGTCGTATGCGGCGGCGAGGCCCCAATCGCCCGACAGATCGCGCTCGATCAGCGTGGCATCGGGCCCGAGCTTTTCGCGCGCTTGGGCGAGCATGCCGGGCGAACCGTCCAGGCCGGTGACCTGCGCAGCGCCCTTGCCCAGCGCCCAGGCGAGATTGCGCCCGGTGCCGCAGCCGATATCGAGAAAGCGTTTGCCGGAAACGGGAAGGGCGGCCGCGTCGATCGCGCGGCTCGCCAGCGCGATCATCGGGTTGTCGAACCCGTCATAAGCGGGCGCCCAAAGATCGTAGCCTTCGCGCGCACCGATCCCCCCGCCTTCGCTCACGGCGCGAATTGCTCTTTCAGCACGCGCTCTTCGAGATTGTGCTCGGGATCGAACAGCAGCGTCAGCCGCTTGGCGCGATCCTCGGCGACCTCGACGCGCACGACGTCGCGGATTTCGGTGTGGTCGGCGGTGGCCGAAACCGGGCGCTTGTCGGCTTCCAGAATTTCGAACGCGACCTTCGCGGCGGCGGGCAGCAACGCCCCGCGCCAGCGCCGCGGACGGAAGGCGGTGATCGGCGTCAGCGCCAGAAGTTCGGCTCCCATCGGCACGATGGGCCCGTGCGCCGAAAGGTTATAGGCGGTCGAGCCGGCGGGGGTGGAGACGAGCACGCCGTCGGCGATCAACTCGTCCATGCGCACCACGCCGTCGACCAGAATACGGATTTTGGCGGCCTGGCGCAGCTGGCGCAGCAGCGACACTTCGTTGACCGCCAGCGCTTGCGCCTTGCGGCCATTGGCGCGCGTGACGGTCATGCGCAGCGGGTGCAGCGTTTCGCGCGTCGCCTTGGCGATGCGCGCCGGCAAGCCCGTCAGGCGGTAGTCGTTCATCAGAAAGCCGATCGACCCGCGATGCATGCCGAAGACCGGCGTGCCGCGTTCCATCACCCGGTGCAGCGTTTGCAGCACGAAGCCGTCGCCGCCCAGCGCCACGACGACGTCGGCGCGGTCGATATCGACATGGGTGTAGCGCCGCTTGAGCGCCGCCAAAGCGTGGCGGGCTTGCGGGGTGGGGGCGGCGGCGAAGGCGAGTCGTGGGGCCGACATGGACACCCTTGTACGACGTTCGGGGCTCGGCTGTCAGCCGCCGGTCACGCTCATATGCCGGGGCACCGCCGGGCCGGAATGGCGCCGGTCGATGACGAAATCATGGCCCTTGGGCTTGCGGGCGATGGCTTCGCGGATGGCGCCATCGAGCAAGCCGTCGTCTTGCGACGCGCGAAGCGGGCTTCGCAGATCGGCAGCGTCGTCATGGCCCAAGCACATATAAAGCGTGCCGGTGCAGGTGAGGCGCACGCGATTGCAGCTCTCGCAAAAATTATGCGTCAGCGGCGTGATGAAGCCCAGGCGTTGGCCGGTCTCCTTCACGTCGAAATAGCGCGCCGGACCGCCGGTGCGATAGCCGGTCTCGGCGAGCGTCCAGTTCTGCTGGATGCGCGCGCGCAGCAGCGACAGCGGCAGATATTGGTCGAGGCGCGCGGCGTCGCCGATCTCGCCCATCGGCATCACTTCGATGAACACCAGATCGAAGCCTTCCTCGCCGCACCACGCGATCATGCGGTCGACTTCGTCTTCGTTCTGGCCCTTCAACGCCACGGCGTTGATCTTGACGGATAGCCCCGCGCGCTTGGCCGCTTGCAGCCCGTCGAGCACGACGTCGAGCTTGCCCCAGCGCGTCAGTTTTTCGAACTTGGCGGGATCGAGCGTGTCGAGCGACACGTTGATGCGTTTGACGCCCGCTTCGGCCAAGCCTTCCGCATGCTTGGTCAACTGCGAGCCGTTGGTGGTGAGCGTCAGTTCCTCGAGCGCGCCGGTCTTCAGATGCCGGCCGAGCGCCCGAATGAGAGTCATCACATTGCGCCGGACCAAGGGCTCGCCGCCGGTCAAACGCAGCTTGCGCACGCCCATGCGCACGAAGGCCGAGCACAGCCGATCCATTTCCTCCAGCGACAGCATTTCCGCCTTGGGGAGGAACGTCATGTCCTCTGCCATGCAATAGACGCAGCGGAAATCGCAGCGATCCGTGACCGACACGCGCAGATACGAAATCGCGCGGGCAAACGGGTCGATCAGCGGCGCAGAACCGGGGGGCAGGTGGTTGCCGTCCATCCCCGTTATATACGGCCGGGAATAAGGCTTCTCAAGAGCCCGTCGTGTTCGCAATTGCGAAATACATGAAGAAAAGGGCATTTTGATCCCGATGGATGCGGATCGTCCCCAGATCGCCGGTGTCGTGCTGGCCGGTGGCTTGTCCCGCCGTATGGGCGGCGGGGATAAGGCGCTGCGCCTGCTGGCCGGCAAGCCGATGCTCGGCCATGTGCTGGATCGTGCGGCGCGCCAGGTCGGCGCGCTGGTCCTCAACGCCAATGGCGATTCGTCGCGCTTCGCCGAATTCGGTTTGCCCTGCGTCGCCGATTCGGTGCCGGGCTTCGCGGGGCCTTTAGCCGGCGTCCTGGCGGGGCTGGATTGGGCGGCGACGCACGTACCGGAGGCCGAGCTTGTCGCGAGCTTCCCCAGCGACGCGCCCTTCCTGCCGCGCGATATGGTTCGGCGGCTTTACGATGCGCGCGACGGGGCGGCGATCGCGATCGCATCGTCGGGCGGGCGCACGCATCCGGTGTGCGGGCTCTGGCCCGTGGCGTTGCGCGACGATCTGCGCCGCGCGTTGATCGACGAGAATATCCGCAAGGTCGAAACCTGGATCGCGCGCCACAAAAGCGTCGTGGTCGATTTTGCGATCGATCCGATCGATCCGTTTTTCAACGCCAACGCGCCGGACGATCTGGCGCGCGCCGAAGCGTTGCTGCGCTAGGCCTCGTCCGGATCGGCCGGGCGCAATTCGATCGTGCCCGCGTCGATCAGCAGCTTGCCCGCGTGTTCGAAATTCACCGTCACGCGGTTGCCGATGGCCGATTGAACTTGGCCCAGGCCCCATTCGGGCTTGTCGGGGTGGCGGACGTAATCGCCGGGTGCCAGACGCGTCATGATGCGGGCGAGAATAGCGCCGCCGCCCAGAGGTTGCTAGGTTGCTCCCATGGATGAGTCGGAACTTCGTTTGCTGGAGCTGATCGCGGCGCGCATGTGCCACGATTTGGTGGGCCCCGTGGGCGCGTCGGTCAACGGCGCCGAATTGCTGGCGGAGGGCGAGGCGGCGGACGCCGAAGTCGTGCGCCTGATCGGCCAATCGGCGCGCCAGGCGAGCCGCCGCTTGCAGGTGTTCCGCGTCGCTTACGGCACGCCGGGCGCATTGTCCGGCGGACGGCCCTTCGCGCAAGCCGGGCAATTGCTCGCGGCGATGCTGGAAGGCGAGAAAGCTTCTGTCGATTGGCAAGTTGACGCGACGCTGGACGCCGCTTGCGGGCGCGTGGGCGCCAGGCTCGCGTTGCTGGTGGCGCTGATCGGCGTCGAAGCGCTGGCACGCGGCGGCGTATTACGCGTATCGGGCGCCGTTTCGGGCGCACGCGCGACGATCGAAGCGCAGGCCACCGGTCCCAACGCCAAATTCCCGGACGAAACGGCAGCGGCATTGCGCGGTTCCATACCGCTCGCCCAGATGACCGCGAAAGCGGCACCGGCCGAACTCGCGCGGCGTTTGGCTGCGGCGGCGGGCGGCGGCTTGGAATTGGCCGAAACGCCGGCGGGGCCCGTGCTGCGCGCGACGCTGGGCGCCGAGCTTTCATCTTAATTTAAGCCGTTCTCGGCAAAACTGCCGGTCGTCGGGTTCTACCCGTCGTGCCAACGCTTTACGGTTGGCGTCGGCAGGGGCCCATGTATATTCCTGGTTCGTCCCGCAAGACGTAACGGGACGGAGGTGGGCCGGATGAAAACATTCCTCGTGGTCGACGATTCGCGCGTTATTCGCAACGTGGCGCGGCGCATTTTGGAGGCGTTGTCCTTCAAAGTGGAGGAAGCGGCCGACGGCCAGCAAGCGCTCGATTCCTGCAAGCGCGCGATGCCCGACGCGATCCTGCTCGACTGGAACATGCCGGTGATGGACGGAATTCAGTTCCTGCGCGCGCTGCGCGCCGCACCCGGCGGCGACGCGCCGATCGTGTTGTTCTGCACGACGGAGACGGAGCTCGCCAAGATCCAAACCGCGATCGAAGCGGGGGCGAACGAATACATCATGAAGCCGTTCGACAGCGAGATCGTCGAATCGAAACTTTCGCAGGTGGGGCTGCTGTAGATGTCGATCGGCGCCGACGCGACCAAGACGGCCGCGACAGGCCCGTCGCCCGTTCGGGTGATGGTGGTCGACGATTCCGCCGTCATCCGCGGGCTGATCACGCGCGCGTTGGAGGTCGATCCCGGCATTCAAGTCGTCGCGACGGTATCCAACGGGCAGCTCGCGGTGTCGCAAATGTCGCGCAGCGATGTCGACGTGATCGTGCTCGACATCGAAATGCCGGTGATGGACGGGCTGACGGCGCTGCCCGAATTGTTGAAGGCCGCCCCCGACGTCAAAATCATCATGGCGTCGACGCTGACCCAGCGGAACGCCCAGGTCAGCATCGAGGCGCTGCAAAAGGGCGCGTCCGACTATATCCCCAAGCCCAGCTCGACCGGCGAAATCCACGGCTCGGCCGATTTCAAACGCGACCTGATCGAGAAGGTCAAAGCGCTCGGCCGCGTTCGCCGCGACCGGCGCGACCGCAACAAGGCCGCCGGCATTCCCGAAGCGAAACCGGCCCCCGCCGCGCGCGCGACGGCCGCACCGGGTGCGCGCTCGTCGCTGTTGTCGCCCACTTCGCCCGTGGTGTTGCGGCCCTTCGCGCGCTCGAATCCGCAGATCGTCGGGATCGGCTCGTCGACAGGCGGGCCGCAAGCTTTGTTCACGGTGCTGGGCAATCTGCCCGCGTCGTTCAAGCTGCCGATCGTCATCACCCAACATATGCCGGCGACGTTCACGACGATCTTGGCCGAGCATATCGCGCGCGTCGCCAAGCGCCCGTCGGCGGAGGGCCGCGACGGCGAGTCGATCGAGCCCGGCAAGATCTATCTGGCACCCGGCGACAACCACATGGTCGTCGAAACGCAAGGCACGCAGAAGATCATCCGCCTGAATAAAAACCCGCCCGAGAATTTCTGCCGCCCGGCGGTCGATCCGATGTTCCGCAGCCTCGCCGCCGCCTATGGCCCCAGCGTGCTGGGCGTGGTGCTGACCGGCATGGGCTCGGACGGCGCCAAAGGCGGGCGCGTGCTGGTCGATGCGGGCGCCAACGTCATCGCGCAGGACGAAGCGAGCTCGGTCGTCTGGGGCATGCCGGGCGCCGCGGCGCAAGCGGGCATCTGCTCGGCGTTGCTGCCGATCGACAAGGTCGCCGGCGAGATCGCGCGCATCGCGGGGATCCGCGCATGAAGCCCGACGATTTCGCCTTTTTCACCAAATACATCTACGACCAGAGCGGCATCGTTCTGGGGGCGGACAAGATGTATTTGATCGAAAGCCGCCTCGCCCCCGTCGCGCGCAAATTCAATCTCGCCTCGATCGATCTGCTCGTCACGCAATTGCGCGGCGGTCGCGACGCTACTTTGCAGCGCGAAGTCGTCGACGCGATGACGACGAACGAGTCGTTCTTCTTCCGCGATGGCAAGCCGTTCGATCAGTTCAAGTCGGTGGTGTTGCCCCAGCTTCTCGCCAATCGCGCGGCGAAGAAAAGCTTCCGCATCTGGTGTGCGGCCGCGTCGACGGGGCAGGAGCCCTACACGATCGCGATGATCCTCAAGGAAGCCGCGTTGCAGCTGACCGGCTGGCGCTACGAGATCGTCGGCACCGATTTGTCGACCGAAGCGCTCGACCGCGCCAAGAGCGGCATCTACACCCAGTTCGAAGTGCAGCGCGGCCTGCCGATCCAATTGCTGGTGAAGTATTTCAAGCAGCAGGGCGACAAATGGCAGATCGCGCCCGAGATCCGCGCGATGGTGCAGTATCGCAACTTCAACCTGCTGCACGATTTCGCGGGGCTCGGCGGGTTCGACGTCGTGTTCTGCCGCAACGTGCTGATCTATTTCGATCAGAAAACGAAGGGCAGCATCCTCGAGCGCATCGCCAAGCTGATGCCGCCCGACGGCTTGCTCTATCTGGGCGGGGCCGAAACCGTGCTCGGCGTCACCGAGAAATTCCAGCCGATGCCCAACCAGCGCGGCATCTATCAGCTCACCGGAAAATGACTCAAGGCGGCCCTTAGGCCGCCTTGCCGCCCTTGGTCGGCTGCGGGTCGCGCAGCACGTAGCCGCGGCCCCAGACGGTTTCGATATAGTTGTCGCCCTCGCAGGCGGTCGACAGCTTCTTGCGCAGCTTGCAGACGAACACGTCGATGATCTTGAGCTCGGGCTCGTCGATGCCACCATAGAGATGGTTCAAGAACATCTCCTTGGTCAGCGTCGTGCCTTTGCGCAGCGAGAGCAGTTCGAGAATCGCGTATTCCTTGCCCGTCAGGTGCAAGGGCTTGGCGCCCGCATCGACCGTGCGCGTTTCGAGATTGACGGTCAGGCGCCCGGTCTTGATCGTCGATTGCGAATGGCCCTTGGCGCGGCGCACGATCGCGTGAATGCGCGCGATCAATTCGCGCTTGTCGAACGGTTTGGTCAGATAATCGTCGGCGCCGAAGCCCAGGCCCTTGATCTTGGCGTCGAGATCGGCGAGGCCCGAGAGGATCAGCACCGGCGTTTTGATCCGCGCCTGGCGGAAGCGGCGCAAGACCTCGTAGCCGTCCATGTCGGGCAGCATCAGATCGAGCAGGATGATGTCGTAATCGTAGAGCTTGCCGATTTCGAGCCCGTCTTCGCCCATGTCGGAGACGTCGCAAACGAAACCTTCTTGCTTCAGCATCAACTCGATCGACTTGGCCGTGGCCTGATCGTCTTCGACCAGCAGGACGCGCATGAGCGGGACTCCTTGTTGCCGGTTCCTTAAGGGCTGACCGGCAGGTTAACATCTTGGGCAAATAGTTAACAAAAAAGGTTAACGAATTACTGTCTGCCGAAGGGTTAACCGCGATTCGCCGCAAAATAAACGTCAATGTTTTCAATGTAATGAGCCCGGCTTAGGGCTTCGTTAATCATCGGGGATTAAGCTCGAATTCGAGCAAAATGCGGATTAACGAACCATGCCCGCTGCCGAGCTGATCGCCTCCATCGGGCAGATCCCCGATTATCGCTACTACGGCCGCGTCACGGCCGTGCAAGGCATGCTCGTCGAAATCGGCGGCGTGGAGGACATGCTCGCCATCGGGTCGCGCTGCGCGATCACGACGCGCGACCGCCGCCGCGTGCCCTGCGAGGTCGTCGGCTTCCGCAGCGGCAAGGCGCTGCTGATGGCCTATGGCTCGGTCGACGGCATCGGCGTGGGCAGCCGCGCTGAAATCGTCGATAGCGAGCCGGTCGTCTATCCCCATCACGGGTGGCTGGGCCGCGTCGTCAACGCGCTGGGCGAGCCGGTGGACGGCAAGGGCCCGCTGCCGATGGGCCCGGCACCCTATTTCATCAAAGCCGCCCCGCCATCGGCGCATCGCCGCCAGCGCGTGCGCGGCAAGATCGATCTTGGCATCCGCGCCATCAACACGTTCCTGACCTGCTGCCGCGGCCAGCGCATGGGCATTTTCGCGGGCTCGGGCGTGGGCAAATCGTCGGTCATGTCGATGATGACGCGCTTCACCGCCGCCGACATCGTGGTGATCGGCCTGATCGGCGAACGCGGCCGCGAAGTGCAGGAATTCATCCAGGACGATCTTGGCCCCGAAGGCCTCGCGCGTTCGGTCGTCGTCGTCGCCACGGGCGATGAATCGCCGCTGATGCGCCGTCAGGCGGCGTATCTGACGCTGACCGTCGCCGAATATTTCCGCGATCACGATCGCGACGTGCTGTGCCTGATGGACTCCGTCACGCGCTTCGCGATGGCGCAGCGCGAGATCGGCTTGTCGGCGGGCGAGCCGCCGGCATCCAAGGGCTATACGCCATCGGTCTTCGCCGAGTTGCCGCGCCTGCTGGAACGCGCGGGGCCGGGCATCGGCCATGGCTCGATCACGGGCCTCTTCACCGTGCTGGTCGAGGGCGACGATACGAACGAACCGATTTCCGACGCGGTGCGCGGCATTCTCGACGGGCATATCATCCTCGATCGCGCGATCGGCGAGCGCGGGCGCTATCCCGCGATCAATATTCTGCGCTCGGTCTCGCGAACCATGCCGGGCTGCAACACGCCGGCGGAAAACGCCGTCGTCCAGCGCGCGCGCGCGTTGATGTCGCAATACGAAGACATGGCCGAAATGATCCGCCTTGGCGCTTATCGGCGCGGCTCCGACCCGATGGTCGACGAGGCGATCCATTTCAATCCGTCGATCGAGGCGTTCCTGAAGCAGGGCAAGCGCGAACATTCGCTGCTGCAGGACGGGTATAGCCAGCTCGCCGAGATCCTCGGCATGGACGATCCGATGATCGTCGGCGGCGAAACCGAAGAACGCGCCCACGCGCGCTGATTAGATGGCCGGGAACTACAAAGGCCTCAACTCGCTGATCCGCCTGTCGGACGCCGCACTCAACGACCGGCGCCGCGAACTCAACGCGTTGCAGGAACGCGAGGAGGAGATCAAGCGCAAGCTCGACGAGCTCGAGGAAGAAAAGCTCCGCGAGCAATCCTTGTCGCGCGAGCTGGAGGCGGGTGCCTTCGCCTATTCCGGCTACGCGCAAGGGACGATCCATCGGCGCAAGGAGCTGGAGCGCCAGCTCGCCGCGTTGCAGCCGATGCTGGAACAGGCGCGCGACGCGATGGCCGAGGCGTTCCAGGAACTGAAGCGTTATCAGATCGCGCTCGACCTGCGCAAAAAGTCGGACAAGGAAGCCGCCGACCGCAAGGCGACGATCGCGATGGACGAAATCAGCCTCAACATGCATCGCCGCAATCAGGCGGGGGCGGAAGGCCTTTAGGCCATCATCCCGCGATCTTGCTTGGCGATTTCCTCGACCGGATTGACCGGAAACTTCGCCATCGATTGGAAATAGATTTTGCCCGCGAGGCCCGCGAGCGAGCAGCCTTCCAAAAATACGACTTCGATTTCGTCGCGCATATCGGGCGGGATCGCTGTATGCGTACGCAAGATCAAATCGAGCGACGGTTTGCGCATCAAACCGTCGACCTGCACCTCGCCGAACTGGCTGTAATCGAGTTCGACGATGAAACGCTCGGTCTTGCGGCCTTGCGCGTCCTTCTTGGTTTCGCGGCGCGAGAACAGGCGCATCTGCGACAGGTTCTGCCCGTCCCACACGGGCACATAGGCGGCACGCCAATCGCCCGGCGCATTGGCCTGGCGCTGCATTTCCTTGAGATCGCCATCCAGGCGTTGCAGCACGTCGCCGCGCCCGGCGCGCTCCAACGCCGTCGTGACCTGTTCGCCCAGCAACGCGCGCGCATCGGTGCGCTCGCCCGACAGGAAGGACAGAACTTGCGTGGCGAGTTTCGGTCCCGGGCGCGGCAAACCGTCGTCGAGCACGCGCTTGGCAAGGCCCGGATCGGTGTCGCTCAGCACCTTGATCGCGTCTTTGAGCGACGGCCAATCGCGCGATAGCGCGGCCCCCGATTTCAAGGGCACGTCGCCCGCGACGATGTTCTTGGCGAGTTGCGGCAGCGTCACTTCGACCGCCAGGCGCGCGCCTTCGGCGGGTTTGGGCACGCCTTGCGGCCATTGCAGCGCGAAACGGCCCAGCGAGGTTTCCAACATCGTCTGGCCACCCGCCGTGTGCGCCACGACGCGCGCGGTCAATGTCTGCCCGAAATTCGAGGCGGGCGCTTGCGGTGCCGCTTGCGTGGTTTGCGCGGCAGCCCCTTCGGGCAGCACGCGAACCTGAACGCTTTGCCCGACCTGCACGGTCTGTGCGGGTGTCGCCGCCGCTTGCGGGGCGGAGGGCGACGGTTGCGGATTGGTCGGGGCCGCGATCAACGTCGCCTTTGCCTGCACCGTCGGTTGGGCTTGCGTCGCCGTCTGCGCGATCTGGGTGATCGGGGCTTGCGGCGCCTGTTGCTGCGGCTGCGCGGTTTGCGCAGTTTGCGCGGCTTGCGCGGCTTGCGCGGCTTGCGCGGCTTGCGCGGGCGGTTGTTGAACCTGCTGCACCTGGGCTTGCGGCGCTTGCGGCGTGCCGCCCAGTGCCAGCGTGACCGTCGCCCCTTGCGGCAAGGGCATCGGCAGCTTGACCGCAACCTGACCTTGCTGGGTCTGGATCAGCGTCGCGCCGTTCTGGTCCGTGCCCTGGACCTGGCCTTGTACGACCGGCATCTGCGGCGGCATCTGGCCGATCACTTTGGCCAGCGACATTTGCTGGTTCGCCGCCATGATCGCGTTGCGCAGATCGGCGGGAAGCTGCGTGACTTGTGCGACGACGCGCTGGAAATCCTGCGCGCTTACCGTCGTCGCCGTCGTGGCGGCGGCCGCACCCATCCCCGGCGGGAGGATCGAGCCGCTCACCGCACGCTCAGACGCGGTCGATCAGGCGCTGCGCGATCGCTTCGACATCGACCGCCGCGTTGGCGCCGGGATGGCGCACGGGCAGCGGCGTCTGGGCGTGAATCGCGTCGCGCACGCGGCCGTCGCGGCGCACGGTGCCGAGCAGGCCGGGCTCGAATTTCAGGAATTCGCGGCAGGCCTTGGCGAGCGTTTCGTGAATGCGCTGGCCTTGCGTCGGGTTCGACGTGCAATTCACCACGACGCGCACATCGGTCCGCTGGCGGTTGATCGTCAGCACTTTGACGAACGCATACGCGTCGGTGAGCGACGTCGGCTCGTCGTTGGTGACGATCACACAAGTGCGCGAGAGGGCGGCGAGGCCGCGCGTATGCGCCTCGATGCCCGCCCCCAGATCGATGATCGTCGCGTCGTAATCGGCCGAGAGTTCGTAAAGATCGCGGACCAATTGCGCGAAGCGCGTTTGGGGCAGCGTGGCGAGATTGCCCGAGCCCGAGCGCCCGGCCAGGATGTCGAAATTGCCGGCCCCATAAGCGGTCACGCATTCGCGCAGCGGATGGGAGCCCGAGAAATAATGGCCGAGGTCGCGCTGCGGGAACAGGCCGAGCTGGATGTCGACGTTCGCGAGGCCCAGATCGCCGTCGAACAGCAGGACCTTCAAGCCCTTTCGCGCGAGCGACGCGGCCAGCGTGATCGAGAACCAGGTTTTGCCCACACCGCCTTTGCCCGAGGCGACGGCGACGATCCCGAGACCTTGGCGCGCTTGCGGCGTGTCCGCCGGATCGGCGGCATCGCGATAGGCGAAGTTCAGGGCATGGACGGTGCTCACGATACGGCCTCCGTTTGGGCTTCGCGCCGGATCGCATTGGCGGAAGCGACGAGGATGCGGGCGAAACGCTCGGCGTCGAGCGGTTCGAGGGCGTCGGCGGGGGACGGCGACACCGCCGCCTCCGCGAAGGAATAGGTGCCGGACGCGGCGGCGGCGAGCAGGCCGCCCATGCGCCGCGCGGCGTCGAGCCTTGTGGGCACGATGCGCGTGGCGCCGGTCTTGGTGAAGGATTCGCCGATCTCCACGCTTTCGATCGGATCGAGCCCGGCGGGCAAGGCGAGCAATGCGTCGCCACCCGACGCGACGACGAAGCGCGCGGTCGCGGCGATCTCGGCCTGCGAGAACGGGTTCGCGGCGGCGGTGTCGACGATCAGCAGCGCATCGTTGCGCGACGCGCGCACGAAACGCGCGAGGTCTTCGGGCGCTTCGGCGATGTCGAAGTCGATACCCAGGATATTGGCGAAAGATGCGAGGGCCGGCACGCCGCCCGCCGAATTGCGATCGCAGGTGATGAGGCGCACGGGCTCGCCGTCGAGCACGGCTTGGGTGGCGATCTTGGCGGCGACCAGCGTTTTACCCGACGCCGGCGGGCCGACGATGACGAGGGGGGCGCCGGATGTGCGGCGCATCAGCGGATCGAAACGGTAAAGACCCGCCAAGCGCTTGGCCAGCGCCGCCCCCACGCTGGGAATGCCCGCGCGCCGGCCCAGCAGCGACGGGCCGTCGAGCACGCGCCGGCGGAGCATCGGCGGCACGTTGTGATAGGCGAGGATTTGATCGATCGGATCGGCTTCGGGCGGCTGCGGACGCGCGCGGCCGAAAGCCGGGCCTTGCGGTGCTTCGAATTCGTCCTCGAGCTCGGCCACGTCGCGCGGCTCGTAAGCGGGCTCGGGCGCGTCGGGGGCGGCTTCGAGTGCTGCGACCACGCGCACCAGATCGCCTTGCGTTTCGGTCGACACCACCAAGGCTTCGTCGCCCAATTCGCGGCGGATCTGGGCGATCGCGTCTTCGGCGGTGGCGGCGGTGTAGGATTTGAGGCGCATTTACATTCGTCCTCAGATCGAGCCGACGGTTTTGATCCGCGCGCGCGGATGGATTTCGTTTTGCGACATCACGACCGTCGCGGGGCGGAAGCGTTCGATGATCGAGCGCACGAAGGGCCGCGCCAGGGGGCTGGTCAGCAGCACCGGGCTTTCGCCCATCAGGGCGTGGCGTTCGAACACCGTGCGCACCGATTGGATGAATTCCTGCAAGCGCGACGGCGGCATCGAAAGCTGACGATCGTCGCCTTGGCCGACGATGGATTCGGCGAAGCTCTGCTCCCATTCCGGCCCCAGCGTGACCAGCGGGATGAACTGGCCGTCGGCCGAGTTCTGTTCGCAGATCTGGCGGGCGAGGCGCGCGCGCACATGTTCGGTGATCGCGGTGATGTTGCGCGTATGGCCGGCCGATTCCGACACGGCTTCCAGGATCGCGGGCAGATCGCGGATCGACACGCGTTCGGCCAGCAGGTTCTGCAGCGTGCGCTGCAAGCCGCCGACGGTGATCGACGAGGGAATAAGCTCTTCGACCAGCTTCTTGTGTTCCTTGGGCAGGTCGTCGAGCAGCTTCTGCGTTTCCGAATAGGAAAGCAGATCGGACATATGGTCCTTCACGATCTCGGTCAGATGCGTGGTGATGACCGTCTGCGGATCGACGACCGTCAGGCCCTTGAACATCGCTTCTTCGCGCAAGGCTTCGTCGACCCACATCGCGGGCAATCCGAATGTCGGTTCCTTCGTCGCCTCGCCCGGCAGCGGGATCGTATCGCCGCGCGGGTCCATAATCAGCAATTGACCGGGGCGCAGATCGCCGCGGCCCGCGACGATTTCCTTGATGCGGATGCAATACTCGGTCGACGGCAGCTGCATATTGTCTTGGATGCGCACCGAAGGCATGACGAAGCCTTGATCGGCGGCGAGCTGGCGGCGCAGCGCCTTGATCTGGTCGGTCAGCTTCTGGCCCTTGTCGGCGTTGATCAGCGACAACAGGCCGTAGCCGAGTTCGAGGCGGATCAAATCGATATGCAGCGACGCCTGGATCGGTTCTTCGGGCGGCGGCGGGGGCGTGTCGGCGATCTGCTTCTGGATCGCGGCCTCGACTTCCGTCTTCTTGACGTTTTCGAGCATCACATAGCCGGCGTATCCGGCCGCCGCCGACAGAATCGCGAAAGGCAGGAAGGGCAGGCCGGGCATGACGGCAAGCGCGCCGGTCAGGATCGAGCACAGCACCAGCGCCTTGGGATAGCCGCCGAGCTGGCCGATCAGCGCCTTGTCGGCCGCACCGCGCACGCCCGACTTCGTCACGAGCAAGCCGGCGGCGATCGAAGTGATGAGGGCGGGGACCTGGCTGACCAGACCGTCGCCGATGGTCAGCAGCGTGTAATACTGCGCGGCCTGGGCGAAGTTGAGGCCGTGCGCCGTCGTGCCGATGATGAGGCCCGCGACGATATTGATGAAGGTGATGAGCAAGGCGGCGACGGCGTCGCCGCGCACGAATTTCGCGGCACCGTCCATCGAGCCGAAGAACTGGCTTTCGTCCTCCAGCTCCTGGCGGCGCTTGCGCGCCGTGCCTTCGTCGATCAAACCGGCCGACAGATCGGCGTCGATCGCCATCTGCTTGCCGGGCATCGCGTCCAAGGTGAAGCGCGCGGACACTTCCGCGATGCGCCCCGAACCCTTGGTGATGACGACGAAGTTCACGATCACCAGGATCGCGAACACGATCACGCCGATGATGAAGCTGCCGCCCATCAGCAGCGCGCCGAAGGCCTGAATGACCGCACCCGCGGCTTGCGGGCCTTCGTGGCCGTGGCTGAGGATGAGACGCGTGGTGGCGAGGTTCAGCGCCAAGCGCATCAGCGTCGAAATCAGCAGGACGGTAGGGAAGGAGCTGAAATCCAGCGGCCGCTGGATGAACAGCGAGACGAGCAGGATGAGGACCGAGAAGGTGATCGACAACGCGAGGAAGATGTCGAGCAGCCATGTCGGCAGCGGAATCAGCAGAACCAGGACGATGCCGAACACGCCCAACGCCAGCATGATGTCCGTCTGACGGCCAAGGCCGTTCAGTCGATCCATCAAGGTCGGGCCTTGCGCGGCGCCGCCGGTATCGGGCGGCGGGGCTTCGGCGGCGGCGGGCTCTGCCATGCGCGTTTATCCGATCAGAACGCCGCGCGCGGCTCGCCGCCTTGCGGGGGCGGCGGCGCGAAGCCTTGGTCGGAATAGATCTTCAGCTTGTTGCGCAGCGTGCGGATCGAAATTCCCAGGATATTCGCCGCATGCGTGCGGTTGCCCAGGCAATGGCTCAGCGTGTCGATGATCAGCTCGCGCTCGACATCTTCGACCGTGCGGCCGACGAGACCCGGCTTCGGACCGCCGGGTGCCGTTTGCGCGCCGCCGCTTTGCGATGCGGCGGTCGGGGCGGGACGGTCGTCGGCGCGCGTGGCCCCTTGCAGGACGATCGCTTCCGCGCCGATGGTCGGGCCCTTGGACAGCAGCACCGCGCGATGGATGGTGTTCTCGAGTTCGCGCACATTGCCGCGCCACGCATGCGCGCGCAGCATCGCTTTGGCTTCGGGCGCGATCTCGCGCGCCTCGGCGCCGTTGGCTTCGGCGTATTTGCGCAGGAAATGGTCGGCCAGCACCTCGATATCGGCGGGGCGCGCGCGCAACGGCGGCAAGCGCAGCGTGACGACGTTGAGGCGGAAATAGAGATCCTCGCGGAAGCGGCCGGCGCGCACTTCGGCTTCGAGATCGCGGTTGGTCGAGGCGAGGATGCGGATATCGACCTTGATCGGCGTGGTGCCGCCCACGCGGTCGATCACGCGTTCCTGGATCGCGCGCAGCAGCTTCGCCTGCAAGCGCATATCCATCTCGCCCAATTCGTCGAGGAACAGCGTGCCGCTATCGGCTTCTTCGAACTTGCCCACGCGGCGCGCGACGGCGCCGGTGAAGGCGCCCTTTTCGTGGCCGAACAATTCGCTTTCCAGCAGATTGTCGGGGATCGCCGCGCAGTTCACGCAGATGATCGGGGCACCCGCGCGCTTGCTTTTGGCGTGGATATAGCGCGCCATCAACTCCTTGCCCGTGCCGCTTTCGCCGGTGATCAGGATCGACGCGTCCGACGCGGCGACGCGATCGGCCAGGCGCAGCGTATCGGCCATCGCCGGGTCCTTGAACACGATCGCCGAGCTTTCCTCGGTGACGGCCGCCAGCACGGCGGCGATCAGCTCGGGTTCCGGGGGCAAGGGGATATATTCCTTCGCCCCCGCCTTGATCGCGCGCACGGCGGCGGCGGAATCCGTGCCGATGCCGCAAGCGACGACAGGCACGTGGATGCGCTCGGCGCGCAAGCCTTCGACCAAGGCGCCGACATCCAGGCCCACGTCGACCATGACGAGATCGGCCCCCTTGCCGCCGCGCAAGGCTTCCATGCCCCGTTCGACGCTGTCGACCTGGCTCACCTTCGCGCCGCGCGCGATGGCGATTTTGGCCGCGGTGGAGACCTGTCCCGAAAGTGTGCCGACGATCAGCAAGCGCATGGTGTCTACTTTCGGCTTAGGAGCGATCGACCTTGACGATTTCGGTCATGGTCACGCCCAGGCGTTCGTCCACGACCACGACTTCGCCGCGCGCGACGAGACGGTTGTTGACGTAGATGTCGATCGCTTCGCCGACCTTGCGGTCGAGTTCGACGACGGCGCCGCGACCCAGCTTGAGGAGCTGGTTGACCTGCATCGTCGCCTTGCCGAGCACGGCGGAAACCGTGACGGGAATGTCGTAGACGGCTTCCAGCTCCTTGGCGGTGCGCGCCTGGCGCTGGGCGTCGCCGCCCGCCGCGTTCGCCGCGGCTGCGGCCATCGCGGGATCGCCCGCCATGGCCTTGGCCATGTCGAGATCGTCGAAATTCGGCTTTTCGTCGGCCATTGATGTTCTCCTTTATAGGTTCAAGACGCGCCCGCACCCGGCTTCATCGCCAAGTAGCGTTCGATCGCGTCTTCGATTTCCTTCCAGATATCGGCGACGTTGCGTTCGGCCCCGCCGTCGGCCCATTCGATGCGCGTATCGGTGATCGGCAGGCCGGGTTCCGGCATGACGACCAAGCGTCCGGCGAACCCGTACTGGGTGCCGAGCGTTTCGAGCTTGGCGCGCACCGCCTCGGCGAGGTCGGGGGCGACCTTGACGACGATGCGCGGTTCCTCGGCCAGGCGCGAAAGGCAATCGCGGGCGAGGGCTTCGATCTCCTCGATCGCGCGCTGATCGGCCATCGCGGGCAAAAGTTTGCGCGCCATGGCGCCCATCGCGGTGACGGCCCCGGCGGCGGCTTCCTCGCGCGCGCGGTGGGCGGCTTCGACCGCTTCGGGCAGCGTGGCGCCGATGGCGGCCAGCGCTTGGGCGGTCAGCGATGCGGCATCCGACAGCGCTTCTTGCCGGCCCTGTTCGTAGCCGGCGAGCTTGCCTTCCTCGAACGCGTTCTTCTTGAAGATATCGACTTCGGCTTCGGAAAAATGCTTGGGCTTGCGGCGCACGACGACCGGCGCGGGCTGGCCGTCGTCGCCGACGGCACCGGTGAATTCTTCTTCGAACAGGAATTTGCTGATGGCGGGCATCGCGTTTCCTTAGACCGAAAGTCGCACGGCGGTTTCGTTGGCGAAGCGATCGATCAGCGCTTCGAGTTCCGAAGCGTCGAGCGGTTCGAGGGTTTTCATCGCGCCCGTCAGGGCGGAAAGCTCGTTCGCGTCCAACGCGGCGGCGAGGCGCGAGGCGGCTGCTTCGTCGAGGGCGAGCAGCAACGCGGCGGCGCGTTGGGCCCCTTGCGGGTTCACGCGGCGGCGCGGCGGCGTGCTGGGCGAGCGATATTGCGGAAGGGTCATTTGTCTATACGCCTATCCGATCAGGTTTCCTGGTACATCCAGGTGCGAAGAATGGCGACGGCCTCTTCGGGGTGCTTCTCGACGATCTCGCCGATCTTCTTGATCGACGATGCGCGCACGCGGCCTTCGACCTGGGCGATGTCGATCATCTGTTCGATCTCGCTGGGGCCTTCCATGCCGGGGGCGGGTCCGCCCAAGGCGCCGGGCATGCCGCCGGCCGCACCGGGCAGCAGCTGGGCTTGCGCCGCCGCTTGCTCGGCCGCCGCGCGTTCCTGCTCGCGCTTCTCCTGCGCCGATTTCAGCACGTGGTTGATGATCGGACGCGCGACCAGCAGGATGACCAGCAACGCGACGATCGCCATCACGAAGACTTCGGCGATGCGCATGATGTCCTGTTTCGAGAAATCGAACAGGCCCGGCTCCGTCGTATCGACGGGCAATTCCTCGGGCGCGTAGAATTGCAGATTGACGAGCTCGAGCGTGTCGCCGCGGCGCTGGTCGTAGCCGACGGCGGTGCGCACCAGCGACGTCAAACGCTGCATTTCCTCTTCCGAACGCGGCTGCCATTGGCGTTCGCCGCCGGTGCCGGTCGTGTTGCCGTCGACCAGCACGGCGGCGGTCAAGCGGCGGATCACGCCCTGCTCGCGCACATGCTGCGTCACCGTCTTGGTGATTTCGAAATTCGTTGTTTCCTCGGTGCGCGTGCCCCGATTGGTGGTGCGGGGCCCGCCCGAATCCTGGCCGCTATCGGGCAAATTGTTCTGCACCGTGACTTGGGCGGCTTGTTCCGAGGCTTCGTTGTTCTCGCTGACCGTCTGGGTCGAGCGCACGACCTGGCCGTCGGGATCGAAGCTTTCCTTGTTGGTGACGATGCGGTCGAAATCGAGATCGATCGACACTTCCGCGCGCACCTTGCCGGGGCCGACGACGCGCTCGAGCACCGTCTCGATGGTGCGCGACAGGCGCTGTTCGTAGCCGCGGCGCAGTTCCTCGGCCGAGTTGTTGAGCGCCGAGGGATCGTCGCCTTCGGCCTGACCGCGCGCGAGCAGATTGCCGCGATCGTCGATCACCGACACGCGCACGGGACGCAAGCCGGGTACAGCGGCGGCGACGAGCGATTGGATCGCCTGGACCTGCTGGCGGGGCAGGCGGTTATTCGCGTCGCGCATGCGGATGATGACCGACGCGGTCGGTTCCTGGCGCTCGCGGTTGAACAGATCGCGGCGCGGCACGACCAAATGCACGCGCGCGTTCTGCACGGGCTGCAACGCGCTGATCGTGCGCGCGAGCTCGCCTTCGAGCGCGCGCACCTGATTCAGCTGCTGCATGAAGTTGGTCTGGCCGAGCGCTTCGCCGCGGTCGAAGATCTCGTAACCGATCGAGCCGCCGCGCGGGATGCCCGTCTCGGCGAAGCTCAAACGCAGGCGCAAGACGCGGTCGTCCGGCACCATGATCGTGTTGCCGCCGTTGCGCAGCTCGAACGGGACCTGCTGCTGCTCCAGGCGTGCGGTAATCTGTGCCGCATCCTGGGGCGCCAGATCGCTATAAAGGAGACCCATCGGCGGCTGAGACAGCCGCATGGAAAAGAAAAAGAAAAATCCCAGCAGGCCGACCGCTACCGCGCCCAGCAAGGACAAGCGCAGCGGCCCTAATTGCCGCAAAGTCTCGCCGAATCCGCCCATTTTGCTCTTCCCTCGACCGGCTGGCCCGATTTCGCGCGAAATCGAGCTAACTGCCCGAAAAACCAATCAAAGTTTGGAAAACGATGGCGCCGGAATTGGCACAATTTTATCCAAACTTTGATAAGTATCGTAGGGAAGATGCGTGAAGAGAAGGTTAATACCCGGCAGAATTTTCCCACCAAGTGGGAAATTTTTGCCGATTCACGAAGACTCTAGCGGCAGACTCTAGAGTCAAATTGGAGCGTTAACTTTCGCCCTTCGCCCAGTATTCCTTCAGCCGTGTCGTCCGCAGGCCCCGTGTGCCATGGCGTTCGATCAGCCGCTGCCAAGATTGGAATTCCTCGGCCGACAGCGAATAGGTCCGGCAGGCGTCCTCGGCGGTCAATTGGCCGGCTTTTACGGCCTCGACGATCGCGGCTTTGCGCCGGACCACCCAGCGCTGGGTGCCGGGTGCGGGCAGGGCGATCGGCTTGCGGTTCGAAGATACCGCCTTTTGTTCCGCCATGCGGAATGTCGGTGCGTCGAACGTGGCAAAGGGGCGCGAAGATGTTTCGGTCATGAACTCGGCGGCGGCGCCGTCATAAGGGCGGAATGCGCCGGACTCTAGGGGAAGCGCGCTTAAGCAATCGTTGACGTCGTCGGTGTTCATCCGGGCTCTCCGGGCTTGAGGCAATCGTGCGGGCATAAAAGCAAAGTCAAAGTCAAATCGCGGCGGCCGAGCGTGTAGCGCTTGCACCGTCCGCAGTCGCGCAGCCACGCGGAAGGATCGCGCGCCACGATGGGGTCGAGCGCGCCGATCGCCGCGAACGGGGCGGGGCGCACGCGCGATAGGCCCGGCTCGTCGGCATGCGGATCGGGATCCGACCGCCAGCCGATGCCCGGCACGAAGCGCCACAGGAATTCGTATTCGGCGCGCACGCCGCCATCGTCCATGACCGCGAAGCCGGTCGCGACGGGTTTGCGCGAATTTTCGTCCGGGGCGGGCAGCAGCCGTTCCCAAGCCTGGGCGGAATGGCGCAGCAGCAATGGTTCGACGACCAGCGGCTTGCCGCCCGGTGTGGCGCGCCACACCAGCACATGCGCTTCGCCGCCCCGCGGCAGTTTGACCTGATAGGCGCCGTCCGTCCGCCAATCGCCGCTCGCCGCGCGCCGGGCGTTCGCGTCGGTCCACAAAGGCTCGGCGAAACCGTCGAGCAGCTTGGCGAAAGACGCACCGCCCGCGCGCATTCCCGCCGCCTCGCGCGCGGCGAGGCTGGCGGCGGCCAAAGCCGCGGCGTGGGCGATGCGCGTCGACATAAGCTAAACCTCCGCTCAGCTCGGCGTGGGGGCCGTACCGCGCACGGCGCCCAGTTGGCTCAGCGGCAGGGTGACGCCATCGACCGTCAGCATCGTGGTGCCGTTGATGAAGCGCACGTCCGACACGACGCCGGTGATGACCGTCTTGACGGTGATGTTCTGCGCGGCCGCGTTCTGCGCCACGACTTCGACCTTGTAGTCGCCGTCGGGGACTTGCGCGCCGGTATCCGACGTGCCGTTCCACTCGACGGCGTTGCGGCCGGCCTTGTTGGTGCCTTCCATACGACGGACCAGCGCGCCGTCCTTGTCGTAGATGTTGATGATCGTGCGCGAGGCTTCCTCGGGCAGTTCGTAGGTGACGACGCCGACGCTGTCGACGAGGCCGACGACGCTGCCGTTGAGATCGACTTCCTTGCCGATATAGCTGACGGCGTTGCCCGCCTGAGAGCTCTTCTGCAGCGCGATCAGCGTTTCCAGATTCTGGTTCTGGCGGATCGACTGTTCGACCGACGAGAACTGGACGAGCTGCTGGGTGAACTGCGTCGTGTCCATCGGCGACAGCGGGTTCTGGTTCTGCAACTGCGCGGTCAGCAGCTTCAGGAACGTGTCGAAGTTCTTGCCGAAGGTCGCGGCGGAAGCCGCCGAGGCGCCGGTCGCGGCGCCGCCGCTGGCGTAGTTGGTGGTGATGGAGCCGGACATGGTTCTATCTCCTGAAAATCAGACGGCCAAATCGAGGCCGCCGGCGGCCCGACGGGCCGCGCGGTAATTGGCATGGATGGGGGCGGGAGCAGCGGTGGACGCATTGTCGTCGCCGCCGTCGCGGCCGGCGCGGCCGCGCTGATCGCGGCCCAGATCGGCGAAGGCTTGCGCGTTTTCGCGGTTGTCCCCGCGCATCGAGAAGTTCAGGCCGCCCGCATCGGGTTTAAGACCGGCTTCCTGCAACGCGCGTTCGAGTTGGCGGCTGTCGTTGCGCAAGGCTTCCAGCGTGTGGGCCTGTTCGGCGGCGAAGGACGCGCGCAGCGTGCCGTCGCGGCCGACTTCGAGCTTGACGTCGATGCGGCCGAGTTCGGTGGGGTTGAGGCGGATCGTGATCTGGTTGTGGCCGTCGTCGACCGCCTTGCGCACATGCACGGCGACTTGTTCATGCGGCGGCACGATCGGCGCGCGGGGCTTGGCGTCGGCCGTGCTTTGCGTCGCTTGGGCGTTTTGCGCGCGGTCGAGCGCTTGGCCGAACATCGGATTGGCGTCGGCGGGCTTAACGCTGGGCTTGGCCTTGTCGTCGCCGGCGAGGGCGGCGTTGGCCGCCTTGTCGGCGTCGAGCGTGATTTCGCCGTTGCCGGCTTGCGCTTGCGCGCTCGCCTGCACGGCCAGCGCCACGACGGGAGCGACCGGGGCGGCCATCGCCATCGGCTGCGACAGCGTGACGATCATTTGGCCTTTGGCATCGGCCTTCGCGTCGACTTTGGCCTCCGCCTTGGCTTCGCCGTCGTCGTTCGCGGCGGCGGCGGCCATCACGGCGGGATTGGCCGCACCCCGCATCACGAAGTCGGCGAAATCCTCTTCGATCGCTTCGGCGGCTTGCGGCTTCACGCCGGGATGGGCGCCGGTCGCGAGTTCGAGCTGTTGCTTGGCGGCCTTGGCGTCCGCGCCGGCGGCGACGACGGCTTCGCCGCCCTCGACCGGGGTTTCGCCCGCTTCGCCGTTCATCTTGGCCATCATCAGGCCGATCTGGTGCGCGGCGGCAAGGGCCGACATCTTCACCAGTTCGGGCGACACGCCGGTCGACACATTCGCGTCGGCATCCGCGGTTTCGATCTTGGCTTGCGTATCCGTGTCGACGCTCGCCTCGTCGGCGGCGGCGTTGTCGGCCGGCTTTGCGACGACGACGTCCGTATCTTTCGCGTCGGCCTCCGTCACGGGCTCGGCCTTGTCGGAAACGGGTTTCTCGGCGGCCGCTTTATCGGCGTGCACCTTTTCCGCGTGGGCCTTTTCGGCCTGCGCCTTCTCGGCCTGCGCGGGGCGATCGGTCTTCTCGGGACGCTCCGCCTTTTCCGGACGCTCGTTACGCTCGGGCCGCTCGGCGCGTTCCGGACGATCGTTGCGATCGTTGCGCTGCGGGCGGGCGCTGAAATCCTCGTTGTGCGTTTCGCGGCGCGCGGCCGTGGGGGCGGCGGAACGCGACTTGTTATCCGCCTGGCCCAGCAACTGGGCGAAGCGCTCGCCCGAATTGTCGGCGAAGCGGCGGGGCTGGCTGGCCTGGCCGTTGTCGGTACGCAGCAGGCTCTCGAGGGCGGACAAATCCATTGGTGCGAACTCGCGTTCGGGGTTTTTGGTCTTCCCCTTCTCAGCAAGCCCGAGGCCAATAACTAACGCATTGAAATAACGTGATTTACGCTCCGGCCAAGGCGGCGAAAAAGACCTGCGCGGAAGAATTCACCCGGCAGTTTTTTCCCGTTCGCGCGCTTCCGCCATCGCCAGGAATGCGCCGTCGAGATCGCGCGCAAAGCGTTGCGCATCGCCCAATTCGCGACGCGAAATCTCGCCACGCAGCGCGGCGCGCAAAGCGGCACGCTTGCCCGCGTCGCGCGCGAGTTCGACCGCCACACGTATATAGGCGTCGGGATCATGCGCGATCCATTCGGGATGACCCGCACGGGTCAGCAGGGCGGCGGCTGTGCGACCCGCCGGCCGCGTGCCCAACAGCGTGACGACGGGTACCCCCATCGCCAAAGCCTCGCAGGTCGTCGTGACGCCGTTATAAGGGAAGGTGTCGAGCGCCACGTCGATGCCGTTATAAAGGTCGAGATGGGCGCGCGGATTTTCGACCCGCGACAGCAGGATGACGCGATCGCGCGCGACGCCGCGTTTCTCGAACTGCGCCTGCGCGGCTTGGGCGACCGTAGGATCGGTTAAAGCGCGGTTCTTCAGAACAAGCCGCGCTTCCGGAACTTGGCGCAGAATCTCGGCCCACAATGCCAAGCACGGCGCCGAATGCTTCGGCCAGATATTGAACGAGCCGAAGACAGGGGCGGCGTTTCCGCTCACGCGCGGCTCGGGCGTGCCCTCGGGCGGCGCGTAGCAATGAATGCCCTGCGGCATCAACCACGGCGCTTCGGGTCCCGCCTGCGGCTCGGGATCGCAGATCGCATCGCTCAAGCGCCAATCGATCGCGGGCAAACCGGTGGGATCGGCATAGCCGAGCCAGCTTGCCTGCACGGGGGCGGGGCGGCGGGCGAACACATCCAGCCGATTGCCCGCGGTATGTCCGGCAAGATCGACCAGAACGTCGATCCCGTCTTCGCGGATGCGCGCGGCCACGGCGTCCGCATTTTGGCCGATCGTCGTGCGCCATTGATCGAAGCCGGGTTTCAGCTTGGCGCTGATCGCGTCTTCGTTGGCGAGTTCGGAATAGGCGTAAAGCGCGATCTTATCCTTCGCGCGCGCGGCCAGATAAGGCAGCAGAAACCACGCGACCGAATGCGAACGCAGATCGGGCGACACGAAGCCCACACGCAATTTGCCGTCGCGTTTGCGCAAAGCGGGGGCGGGTGGCGTTTGCGGGTAATGACGTGCGGCCCATTGCGTGGCGGCGTCGCGGGCCCGTTCGCGCGTGATTGCGGGATCGAACAGCCTGGCGTAAAGCGCGTTGGCGCCGGCGATCGGATCGCCGGCGATCGCTTCCCATTCGTTGCGCGCGGCGACGGCATCGCCCGCATCGAGGATCGCGGCGGCGAGGTTGGCGCGGGCGGGGCCATGGCCGGGATCGGCTTTCAACGCCGCAAGACACGCATCGCGGGCACCCGAAATATCGCCGCGCTCGGTCAGCATCGCGCCGAGATTGGCCAGCGTGATCGCGTTGTTGGGTTCGAGCGCGGCCGCGCGTTTCAGCGCTTCGATGGCGCCGTCGATATCGCCCATCGCGCGGCGCGCATTGCCGAGATTGGCGACCAGCGGTCCCCAACCGCACTCGGCGGCGGGGGCGAGCACGCCCAAGGCTTCCGACGCGCGACCGAGATCGAGGAGTGCCGCCCCCAGCCCGTTGATCGCCGCAATCTCGCCGGGCGCAAGCGTCAGCACGCGACGGTAATCGTCGATCGCGGCGGCGGCATCGCCTTGCGCGTGTTTGGCGAGTGCGAGGCCCAGCCACGCCTGCACGTCGCCAGGATTGCCGGTGGCGAGGATCGTAAAATGCGCGATCGCGGTGGCGTTGTCGCCGCCCGTCAAGGCGGCGCGCGCCAGCATCGCGCGGGCGGGGGCGAGATTGGGATCGAGCGTCAACGCGGTGTGCGCTGCGGCAAGGGCGGGGGCATTCTGGCCTAATGCGATCAGCACATTGGCGCGATTGAGATGGAAGGGCGCTACCCTGGGCGACAGCCCGATCGCCCGATCGATCTGGGCGAGCCCCTCCATCGCATGGCCCGCTTGATAAAGCAGTACGCCCAGCAGATGGGGAATGGCCGGATCGAATGGGGCGGCGGCTTGCGCTTCCATATAAAGCGCATGCGCTTCGTTAAGGCGGCCGGCCTGATGATGGGCCATCGCCTGCGCGAGAATCGATTCGGCCATGGGTGGATTATAAGGACGGGTGCAAATTCCCGCGCTTTCCCTTAATCTTATCGTTAATCTTTTCGCGCATTCTATAAGGCGCCGAAATCGGGGGCGGGTGCCCCCGGCGACAGAACGGGATCCAAGGGGTCGAAGATGAGCGGCTACCAGGCTTACGGTAAAGTACAGAACGCGACCGAAAATCCGCGTTCGCTGGAGTATCGCCTGCTGGGGCAGGTGACCGCCGCCCTGACCAAAGCGCGCGACAGCGGCAAGCGCGGCACGTCGGATTTCGTCGACGCCATGCTGTGGAACAAGAAGGTGTGGGACGCCTTCATCGTCGACCTGTCGAGCGAGGGCAACAAGCTGCCCAAGGAATTGCGCGCCCAGATCATCGGGATCGGCCTGTGGGTCGGCCGGGAAACGATCCAGGTGCTGGACGGCACGGGCGATATCGACTCCCTGATCAACGTCAACAAGACGATCATGGAAGGCCTCGCGCCGCAAACCGGCGCCGCGGCGACCGCCGCGCCGGCCTCGGCCGCGGCTCCCGCCGGCCGCCCGGCCGCCGGTATGGGGTCGGTCAGCGCCTAAGCGCCGCTTACCCAAACGCTTCAAAAAGGCCGCCGGCACCCCGGCGGCCTTTTTCGTTTCGGGGCGGCAATCCCGGCCCTATGGACGGAAATTTCTGCCGGGTCGGACCTGCAGAATTGGCCCTGAATGGTGAATCGCTTTTAACCACCCCCTTGAAATGTAACGATTTCTATCCTGGCACGGGCGTTGCGAATTCCTTGGCAAGCCCGACGGCGGATCTTTCGACCGGCGGGCGCTTTGGAGATCGAAAATGTCGTTGTCCGCCGCCCTTAACTCGTCGCTGAGCTCGCTGCTGACCCTGCAGCAGCAGTCGCGTGTGGCGTCGGCCAACGTCGCGAACGCGCAGACGTCCGGCTACACCCGCAAGAACGTCAATCTGATCACCCCGGCGGTTCAAGGATTGCCGACGGGCGTCGCGGTCCAATCGGTCACGCGCGCGGTCAACCAAACGCTTCAGAACGAATTGCTCGCCCGCAACTCCGAAGCCGCCGCCAACGCGGTGCAGCAGCAGTACTTGGAGCGCATCGGCTCGTTCCTCAGCGTCCAGGACGGCACGCCGCGCGTGACCACCATGTTCCAGGCGTTCCAGCAGGCGTGGAAGGATTACGAAGCCAATCCGGAAAACGCCACGCTCGCGCGCGCGGTGTCGACGCAAGGTCAGCTGCTGGCGACGGAGATCAACAATCTCGCCGCGCAGCCCCAGCAGATCGATGCGCTGATCCAGACCGACATCAACCAGAATCTGACGCAGCTCAACCAGCTCGTCACGCAGGCTTACTCGATCAACGCGCAGCTCGTGAACCAATCGTCCACGGGCCAGCCGATCGGCGAGCTGCAGGACCAGATGGATCAGATCGTCGGGCAGATTTCGAAGATCACCAAGGTCCAGGTGCTCGGCACCGGCACCGCGGCGTTGCAGGTTCTGACGGCCGGCGGCCAGACGCTGGTGTCCGGCGCCGTGCCGCCCAGCTTCAGCTACAACCCGAACACCAACCAGATCCAGGTCACGATCAACGGCGGCACGCAAGCCGTGCAGAACACGGCCTTCGCGGGCGGCCAGCTCGACGCGCTGCTGCGGTTGCGCGCGGGCTACGAAAGCCAGGCCTCGACGTCGACCTTCTCGCAGACCGTGATGGGCTCGTCCGATCCGTCGGACGGCGCCTTGCGCAAATACGTCAACCAGATCGACGCGATCGCCAATCAGATCGCATACACGGTCAACTCGACCTACAACAAGAGCGCCTCCTACGGCAACGAGCTGGCCGCGAACTTCTTCACCTTCTCGACCTTGGCGATCCCCGCCTCGGCGACGACGGCGACGACGATCACCTCGGGCACGGCGTCGGTCGGCACGGCGGGCGGCGGCTTGACCGACGGTGCGGCCGCGTTCGGCGCGCTGACGCCGACGGCGACCAACTACTACCGCGTCACGATCACCGACGGTCTGGGCAAGGGCTCGTCCGCGATCATCACGGCCAACACCGCGACGTCGATCACGGCGCCGGGCCTGGCCGCGACCGATACGACCAGCCGCTACACGATCCAGCAGGTCACCGGCCCGTTGATGACGAACGCCGCCACGGCGGGTACGACGACGACGCTGACCGATACGACCAATACCTGGACGGTCAACGCCTTCCAGCCGACCGCGACGGGCATCGCCTATCAGGTGCGCATCATCTCGGGCACGGGAGCGGGCCAAGTCGCGCAGATCACCGGCAACACGGCGAACCAGCTGACGGTCAGCCCCGCCTTCACGACGGCGCCGGGTGCCGGCAGCGTCTATGTGATCGAACCGGCTTACGGCAACAACCCGCCGGCGGCGTCGATGCTGCAGATCAACCCGACGCTGGCCAACGGCGCGGTGATGACGAAGAAGGGCGCCGCGGGCGATATGTCGCAAGCGTTGAACCTGGCCACGTCGGCGACCTTCGATCCGATCCCGATCCCGACCGGTGTGGCCGCGCTGAACAACACCGGCATCGTGACGGGCGCGATGACCATCGCCAACACGATCGGTTCGGCCGTGTCCTACACCGCGCGCTCGATCGCCGGTTCGCAAAATACGGCCGACTATTCCGAAACGCTGCGTCACCAGACCGATCAGACCTACCGCAACACGGTGGGCGTCTCGATCGACCAGGAAATGGCCAATCTGGTGACGTTGCAAAACGCCTATCAAGCGTCCGCGCAGGTGCTGCAAACGGTGCGCACCATGTTCGACACGCTGATCAATCTGGGAAGGGGCTAATCCATGGCCGGCAGCATCACGGGCGTGACCAATCTCGCGCAATTGCTTGACACGCAGCGCATTCTTTCGAGCCAGCAGACCGAACTCGGTCAGTTGCAGAAGGAATTGTCCACGGGCCGCAAGCGCGACGGCCTGATCGGCGTCGCCCTGTCCAGCTTCCAGCAGCAGGGCCTGGCTTCCGACACGCTGCGCTATCAGCAGTACCGCCAGATCACGATCCAATCGACGATCTACACCCGCGCGATCGACGCGACGCAGTACCGCACCGATCTTTACGCCAAGTCGATCCAGTCGATGCAGGATATCGGCAACGACATGCGCTCGGAACTGCTGAAAGCGCAGTCGACGACGCCGGCGACGTATGGCGTGCAGGCGGCCTTGATCGATGGCGCGCTCAACCGCATTCAGTCGATCCTGAACACGACCGACGGCCAGCGCTACGTCTTCGCGGGCAACGCCTACAGCACCGCGCCGATGAGGCAGCTGACCGGCCTCGACAACGCGGCCCTCGTCAACGGCGTGAACGGCTTCGCCGCGGCGACCAACTCGCCGCCGCGCAACGCGACCTACGCCAACGCCATCCAGTCCGTGCCGTTCACCTCGCCGGTCAACACCGCGCAATTCGCGGGCGACGGCAACACGAACGTGCCCGGCTATATCAACAATTCGCTGGATCTGGCCGCCCCCTCCACCGCGACGGGCGAATGGGTCTACACCCAGACGCGCGTTTCGGTGTCGGACAGCCTGAACGTCGATTTCGGCATCAGCGCCACGCATGGCGCGTTCCAGAACCTGATCAACGGCCTGCGCAATTTCAAGATGGCGCTGCGCTGGGCGCAGAACACGCCGAACACCTATCTGCAACAGGATCCGACGGGCAACGCGCAGCAATACTACGCGCAGGCCCAGGCGCAGTTGCAGCAGGCGGTGCTCGACCTCGGCAACGTCGCGGGCACCAACGGCGCCAACCAGGCGCTGCTGAAGGATATCCGCTCGATCCAAGAGGACACGGTCACCTCCACCACGATTTCGGCGGACAAAATCGTCGCCGTCGATATCGGCGAAGTCGGCACGCGCATTAAGGGCGTGCAGGCCTCGCTCGAAGCCAGCTACATCACCACACGCGACTTGCTGAACCTGAACCTCGCCAAATTCCTGCGATAACGCCGGATATATATTCAAAAAATAGGAGCACGAAACCATGGCAACCGTAGCAATGAATTCCGCGATCAGCGGTTTGAATGCCTTCCAAACCGCGATCAACTATATTTCCGACAACGTCGCCAACTCGCAGACGATCGGCTTCAAGCGCATCGACGCCAATTTCTCGAGCTACGTCTCGGCGTCGTCGCAACGCTTCTTCAATCCGGGCGGCGCCACGGCGCGCCCCGACTTCGTGAACTCGCTGCAGGGCACGATCATCCAGGACGCCTCGCCGACCTCGATCGCGATCGCGGGTGCGGGCTGGCTGCCCGTGGAAGACGGCGCCACCAACGCTTCGGGCTTCAGCGGCAACAACATCCGCCAGTTCACGCGCCGCGGCGATTTCTCGCTCGACCAGAACAGCTACATGGTCAACGGCGCGGGCAAGTATCTGTTCGCGCGTTCGGTGCCGCGCCCCACGACCGCGGTGCCCAACCCGCAGCCCAACCAGGGCGCGCTGGTGCCGGTGCAGATCAACACCTCGCAGCTGCCCGCCCTTGCGACGGCCAACGCGACCTACGCCGCGAACATCCCGTCCAACGCGGTGGCCGGCACGGTCTTCAACGGCGGCACGATCACCATCACCGACGCCAACGGCGCCGCGCAGCCCGTGTCCGTGACCTGGTACAACCGCACGACCGCCGGCGGCACGCTGCCCGGCGTGGCCGCGAGCACGACGACCGGTACCAACGCGATCGCGGCGTCCGCCGCGGGCACGACGCCGCAATGGCGTGCGGTGCTGACCGTGCCGACCAGTTCGCCGAACAACTACGAATCCATCGCGCTCGATTTCTCCTTCGGCACGACGACGACGACGGCGGGCTTGCTTACGGGCATCACCGTCGCGGGCACGACCGCGCCGGGCACGCAGCTCACCGCCGCCGTCACGGCCGGCACGGGCCGCGTCGTGCTCAGCTACGGCGCGCCCTCGCTGACCGCACCGCCGCCCGCGCAGTCGATCAACGTCGAGTTCGGCGCGCCGAACGCGACGGCGGGCTCGGCTTCGCAGCTCAACGTCGCCGGCGGCACGACGCAGTTCGGCGGCACGGCGATCTCGTTGTCGAACATCCTCGCCGACGGCTACTCGGCGGGTTCGTATAACGGCCTTGCGATCGACACCAACGGCAACATCTACTCGACCTACAGCAACGGTCAGCGTCTGCGTCAGTATCAGCTGGCGCTCGGCACGTTCAACAACGCCGACGGTCTGGTCCGTCAGAACGGCGAAGCGTTCCTCGACTCGCCGGCGGCCGGTTTCATCGGCTACCAGGCGGCGTTGACCGGCCAAGCCGGCGGCGTCAACCCCAACGCTTTGGAGAACTCCAACACCGATATCGGTCAGGAGTTCACCAAAATGATCGTGGCGCAGCGCTCCTATTCGGCGAACGCCCGCATGATCACCACGGCCGACGAAATGCTCCAGGAAGTGGTCAACCTGAAGCGCTGATTTCTCGTCGACCGTTTCGGCTCCGTGAACTTGGGGTCGCCGGATTTCCGGCGGCCCCTCTTTTTTTTGTTCACTTGGCGCGATAGAAATAACGATACGCGGTCTCGAGCCCGAGCTTGCGATAAAGGGCGATGGCGGCCGTGTTGCCGGCGGTCACTTGCAGATAGGCGCGCGTGGCGCCTTGCGCGGTCGCCCAAGCACAGCACGCCGACAATGTGCGCAGCGCCAAGCCCTGGCCGCGTGCTTGCGCCACGGTCAGCACTTCGAAAAACCCTAGATCGCCGCCGTCGGGCACGGCCATCGCGAAGGCGAGCGGCGTGCCGTTGCGCGTCAGCCGCGCGAAACCCGTGCCCGTCACGCGATGCGCGAACATGCGCGCGAGCGTGGCAAGCGATTTGGCGTCGGCTTCGGTCGCGCGGCCGAAATCCGCCAGCCAGCCCGACGCGATCGGATCGGTGTCGAGCGTCACGTCGGGTTCCGCATGCCCCGGGGGCAGGGGCCCGACCATGACCAGGCTTTCGTCGAAGGCGGCGTAGCCGCGCGCGGCCAGCGCGTCGTCGAGGCCGGGCTCGGCCAACGGCGTGATGCGGAACACCGGCGGCAATCCGGCGGCAGCGTAGTCGGCTTCGGCCGCCGCGATGCGGGCGGCTAGATCGCCGGTACCCGGCGCCACGGGATTGATGGAGTTCGCGCGCTTGGTGTGGCCGTCGGCAAAACGCATCACCCAGCCGTCGCGCGTTTGCGTGCGCAAGGCGGGCCAGGCGGCGAAGGCGCGACGTTCCAGCGTTTCGATATTGCGAATGTCCATATTCGCGAATCCTCTTCGGCGATAGATTAGCGCGATGACGACGAATCTGCCGCCGGAGATCGCCGCCGCATTCGCCGCCGCCAACGCGATCGCCTTATCGGGCGATTGGCGCGCGGCCGCTGAACGCTATCGCGCGCTGATCGCCGCGGCGCCGGATTTTCCGGGCGCTTACGTCAATCTCGCCTCGGTGCTGCTGGCGGGACGCGACGCCGAAGGGGCGATGCTGACCGCGGCGAACGCCGCCGCGCGGTTCCCCGGCTTCCTGCCGATCTACGCGGTGGCGGGCGAAGCGGCGTTGCAGTTGGGACAGCCCTTCGCCGCGTCGAACGGTTTCGCCGCCGCGTTGTCGGGCGGGGAGGACGCGAATTTGCGCGCCAAGCTCGCGCTGTCGCTGCAAGCGCAAGGCCGCGCCGTGGAGGCATCCGCGAATTTCGCGCTGGCGCGCCGCACGGCGCCGAACGACGCGGCGATCGCGTCGGCCGCGTTGTTCTCCGGCCATTACGATCCGAACGTTTCGCCCGCGCAAGCCTTGGCCGATGCCGCGAATTGGCCAAGTCCCGTCCGGCGCGCGCCGCGCTCGACGCCGCGCGATCGCGATCCCGATCGGCGTTTGCGCGTGGCCTATGTCTCGCCCGATTTCGCCAATCATTCCTGCGCGTATTTTCTCGCCCCGTTGCTGGCGGCGCATGATCGCCAAGCGGTCGAGTTGTTCGCCTATTCGGATGTCGGCGCACCCGACGGCGTGACCGCCGCGTTCAAGGCGCTGGATCTCCAATGGCGCGATATGGCGGGCAAAAGCGACGACGCGTTCGTCGCGCAAGCGAAGGCGGACGCGATCGACATATTGGTCGATTGCGCGGGCCATACGACCGGCAATCGCCTGACGGCGTTCGCGCGCCGGCCCGCACCCGTGCAGGTCACGTGGCTTGGCTATCCCGCCAGCACGGGGCTCGATTGCTTCGACGCAAGATTCGTCGATGAAATAACGGATCCCGCCGATGCGCTGGCGAGCGAGAATTTGGTGCGCGTGCCGGGCGGATTTCTCGCCTATCTGCCGCCGCCTTTCGCGCCCGATCCGGGGCCGCCGCCGTTCGCAGCGGCGGGGCGGATCACCTTCGGGTCGTTCAACAACCTGCCCAAGATCACGCCGCGCGTCGTGGCGATGTGGGCGCAGGCCTTGCGCGCGGTGCCGGATTCCCGGCTGATCGTGAAGGCCAAGGGGCTGGACGAGCCGGCGACGCGCGAGCGCTACGCGGCGATGTTCCAGGCGCATGGTCTGGATGGATCGCGCGTCGAATTCGTCGGCTTCGTCGGCGATATCGCGGCGCATATCGCGCGCTATCGGTCGGTCGACGTGGCGCTCGATACATTTCCTTACAACGGCACGACCACGACCTGCGAAGCCTTGTGGATGGGCGTGCCGGTCGTGACGCTGGCGGGCGATCGCCATGCCGCCAGGGTCGGGGCATCGCTGCTCGACCGGGTCGGCTTGGGCGATCTCGTCGCCGCCGATCCGGCCGATTTCGCGCGGATCGTCGCCGGGCTTGCGGCCGACCGCGCGCGGCTTGCCGCGTTACGCGGGAATTTGCGCGCGCGCATGGCGGCTTCGCCGCTTTGCGACGGGCGGCGCCTGGCGCGCGAATTCGAGACGGCCTATCGCGGCTTGTGGCGGCGGGTTGTCAGCGCGGACGGGATGCTATAATTCCCCGGTTGGCGCCATCGCCGAGGAGTCCCCATGCCGCTCGTTCTTCGTCTCAATCCCGCCGAAAAGATCATCATCAACGGGGTGGTGATCGAAAATACCGGCGGTTTGGCCATGCTCGCGATCCGCAATCGCGGCAACATCCTGCGCCAAAAAGATATTCTTCAATTGGACGAAGCCGCGACGCCGGCTTTGCGCGTCTATTACACGCTGCAATGCCTTTATCTGTTCCCGGACGAGATTAAGGCCTATTCCGAAGCGCTGCACCAGTTCATGAACGATTTCGAACAGGCGGCCCCCGCCTCGAAGCCGATCATCGACGCGCTGCGCGCCCGGGTGGAAAAGGGCGAGCTTTACCCCGGCCTCAAAGACGCCAAGCGCCTGATCAAGTTCGAATGGGATTTGGTCGGGACGACGACTGAGAAGGGCAAAATGCTGTTGCAGGGCTCGGAAGGCAAATCCAAGCAGCGCGCGATGGCCGACGGCGAAGAAGTCGAGTAACCATATTTACTAAGTCATTGATTTTTAATATATACGGAAATATATCGAATTTTATCTAATTTGTTGGCACTTGCCCTGGCGGATAAACTTCGTTACATTGCCTTTGTCGATCGAGAACGATCGCGAAGGAGGATGACATGGCCGGTTCTATTTCTGGTGGAATGACCGCCGTCGTCGCCTGGAAGCAGCTCGAGAAAACGGGCGAGGCCCAGCGCGCACGGTGGGAAAAGCAGCCGTCGATTCAGCGGGAGATCGAATACGTCAAAGCCTTCGCCGCGAAGGTGAAGGACGTCGATCAGTTGCTGAACGATCGCCGATTCATGAATTTCGCGCTTTCCGCGTTCCAGTTGGAAAGCGAGGTCGACAAGAAGGGCTTGCTGCGCAAGGTCCTGACGTCGGATCTCACCAATATCGATTCCTACGCGAACCGGATGAACGATCCCCGGTTCGTCGAGCTGACGCAACGTCTCGACCTCAAAAACATGGGCGTCAAGAACGTGAAGGACGAGGCGGTGATCAATTCGCTGATCACCCGCTATATGAAGAACGAGTTCGACAAGGCCCAGGGCAACGCCACGCCGGGCCTGCGCGAAGCGATCTATTTCAAGGAAAACGCGGGCACGGTCAAAAGCCCGTGGGACGTGCTCGGCAACAAGATCCTGCGCGAAGTCGTCACCAAGGCCTTCGATATCCCGAGGGAATTCGCGGTGCAGGGCGTGGAAGCCCAGGCCACGGCGCTCGCCCGCAAGGTCGACGTCGCGAAGCTCAAAGATCCCAAATTCGTCGATCGCGTCATCCAGACCTATCTGATGAAGGTCGATCAGGAGACGTCGGCGGCCAATGGGATGGGCGCCAACATGTACGCCGGGCTGCTGACGCCGCTGATGGATGGCGGCAACGGGGTCCTCGACCTGCTGCAAGGGCTCGCACGCCGCTGAACTTGACCGTTCGTGGTAGAATCCTCCGATTCGCACCACGGGGCCGGGCGGGTGCGCCCGGTCCAAAGGGGATACGTCGATGTCCGATGAAGCTTTTAACGTCGCAAGTACCGACCAGGAACGCCTGGGGGCGCTGAGGGTCGTCGCCGATGCGCTCGAAGAAGGCATGCGCCAAGGCATGGGGCGCGACACGCTGAGCGTGGCCTGCTTCACGGTCGTGCTGCAAATGCTGGTCGAAGTCTACGGCCGCGACGCGGTCCGCGTCGTGCTGCGCGACATGAACGACCGCGTGGGCGCGGGCGAGTTCGGCTGAGCCGGTTCTCTCAGGCTTTTTCCGTTTAGGCTTTCTCGGCCCAGGCGATCGCGCCGGGAACGGCCGCACCGCTTTCGCTGCGGGTCGATTGCGGTTCGATCGCGAAATTCACGAAACCCGCCGCGCGCAACATCGCGGGCAAGGCTTCCGTCGCGTGGGCGTAACGCCCCGACGGCCGCACGCGCCAGGTTTCGTCCGGCCGCGCGTCGATCAATCGCTCGACGCTGAAGGCGAGCCCGCCGCCTTCTTTCAACGCCGAAGCCGCCGCCGCGAGCACTTCCGCCAAATCGCCGAAATAGCAAAGCACGTCCGCCGCGACGATCAGATCGTAGCTGTTCGCGTGCGCCCGCAGATCGGCGATCAATTCGCCCACGCGTAATTCATCGTAGAGCTTGCGTTCGCGCGCGTGCGCGACCATGCCGCCCGACAAATCCACGCCGTCGAGGATCGCCGCGCGGGGGCGCAGCATCGGGGCGGCGAGGCCGGTCCCGCTGCCCGCATCGAGCGCGCGGCCGACCGGCAGCGGGCGCTTCAAATGCCGGGCGAGCAGATCGTCGAGTACCTGCGGTGCGCGATAGTCGAGCTTGGCGAGGGTCGCCTCGAAGGTCGGCGCGAACATGTCGAACGCGTCGCGGACATAGGCGTCGGGCGCGCGCGTCGCGACGTCGTCGCCGGCGAGCGCGCTTGCGATATGCCGCGCGGTCGCGCTGTCGGGATGCGTTTGCGCCCATCGGCGCGCCAGCGCCGCGGCTTTGGCGCCTTGGCCGGCGCGTTGAAGCGCGTAGAGCGCGGTGCCGTAATTGGAATGCGCTTCGCGATGATGCGGATTTGCCGCGATCGCCGCCTCGTACTCGCTCAACGCTTCGTCGATGCGCCCTTGGCGCTGCAGAAGATTGCCGAGATTGTTGCGCGCTTCGGCCGAGCCCGGGGCGAGCGTCAACGCTTCGCGGTAATCGCTTTCGGCGTTCGCGGCGTCGCCCATCGCGGCGCGCGCGACCGCGCGATTGATCCAGCCGGGAAGATGTGTCGCATCGGCGGCGATCGCCGCGGCCGCCGCATCGCGTGCCGCGTCAAAGGATTTCGCGTCGATCAAAATTGCGGCGCGATTGGCCTGGAAGGCGGCGTTACTGGGCGACACGGCGCATGCCCGCGCGGCGAGATCGAGCGCTTCGTCAATCCGGCCGATCGCGCGCAAGGCCTGCGCGCCCAGGTTCAACGCGTCGGGATGTTCGGGGGCTTGCGCCAGCACGGCGCGATAATCGGCGAGCGCGCCGGCCGCGTCGCCCGCCTGGTGTTTGGCGAGGCCCGCGAGCATCGTCGCGTGTAGGCGTGCGGGATCGGACATCGGCGGATCGGTTCGCCCCGGAATCAAAACGGCGCCGGCATTTCCGGAAAATTCCGGTGCGCGCGGCGCCGTCGAAAGGCGGATGGAAAGACGTCGCCGATCAGGCGGTGCCGCGCAATCCGTCCATCACGTGCTTGTTGATGGCGATTAGCATATCCAGATCGCCGTCCGTATGCCCGTTGATGATCATGTCGGAGTTCTTGTTCACATAAGCCGCCAGATTGATCAGGAGCACTTTCAGCTCCTTCGGCAGCTTGTTGCGATCGTCCGACACGTCGTTGACGAAGGCGTTCCAAACGTCGCGATTATGGAAGATCGCGTCGCAGACTTGGCCGACCGATTGCGGGTCAAGCTGCTGGACGACGGTTTTCGCGTCGTTGAGCTTCTTGGTGACCAAGGTCAACAAGCGGTACTCGCGGTCGCGATCGTTTTCGCCGGGTTTTTGCGCGGGCTCTGTCACGGGGCCTCCCTCGAGCGTTGAGTCGCCCGAATCGACAATTCCTTTGATCTTTTACCCCGTTAGGGGGAGTCGCGCCAAGTTCTGCCATGCGTCGGTGGAGAAATAGGACGCGATATTCGTTCTTGGCGCCGAAAAAAGAACGGGGGCGGCTTGCGCCACCCCCGTCTTTGCCTCCCCGAAGGGAAGATCGCTTAGCGGAACAGGCCCAGCAGGACCGAAGGCTGCTGGTTGGCGATCGACAGCGACTGGATGCCCAGCTGCTGGCGAACCTGGAGCGCCTGAACCGAGGCCGAGGCCTTGCCGATATCGGCGTCGACGATGGCGCCGAGGCCGGTCGTCGTGGCGTCGACCACCGAGTTCACGAAGTTCGACTGCAGCGTCATCGTGCGGGTATCCGCAGCGTTGGCGCCCAGCGAAGCCGCGACCTGGTTGGCGAAAGTCGTCAGCGAGGTCAGCGACGCCGTGGCGGCGGTCACCGAAGACACCGAGGACTGCGCGAAGGTCGTGAACGAGGTGTGGACCGTCGACTGGCTGGTCATCGTCAGCGTCGCCGCCGAGGTGTCGGCGAGGAACGTCTTCGCGGCCGAGTTGTTCGACAGCAGGTTCACGCCGTTGTAGTTGGCCTGCGCGATGAAGTTCGAAATCTGGTTCGTCATCGCGCTGAAATCGGCGGCGTAGATCGTGCGCTGCGAGTTGCCGATGGAGCCGTCGGCGAGCTGCGTGATCTTGGC